>NZ_NWVE01000005.1:0-421852 GCF_002885915.1 Sinorhizobium sp. M4_45
GGCCCAGTCCCGACAATCAGCATCCGCCAATCTTGGAAACCCTAGAGCGAAGGACATCGTCGCCAGCAGCGCCGCCGCCCTCGTCAGTGATCGGGCTTATAGACCCCCACCCTCCGACACGTCAACAACGATTTTCAAAAAATCAGCAGAAAATCGTAAGTGACTGTTTTTAAAGGGTGTTTATTCCTGCGTCTGCGAACCGGGCCGGAAACCGGCAGGCGGGGCATCCATTTTGGGACCCTCGCGCCCGGAAAGGCCCTGCGTTTGCCTCCTCTATATGGTTAACGAGCTATTGACGTTCAAGAACCCGTCGCGGACCCGTCGATGCGAGCGGCGCCTCACGCAGGAAGCAGCCTCGGTTTTCGGTCGCGGCATCCACCAGGAAATCCCGTACGGCCCTCACCCGGGGTATCGCGATCAGATCGCGGTGGCAAATCAGCCAATAGGTCCGTTTCAGCTCGATTTCATCCGGCAACACAATCTCGAGGTTGGGTTCATCCTGCGCCATGAAGTGCGGGAGCACGCAAAGACCTAGTCCCTGGCGCACCGCCTTCAACTGGGTGAGGATGCTCGAGCTTTGAAAATGGGCGCGCAGCCCCGGCTGTATCTCGCCCAGATAATCGAGTCCCGGCGTGAAGATCATGTCGTCGATATAACCGACGAAGCGGTGGGAGCCGAGATCGCTGCGTGTGCGGATCGGCGGCTGCCCGGCGAGATAGCTGCGTGCCCCATAGACATGCAGCGTATAGGGCGTCAGCACTTCGGCATGGTAAGCTCCGGCTTTCGGTGCGGCAAGCGCCACCGCGATATCCGCCTCCTTGCGCGACAACGACATGATCTGTTGGATCGCCACGAGCTCGAGCGAGATGTTCGGATAGCGCTCGGCGAACTCCCCAAGCCGGTCCGCGAGGAAGAAGTTGCCGAAACCCTCGAGCGTACTCAGCCGTACGACACCGCGTTGCGCCGTCATGCCGTCGCTGATGTCGAGCTGCAGTTGCTCCGTCTCCCGCTCCATGCGCTCGGCCGTTTCGACGAAGCGTTGGCCCATGGTCGTCAGCACGTAGCCCCGGGGGTTGCGCTCGAAGAGCTTGACCTTGAGTGCGAATTCCAGCCGGTCGATGCGGCGCGAGACGGTCGCGTGGCTCGTCCGCAGGCGTCGCGCTGCCGTCGAGAGCTGGCCCGTTCGCGCGACCGCGAGGAAGAACTGCAGATCGTCCCAGGTAAAATTCGGATTCATGTCCCTCCCCTTCTGTTCAAAAATGAACAGATGCTGTTTGCAATTTACGGGTCGACCGACTTGCTTCCAAGCAGAATTTTCTGGATGGTAAACATCGCGGCCGACATTTGAGGAGCATGTCTGGTCAAATTTGAACAGAGCGATGTGGGGAGGCGGCCGAGGTCTCGAAAGGGCACGGCCGAGCCCTATGTGTATCCGCACGGCGGCTTCGCATCGCCCTTTAAAACATAGAACCTTTGGGAGGAGGACAAATGCACAAGAAACTGATCGCCACGCTCGCAATGGTGCTCGCCGGCAGCACCGCCGCCCTTGCCGGCGCATCCGACGGCAAGGTCAAGATCGGCATTCTCAACGATCAATCCGGTGTCTATGCCGATTTCGGCGGCAAATCCTCCTACGAGGCGGCGCTGATGGCCGTCGAAGACTTTGGCGGCAAAGTGCTCGGCGTCCCGGTCGAGGTGGTGACCGCCGACCATCAGAACAAGCCCGACATCGCCTCCAACATTGCGCGGCAATGGTACGACACCGAGCAGGTCGACAGCATCATGGAGCTGACCACCTCCTCCGTTGCGCTTGCCGTGCAGGCGATCTCGAAAGAAAAGAAGAAGATCGACATCGTCACCGGGGCCGCAACGACGGAGCTCACCGGCAAGCAGTGCAGCCCCTACGGCTTCCATTGGGCCTATGACACCCACTCGCTCGCGGTCGGCACCGGCGGCGCGCTGGTCAAGCAGGGCGGCGACAGCTGGTTCTTCCTGACCGCCGATTATGCCTTCGGCTATTCGCTGGAAGAAAACACCGGCAACTATGTCAAGGAGAACGGCGGCACCGTCGTCGGAGCCGTCCGCCATCCGCTTGCAACCACCGATTTTTCCTCCTTCCTGCTGCAGGCCCAGTCCTCGGGAGCCAAGGTGATCGGTCTTGCCAATGCCGGTCTCGACACCTCGAACGCCATCAAGCAGGCGGCCGAGTTCGGCATCGTCCAGGGCGGGCAACGCCTGGCGGCCCTGCTCTTCACGCTGGCCGAGGTCCACGGTCTCGGCCTCGATGCGGCGCAGGGGCTGACGCTCACCGAAGGCTTCTACTGGAACCGCGACGAGGAGAGCGCCAAGTTCGGCAAGCGCTTCATGGAGCGCACCGGCAAAATGCCTAATATGGTTCATGCCGGCACCTACTCGGCCGTACTGCAATATCTGAAAGCGATCGAGAAGGCCGGAACCGACGAGACGGAAGCTGTCGCCAAAGAGCTGCACGCGCTTCCGGTCGACGACGTCTTTGCGAAGAACGGGACGGTCGCGCCGAACGGGCGGATGATCCACGACATGTATCTTCTCGAGGTCAAGAAGCCGGACGAGAGCAAGGAGCCCTGGGACTACTTCAAGGTTCTCGCGACCATTCCCGGGAAGGAAGCCTTCATCGACCCGGCCCAGAGCGGCTGCGAGCTCGTGAAGTCCTGATCGGCAAGACGATGACCGTCGCCATGCCTTTGGAGAATGGAGCGCCGCGGGTGGTACTGTCCGCCCGCGGGCTCCGCCGCGACTTCGGCGGCTTCACCGCCGTCAAGGACGTCGACCTCGATATCCATCATGCCCGCGTGCATGCGCTGATCGGCCCGAACGGGGCCGGCAAGACCACCGTCTTCAATCTCCTGACGAAGTTCCTGCAGCCGACCCATGGCACGATCACCCTGCTCGGCGAGGACATCACCAGGACCGCGCCCGACAAGGTCGCCCGCATGGGTCTGGTACGCTCGTTTCAGATCTCGGCGGTGTTCCCACACCTGACCGTGCTCGACAATGTCCGCGTCGCGCTGCAACGGCCGAATCGCCTTGCGACGCAGTTCTGGAAATCCTTATCGTCGCTCGACACCCTCAACGGCAAGGCCGAGCAGCTGATCCGTTCCGTCGGTCTCGACAGGGAGGCGAACGCCCTCGCCGCGGACCTCTCCTACGGTCGCAAGCGCGTACTCGAAATCGCCACGACGCTGGCGCTCGAGCCGAAGGTGCTGCTCCTCGACGAGCCCATGGCCGGCATGGGGCACGAGGACGTCGGCATGGTCGCCGAGATCATCCGCGCAGTGGCGCGCGAGCGCGCAGTGCTGATGGTCGAGCACAACCTCTCGGTCGTCGCGACGCTCTGCCATCACGTCACCGTCCTGCAGCGCGGCGAGATCCTCGCGGAAGGCGACTATGCGACGGTCTCGGAGGATCCGCGCGTCCGCACAGCCTATATGGGCACGGAGGAGGCCTCCAGATGAAACCGCTTCTCAAGGTGGCCGACCTTAACGCGTGGTACGGCGAAAGCCACGTCCTGCATGGCGTCGACATGACCGTCGGCGAAGGCGAAATGGTCACGCTGCTCGGCCGCAACGGCGTCGGCAAGACGACGACCCTGCGCGCGATCATGGGGATCGTGCGCGAGCGCAGAGGTGAAATCAGCTTCGCCGGCGAGGACCTCATCCACGTGCCCCTCCACCGCGTCGCCCATCGCGGCCTGGGATTCGTCCCCGAGGAGCGCGGCATATTCTCCACGCTTACCGTCTACGAAAATCTCCTGCTGCCGCCGGCGGTCGCGAAGGGCGGCATGACGATCGACGAGATTTTCGAGCTTTTTCCCAATCTGCACGAGCGCCGCAACAGCGCCGGGACCAAGCTTTCCGGCGGCGAGCAGCAGATGCTGGCGATCGCCCGCATCCTGCGGACCGGAGTCCGGATGATGCTGCTCGACGAGCCGACCGAGGGGCTTGCCCCGGTGATCGTGCAGCGCATCGGCGAGGTCCTGAAGAAGCTGAAGGAACGCGGCATCACCGTTCTCCTGGTGGAACAGAACTTCCGTTTCGCGAGCAAGGTCGCGGACCGCTTCTACCTGATGGACCATGGGCGTGTGGCCGGCGAGTTTCCGGTTTCGGAGCTTTCCGCGCGCATGGACATGCTGCATGATGTGCTCGGGGTGTAGACCATGACGATGATTTTCGGAATTCCACTCCAGGCCTTCCTCGGGCAGCTGCTGATCGGGCTCATCAACGGCTCCTTCTATGCGCTCCTGAGCCTCGGCCTCGCCATCATCTTCGGGCTCCTGCGCGTCATCAACTTCGCCCACGGCGCGCAGTATATGCTCGGCGCCTTCATGGCCTGGCTGCTGCTATCCTATTTCGGCATCGGCTATTGGCCGGCGCTCATTCTCGCGCCCCTTCTCGTCGGCCTCATCGGCGCCGTTATCGAGCGCACGATGCTGAGACGGCTCTATACGCTCGATCCGCTCTACGGCCTCCTCTTCACCTTCGGCCTGGCGCTCACCATCGAAGGCACCTTCCGCTATCTCTACGGCGCGTCCGGCCAGCCCTATGCGACGCCGGCGCTGCTGACGGGCGGGGCCAATCTCGGCTTCATGTTCCTGCCTATCTATCGCGGCTGGGTCATCGTCTTTTCGCTGGTGATCTGCCTCGGCACCTGGCTCATGATCGAGAAGACCAAGCTCGGCTCCTATCTGCGCGCCGCTACGGAAAATCCGGTCCTGGTGCAATCCTTCGGCATCAACGTGCCCTTCCTGCTGACGCTGACCTACGGGCTCGGAGCGGCGCTCGCCGCAATTGCCGGAGTTCTCGCGGCGCCGATCTACCAGGTCTCGCCGCTGATGGGATCGAACATCATCATCGTCGTCTTCGCGGTGGTCGTCGTCGGCGGCATGGGCTCGATCATGGGCGCGATCGTCACCGGTTATCTGCTGGGTATCGCCGAAGGATTGACCAAGGTCTTCTATCCGGAGGCCTCCAACATCGTGATCTTCGTGATCATGGCCATCGTTCTCCTGCTGAGGCCCGCGGGTCTCTTCGGCCGGGATGCTTGATATGACGCTGACACTCGAACTCGCGAAGCAGAAGGAACGCTCGCCGGCCATCGTTCAGACGGTGTTTCTCGGCGTCGGCCTTGCCTGCCTGCTGCTTGCGCCCCTGTTCTTCTACCCCGTCTTCCTCATGAAGATTCTGTGCTTCGCGCTCTTTGCCTGCGCCTTCAATCTGCTGCTCGGCTATACCGGGCTGCTCTCCTTCGGCCATGCCGCCTTCTTCGGCGGCGCGGCCTATTTCACCGCGCATGCCGTCAAGGAATGGGGCGTGCCGCCCGAACTCGGCGTCCTCCTCGGCGTCGTCGGCGCTGCACTTCTCGGCGCGGTCGTCGGTTTCTTCGCGATCCGCCGGCAGGGCATCTACTTCGCCATGATCACGCTGGCGCTGGCCCAGATGTTCTACTTCTTCTGCCTCCAGGCCGGGTTCACCCGCGGCGAGGACGGCATCCAGTCGGTGCCCCGCGGCCATCTCCTCGGTTTCATCGATCTCTCGCAGCCGACGAACATGTATTATTTCGTGCTCGCCGTCTTCGTCATCGGCATCGCCATGATCTGGCGGATCATAAATTCGCCCTTCGGCATGATCCTGAAGTCGATCCGCGAGAACGAGACGCGCGCGATCTCGCTCGGCTACTCGGTCAGGAACTACAAACTCGCAGCCTTCGTGATGTCGGCGGCGCTTACCGGGCTTGCCGGCGGTCTGAAGGCACTCGTCTTCCAGTTCGCGACGCTGACCGACGTCAGCTGGCAGATGTCCGGTGAGGTCATCCTGATGACGCTTCTCGGCGGCATCGGAACGCTGATCGGGCCGCTCTTCGGCGCGGGTCTCGTCGTGACGCTGCAGAACTATCTGGCGACGTCGGAATTTCCGGTCACGATCATAACCGGCATCGTCTTCATGGTCTGCGTGCTTCTGTTCCGCCGCGGCATCGTCGGCGAGTTCTACAACTCCCGGCTCGGCCGCAGGCTCGGCTTCGAGCATAGACACAAGCATTGACCATGCATCGGTCCGAACCACGTCGGGCCTCGACATAGAGAAAACCAATGGACACGTTCGACTTCATCATCGTCGGAGCGGGCAGCGCCGGCTGCGTGCTCGCCAACCGCCTGTCGGAAAACCCGGACCACCGCGTGCTGTTGCTCGAGGCCGGCGGCAGCGACAATTATCACTGGATCCACATTCCGGTCGGCTATCTCTATTGCATCAACAATCCGCGCACCGACTGGTGCTTCACCACGGCGGCGGAGGAGGGTCTCAACGGCCGGTCTCTCGGTTACCCGCGCGGCAAGGTGCTCGGCGGCTGCTCCTCGATCAACGGCATGATCTACATGCGCGGGCAGGCGCGAGATTACGACCTCTGGCGCCAGCTCGGCTGCCCCGGCTGGAGTTGGAACGACGTGCTGCCGTTCTTCAGGAAATCCGAGGACCATTACCGCGGCGCCGACGACATGCACGGCGCAAGCGGCGAATGGCGGGTCGAGAAAGCGCGCGTCCGTTGGGCGGTGCTCGACGCCTTCCAGAAGGCTGCGACCGAAGCGGGCATTCCGGAGACCGACGACTTCAACCGCGGCAACAACGAGGGCTCCGGTTATTTCGACGTCAACCAGCGGTCCGGCATCCGCTGGAATACGGCCAAGGCCTTCCTGAAACCTGCCAGGAACCGGCGGAACCTTACGATCCTGACGAAAGCCCATGTCCGCCGGCTCATTCTCGAAGATGGCCGCATCGCCGGCGTCGAGTTCCAGCATGACGGAATCACGAAAGGCGCCCGGGCGCGCCGCGAAACCGTGCTCTCGGCCGGGGCGATCGGCTCGCCGCATATCCTCGAACTCTCCGGAATCGGCCGGCCTGACGTGCTGCGCGAAAACGGCATCGAGGTCCGCCACGAACTGCCCGGTGTCGGCGAAAACCTGCAGGACCATCTGCAATTGCGTCTCGCCTACAAGGTGACCGGCGTCCCGACGCTCAATGAAAAGGCGACTTCACTTTTCGGCAAGGCCGCGATCGGCCTCGAATACCTTGTCCGCCGCTCCGGCCCGATGGCCATGGCGCCGAGCCAGCTCGGTATCTTCACGCGATCGGGCCCGGAGAAGGAAACGCCGGACCTGCAGTATCACGTACAACCGGTGACGCTCGAAAAATTCGGCGAGCCGGTACACCCCTTTCCCGCCATCACCGCGAGCGTCTGCAATCTGCGGCCGGAAAGCCGCGGTTCCGTACATCTGAAAGGCCCGGATTTCGCCGCGGCGCCGGACATCCGCCCGCGCTACCTGACGGCCGAGGCCGACCGGGACGTGGCCGTGAAGTCGATCCGGCTCACCCGCCGCATCGTCGCGCAGCCCGCTTTCGCCCGCTACAATCCCGTCGAGTTCAAGCCCGGGTCGAACTGCGAGACGGACGAGGAGCTGAAACGCGCGGCAGGCGACATCGGCACGACGATCTTCCATCCCGTCGGTACCTGCCGCATGGGTGGCGACCCCGATAGCGTCGTGGATCCCGAGTTGCGGCTGCGCGGCATTGCCGGCCTGCGCATCGCCGATGCCTCGATCATGCCGACGATCACCTCCGGCAACACCAATTCTCCGACGATCATGATCGCCGAGAAGGCGGCTCAGATGATCCTGGCCGGGGGCCGCTAGAGCACTTCCAGGAAAAGTGTGTAACGGTTTTCCGTCCGAAGTGCGTTGGATTAAATGGTTGGGCATTTCAGCGTTTCCATGAAACCTTGAAATGCCCTAGCGGACACCTGAAAACGACGCACGTCCGGACGGATGAATTCCGCGGCCTACTCCGCCGCTTCCGTCTCCGGCATCGGCACGTAATTGAGGATCGGCGACAACCAGCGCTCGACATCGCGGACGCTCATGCGCTTGCGATCGGCATAGTCCTCCACCTGATCGCGCTCGATCTTTGCGACACCGAAGTAATAGGAATCGGGATGGCCGACATAGAGGCCCGATACCGAAGAACCCGGCCACATCGCAAAACTTTCGGTGAGCCTGACGCCGATAGCAGCTTCCGCATCCAGGAGCCGGAAAAGCGTCTCCTTCTCCGTGTGGTCGGGCTGCGCCGGGTAGCCGGGCGCAGGGCGGATGCCCGCATAGGGTTCGGCGATCAGTTCCTGCGGCGTGAAGGCTTCGTCCGGAGCATAGCCCCACAGCTCCTTGCGGACATATTCATGCATGCGCTCGGCAAAGGCCTCTGCGAAGCGGTCCGCAAGCGCCTTCACCATGATCGAGGAATAGTCGTCGTTCGCCCGCTCGAAGCGTTCGGCGATCGCCACCTCCTCGATGCCGGCCGTCACCACGAAACCGCCGACATAGTCCCGCTTGCCGCTCGCCGCCGGTGCGACGAAGTCGGCAAGGGCGACATTCGGCCGGCCGTCACGCTTCACCATTTGCTGACGCAGCGTGAAGAAGGTGGCAAGCTCGGCTTCGCGCACCTCGTCGGTAAAGAGGCGGACGTCGTCGCCCATGCCGGCGGCCGGCCAGAAGCCGATCACGGCCTTCGGGGCGAACCATGCCTCGGCCACGATCTTTTCGACCATCGCCTGCGCATCCTCGAAGAGCTGGCGAGCGGCAGCCCCCTGGCGTTCGTCATCGAGAATCTTCGGGAACACCCCCTTCAACTCCCAGGTCTGGAAGAACGGCGTCCAGTCGATATAGCGGGCCAGTTCGGCGAGGTCCCAGCCCTCGAAAATACGCGTGCCGAGGAAGGACGGCACCTTCGGCTGGTGAGCGTCCCAGTCGATCCGAAGGGCATTCGCCCGCGCTTGCGAAAGCGGCAGACGGCGCTTCTCGGCTTCGTTGCGGGCATGTGCGTCGGCAACCTTGAGATACTCCGCGCGGACCGTCTTCTTGTAGGAGTCGCGGACTTCCGGCGAAAGCAGGCTCGACACGACGCCGACCGCGCGGCTAGCGTCGGTGACATAGACCGTCTGGCCGAGGCTGTAACGCGGATTGATCTTCACCGCCGTGTGCACGCGGCTGGTCGTCGCCCCGCCGATCAGCAGCGGGACATCGAAGCCCTCCCGTTCGAGCTCGGAAGCGACATGTGCCATCTCGTCCAGCGACGGGGTGATGAGGCCGGAAAGGCCGACGATGTCGACCTTCTGCTCGCGCGCCACCTCGAGGATCTTAGCCGAGAGCACCATGACGCCGAGGTCGATAATCTCGTAATTGTTGCAGGCGAGCACGACGCCGACGATGTTCTTGCCAATGTCGTGCACGTCGCCCTTGACGGTCGCCATCAGGATCTTGCCGGCACTCTCGCGCGCTTCGCCGCCGCCATTGGCGCGCTTCTCTTCCTCCATATGGGGGAGCAGCACCGCAACGGCCTGCTTCATCACCCGGGCGGACTTGACCACCTGCGGCAGGAACATCTTGCCGGAGCCGAAGAGATCGCCCACGACGTTCATCCCGGCCATCAGCGGCCCCTCGATGACATGCAGCGGCCGCTCGGCGGCAAGCCTGGCTTCTTCCGTATCGGCTTCGATGAATTCGGTAATTCCGTTGACGAGCGCATGTTCGAGCCGCTTCTCCACCGGCCATTCGCGCCAGGAAAGGTCCTTCTCCCTGCCCTGGTTCCCGCCCTTCCCGCGATAGCGCTCGGCGATCTCCAGGAGGCGCTCGGTCGAATCGGCCCGGCGGTTGAGCACCACGTCCTCGCAGGCTTCGCGCAGCTCCGGGTCGATCGCGTCATAGACGGCAAGCTGTCCGGCATTGACGATGCCCATGTCCATGCCGGCCTGGATCGCGTGATAAAGGAAGATGGCGTGCATCGCCTCGCGCACCGGCTCGTTGCCGCGGAAGGAGAAGGAGAGGTTCGACACGCCGCCGGAGACGTGGACATGCGGCAGTGCCGCGATGATCTCTTGCGTCGCCTCGATGAAGTCGACGCCGTAATTGTTATGCTCCTCGATGCCGGTCGCGACCGCGAAGATATTCGGGTCGAAGATGATGTCCTCCGGGGGGAAGCCAACCTCTTGCGTCAGCAGGCGATAGGCCCGCCGGCAGATTTCCACCTTGCGGGTCTTCGTATCGGCCTGGCCTTTCTCGTCGAACGCCATCACCACCACAGCGGCGCCATAGGCGCGCACGAGGCGCGCATGGTGCAGGAAAGCCTCCTCGCCTTCCTTGAGCGAGATGGAATTCACCAGCGCCTTGCCCTGAACGCATTTGAGCCCGGCTTCGATCACCTCCCATTTGGACGAGTCGATCATTACCGGTACGCGGGCGATATCCGGCTCGGAGGCGACGAGGTTCAGGAACTCGACCATCGCGCGCTTCGAATCGATCAGGCCTTCGTCCATGTTGACGTCGATGATCTGGGCGCCGTTCGCAACCTGATCGCGCGCCACATCGAGTGCGGCGGCGTAGTCCCCGGCCGTGATCAGCTTGCGGAACTTCGCCGAGCCGGTGACGTTGGTGCGTTCTCCGACGTTGACGAAGGGGATCTCGTCGGTAAGCGTGAAGGGTTCGAGGCCGGAAAGCCGCATGCGGCGATCGATCTCGGGCACCCGGCGCGGTGGATATTTGGCGACCGCTTCGGCGATGGCGCGGATATGGGCCGGCGTGGAACCGCAGCAGCCGCCGACGATGTTGACGAGACCATCGCGGGCGAAGCCCTCGACCTGCGACGCCATCTGCTCGGGGCTTTCATCATAGCGGCCGAACTCGTTCGGCAGGCCGGCATTCGGATAGGCGCAGACGAGCGTGTCGGCAACCGCCGAGAGCTCGTCAATATGGGCGCGCATCGCATTGGCGCCGAGCGCGCAATTGAGCCCGATCGTAAACGGCTCCGCATGGCGCACCGAATACCAGAAGGCCGTGGGCGTCTGGCCCGAGAGGGTACGGCCGGAGAGATCGGTGATCGTTCCGGAGATCATCACCGGCAGGCGCCCCCCCTTTTCGGCAAAGACTTCCTGCGTGGCGAAGATCGCCGCCTTGGCATTCAGCGTATCGAAGATCGTCTCGATCAGGATGATGTCGGCACCGCCGTCGATGAGGCCCCGCACCTGCTCGGCATAGGCGAGCCTCAGATCGTCGAAGCTGACGGCCCGATAGCCGGGGTTGTTGACGTCCGGCGAGATAGACGCGGTGCGGTTGGTGGGGCCGAGCGCGCCTGCCACGAAGCGCCGCCGGCCATCCTCCGCCTCGGCCCGCTTCGCCGCCCGCCGCGCCAGCCGCGCGCCGTCGCGATTGAGATCGTAGACCATGTCCTCCATGCCGTAATCGGCCTGGGCGATCCGCGTCGAGGAGAAGGTGTTGGTTTCGAGGATATCGGCGCCGGCGATGGCGTAGTGGTAATGAATGTCCTCGATCGCCTTCGGCTGAGTGAGCGTCAGGAGGTCGTTGTTGCCCTGCTGATGGCAGGCGCACCCACCGAAGCGTTCGCCGCGGAAGTGATCCTCCACGAAACCGAGCTGCTGGATCTCCGTTCCCATGGCGCCATCCATGATGAGGATGCGTTCAGCCGCCGCCCGGGCGAGCTGCCGGAAAATTTCCGAACCATCCGGCTTGGGCGAGACGTTTCCAAAGAGGGCGTCGGCGGCGGACATGGGAGATCTCCCGTTCTGAAAACGACAAAGAATTATCGATTTACTCACATAAAGATATCTTTATGTCAACATACGTGATGGTCACAATTGCAGATGGGTGAATAAAAAGCGGCCCGCCGCGGGTGCGGGGGCCGATAAGAGAGCGGGATGAGGAGAAGTGTGTGCGGTCTTCCGCCGGTCACATCCGCTTGAGGCAATCTTCCACTTCATAGATCGCGCAAAGAATATGATAGAAGGTGCTTGCTGGCGCCGGTTCTTCGACAAAGGTGCCATCCGCCTTCTGCTTATCGCGCCAGAGGCCGCGGACAGGCACGTCCAGAAAGCGCTGCAGCGCCCCCATGGCGCGTCCAGCCGAAGCGAGATAGCGCTCTTTCTCCGCACCTTCGGTCAACGCCGCAAATCGGATCGCCGCCTTCAGCCACTCCGTCTGCGGCCAAAGCCGCGCTGTCGGATCGGCAACGGAGAAATCGTCGAGGAGCGTCATCACGATCACGTCCCGCTCGGGGCATGTTCCATATTTCTCGCCGATATCGAAAAGCCGCCGGGCCTCGACGATCGCCTGCGCATTGCCGCGCCGTTCCGCCCAGCGCAGGAGCAGCCATGCCCATTCGAAATGATGCCCCGGCTCGACGATACGGCCCTTTTCGCCGGGGAACGGCGCCCAGTCGTGGTCGAAGAACTCACGCAGCGCCCCGCTCTCGGCGTCGATGAACCGGTCCATGGCCAGCTGCGCAATCTCGTCGGCGAGATTGGCCCAGGCGACGCGGTCGAATCCCTCCGCCTCCTCGCTTGCGAGGCAGGCTTCGAAGAGATGCATGTGCGGATTGGAGCCGAGCGGCAGGCGCGGCGGTTCGTCCTCCTCGAAGCCGGCGAGCGGATGCTTGCAACGGGCTTCGAGCTGCCGCCTGAGTTTGTCGCTGCGCCCCACCATCTCGGCTCCGCGCTCCGGCAGGACTTCCGCCAGATGGGCGAAGGCAAGCAAGGCAAAAGCCTGGTTGTAGAGGTCGAAGGAAGCGTCGATGAGCTTGCCGTCGGCATTCGCCAGCGCCCCGTAAAAGCCGCCCGGCTGTCCGTAGACGCGGTCGAAATAAAGAAGGCCGCCTTCGGCGGCGGTGCGCCAGTCTCCATTCCAGCCACGCCGGCCGGCCGCGGCGAAGCAGTAGACCTGCCGGGGCTGCACGCGGGAGCGGCGGTCGGCCCGCGTCGGTTCGCCTTTCATGTCGATCGTCTCGACGAAGCCGCCACCCTCCCCCTCGAAGCCTTTCTGCCGCCAGAGCGGCAAGGCAGCATCGTTCAGCCAGCCCGCGAGTTCGCCTGCCTGGAGATGAATATCCATGCCCATCCGCTCTCCGTCAGCTTTCCAGCTTTAGCGCGTCGTGATCCGCGCCGAGAAGTTCTGCCAGCGCCTCGATCACGAGGTTATGGTCCTCCCGCTGCGGCAGGCCGGAAACGGTGACGGCGCCGATGCAGCCCGTTCCCTTGACGACGATCGGGAAGCTGCCGCCATGGGCGGCAAACTCGGCATCCGGCAGGCCGAGCTTCGCCTGCAAATTCGTTTGCTGCTTGAGGAGGCTGAGCCCGGTGGCGTAGCTGCTCTTGAACAGGCGGAACACCGTGTTGCGCTTGCGGCGCACCCAGTTCGGATTGTCCGGCGTCGCCCCGTCGAGGGCCGCATAGAAGACCTGCATGGAAAAGAGCGTGATGTCGATGACGCAGCCGAGCTTGCGTTCCGCGGCCATCCGGCGAAGCGTTGCGCCCAGCTTCCAGGCCGTCTCGAGATCGAAGCGGTCGAACTGCAATTGCTGCTCCTGCAGCGCAATCCGGCGCAGATCATTGTCTATGTTCATAATGCCTCCGCTTGGTCAGTGGTCGAACTGGACGAGTGCGATGCGCGATCCTGCAAAATTCCCCCGCCTGGCGATTAATCCTTCCAAAGCCATGCGGCGCCGCGCACGCCGGAACTGTCGCCGTGCACCGCCTTGCGGATCGGCGTCTCGAAACTGTCGCCGAAGAGATATCTGGTGATCGATGCCGGCAACTCGCCGTAAATCTCGTCGACATTGGACATGCCGCCGCCGAGCACGAAGACGTCGGGATCGACGATGTTGGTCAACAGCGCGAGGCTGCGGGCCAGCCGGTCGACGAAGCGCTCGTAGACACCGATTGCCACCGGATCGCCCGCGCGCTTCGCCTCGATGATGTCCCGCCCGCGCCGGTCCGTCCCGGTCGTCATGCGGTAGTCGAGTTCCAGACCGGTGCCGCAGGCATACATGTCGAGACAACCGAGCTTGCCGCACCAGCACCTGTGCCCCGGATATTCGTCCTTCGTCATCCAGGGCAGCGGATAATGGCCGATCTCGGCCGCGACGCCCTGGTAGCCGGCGTGAACCTTCTTGCCGATCGCCAGACCCCCGCCATGGCCCGTACCCACGATCACGCCGAAGACGACGCCCGCGTCCTTCCCCGCCCCGTCGACGGCTTCGGAGACCGCAAGGCAATTGGCGTCGTTGGCCAGGCGCACCTCACGTCCGAGCGCAGCCGCAAGATCCCGCCCGAGCGGCTTGCCGTTGATGAGCACCGCATTGGAATTGCGCACGATGCCGGTGCGCGGATTGGGACTGCCGGGTATGCCGATGCCGATCGAGCCGCGCTCGCCGGCGGTGCTTTCGGCCGAGGCGACGAGCTCTACGACGGCACGGACGCAATCCTCATAGCCGCTGGTGGGTGTCGGGACACGATGGCGGGCACGCGTCTCGCCGTCGCGATCGAGCGCGATGACCTCCATTTTCGTGCCGCCCCAGTCAATTCCGATAAACATATATCTGGTCTTTGGGATAAGATCGTTGGCGAGAAACGCGGCAGCCTCTCCTCCGGCGCCGCGGGCCTTGCTTAGCATCCACCGTATCGGGGACGCTAGTGGGATGAGGAAAACTGTGTGTGGTTTGCCGCCCGCATGCCGCTCAAACGACTTGAATCGATCGCGTTCATGATTTCGAGTCGGCCCAACCTAAATTCATCGGGATATGCTCCCGATCTTCGGGAGCGCCTGCAAATCGGCTGTGATCGCCGAAAAACACTTGGCGAACGAGCCTCGCTTTTGTATGGGTCTATTCCGAGTGGTCCCGTAGCTCAGCAGGATAGAGCACCAGATTCCTAATCTGGGGGTCGCGCGTTCGAATCGCGCCGGGATCACCATCTTCATATCAATAAATTCAAGAACTTAGCTGATACGGCCGCAGAGAGATCTGCTTATACCCGTGTCGCACGGCCTCGCAACGATCTCCCTTGATTTCCAAGCATTGCCAACCTCTTGCTGGCGACTCCATGCGACATGATAAGCTGGTCATCCCCTCAGTTTTCCATATTGATGTTGACGTTGCGGTCCTTCGGCAGGATGGAGGCCGTTTTTCGGGTCTCGTCGGTCATTCGAAAGCCTCGCTTTTCCGTATCACATTTTCCGTATCACTTTTATTTTTGCATTCGGAATTAAACGTGATACAAAAAATGCATGAAGATCACGTACGACGAAACCAAGCGCCAGACCAACATCGGCAAGCACGCCTATGATTTCGCCGAGCTCGACATGGAGTTCTTCTCTTCGTCCGTAGTGGTCCCGGCCAAGGAAGGCCGCTTCATGGCAATCGGCGTCCTGCGCAATGGCGTGATTGCCGTGGTCTTCGCCCGCCTTGGCTCGGAAGGTATTTCGATTATCTCCATGCGTGACGCCAGCCGGAAGGAGAGGAGCTTACTATGACGAACCCATCCCGCCGCATTCGCCATATCTCCGACAAGGAGGAGGCAGAAATTCAGCGCAAGATAGCCAGCGACCCGGATGCTCCCGAGGCTACCGAAGAGCAGCTTAGGCAAGCCAAGCCCTTCGCCGAGGCTTTTCCCGACCTCGCCGAGAGCATCAAGCGTGCCAGGGGCCGGCCAGCCATCGAGAAGCCCAGGCAGCAGCTATCCATCCGCTTGGATCCGGACATTATCGAGCATTACAAGGCGACCGGCAAAGGCTGGCAGAGCCGAATGAATGACGACCTTAGAAAGGCCGCCGGGCTGAAGAAGGCCGGCTAGCTTACTTCTCCCGCACACTTACCTGACGGTCTGGTCTTACGTCCTGCCGCGGCTGTTGCCTCCTGCCGCCTTTGTCTTGCATGCCCAAGTCCGGTTACGGCGGGACTGGAAAGAGCCTTATGACCGTTACGCTTGCGAAGCATTAATCCGCAATCGGCCAAGCCTTTCGGCACTCGTTAAAGGGACAGGGCTTGCGCTTGCTCCCGAACTTCCCGGTAGCTGAAAGC
Source organism: Sinorhizobium sp. M4_45 (assembly GCF_002885915.1). Taxonomy (NCBI): domain Bacteria; kingdom Pseudomonadati; phylum Pseudomonadota; class Alphaproteobacteria; order Hyphomicrobiales; family Rhizobiaceae; genus Sinorhizobium; species Sinorhizobium sp. M4_45. Next base: position 15,942 of record NZ_NWVE01000005.1, read on the forward strand.
TCTCCGAGGAGGCGGGAAAAAACGTTATCCACACAACTGCCGCCCTTTTCCTTTCGAGTAAACAACAGCTTGTTCCACGCGCGCAATTCCGGCGTAAGGCGTGTCACCGTTACGCCTCATTCGAACTTCACCACCCCTGCCGTCAGAACAGCAGGGAGTAAACGAATGAACATCAATGGAACCAACGTCGCCAACAAGCTCATGGGTACGAATCTTGCGGACACGATCCGCGGCTATGATGGCAGTGATTCCATTTGGGGTAATGCCGGTGACGACTATCTCGACGGCGGGCTTGGCAACGACTTGCTCTATGGTGGGCTTGGCAACGACTTTTTCAAGGCCGGAGCGGGCGATGACTACGCGGAAGGCGGCGACGGCAATGACAGCTTCGACGGCGGCGCCGGCGCCGACACGCTGATCGGCGGGCTCGGCAACGATATCTTTTCCGGCGAAGACGGCAATGACATCATCAACGGCGGCGATGGCCATGACCATATCCTCGGAGACGCCGGCAACGACCGGATCTATGGGGGCGCCGGCGAGGAATACATCGACGGCGGAGCGGGAGACGACATCATCTATGCCGGCTCTGGAAACGACGGCTTCAACAACCGCATTGATCCCGCGACGGGCAAGCTGACGCAGCAGGCGGTCAGTGGTGGTGCCGGCAACGATACGATCTACGGCGAAGAGGGCAACGACGCCCTGAAGGGCCAATCCGGAAACGATCGGGTCTATGGCGGCATCGGCGACGACATCGTCGATGGCGGCGACGGGAACAACTATCTCGATGGCGGTGATGGGAATGACGTACTCGACTCCGAGGGCGGCATCGACGAAGCCCACGGCGGTAACGGTAACGATCGGATTGCCGCAGGCGCCGGCAACGATCGGGCATTCGGGGATGCCGGAGACGATATCCTGACGGGCGAAGCTGGCGCCGACGTGCTTGCTGGCGGCCTCGGCAACGACCTTGTCATTGCCGGAGACGGAAACGACACGCTTCGCGGCGACGCGGGCAGAGATACCCTGCTTGGCGACGCGGGAAGCGACATCCTGTGGGGTGGCGCCGATGCCGACCGCTTCGTCTTCAAGGGCGCGGGTTCGCTCGTCGGACGGGACTCCGTGATGGACTTTCAGGACGGCACCGATCTGCTTGTCCTGGAGAACCTCGGAATCAAGCAATATTCGAGCTCCGGCACGGCCGGTACGATTTTTGCGTATAATGACGCCAGCGGAGACGTGATGTTGAAAGGCTACGATTCGACAGGCAATGCGCTGTCGATCCATGTCGACGATCCGACGAATACCCTCGCTGCCTCGCACTTCAGCAGCGCCGATTTTCTCTTCGCCTGATCGAAGCGGATGTAAGTTCGAGCACCGCGCGTATCCGACGCGCGGTGCATTCTTTTGAGACTTAAGTCCGATATGAAATGGACAATAGTCTTAGCCCATTTTGGCGTATCCCATTGAGCACGCTCCGTAATCCTTGACTGCAACCTGTGCTGTGAGACCCTTCGATCTCGTGGTTGTACTATGCAGGTGAAGCGATGATCTTCGCGGATGACGTTGAGTTGGCCCTCGCTCTGGCCTGCGAAGAACTCCAGATGACCCGGGACGAAATAATCCGTCTCATCCTTCGCGAGTGGCTGGAGCAATATGGCTTTATCCAATTCCATGAATTGGACGAAGGTAGCGACACAAACAGCAGCGCGTGAGTTCCGCATGATGCCCCGTGCCGAGCGGTTTTCCGCCCCGGCATTGCGGAAGACAAAGGGTTAGAGAGTTTCCGCGATTCGGAGAAAGGCTCTACCCAACCCTCAAGCTTGCTCCTCGAAGCCGAAGGCCGAGGCGGGCGGCAACGCGCCGCGATGCGTGATTTTCTCGATCCGTGCTGTAGAACAGGGTACGAGAGCGCAGTTCAGGCAAGCCCGACCAGCCGGTGGTAGCGGCTGCTCCGAAGCCCTGCCCCCTGAAGGCCGTCGCCGTTGCCGGGGCGATCCCTCCGGATCGTTCTCGCCTTCTATCCGGCCTCCATCTCCCAAGCGAAATAGCGTGCGGTAATCGATGTCGAGCCAATGCAGCATAGTTCGGACGTACAAACCCGTCGGCCTGTGTCGAGCGGCCCCGCTATTCTACTTCCTTGCACGCTATCCCCGGGTCCTCCTCGCCCTTCATCCTATCGAAAAGCGTCGCCTCGCCACCCTTCGTCCACCAGACATACCGGCCGCCGGCATATCTGGCGCCCGATCCGGAAATCACGTTCGATGCCACGATGAACGTGCCCTCGATAGTGAAGGTCGCGAGCGACGCGGACCCGGCGTCGATGTATTCGGCCTCGATCGTCTTGTCGCCGCAGGCATAGCGAACCGTCCGCCGGTCGACTGCGCCGGCGTCGGGAATTTCGATCGTCAGTTCTGCGTGGTTGCCGTTCCGCGACTGCATCGAGGTTAGCTGCAGCACACTCTTCTCGTTTCGCCCGCCGAGAAAGAGCTTGGATCCCTCTATTCGCCAGGCAAGCTCCGTCTTCAGCGCTTCGAAGAACTTCCGCTCCTGGTCCATGACAGCCGGTACGCACATCTTGCGGGTGGCGGCAGCCGGCCCGAAGGTGATCGTCGCGCCGGAGAGGCCGAACGTCCCGGTGAAATGATTGCAGCCGGCCATGCCGCCATAGGTGCCGTCCTCACGAATCTCGAGCGTCGTCTGAAGATCGTCGATCACGCCCCGGCCGCCTATGTCCTCGGCCAGCCACGAGCCGACGAGCGCCTCCGGCACCTTTTCAGCGGCCACCGTCTGCACGGAGGCAAGCTCGATCAGCACGCAGGCGCAAGATGCGGCGGTCAGGGCTTGCAGCATCGAAAACTCCTCAGACAAATCATCGTTCGACGGTGTCATCGATTCTTACCCGAGCACTGCCTCTTGGAGAAGGGCGATGACTTCACCCTTGTTGCCGGCAGTATTCGGCTGTAGAGCCTAGTAAAATCATTAGAACGAGAAGAATACGGGATTTTGGCATGGCATCCGGCGATGATTTCAAGCGCCGTCTGACGATACTGGGTTCCACCGGATCGATCGGGACCAATACGCTCGACGTAGTCGAACGGCTCGGCGGGCGCGATCGATTCGCCGTCGCCGCGCTGACCGGCAACGGCAACATCCCGTTGCTTGCGGAGCAGGCCCGCCGCGTCGGCGCGGAGCTCGCAGTCACCGCCGACGAGCATCGCTACGGCGAACTCAGGGAGGCGTTGAGCGGCAGCGGTATCGACGTTGCCGCCGGGCGCAGCGGCCTGATCGAGGCGGCCGAACGGGACGCCGGCTGGGTTATGGCGGCGATCGTCGGCAATGCCGGTCTTGGTCCGACACTTGCCGCCGCCCGCCGCGGCGCCGACATCGCACTCGCCAACAAGGAATGCCTCGTTTCCGCCGGCAGCCTTTTCATCGAAGCCGTCAGCGCGGGCGGCGGACGGCTGCTGCCGGTCGACAGCGAGCACAATGCGATCTTCCAGGTGCTGGAGAACGACCAGCGCCATGCCGTCGAGCGCATCGTGCTTACCGCCTCCGGCGGTCCGTTCCGCACCAGCACCCTCGACGAAATGCGGCATGTGACGGCGGATACGGCCCGCGCCCATCCGAACTGGTCGATGGGCCTCAAGATCTCGATCGACAGCGCCTCCATGTTCAACAAGGCGCTCGAGATGATCGAGGCGCGCCACCTCTTCCGCCTGAGGCCGGACCAGATCGAGGTGATCGTCCACCCGCAATCCGTGATCCACTCGATGGTCGGCTATACGGACGGGTCCGTCCTCGCCCAGCTCGGCTGCCCCGACATGCGCACGGCCATCGGCTATGCGCTTTCCTACCCCGAGCGCTGCAGTCTGCCGGTCGAGCGCCTGGACTTCGCCAGGCTCGCCCGGCTCGATTTCGAAGCCCCGGACGAAGTCCGCTTCCCGGCGCTGAGGCTCGCGCGCCGCGCCATGGAGGAAGGCGGCGTCCAGGGTGCCGTGCTGAACGGCGCCAAGGAGACTGCACTCGAGGCGTTCATCAAAGGCCACGTCGGCTTCCTGACCATGGCGGAAATCGTCGAGAGAGTGATGGACGCGCTTGCCGGCCTGCCGGCTGCGGCGAACATGGACGACGTCTTTGCCGCGGATGAAAAAGCGCGGCGGGCGGCTGCCGAGATGATCCGGTAGAGAGTTGTTGCGGGTGAATCCGCCCTCATCCAGCCTGCTGGCCCGTAGGCGGGGCGAAGGGGACAAGTGGCAGCGCCTTGCACCACACGAGCGCTGCTACGAAACAGAGGTTCGGGCGAGGAAGTCCCTCTCCCCGCCAGAGCTCGCCGGAGCTTACGCCACGGCCCTCGCCAGCGCACAGCGCGACCAGAGCGAATGCAGCGCGCCGACCAGATGGTCGATATCGGCGTCAGAATGCAGGGGGGTCGGCGTGATGCGCAGGCGCTCGGTCTTCTTCGGCACGGTCGGGTAATTGATCGGCTGGACGTAGATGCCGAAATTGTCGAGCAGCAGGTCGGAGATCCACTTGCACTTGGCGGCGTCGCCGACGATGACCGGCACGATATGGCTCGGATTGACCATATGCGGAATACCGCGCTGGTCGAGCAGCGAACGAAGCCGGCGCACGCGCTCCTGATGCGCGAAGCGTTCGACCTGGCTTTCCTTCAGGTGGCGAATGGAGGCGAGCGCGCCGGCGGCGAGCGCCGGCGGCAGCGCCGTCGTAAAGATGAAACCGGAAGCGAAGGAGCGGATGAAGTCGCAGAGCGCCGCCGATCCGGTGATGTAGCCGCCCATGACGCCGAAGGCCTTGCCGAGCGTGCCTTCGATGACCGTCAACCGGTGCATCAGCCCCTCGCGCTCGGCAATGCCGCCGCCGCGCGGGCCGTACATGCCGACCGCATGAACTTCGTCCAGATAGGTCATCGCGCCGTATTTGTCGGCGAGATCGCAGAACTCCTCGATCGGCGCGATGTCGCCATCCATCGAATAGACGGATTCGAAGGCGATGATTTTAGGCGCGCGCGGGTCGGCGGCTGCAAGCTTGGCCTCGAGGTCCGCTACCGAATTGTGCTTGAAGATGACCCGCTCGCATTTCGAATGGCGGATGCCCTCGATCATCGAAGCGTGGTTGCCGGCATCTGAAAAGACGATAACGCTGGGAATTTTGGAACAGAGCGTCCCGAGCGCGGCCCAGTTCGAAACGTAACCGGAGGTGAACAGAAGAGCCGATTCCTTGCCGTGCAGGTCGGCGAGTTCGCGCTCGAGCAGCACATGGTAATGGTTGGTGCCGGAGATGTTGCGGGTGCCGCCGGCGCCGGCACCGCATTCATCGATCGCGTTCTTCATCGCCTCGGTGACGATGGGACACTGGCCCATGCCGAGATAGTCGTTCGAGCACCATACGGTCACTTCCTGGGCGCCATCGGCCGTGTAGCGCGTCGCCTTGGGGAAGCTGCCGCGATGGCGGGCTAGATCGGCGAAAACCCGGTAACGGCCTTCCTGATGCAGCCCGTCCAGCTCGTTTTTGAAGAAACTCTCGAAATCCATCATCATCTCCAGTGCCCTGTCGCCTTTCTTCCTACAAAGCGATCAGTGGTCAACCCCGGACAGGCTCCGACGCGCGGGCTGCGGCAAAAGGCCTCTCGGCCCCCAGACCCCGGTTATTCTGCGCGGCGCGTGTCGTGCCTGGCAAGCGGGAAAGGCGATGGAAAATGACGACACATTTTCAAACCTTTCCGCGGTAATCAGACCCGACCTCGACACGGAGTCCGAGAGTCCAGTTTTGAACCATTCCAAAATGGCTAGCAAAACTTCATTCTCCCGAACATCGATCGAAGTCAAGCAATTGCGGAAAAAGGACGGCCGCTGCCGCCCTTTTTCGATACCAAAGTTGGTCCGTCAGGCGGCCGCCACGGCGCGTTTCGTCATCACCTTGACGAGATTGGCGCGATAGGCGGCGCTTGCATGAATATCGGAAAGCAGGTTCGAATCGTCCACCTTCACATTGTCGACGGCACCCGGCGACCAGTTGGCGGCAAGCGCCGCCTCGAGGTCCGGATGGCGGAAGACGCCGTCCGACCCGGCTCCGGTCACGCCAACGCGCACTGCGCCATCGTCACGACGGACGACGAAGACGCCGGTCATCGCATAGCGCGATGCCGGATTGGGGAACTTCCGATAGGCCGCCTTCGCCGGCGCTTCGAAGCGGACGGCGGTCACGATCTCACCGTCTTCGAGCGCCGTTTCGAAGAGACCGGTGAAGAAGTCTTCGGCCTTGACCTCGCGCCTGTCGGTGACGATCACCGCATCGAGCGCCAGCATCGCGGCCGGATAGTCCGCCGCCGGATCGTTGTTGGCGATGGAGCCGCCGATCGTACCCATGTGGCGGACATGCGGATCACCTATGTGGCTGGCAAGCCCGCAAATGGCCGGACAGACCGCGGCGAGCGCGGCGGAGGTCGCGACCTCCTCATGCGTCGTCGCCGCGCCGATCCTGACCGACCGGCCGTCGACGGTGATACCCTTCATCTCGGCAATGTGCCTGAGATCGACAAGGTCGCTCGGGGCGGCGAGCCGCTGCTTCATCGTCGGGATGAGCGTCATGCCGCCGGAGAGATATTTTCCCTCCGCGGCGGTCCCCATCAGCTTCGCTGCCTCTTCGACCGAGGAGGCCCGATGATAGTTGGTCTCATACATCTCAAGTCCTCCCGATCAATGCGCGCTATGCACCGCGGCCCAGACCTTTTGCGAGGTCGCCGGCATGGTGAGCTCGTTGGTGCCGATCGCGTCCGTGATGGCGTTGATCAGCGCCGGCGGCGAGCCGATCGCCCCCGCCTCGCCGCAGCCCTTGACGCCGAGCGGGTTGCTCGGGCAGGGCGTGTTCGAGGTCGTCACCGTGAACGAAGGCAGGTCGTCGGCGCGCGGCATGGCGTAGTCCATGTAGCTCGCCGTCAGCAGCTGCCCGCTCTGGTCGTAATGCACCCCTTCGAGCAGCGCCTGGCCTATGCCCTGCGCCAGCCCGCCATGCACCTGGCCCTCGACGATCAGCGGATTGATGATATTTCCGAAATCGTCCGCCGCGACGAACTGCACGATCTTCGTCTGGCCGGTTTCCGGATCCACTTCCACTTCGCAGATATAGCAACCCGCCGGGAAGGTGAAGTTGCTGGGATCGTAGAAGGCACCCTCCTTGAGGCCCGGCTCCATGCCGGGCGGCAGGTTATGCGCGGTATAGGAAGCAAGCGCCACCTGCGACCAGGGGACCGACCTGTCGGTGCCGGCCACCTTGAGCGCGCCGTCCTCGATGACGATGTCGCTCTCGTCCGCCTCCATCAGATGGGCCGCAATCCTTTTTGCCTTGGCCTCGACCTTGTCGAGCGCCTTGAAGACGGCCGACATTCCGACGGCACCGGAGCGGGAACCATAGGTTCCCATGCCCATCTGCACCTTGTCGGTATCGCCATGGACGATATTGACGCTGTCGATCGGTACGCCGAAACGCTCCGCAACCACCTGGGCGAAGGTCGTTTCGTGTCCCTGGCCGTGGCTGTGCGAGCCGGTCATCACCTCGATGGTGCCGACCGCGTTGACCCTGACTTCGGCCGATTCCCACAGGCCGACGCCGGCGCCGAGCGAGCCGACGGCGGCGGAAGGCGCCAGTCCGCAGGCTTCGATATAGCAGCTCATGCCGATGCCGCGCTTCATTCCCCGCCGCTCGGCTTCCGCCTTGCGCGCGGCGAAGCCGTCCCAATCGGCCGCCTCCATCGCCCCCTTGAGCGACGCTTCGTAATCGCCCGCATCGTAGTTCATGATCACCGGCGTCTGATGGGGGAAGGTGCGGATGAAGTTGATGCGCCTGAGTTCCGCAGGGGAAACGCCGAGCTCGCGCGCGGCCGTCTCGATCGTGCGCTCCAGCAGGTATGTGGCCTCCGGCCGCCCGGCGCCGCGATAGGCGTCGACCGGCGCCGTATTGGTATAGACGGTGCGGACATTGGCATGGATCGCCGGGATCGCATACTGCCCGGAGAGGAGCGTCGCATAGAGATAGGTCGGCACGCAGGAGGAGAAGAGAGACATATACGCGCCGAGGTTGGCGATGGTGTCGACCTTCAGCGCGGTGATCCGATTGCTGCTGTCGAATGCCATCTTCACCGTCGACACATGGTCGCGGCCGTGCGCGTCCGTCAGGAAGGCCTCGGTGCGGTCCGCGGTCCATTTCACCGGCACGCCGGTACGCTTCGAGGCCCACAGACAGACGATCTCTTCCGGATAGATGAAAATCTTGGAGCCGAAGCCACCGCCGACGTCCGGAGCGATCACCCGGAGCTTGTTCTCCGGCGCGACATTGTAGAAGGCGCTCATCACCAGCCGGGCAAGATGCGGGTTCTGGCTGGTGGTATAGCAGGTGAAATGGTCGTCGCCGGCATCATAGATACCGAGCGTCGCGCGCGGCTCCATCGCATTCGGCGATAGGCGGTTGTTGATGATCTTCAGTTCCGTGACATGCGCCGCAGCAGCGATCGCCTGGTCGGTCGCGCCCGCGTCGCCAAGCTCCCAATCAAAGATCAGATTGCCCGGCGCTTCCGGATGGATCTGCGGCTCGCCCTCGCCCAGAGCCTGGAGCGTATCGGTGACGACCGGCAGGGTTTCGTAATCCACGACCACCGCTTCCGCCGCGTCGCGGGCTTGCGCAACACTGTCGGCGACGACGATCGCCACCGCGTCGCCGACATAGCGCACGGTCTCGTGGGCAAGCGGCCGCCATGCGCCCATGCGCATCGGTGAGCCGTCCTTCGAGTGGATCATCCAACCGCAGATGAGATTGCCGATCCCATCCGCCAGCAGTTGCTTGCCGTCGAGCACGTCGATAACGCCCGGCATCGCCTTGGCCGCCGTCGCGTCGATGCTCCTGATGGTCGCATGCGCATGCGGGCTGCGCACGAAAACCGCATACTTCATGCCGGGCACGACCATGTCGTCCGTATAACGCCCCTTGCCGGTCAGAAAGCGCTTGTCTTCCTTGCGCGCCACCCGCGCGCCGATGCCTTCAACGCCCATTGCCTATCTCCTCCCGAAGTCCTGCAACGAATTTCCGCTCGAGCGGAATGACGAAAATCACGTGCGATGCTTGCCTGGCATCGCGCTCCCTTTGGGTTTCCTCATTCTGCCGCCTGGCGAACGCCGCCCGCCCCGGCCGCGGCGGCCAGGATCGCCTGGACGATGTTGTGATAGCCGGTGCAGCGACAGATGTTGCCTTCCAGCTCGGCGCGTACCGTCGCCTCGTCAAGATTGCCGCCATGTCGACGGATCATGTCGACGGCGGTCATGACCATTCCCGGCGTGCAGAAGCCGCATTGCAGTCCGTGATACGTCTTGAAAGCCGCCTGAACCGGGTGAAGCTCGCCGTTCGACGCCAGGCCCTCGATCGTCGTGATCGTCGAGCCGGCCGCCTGGGCGGCAAGGATGGAACAGCTTTTCACCGATTGCCCGTCCATGTGAATGACGCAAGCGCCGCACTGCGTCGTGTCGCAGCCGACATGCGTCCCGGTCAGGCCGAGATTTTCGCGGATAAAGTGCACCAGCAGCGTTCGGTCGTCGCAGGTACCACTTACCTGGCGGCCGTTGACCGTCATCGTTATTTTCGCCATTTCGCTCCTCCGGGTCGGTCCAGAGTCGAGCGCGGCTTCAAATCGGGTGAGATGCGTTCACGCGACTCGAAGTACGCGCCGACCGATATCGATTGCCCTTCCGCCAGCGGTCCACTCCTCCCGAGCCCGCGTGGCGACGTTGTAACATTTGTCTTTTTTTCGGGCTGCCGCAACCGTTTCGCGCCACAAGGGGCAAAAAAATGCGAGCGCGCATGTAACCCCGGCAACAGCGCCTTCATGTTCCGTTCAGGAAAGATCGCATTATGTGGCATAAGAACGATCTCGCCGTATCCGTGCATTTTCCTCGGCGGCGGGTTATGTTCCGAATGCAAGTTCAAGTGGAGGGCCGCGGTTCGCACCCTCCCATCACTATAGGACGGACGAGGCGGACGCTGAATCCGTCGAAATCGGAGAGGACATCATGAAGAAAGCCATCGCGCTTGTGTTGGTCGCCCTGTCGGTCGCGAGCTGCACGCAAACCGAAAAGGGTGCCGGTATCGGCGCCGTATCGGGGGCAATCATCGGGGGCGCGGTCACCGGTGACGTCCGCGGCGCGGCTGTCGGCGCGGCGATCGGCGGCGTATCCGGCGCCGTGATCGGCCACGTCACCGACCAGCCGGGCCAGTGCTACTACCGCGACCGCTACGGCCGCCGCTACATCGACCGCTGCTGAGTGCCGCAACGGCCGGATCGACGGCCCCGGAACGATCCGGGGCCCTTCATGTCCGCCGGAATGTTACCGAAGGTGCGCTATTGCGCTGCGATCCCGTTCGCCGCCGCCGATCCGCCCTTCACCCCCGCTTTGACAAGCCCTTCACTGAGGTGTTGCAGGTCCGATTCCTGGACGTAATGCTGCGTGGCGAGAAACGCGTCGAGGTCGAAGTCCGGGGCGAGCGCCCGGACCTTCTCCATATGGGCGTGAGCCGCAATGTCATCCCCGAGCCAGCCGTAGCAGGCCGCGACGAATGCATGCTGGACGTGGTCCATCACCGAAAGGTGCATGAAGGCCTCGACCGCCTCTCCATACTGCCGGGCGGCGAAATGAGCCTTGCCGAGGTGGCTCCAGAAGCGTTCCGGATGATGAGGATTGAGCTGCATGGCCTTGCGGATCCACTCGACGCCCTCTTCCGGTCGCCCCAGCCAGGTCAGCAGTTCGCCCTGCTGAACCACAACCAGGTCGTAATTGGGATTGAGGGAAAGGGCCCGCTCCTGATGGTAGCGCGCCGTCGTCAGCGCATTGTTGTTCACGTTTACAGCCGCGAGGATGCGATGCACGTCGGCGTCGTTGTCGTCGAGCGCCAGCGCCCGGTCCAGCTCCGCAACGATCTCGGCCCAGACCGCATCCTTGTCTTCGCACCAGCCGTGGACCCAGGCTTGCCCGAGGATGCAGGCCCGCCAGGCATGGGCATGCGCATAGTCGGGATCGAGCGCGACAGCCCTGTCGATGAGGGCCCGGGCCTGCTCGTTATCCGCAACCGTGCTCCGGTGATGCAGCACCTTGGCGGCAAGGGCACATTCGTAGGCGGCCATATTGGCCGGCTTCGTGCGGGCGAGCAGGTCCCGCTGCGCGGCCTCGACGCGCCCCGGGAGCGTTGCCGCTATCGCCGCCGTCACCTCGTCCTGGATGGCGAAGATGTCGTCCAGTCTCCGGTCGTATTTGTCGGCCCAGATATGAGCGTCGTTGACCGCGTCGATGAGCTGGACCGTCACGCGCACCCGGTCGCCGATCTTGCGGACGCTGCCCTCCACCAGATATTGCGCTCCGAGCTTCTCGGCCGCCTCGCGCACGTTTACCGGCTGGTTCTTGTAGACGAAGCTGGAGTTGCGCGAGATGACGAACAGCTCGTGCCGGCGGGACAACTCGGTGATGATGTCCTCCGTCAGGCCGTCTGCGAAAAACTCCTGGTCGGGATCGCCGCTCATATTGTCGAACGGCAGCACCACGATCGAAGGTTTGGAAACGGAGCGCGGCGCATCCGTGGCCTCCGGGAAGGATGGCAGGACAGGCCCCTCGATCCCGACTCGGAAGAGATGAATCGGGCGGCTGATGTTCTTAAGCATCTTTTCGCCCAGATCCTCGATGGGGACATCGATCCGGTCGGCGACTTGCGTCGCCACCGCAGCCGTCACGCAGATGCCGCCCACATCGGCCAGCTGCTCGATACGAGCGGCGATGTTCACGCCGTCGCCGAAGATGTCGTCCTCCTCGAAGATGATGTCGCCGAGATTTATGCCGATCCTGAATTCGATTCGCCGATCCTGCGCCACGTCGGCATTGCGCCGCTTCATGCGGCTCTGGATCTCGACGGCGCATTTTACCGCGTCGGTCACGCTCTGGAATTCGACCAGCATGCCGTCGCCCGTGGTCTTGATGAGGTGGCCCTTGTTCTTCGCAATGGCCGGATCGATCAGTTCAATCCGATGTGTCCTGAGGCGGGCGATCGTACCGGCTTCATCGGCCTCCATCAGGCGGCTATAGCCAGCCATATCGGCTGCCAGCACTGCAGCTAGTCTCTGTTCCATCGGTTTGCCAACAAACGTTTGGCGGGAGCACCTTCTTCCGGACTCCCGGGTTCAAGCGGTCCAGGGCGATTCTATAGCACCCTGACGTGATCGCCTATCTAAATTAGCATCCACTTGAAAAGAAGCTGCGGAGCCGCCTGCCGACAGGCATGGAACCATCGCATGCGCTCATTGTTCGGCACTGGTCAGCGCATGCGAGGTGCTCCTATGATCAATTCTCCAGGCTCCGTGAAACACCGCTTCCTCGATCTGGACGGCATCCGGGTCTTCTACCGCGAGGCAGGACCGCCGGACGCGCCGATCGTGCTCCTTCCCCACGGCTACCCGTGCTCATCCTACGAGTTTCGCAATTTCATGCCGCTGCTGGCCGACCGGTGGAGGCTTGTCGCTCCGGATTTCCCCGGATCCGGATACAGCGACACGCCGGACGACTTCGCCTACGGCTTCGACGGCTTCGCAGATTTTCTCGAAGCCTTCATTCGGCGCTGGGCCTCGATCGCTTCGCACTTTATCTACATGACTTCGGCTCTCAGATCGGCCTTCGGCTGGCCATTCGCCGGCCGGAGCGCATTTCCGCACTGATCATTCAAAACGGCGACATCTACGAGGATGAGCTCGGACCTAAATACGCACCGTTGCAGGAGTATTTCCGCAATCCCACGCCGGAGGGCCGGGCCAAACTCGGCGAAGCCGTAAGCGAGGAAGGATACCGCGACGAGTACCTCAACGACGTCCGGCCCGAGCTTGCCGAGCGGATTTCTCCCGACCTGTGGAAGCTCCATTGGTCCATGACAACGGCCAGGCGGCGTGAGATCGCCATAGACGTAATCGCGGCGCTGCGGGAAAATCTCGCCTGGTTCGATCGCTACCAGAGTTACCTGCGCGAACATCGACCGCCGACGCTGATCGTCTGGGGTCCGCAGGACGGCTACATGCCCGAGGCCTCCGCCCGAGCCTATCTCCGCGACCTGCCGGATGCCGAACTGCATCTCATCGACGGCGGCCACTGGTTGCTGGAGACCAACCTGTCCGAGGTCGTCTCCCTCTGCCGAGATTTCCTCTCGCGCGCTTTGGCAAAATGACGCCCTCGCTTCCTACTTAAGCTGAGCGTCGACCGGCCTGCTTCGTGGCAGAAGCCGCTTGCCGCTTAAAAGCATTTCCGTTGTGCCTGAAGCACCACAGACGAGTCCTTTCTGCCAAAAAATCGTCTTCGAATCGCCGCTTCGGGGTGGATGCGGCGAGCGGTCATCGTTAACAGATGGAAAACTATGTCCTGCTAGCTTGGCCGACGCCGCGTATGCAGGCAGTTGGTACAGAGTCGCCTGAAACGGGATGCGGAGAGGAATGTCTCCACCACGATCGAGTATTGCGCACTGGAAGACAGCGACCGCGCTCGCAATCGTGGCATCGGCCGTGCTCGGCCCGGTTTCCGTCGAGCAGGCCCACGCGTTCAAGATCTTCGGCATGCGCTTCTTCGAAAGCGCGGAAGAAGAAGTTCAGGTCATAGACCCGGTTCGCTATACGCTGACTTTCGAGCCGGGAACGGATGACGAGGAGCTCCGGGAGGCGCTGGAAAACGGCTCGCGGCTCGTTCAGGATCAGGAGGAACCGGTCTCGGGCGATCTTGGCCTGGCGATCAAGGCGCGCGACGACCGCGATCGGCTCCTCGCCGTCCTCTACGAAAAGGCGCGTTACGGCGGCACGGTCAGCATTCTGGTCAACGGCCAGGACATCGACAGCCTCCCCCCGGACCCGTCTTTCCCCGACGGCCAGCCCGTACCGGTCGTGGTTCGCGTTGCTCCCGGGCCGGCATTCACGCTGGGCTCGGTCAGGCTCGAGGGAGACGCCGCGCGGCTCGACCCAGCCGCCTACGACCTCAAGCGTGGCGCCCGCGCCGACTCGACCTTGATTATCAAGGCGGGCGAGCAGATCGTGAACGATCTCAAGGAACAGAGCAGGCCGCTGGCAAAGCTCGCCGAGCGCAGCGTCGTTGCCGATCACGCGACTTCCACGGTCGATGTAACGATCCGTGCCGATGGCGGGCCGGTCGCGCCCGTCGGCAACCTGACCGTCAGCGGCGCCAGAACGGTCGATCCGGAATTCGTCAAGGATTATTCCCGCCTGAACCACGGCCGCCCATATTCGCCGGAGAATATTCGCAAGGCCGCCGAGCGGCTGCGGCAGTTGAACGTCTTTTCCAGCGTCACCATCAACGAAGCCGACGGGCTCGCGCCCGACGGCACGATCCCGATGAACATTCAGGTATCCGAAGGCAAGCACCGCTATTTCGGTTTCGGCGGACAGGTCTCGACCACGGACGGCCTTGGCCTTCAGGGCTATTGGGGACACCGCAATCTCTTCGGACGCGCAGAATCGCTTCGAATCGAAGGCTCGGTCGACCGCCTCGGCGAGACCACCGATGTCGCCGGGCTCGATTATTCGGCCGGCATTCTCTTTGCGAAACCCGGCGCCTTCGGACCGGCATCGACCTTTACCGCAAGCGTCAAGGCCGCGATCGTCGATCCGGACGCCTATAGTGCCAAAACGGTTACCGCTGCGGCTGGCGCCGCTTTCGAGCTTTCGCCCGAAGACACGTTCTCCGTCGGCGCGGAAGTGGGCTGGGCGGATGTCGACGACGCTTTCGGTTCTAATTCCTATATCACCGCCGCCCTCCCGTTCGAATATGTCCGCGACGCACGCGACGACAAGCTGAACCCGACGGAGGGCTACCGGGCGCTGATCAATGCCAAACCGAGCTACGAAATCGAAGGAAAGACCTTTTTCAGCTCCTTCGAAGCTTCCGCGTCCGGCTATTACGCGTTTGGAACGGAAAAGCGCTTCGTGCTGGCCGGCAAGCTCGGCGCCGGCGTGCTCGTCGGTGGCGACGAACTCTCCGATATTCCCGCGACCCGGCGGTTTTTCCTCGGCGGTGGCGGCTCGGTGCGCGGCTATTCCTATCAGGAGATCAGCCCCCGCGACGCCGATGACGAACTGACCGGCGGACGCTCCTATGTGAGCGGCTCCCTCGAAGCCCGCATCGCCGTCACCGATACGATCGGCATCGTGCCGTTCATCGACGCCGGCACCGTTTCGGAAAACACGGCGCCCAATTTCTCCGACATCCGGGCCGGCGCGGGCATCGGTCTGCGCTATGCGACGCCCTTCGGCCCGATCCGGCTCGACTTCGCCGTGCCGCTCAACAAATATCCGGGGGGCACCACTTACGGAATCTATGCCGGTATCGGCCAGTCCTTCTAATGCCCGGACTATTTGCTGCATGCGCGCGACACCGTGGTAAGATGAGCGAAGTCCCGCCTGCCGGGCGATGTGCCGGCACTCTACCGATTCCAGAGCGGCGCAACATGGACTATGGATAGGACATGAATCAGGTCACCTTTTTCCTTCGATCTGCGCTGCGGTACTTCTTCGCCGCCCTCGGCACGCTCGTGGTCGTGCTCCTCCTGCTCGTCGGCTTTCTGGGCTTCACGGTGCCCGGCGCCCGCGTCGTCGCCTGGGCGATCGAGAAATATGCGGCAACCCCCGACCAGATCGTACGCATCGCCGACCCGGGCGCGCTTCTGACCGGCGACTTCACGGCCGGCACCATTACGCTCTTCGATGGCGAAGGCATTTATGCGGAGGTCCGCGACCTTTCGGTGGACTGGTCGCCCGCAGAACTATTCTCGCTTCGCTTCGACGCTAGCAGGATTTCGGCCGGCACGGTCCGCGTCGAACGATTGCCTGTCCCCTCGACCGAGACCCAGGAAGTGCGCTCGACATTTGCCCTTCCGGTGGACGTGAAGATCGATGCCTTCGACCTCAAGGAAATCGTGCTCGGCAAACAGATCGCCGGCGAAGATCATTTCCTGACGGCCAAGGGCAAGCTCTACGCGACGAATTCCAGCATCGCTCTCGAGCTCGATGCCGCCGAACGGGACCGCCCTGATGCGCGCGCGACAGCCGATCTCGTCTTCAACCCGGCCGGCAACCAGCTGAAGCTTGAAGCCGAGCTCGCGGAGCCGAAGGGCGGCCTTCTGGCGAGGCTGCTCCGCCTGCCGGGAGAACCTGCCGTCAACATGACCGTGACCGGACAGGGACCGCTTTCCGATTGGGCGGGCTCGGGTATGGTTACGCTCGACGGAAGCGAGATCCTTCGGCTCGACGGGCAGCACGTGCTCGCGGCCGACGGAATGCACATGCTTACCGTATCCGGCGGCGGCGCTTTCGCCACGCTGACGCCACCGGCGTTCAGGCCGCTCTTCGAAGGGGAGAGCAGGATCGACCTGAGGGCCGCCTTCGACGGCACGAGCAAGGTCCGGATCGATGCAGGCAAGATTTCGACCGGCGCCATGACGCTCGATGTCTCCGGCACGGTCGACAGCCGCGGCGAGAACAACCTCCAGGCAAGGCTCGCCGGTACGAGCGGACCTTTCGATTTCCGCTGGCCGCTGAAAGACGGCGAGTTGCAGGCGCTCGTCGACACCGCAAACCTGTCGCTGATCGGCGACGGGCAGTCGGCAATCCTCGACATCGCCGCCAATGTGCCGTCCGTGAACCTGCCGCAGGGACGATTGGGCGGCATCCGGCTGTCGGCACAGAGCGACGCCTTCAATCTGGCGACCCGGTCCGGTCCCCTGAAGACGACCGTAGAAATCGCCGAGAGCCGCTTTGCAAATGCCGATCTCGATCGGGCGGTGCAGGCGCCCCTGAAGCTCGACGGCACCATCGCCGTTACTCCGGAAGACATCCGTTTCGACCCGCTGGAAATCGAAAGCGCGAGCATCGGCGGCACCGTCACCGGCAGCTTCGATCGCGTAGAAACGACGCTCGAGGCGGCATTCAAGGCCTTTGCCGTCAGAGAGGTTCTGCCGCCGGGGCTCGCCGACAAGTTCGACAGGACCATCGCTCTTGCGGGCAATGCGGTCGTGGAACAGGACGGCAGCGTCCGGTTGAGCGAACTCGACATAAAGTCCGGTGCGGTCGACGCCTCCGGCTCCGTTGCGCTTGCCGGAAGCACATTGACTGCGGACATCCAGGGGACGCTGGCCGATCTCGGACGGCTGCTCGCCGATGCGAAGGGCTCGGCCGCCTTCCACGCGGTCGCCTCAGGCCCTCTGAACAAGCTCGGCATCGAAGCAGAGATAACCTCAAGCGGAGCGACGCTCGCTGGCCGCACACTGGACGATCTCGTCGTCAATGCCGACGCTACCGTGACGCCGGGGAGCCCCGAAGCGAAGCTGACGGCAACCGGTACCCTCGACGGCCAGGCGATCGACGTCCGCGCCGACGTCGTCACCCGGGATGGCCGCACCTCGATCCCCGCCCTCGAGGCAAAGATCGGCGAAAACCGGCTGACCGGTGCGATGGAGCTTACAGCCGACTTCAAGCCGAACGGGACGATCGACTTCAACCTGCCCGATCTCGGCCTCCTTGCCGCCATGGCCGGGCAGCAGGCATCGGGCGACCTTGCCGGCTCCGCGACAATCCGGACCGCCGACGGCGTCACGTCGCTCGCGCTGACGGCCCGCGGCGAAAGCATCAGGCGGGACGCATTGACCATTGCCAAGCCCGTGGTCGACGTCAACGTCGCCGATCTTGCCAGCCTGGCGATCAAGGGCGGTGTCAGGGCCGAAAGCGTCGTCCAAGGCGAAAACCGCCTGACGGACATCGATATCGCCTTCGAGCAACAGGCGGAAAGAACCGGCTTCTCGGTCGGTGCCGAATATGAGGGCTCTCCGCTCGCAGCGACCGGCGATCTGGCGAGCCGTGACGGCCGGACAGAGATAAGCCTTGCATCGGCCTCGGCGACAGCCAAGCGCATCCCCTTGCAGCTTGCCCGGCCGACCGTCATCGCCATCGAGAACGGCGGCGTGCATATCGATGGGCTGACGATCCAGGCATCGACGGGTACGGTCGCCGTCACCGGTACGGCAGGCGAGACGCTTGATATTTCGGCGGATATCAGCGAGCTGCCAGCCACCTTGATCCACACCGTCGCGCCGACGCTCGGGGCCGAGGGCACGATTGCGGGCAAGGTGGACATTGCCGGGAATGGCGCGGCACCGGTCGTCCGCTACGATCTCACCTGGAGCGGCGCCTCGATCGCCTCCGTGCGGTCGGCCGGCATAACGGCGGAAGACCTGTCGGCGAAGGGAACCGTGACCGTCGCTGACGACACCATCCGCCTCGACCCCTTGGTCATCGAACGCGCCGGCTTTCGCGGCGATGTGACGGCTAGCCTCGACCGCGCCGGCGACACGGCCGAGGCGAATTTCCAGTTCGTTGCCGAACCCGCCGCGCTGCCGCCCGGCATCGGCGCAAAATTCGATGCGCCGATCACCGTCTCCGGCAAGGTCGAGACAGGGGCCGGCGGCGCCGTCGAACTGAGCGCACTCGAAGTCAAATCCGGGACGGTCAACGCAACCGGTTCGGCCGCCCTTGCCGAGGGCGCGTTGACGGCCAAGATAGAGGGCGCATTACCGGATCTCGGCAAGCTGCTCGCCGAGGCAGAAGGCAAGGCGGCCTTCAGCGCCGACCTGTCCGGGCCGCTCGACGCGCTCGGCGTCAAGGCTGAAGTGACCTCCAGCGGCGCGGTCCTCGCCGGACGCACGCTTTCGGACTTCGTGATCACCGCCGATGCGACGGCGAAACCCGGCAGTCCGCAGGCGAAGCTGACGGCGACGGGAGCTCTGGACGGCCAGGCGATCGACGTGAAGGCCGAGGTGGTCTCGAAGGACGGCCGCACCTCGATCCCGACCCTGGAGGCGAAGGTCGGCGACAACAGATTGACGGGTGCGATCGATCTGACGGCAGACTTCAAGCCCGAGGGCACCATCGACTTCAATCTGCCCGATCTCGGCCTTCTTGCCGCCATGGCCGGCGAGAAGGTCTCGGGAGACCTCTCCGGCTCGGCAGCGATCAAAACGGCGGGCGGTGTGACCTCCCTTTCGCTGAAAGCGAACGGCAGCGGAATCAAGCGCGGCGATCTGACGATCACAAAGCCGGTCGCCGATATCAGCATCGCCGATGTGGCGGCACTCGCGATCCGGGGAAGCGTCAAGGCGGAAAACGTCGCTCAGGGTCAAAACCGTGTCACCGGCTTCAATCTGACCTTCGATCAGCAGGGCGGCAGAACCGGCTTCACCGTCGACGGCAGATATGACGGCGGCCCTCTTTCGGCCAAAGGCGACATGGTCGCAAGCGGCGGGCGCACCGAGGTCCGCCTCGCCTCTTTCGCGGCAACGCCCAAGCGGATACCGCTGAAGCTTGCACGCCCGACCGTCGTCGCGATCGAGAACGGCACGGTGCTCCTCGATGCCCTGACCATCGAGGCTTCGAAGGGAACGATCACCGTCGCCGGCTCTGCCGGACCGACGCTCGATATTTCGGCAAGACTCAACGAGCTGCCTGCCGCACTGATCAACACCTTCGCCCCGACCCTCGGGGCGGAAGGCACGATCGCCGGGACGGTGGACGTGGACGGAACTGCGGCGGCTCCGGTGGTCGTCTACGACCTCAGATGGAGCAACGCCTCGGTCGCAGCGGCGCGCGGCGCCGGCGTATCGTCGCTGGCGATTGCTGCAAAGGGGCGCTTCGCCGACAACAGGGTCACCGTCGATGCCACGGTCTCCGCCCCCGGAGACCTTTCCTTCCGGGGCGGCGGCAATGTCGAGCTTGGCGGCGACATGCCGATCTCGATGAAATTCGCCGGCGACGTACCTTTCGCGCTGCTCGCCAATATCATGGCACAACAGGGCTTCACCCTGACCGGATCGGCCAAGGTCGACCTTTCGCTCTCCGGCCCGGCCAAGGCGCCGCAGATCGCCGGCACGGTCTCGACCGCCGGCGCCCGGCTCGTGGACGTTCGCCGCAATCTCGCCCTCAACGACCTCACCGCCAATGTCGCACTGGACGGCAGGCAGGCGACGATCTCTCGGCTCTCGGCCAATCTGGCAAGCGGCGGATCGATCGAGGCGAGCGGCACCGTGGGCATCGTTCCCGATTCCGGCTTCCCGGCGGATCTCAGAATCCGGCTCAACGATGCGACCTATGTGGACGGCACGCTGTTCACCGCCAACCTTGCGGGCGACCTGACGCTCAACGGGCCGCTCGTCTCGACGCCCGTGCTTGGCGGAAGGCTGACGATCCGCAGGGCCGCGATCACCATACCGGAGAAGCTGCCGGCCTCGCTCTCGCAGATCGACATCAAGCACCGCAACGCCCCGGCACGCGTGCAGCGGATGACGAAAGATCTGCGCCGGGATACGTCCGCCGGCGCCGAGGCAAGCGGCGCGATCGCCTTCGACCTCGCCGTCAGTTCCCCGGGCCAGTTCTTCGTACGCGGTCGCGGCATCGATGCCGAACTCGGCGGCGATCTGACCATCCGCGGCACCGCCGTCCAGCCGATCGTTTCCGGTGGATTCGACATGCGTCGCGGGCGCCTGGAGATCCTCGGCAAGCGCCTGACCTTCACCGACGGTCACATCGGCTTCGGCGGCGACCTCATCCCGACGCTCGATCTCGACGCGACCTCGAGCGCCGGATCGACGACGATCACGGTCAACGTTGCAGGCCCGGCCAACAACCCGACGGTGACCTTCTCCTCGTCGCCGGCCCTGCCGCAGGACGAGATCCTGGCGCAGCTAATCTTCAACCGGTCGCTGAACAATCTCTCCGCCTTCCAGATCGCGCAGCTCGCCTCGGCCGTGGGCCAGCTTGCCGGCGGCGGATCGACGTCGCTGCTCGACGGCCTGCGCAACAAGCTCGGCGTCGACGATCTCGACATCACGACCGACGAGAGCGGCGGCGCCCAGGTCCGCGCCGGCAAATATCTCAACGACCGCACCTATCTCGAATTGCAACAAGGATCGGACTCCGCTTCCAGCAAGGCGGTCATCAACCTCGACATCGGCCGCGGCGTGAAGCTGAAGGGAGAAGCGGCCGGCGACGGCTCGGCCGCCGGAGGCATCTTCTTCGAAAGGGAATATTGAGGCCTGACGATGCCGCCCGCCGGCCGATCCGGCGGACGGGTCCATCGTCTGGGTCGTCCCATTATTTTCGAACCGGAGTCTTGACCTCAAGCACGGTTGAGGTCGCAGAAATCACTCCGTGTAACGGACACGGAGGTACGACATGACTGAGCAGATACTCTTCCGGAACGTGATGAAGATCACGGAAGGCAGTCTGGAACCCTTTCGCGAAACGGTGAAGCAAGCGATCGAGTTCGTCGAGCGAAACGGACCTCAACTCATGGTCCAGACATTCATCGACGAGCAGGAGATGCGTGCGGTCAGCTTTCAGCTCTACCGGAATTGCGAAGACGTTCTGCGCCATTGGGAAATATCGGACCCCCACATCCGAGCGGTATCGAAGCATTGCAGCGTCGAGAAGTTCGAGGTTTACGGCAATCCGAGCGACGAGGTCGCAGCCGGCCTATCCCAATTCTTCGGCGACGGCCGCGGACGCATCATGAAACCACTTGCGGGATTCACCCGCTTCCAGAGCACTTCCAGGAAAAGTGTATAACGGTTTTCCGTCCGGAAGTGCGTTGGGTCAAAGGGTCAGAGCACTTCCAGGAAAAGTGTGTAACGGTTTTCCGTCCGGAAGTGCGTAGTCTCAAGGGCTGGATCATCTCGCTGTTTCAGTGAAATGATCCGATTCGCCCTTTACCGGCTACTGGACGAACTTTTCTGAAGCGAACAGGCGAGCTCGGGTCAGGCGTGAAGGAGCGCCCCTTCACGCCGCATTGCGATCGACCCCGAATTCATCCAGTACTTCGCTCTCGTTCGTTGCCGTGAAGAGCGCCCAGATATGACCGAACGGGTCGATGAGGGCGCCGACCCGGTCGCCGGTCGGCAGCGTTTCGGCGACATTGCGCAGACTGGCGCCGGAGCCCATCGCCCTTTCGAGCACGCGGTCCACGTCGTCGACGTGCAGTTCCAGGATCGCCGCGGTTGTTCCGAGCGCGTGCGGCGATCGCGGCCCGCCGAGCCTCGGTTCGGCGTCCCGGCGTGGATTGGCGCCGGCCACCCGGAAGACCGAGTCGCCGATGCAGAGGTCGGCACTCGTCAGAATGCCGCTCCACTCGTGCCGCTGCAGCAGCTCGGCGCCGAAGACATCGCGGTAGAACGCAATCGCCCGCTCCTCGTCACCATGCCGGACGAAGAGCTTTATGCAGATCTGCCGTACCGACGGGCCGCCGGAATAACTAGCCATGGCAATCTCCCTGGATCGCAATGATGTCGAGCGGGTGGAACCCGCGATCAAATACGCCATCGTTCAAAATGAGACCGAATGCCGCGGAGACCGCGCCCGTGCTCATGCCTCTCTTGTTTGCTGAGAGGAACATCTTATCCGAAGATAAGAACAAATCAAGAACAAAAGCGGCCGTGCGTCGCCAATTCGCGCCGCGGCGATCGCCTCACGAAGACCCGGTCAACTTGCTGGTCTTCAGCAGAATGTTCGTTTCGGTCACGTTGATGCCGTCGATCAAACGAATGCGCCGCAAGGTCTCATCGAAGCTCGCGAGATCCCGGTCCTCGAGTTCGGCAATGAAATCCCACCTTCCGTTGGTGCTGTGCAGCGCCCGCACCTGCGGCAGCCCGCGCAATTGTTCGGCGACGCGGTCCGCCATCTTTCCGTGAACCTCGATCATCACCACGGCCCTGACGCCCGAGGCGGGGATTTCCGCGCCCGTGCGGATGGTGAAAGCGGCGATGGTCCCATTCGCGACGAGCCGGTCGATGCGCGCAGCGACCGTGGCACGCGAGACGCCGGTCATCGCCGAAAGCGCGGAGACGGGCGTACGGGAATTTTGCCGGAGAGCGCCGATGAGCGCCTGATCGAGATCATCCATCTTATCACTTCGTCAAAGGGACTTTACACTTTGCGCATCTTATCTTCCCAATCGACAGTTTTCCATCTTTTTGCCGCCACGCTTTTTGACGATAATCCGCCGAACTTCACGGGAACCGAGCTTCCCGGCAACCGGGCGAAGGGACGAGGCGGACATGAAAACCATCACATTGATCGGCGCACCCATCGAGGAAGGCTCGGGCCGCCGCGGCGCGGCGATGGGGCCGACGGCGCTCAGAATCGCAGGCATAGACACGGTCCTCGCCGAACTCGGCCATACGGTCAATGACGAGGGGGATCTGAGGCCGCTGCCGGCACGCGATCTCGCCAATCATCCCGGCGCCAACAATCTGCAATCCGTCGCAGCTTTCGCGCGCGCGCTCGACGAAGCCGTGCATGAAACCGCGCGCAAGGGACATTTCCCCATCATTCTCGGCGGCGACCACGCGCTCTCGATGGGCAGCGTCTCCGGCATGGCGCGTCATGCCCAGGACGTCGGCCGGCCCCTCTTCGTCCTATGGCTGGACGCGCATGCCGACTTCAACTCGCCGGCGACCTCGCCCTCCGGAAACATGCACGGCATGCCCGTCGCCTTCTTCTGCGGCGAAGCGGAGTTCGCTCCGATCCTCCCGAAGGACCGGCCGCTGGTGGACCCGAAGAAGGTCTATCAGGTCGGAATCCGCTCGGTCGACGCACGTGAGCGCGAGGAAATTGCCGAGCACGGCGTCAATGTCTTCGATATGCGGGCCATCGACGAGATGGGCATGGCCCACATCATCCGCCAGATCGTCGATGAGGTTCGCGCGGCTAACGGTCTGCTGCATGTGAGCCTCGACGTCGATTTCATGGATCCGGAACTTGCCCCCGGCGTAGGGACGACGGTCCCGGGCGGCGCGACCTTCCGCGAGGCTCACCTCATCATGGAAGTGTTGTGCGACAGCGGCCTCGTCTCTTCCCTCGATGTGGTCGAGCTCAACCCGTTCCTCGACGACCGGGGCAAGAGCGCACGCATTCTGGTCGAACTGACGGCAAGCCTCTTCGGACGCCGTATCCTCGACCGGCCGACACGCGCGGCCTGAAGCCATGCTCCGCCCGCTCTCCTGCAAGGGGGGAACGTTCAGCAAAGGCTTAACGAATCCGCGCCTAGTATAGGCATACAGCGCGCAAGGCGGATTTTCCGCGCATGAAGCGGCTTGCGCCTCGCCGGATGTCATCGGCGGACCACCACGACCGGAAAGCTGGAAGGACCTTCGATGACAAGCACGCAGAGAGCAGCCGGATTCGACGGCGAGACGCTCGAAATCATAGCGTTTCGCCTCCACGATCAGGAATTTTGCGTCAAGACGACGACGATCCGCGAGATACGCGGCTGGGCCCCCTCGACGCCCATCCCGCATGCCCCGCCGGAAGTGATCGGCGTGATGAACCTGCGCGGGACGGTGATCCCGATCATCGATCTCGCCCATAAGCTCGGCATGAAATCGACCGTCACCAACGAACGCAGCGCGATCGTCGTCGCCGAGGTCCACAACATGGTCATCGGTCTCGTCGTCGACCGCGTTTCCGACATTCTGACCGTGCAGGGCAGTCAGGTACAGCCTGTGCCTGAAGTCACCGCATCCTTCGACAAGAGCTTTGCGGAAGGCATCATCGCCAATGAATCGGGCATGATCTGCTTCCTCAATCTCGCCCGCATGTTCAAGGAGCGGGAAACCGAAGAACTGGCGGCCTGAGCCTGCGCATCTGCATATCGGGAGCGACTCACTATTTCCTTGAAACAGTTGAGTCGCTCTGTGCGGCAAAGGACCACATCTTATTACGAGTATGAAAGCAAAATTCTATTTTAACGCGATTTTAAGCTTGCTTTACTAATTTATCGCACAGCGGCATGAAGCCCTTCGTGATTTCGAAATCTCCCCAGCAACCGCCAGCAGCCCTTTCCTGAAGGACGGCGAAGCAGATCACAAACGCCCGCTCCGCGGCCGTTTTGCGCGAAAATTTCAGAGGGGATCATGTTTTCATTTACCAGAAGCCGTGACGCACGGCAGATCATCGAAGCCTTGTCCAAATCGCAGGCCATCATTCAATTCGATCTCGCCGGCAACGTCCTCGACGCCAACGAGAACTTCTGCAAGGCGCTCGGCTATAGTCTGCAGGAAATCGTCGGACAGCACCATCGCATCTTCTGCGCGCCGGAATACGTGGCGACTGAGGAGTATCGTGAGTTCTGGGCACGCCTCGGCCGCGGCGAATTCGACAGCAACAGCTACCGGCGCCTCGCCAAGGGCGGACGGGAGATCTGGATCCAGGCGAGTTACAACCCGGTCTCCCGAAACGGCAAGCCCTACAAGGTGGTCAAGTTCGCAACCGACATCACCGCCGTCAAGATGAGGGCCACGGAAGATGCGGGCAAGCTCGACGCCATTTCCCGCTCGCAGGCGATGATCGAGTTCACGCCTGCCGGCGAGGTGCTCACAGCCAACGAGAACTTCTGCAACACGCTCGGCTATCAGCTCTCCGAAATCCAGGGCCGGCACCACAGCATGTTCTGCGAGCCCGGTTATACCGGCACGGCCGAATATGCCGATTTCTGGAAGCGCCTGGCCCAGGGCGAATTCATCTCCAACGAATTCGTGCGCTATGGCAAGGCCGGCAAGGAGGTCTGGATCCAGGCCGCCTACAACCCCATTCGCGATCCGAACGGCCGGGTTTACAAGGTGATCAAATTCGCGACAGACGTGACCGAACGCATGGCCGCGATCAATGCGCTCGGAGCCGGCTTGCGAGCGCTTGCCGACGGCGATCTGGCTCAATCGCTCGACACGCCCTTCGTTCCCAGCATGGAAACGGTGCGCAAGGACTTCAACGAAGCGCTTGTCCGCCTCTGTCGGGCCATGCAGACGGTCGGCGAAAATGCCAGCGCGATCGCCGGCGGCGCACGCGAGATCCGGTCTGCTGCCGACGATCTGTCGAAACGCACAGAACAGCAGGCGGCCTCCGTCGAAGAAACGGCCGCAGCGCTGCACGAGATCACCACGACCGTCGCGGATTCCAGCCGCCGAGCCGAGGAAGCGGGCAATCTGGTCGCAAAGACGAAGGATGGCGCCGAGCGCTCCGGACTTGTCGTCAAAAGCGCGATCGGCGCCATGGGCCAGATCGAGCAATCCTCGCGCGAAATCAGCAACATCATCGGCGTCATCGACGACATCGCCTTCCAGACGAACCTGCTGGCCCTCAATGCCGGTGTCGAGGCGGCGCGTGCCGGAGAAGCCGGCAAGGGCTTCGCCGTCGTGGCCCAGGAGGTCCGCGAACTGGCGCAGCGATCGGCGAGCGCGGCAAAGGACATCAAATCCCTGATCACCGCTTCAGGCGAGCATGTGAGGAACGGCGTCTCGCTGGTCGGCCAGACCGGCACCGCCCTGGAAACCATCCTGGCGCAGGTGCAGGAGATAAATCACAACGTCTCGGCGATCGTGGAAGCCGCCCGCGAACAGTCGACCGGGCTCAAGGAAATCAACCAGGCGGTCAATGCGATGGATCAGACGACGCAGCAGAACGCCGCCATGGTGGAGGAAAGCACGGCGGCGAGCCATCGGATGTCGCAGGAGGCGGACGCGTTGCACGCCCTGCTGCGTCAGTTCCGCATCGGACGGGACGCTTCACCCGCAAGCGACAACAGGATGGAAGCGGCCCCATTCGCCCACGCGGCTGCACGCAACTGCAAAGGCGCTGCGTAGCGGCACGAGGTCCAATCTCGCGCTCGCTCCCGCCTCGGACAACTGGGAGAATTTCTGACCGCACTCCCACCCGCACTCTTCTTCGAACGCAACGGCGCCCCGTAGGAAAGAGCATAAGCTTCTCCCTCCTCTACCTGTCACCGGGATGAGGGCAGCGACGCTGCCTGCGGGGCGGAAAGGGTCTTTTCCAGCCACTTGGGCTGGCTCGATTCCTGTGAAGGCACAGGAACGAGGATCGAAGGACAGACTTCCTGGAAGCGCTCTAAGGGCGTGTTGAGACTCGGGCCACCCGCCGCCGCTTGTTTGATTTCCTCATTCCTGTGCTTGTCACAGGAATCCAGCCAGACCAACAGGCCTTAAACCGCCTCCGGACGGCGGATCTTCTCAGCCGCCTCGAGCACCAGCGGGTTCAACCCTTCACCGCCATGCGCGATATGCTCGAAGAGCTTGCGGCGCATGCGCGGCTCCCAATATTTGTTGATATGCGTGGCCACGCCCTCGGCCGCCCCCTCCGCCGGCTGGGTCAGGAAGAAGGTGGCAATCTGGTTCGCCATATAGACGAGCTTGGCGTTGGGGTGGTTTTCAGACATGGACGATTGCTCCGCATTCAGAATAGCGGCACGCGGGCGGACAAGGACGCAGGCTCCTCGTCATTCCGGATGATGCGCTCCGCATGGGTGAAGATTTCAAACTCGTCGCCGCGGACAAGTGCGATGAGGGTCATGCCCGCCCCTTCCGCCGTGCGGATGGCGAGCGCCGTCGGCGCAGAAATGGCAATGATCACCGGGCTCCCGACGATCGCGGTTTTCTGCACCATCTCGACCGATACCCGGGACGTGACGACAACCGCGCCCTGAGCGCCCCTGAACCCGGCGCGCGCGGCCGCTCCGGTCAGCTTGTCCAGCGCGTTGTGACGCCCGACATCCTCGCGGACCGCGATCAGTCCGCGTCCGGGCACGTAGAAAGCGGCACCGTGCACCGCCCGTGTCTCGAAATGCAGCGGCTGTTGTCCATTGAGAAGCGCAACTGCGTCCACCACGTCCTGATCGGAAAGGCGAAGCAGCGAGGCGGAGACATCGGGCGTCGGGCGAACGGCCTCCTCGATCGACTCTATACCGCAGAGACCGCAACCGACCGGCCCGGCCATGTGGCGACGTCTGAGGCGCAGAATATCGTTCTGTTCGTCCTCGAGCCTGATCTGCAGATCGATGCCCTTGTCCTCGACGACGATGTCTATGTCGTCGATCTGTTCGGGACGGGTGATGATCCCTTCGGTCAGGCTGAAGCCGATGGCGAAATCCTCGAGATCGGCAGGTGTCGCCATCATCACCGCATGCGTCGAACCGCCATAGGTGAAGGCGACCGGCGTTTCCTCGGGCACGACGCGCGACTGCGCGACGAGGATGCCGCCGCGCCGCGCAGCCTCCGGCACCGTCGCCGTCGTTCCGGATGGAGAGGACGAAACTCGCTTGCCCGCCATTCTCGCTCCTATTCCGCCGCCTCCAGCTTGCCGGAAATGCGACGCGACCGGCGAGCCTGCTCGTCATAGTCGCGCTGCCAGTCGGAGGGACCGTTCGACGGCGAGACCTGCACCGCGGTCACCTTGTATTCCGGGCAGTTGGTCGCCCAATCGGTAAAGTCGGTGGTGATGACGTTCGCCTGAGTCGAGGGGTGATGGAAGGTCGTATAGACGACACCCGGCGCGACGCGGTCGGTGATCAACGCGCGGAGCGTCGTATCGCCCGAGCGGCTGGCGAGCCTGACCCAGTCGCCGTCGCGGATGCCGCGCTGCTCGGCGTCGTGCGGGTGGATTTCCAGCCGGTCTTCCGCATGCCAGACGACGTTCTCCGTGCGACGCGTCTGGGCGCCGACATTGTACTGACTGAGAATACGGCCGGTCGTCAGAAGCAGCGGGAAGCGCGGACCGGTCCTTTCGTCGGTCGCCACGTATTCGGTGCGGATGAACTTGCCCTTGCCGCGCACGAAACCGTCGACATGCATGATGGGCGAGCCGAGCGGCGCCTTCTCATTGCACGGCCACTGCACCGAGCCCATCTTGTCCAGATAGTCGTAGGAGACCATGGCAAAGCTCGGCGTCGTCGCCGCGATCTCGTCCATGATCTCGGACGGATGGCGATAGTTCCAGGCAAGCCCCATGGCTTGCGCCATCTTCTGCGTCACCTCCCAATCGGCATAGCCGTTCTTCGGCCGCATGACGCGCCGGACGCGGTTGATGCGGCGCTCGGCATTGGTGAAGGTTCCGTCCTTTTCGAGGAAGGTCGATCCGGGCAGGAAGACATGGGCGTAGTTGGCCGTCTCGTTGAGGAAGAGATCGTGCACCACGACGCATTCCATCGCCGCAAGGCCGGCGGCGACGTGCTTGGTGTCCGGATCCGACTGCAGGATGTCCTCGCCCTGCACGTAGAGGCCCTTGAAGGTGCCCTCGACGGCGGCGTCGAGCATATTGGGGATGCGCAGGCCCGGCTCGTGATTGAGCGTCACGCCCCAGAGCTTCTCGAAGATCTCGCGCGTCGCATCGTCCGAAATATGTCGGTAACCGGGAAGCTCGTGCGGGAAGGATCCCATGTCGCAGGAGCCCTGGACGTTGTTCTGGCCGCGCAGCGGATTGACGCCGACGCCCGGCCGGCCGATGTTGCCGGTGAGCATGGCGAGGTTGGCGATCGCCATCACCGTCGTCGAGCCCTGGCTGTGCTCCGTGACGCCGAGGCCGTAATAGATCGCGCCGTTGCCGCCGGTGGCGTAAAGCCGCGCAGCCCTGCGCACAAGTTCCGGTGAAACGCCGGTATAGGCTTCGGTTGCTTCCGGGCTGTGATGGGGCTCTGCCACGAAGGCCGCCCAATCCTCGAATTCCGACCAGTCGCAGCGCTCGCGAATGAAGGCTTCGTTGGCAAGGCCTTCCGTGACGATGACATGCGCAATCGCCGTCAGGATGGCAACGTTGGTGCCGGGCTTCAGCGGCAGGTGGTACGACGCTTCGACATGGGCGGAGCGGACGAGGTCGATTCGGCGCGGATCGATGACGATCAGCTTGGCGCCCTGGCGCAGCCGCTTCTTCAGCCGCGAGGCGAAGACCGGGTGGCCGTCGGTCGGGTTGGCACCGATGATGACCGCAACATCCGTGTGCTCGACACTGTCGAAATCCTGCGTACCGGCGGAGGTGCCGAAGGTCTGGTTGAGGCCGTAACCGGTCGGCGAATGGCAGACGCGGGCGCAGGTGTCGACATTGTTGTTGCCGAAGCCGGCGCGCACCAGCTTCTGCACCAGAAAAGTTTCCTCATTGGTGCAGCGCGAAGACGTGATGCCGCCGACCGAATCGCGGCCATACTGATACTGGATGCGGCGGAACTCGGAGGCGATATGCGCGAAAGCCTCTTCCCAGGTGACCTCGCGCCAGGGATCGGTGACCTTCTCGCGAACCATCGGATTGAGGATGCGGTCCCTGTGGTTGGAATAACCATAGGCGAAGCGGCCCTTGACGCAGGAATGGCCGCGATTCGCCTGGCCGTCCTTCCAGGGCACCATGCGCACCAGCTCCTCGCCACGCATCTCCGCCTTGAACGAGCAGCCCACGCCGCAATAGGCGCAGGTGGTGACGACCGAGTGCTCCGGCTGGCCGATCTCGATCACCGATTTTTCCGTCAGCGTCGCCGTGGGGCAAGCCTGCACGCAGGCGCCGCAGGAGACGCATTCGGAGGAAACGAAATCCTCGTTCATGCCGGCGGAGACGCGCGAATCGAAGCCGCGGCCGCTGATCGTCAGCGCGAAGGTGCCCTGCACTTCCTCGCAGGCCCGCACGCAGCGCGAACAGACGATGCACTTCGCCGGATCATAGGTGAAATACGGATTCGACTCGTCCTTCGGCGCCCATTTTGCGTTGATCTCGCCATTGTTGCGCGCCGTCACATGGTTCTCGCCGTCATAGCCGTAGCGCACGTCGCGCAGGCCCACGGCACCGGCCATGTCCTGCAGCTCGCAATCGCCATTGGCTGCGCAGGTGAGGCAGTCGAGCGGATGGTCGGAAATATAGAGCTCCATGACGCCGCGGCGGACATCCTTCAGCCGCTGCGTCTGCGTCGAAACGCTGATGCCTGCCGCCACCGGCGTCGTGCAGGAGGCCGGCATGCCGGCGCGTCCCTCGATTTCTACGAGACAGAGCCGGCAGGAGCCGAAGGCATCCATCATGTCGGAAGCGCAAAGCTTCGGCACCTCGATGCCCGCTTCCATTGCCGCACGCATGATCGACGTGCCTTCCGGAACCGTGATCTCGCGCCCGTCTATCGTCAGCGTCACCGTCTTCTCGGACTTGGAGGCAGGGGTGCCGTAGTCGATTTCGTGAATGAGAGACATTAGCGGGCCTCCTGAGAAATTGCGTTCAAGGGGGCGGCTTCACCCCCCTCTGCCCTGCCGGGCATCTCCCCCACAAGCGGGGAGATCGAATCGTGGCCGGCCACTCGCTCCAAAACAAACGCTTCTGCACGTGGGGCGCTCCGGTCAAGACGCCGAGCGCGCCGCATCCATTCTCCCCCCTTGGGGGGGAGATGGCCGGCAGGCCAGAGGGTACGCGCCGCCGCCGATACCGGCTTCCGCCCCTCATCCGGCTGCCGCCACCTTCTCCCCGCTCGCGGGGAGAAGGGATATGCCGTGCCCTTCCGGTCCCCTCTCCCCGCCTGCGGGGAGAGGGTTAGGGTCAGGGGCAAAAATTCAAGTGCCATCGCAGCCATCATTCCGCAGCCTCCACGACCGGCACCGGTGAAAAATCCTCCGGAAAATGCGTCATGGCGCTCATCACCGGATAGGGCGTGAAGCCGCCAAGGGCGCAGAGGGAGCCGAACTTCATCGTGTTGCAGAGATCGGCGAGCAGTTCGCGGTTCTTCTCCGGCTCGATGCCGGCGGCGATCCTGTCGGCTACCTCGACGCCGCGCGTCGAACCGATACGGCATGGGGTGCACTTGCCGCAGCTTTCGACCGCACAGAACTCCATGGCGAAACGCGCCTGTTTCAACATGTCGGCCGTGTCGTCGAAGACGACGATGCCGGCATGACCGATGAGCCCGTCTCTGGCGGCAAATGCCTCGTAGTCGAAAGGCGTATCGAACAGCGCCCGCGGGAAATAGGCGCCGAGCGGGCCGCCAACCTGGACGGCCTTGACCGGCCGGGCGCTCGCCGTGCCGCCGCCGATCCCGTCGACGATCTCGCCGAGCGTCAGGCCGAATGCGGTCTCGAAGAGGCCGCCATGCTTGACGTTGCCGGCGATCTGCAGCGGGATCGTTCCGCGCGACCGGCCCATGCCGAAATCGCGATAGTAACCGGCGCCCCTGTCGAGGATCACCGGCACGGAAGCGAGCGAGATGACGTTGTTGATGACGGTCGGGCGGTCGAAAAGGCCCTTGTGTGCCGGCAGCGGCGGCTTGGCGCGTACGAGCCCGCGCTTGCCTTCGAGGCTGTTCAGGAGCGAGGTCTCCTCGCCGCAGACATAGGCGCCGGCGCCGGTGCGCACTTCCATGTCGAAGGCGTGCGCCGAGCCGAGCACCGAAGCACCGAGCACACCGGCGGCACGGGCTATCTCGGTCGCCGCGCTCATCACCGCGATCGCATGCGGATATTCCGAACGGGTATAGATGTAGCCCTTGGTCGCACCGGTCGCGATACCGGCGATCGCCATACCCTCGATCAGCACGAAGGGATCGCCTTCCATGATCATCCGGTCCGCAAAGGTCCCGCTGTCGCCCTCGTCGGCATTGCAGACGATGTATTTCCGCGGCCCTCGTGCTTCCAGGACGGTCTTCCATTTGATGCCGGTCGGGAAGCCGGCGCCGCCGCGGCCGCGAAGGCCGCTTTCCGTGACCTCGGCAACGATCGCCGCCGGTTGCATTGCGATCGCCCGCTCGAGACCGAGCAAGCCCCGATGGGCGCGATAGTCTTCGAGCGAGAGAGGATCGATGACGCCGCAACGGGCAAAGGTAAGCCGGGTCTGTCGCTTGAGAAACGGAATTTCCTCGGTCTTGCCGAGGCAGAGAGGATGCGCGCCACCCGAAATCAGCCCGGCATCGAGAAGCGAGGCGACATCGCGCGCCTTCACCGGGCCGTAGGCGACGCGCCCTGCGGCCGTTTCGACTTCGACCAGCGGCTCCAGCCAGTGCATGCCGCGCGAGCCGTTGCGAACGATCGTGACGTCGAGCCCGCGTGCGGCGATCTCGCCGGCCATCGCCTCCACCACCTTTTCGGCGCCAAGCGCAATGGCCGCCGCATCCCGGGGAATGTAGATCCTGACGGTCATCGGCGCGCCTCCGCAACCAGCGCCTCGAGCTCTGCTTCGTCGAGGCGCGCATGAACCTCGCCGTCGAGCATCGCCGACGGCGAGCAGGAACAGAGTCCGAGACAGTAGACCGGCTCAAGCGTCACGGCGCCGTCCGGCGTCGTCTTATGGAAATCGATCCCGAGAAGCGCCTTGGCGCGCTCCGCAAGCCGGTCGCCGCCCATCGATTGGCAGGCCTCGGCGCGACAGAGCTTCAGCACATGGCGCCCGGCCGGGTGCTCGCGAAAATCGTGATAGAAGGTAACCACGCCATAGACTTCGGCGCGCGACAGATTGAGTTCCCGCGCGATCACCGGCAGGCTCTCCTCCGGCACATAGCCGAACTCGTCCTGGATTTCGTGCAGGATGGGAAGAAGCGGGCCTTCGAGCCCCTTGAGCTCGCCGACGATCGCCAGCGTCCGTTCGGTCACGTCTGCGCGCGGCAGATGGATATTCACTGAAGGAGCCCTCCCGGCTCGCGGCCGCGCCGCCAGGATCTCCCACCGTCGTCGTGCCGCTGTCTCAACCAGTTGGCAAAGATCGGAGATTTCACGCTCTTTGCCCATGAAACAAGCTTCGCGCTTATGCTTTCATGGGTCAATATGGCTGTTCCGTCGATCGATAGAAAATTTCTATTGAACCTGGTTGCGCTCACCGAGGATACGCGCTTCGTGCAACAGCGCGGAGACGAGCGGCGTGAACGGCTCACGATAGGTGGCGACCAGGCCGACCGTATGGCGGACGTCCGGATCGACGATCGGGATCATCCGTATGTCCTCGTGAAAGCCGAATGATTTCGCGACGTTATAAGGCATGATGCTCGCCCACCGTCCGGTCCGGACGTGGGAAAAGAGCACGATCATCGAATTCGATTCGAGGGTCGGCTTCGGGACCGCGCCCGCCTCGGCAAAGTGCTGATTGATGATGCGACGGTTCTGCATGTCGGCCGTCAATAGACAAAGCCGAATGTCGCTCACTTCCTTCCAGGTCACGCTTTCGCGATCCGAAAGCGCCGTACCGGCGGCCGTAACCAGATGATATTGCTCGATCTGCAGGGGCACGCTCGTCACCCGGCCGAGCGGCTCGTTCTCCAGATAGGTCAGACCGGCATCGATCTCGAGGTTTTCGAGAAGCGCGAGGATCTGCAGCGAGGTGGTCGAAAGCACCGAGAAGGTGACGTCCGGATGCTTCTCCTGGAAGGGCGCGGTGATGAGCGGCACCATGGAGAGCGTCGTCGGCACCGCGGCGAGGCGCATATGCCCCGAAAGACCTTTTCGCGCTGCACGCATCTCCTCGCGCATCGTACGGCTGTCACTGACGATCCGCCGTGCCCATTCCAGCACCCGCTGCCCTTCGGGCGTCAGTCCCTGGAAGCGTGATCCGCGATTGACCAGAATAACGCCGAGCTGTTCTTCGAGCTGCCGGATCGCTGCCGAAAGCGTCGGCTGGGTCACCCCGCACTCCTCCGCCGCCCGGCCGAAATGCCGTTCGCGGGCCAGTGCGAGAAAGAATTCCAGCTTGTCGATCATATCCGGATCACTCAGTGCACACGTTTTTGCGCCTCTCCCTCGAGTTTGACCCGAGGACTGGCCCTCTCCCTGCAGGCGGGGAGAAGGTGCCGGCAAGCGGATGAGGGGCGGACGCGCGCTTAAGCGATGAGCTGCCCGCCATTCACCTCCAGGACCTGGCCGGTGATATAGCCCGAAAGCGCGTGCGCGGCGAGGAAGAGATAGGCCGGCGCGCAATCCTCCGCCGTCCCGAGCCGGCCGAGCGGGATGGTCTTGCGCGTCGCCTCCAGCTTCTCCGGGGTCGAATAGCGCTCGTGGAAATCCGTCGTGATCGTGCCGGGCGAGACGCAGTTGACACGGATGCCGTCCGGCGCAAGTTCACGCGCCAGCGCCTTCGAATAGGTTGAGACGAAAGCTTTGGTGGCAGAGTAGATCGAAGAGCCGGGACTGCCGCCCATGCGCGCCGAGATCGAAACCGTGTTGACGATCGCAGGATGTCTGCCCTTGCGCAGGAGCGGCAGCATCGTCCGGGTCATCTCGACGACCGAGGTCTGGTTGAGCCGCACGACCGTGCGGTATTGCTCATCGGTGAGATCGGACGCCGGAAAGCGGCCAACCATCGTGCCGGCATTGTTGACGAGGACATCGACGCTGTCGAAGCGACTCCTCACCACATCGGCGAGGCTCTCGACGCCTCCGTCGGCAACGAAATCCGCCGCCGCGAGGAACGCCCTGCCCTCGGCCGCTGCAAGGTCGAGAAATTCGGGGCGGTCGGCGGCGATCGTCCGCCCCATATGCACCACCACGCGCGCACCGCAATCGAGGAACTGCCGCACGACCTCGAGGCCGATGCCCCTCCCGCCGCCGGTAACCACCACGTTTATGCCCTGGAACAAGGCCGGATGATACATGCGCTTTCCTCCTCCCGATAACGTCAGACTGGCGTGCTCCCACCGATTACAGCGCAGATCGGGGGCGAGCCGCAACGAAAATCGAACGCGCCGGATATTTCTAATCTGAAATTGCGCCGCTTTCGTTTTTGCATATTATGAAAGAAAACGAAACGCGAGGGGCGGATGTATCTGACCGGACGACAGGCGGAGATTTTGGAACTGGCGAAAACGGAAGGCCGCGTGCTGGTCGAGGATCTCGCCCAGCGCTTTTCCGTTACGCCGCAGAC
Source organism: Sinorhizobium sp. M4_45 (assembly GCF_002885915.1). Lineage (NCBI taxonomy): Bacteria > Pseudomonadati > Pseudomonadota > Alphaproteobacteria > Hyphomicrobiales > Rhizobiaceae > Sinorhizobium > Sinorhizobium sp. M4_45. Next base: position 51,718 of record NZ_NWVE01000005.1, read on the forward strand.
GATCCGCAAGGACCTGAACGATCTCTGCGACGCCAGGGTTTTGAACCGCATTCACGGCGGCGCCATTTTTCCGAGCGGCAAGGAAAACGTCAGATACGAATCCCGCCGCCAGATCGCCGCAGCGGAAAAGCAGGCGATCGGCCGTGCCGCGGCCGCGCTCATCCCCGACAATTCTTCGCTCTTCATCAATATCGGCACCACGACGGAAGCGGTGGGAGAGGCGCTCCTCGACCACCGGGAACTGATGATCATCACCAACAACATCAACGTAGCCAACCGGTTGCGGGTCTTTCCCTCGATCGAGGTGGTGATCGCCGGCGGGGTTGTCCGCGGCTCCGACGGCGGCATCGTCGGAGAGGCCGCCGTCGACTTCATCAAGCAGTTCAAGGTGGATTTCGCGGTAATCGGCGCCTCGGCGATCGACCCCGACGGAGCCCTGCTCGATTTCGATTATCGCGAAGTGAAAGTTGCGCAGGCGATCATCGCCAATGCGCGCCATGTCATCCTCGTTTCGGATTCGACGAAATTCGAACGCACCGCGCCGGTGCGCATCGGCCATATTTCGCAGGTACAGACATTCATCACCGACCGCTGCATCGTTGAAAACGTTCGGAAAATCTGTGCCGACCAGGATGTGAGGCTGGTCGAGACCGAGGTGTGATCCGGTCCCCGATTCCCGAGCGCGAAGCCGGAACATTCGTTTGACATTCGAAATATTTTCGCTTTAACTGCTTTCACTTTCGCGATTGCACAAATTCTGTGTCGCGGAGTGTGGAGGGGAAAACAAGAGTGTCAGAGCAGACGATATTCGACGTCTTCGTCATAGGCGGCGGCATCAACGGATGCGGCATCGCGCGTGATGCGGCTGGCCGTGGATATTCCGTCGCGCTTGCGGAGATGAGCGATTTCGCCTCCGGAACATCCTCCGGCTCGACCAAGCTCATCCATGGCGGCTTGCGCTATCTCGAGCATTATGAATTCCGCCTGGTGCGCGAAGCCCTGATGGAGCGCGAAGTCCTCTGGGCGATGGCGCCGCACGTCATCTGGCCGATGCGCTTCGTGCTGCCCTTCCACAAGGGTGGTCCGCGGCCGGCCTGGCTGATCCGCCTCGGCCTCTTTCTTTACGATCACATAGGCGGCCGCAAGCTTCTGCCGGCGACGAAGACGCTCGACATGACGCGCGATCCCGCAGGCGCACCGCTGAAGCGCCTCTTCACCAAAGCGTTCGAATATTCGGACGGCTGGGTCGACGATGCTCGCCTTGTGGTGCTGAACGCGCGCGACGCCGCCGACCGCGGCGCGAGGATCATGGCGCGCACCCGCGTCGTCTCGGCGCGCCGTGAGGGCGGCCGTTGGGCGATCGAAATCGAGAATGCAGCGACAGGCGCGCGCGAGACGATACGCGCCCGCATGCTCGTCAATGCCGCGGGCCCCTGGGTGGACCGGGTTCTCTCCGAAGCGGTCGGCAACAACGACGTCCGCAATGTCCGCCTGGTCCAGGGCAGTCATATCGTCGTTAAGAAGAAGTTCGACGATCCGCGCGCCTATTTCTTCCAGAACCCGGACGGGCGGATCATGTTCGCCATTCCTTACCAGGACGAGTTCACGCTGATCGGAACCACCGATCGCGATTTCACCGGCAATCCGGCTGACGTGCGCATCAGCGACGCAGAGATCGATTATCTCTGCGAGGCGGCGAGCGAATATTTCAGCGACCCGGTGGGCAGAGAGGATATCGTGTGGACCTATTCCGCCGTGCGCCCCCTTTTCGATGACGGCGCGAGCAAGGCGCAGGAGGCGACCCGCGACTATGTGCTGCGCGTCGAGAACGGCGATGCACCCCTGCTCAACGTCTTCGGCGGCAAGCTCACCACCTACAGGCGGCTTGCGGAATCGGCGCTCGAGAAGATCGGCGAGACCATCGGGGAAAAGGGCAGGAAGTGGACGGCCGGATCGCAGCTTCCGGGGGGCGATTTTCCGGCCGGCGGCTATGACGACGAGGTCGCGAAGCTCAAGACGCGCTATCCTTTTCTGGCCGCCTCCCACGCCCGCCGGCTGGTACGGCTCTACGGCACGCGGGCGGCGCAGCTTCTCGGCAATGCCGCGAGCGAGGCCGAGCTCGGAAAGCACTTCGGGGCGGATCTCTATGCGGCGGAAGTGGATTGGCTGATCGGCCAGGAATGGGCATTGCGCGCGGAGGACGTGCTTTGGCGCCGCACGAAACTGGGACTGAAGTTTTCGCGGGCGCAAACCGCGGAACTGGAGGAATATATGCGGGGCGCGGTCAACGCGGCCGCCTGAGGTACCACGGCTGAACTGCCGTTGGGGTGGAGAATTCAATGCTTGAAATGAAGAAGATATCCAAGGTCGTGGGTGGAGAGACGCACATCCACCCGACCGACCTTGTGCTGGAGAGGGGGTCGCTCAACGTGCTGCTCGGCCCGACGCTCTCCGGCAAGACGTCGCTGATGCGGCTGATGGCCGGTCTCGACAAGCCCGCCTCCGGTTCGATCCATCTCGACGGTGCCGACGTGACCGGCGTTCCCGTGCAGAAACGCTCGGTCGCCATGGTCTATCAGCAATTCATCAACTATCCGGCGATGACGGTCTACGAGAACATCGCCTCGCCGATGCGGATCAAGCGCGCCGACAGCGCCGCCGTCGACCGCGAAGTGCGCAAGGCGGCGGAACTCCTGAAGCTCACGCCCTATCTCGACCGCACGCCTCTCAACCTGTCCGGCGGTCAGCAGCAACGCACCGCGCTCGCCCGCGCCATCGTCAAGAATGCCGATCTGGTGCTGCTCGACGAGCCGCTTGCCAATCTCGACTACAAGCTGCGGGAGGAGTTGCGCGAGGAACTGCCGAAGATCTTCGCCGCATCCGGCGCGATCTTCGTCTACGCCACGACAGAGCCGTCGGAAGCGCTTCTGCTCGGCGGCAACACCGCCACGCTGAGCGAGGGAAGGATCACCCAGTTCGGCCGCACCATCGACGTCTATCGCCGGCCGGTCGACATCGTCACGGCCCGCACATTCGCCGATCCGCCGCTGAACACCATCGGCCTCGTGAAGGCGGGAACGCATTTTGCGCTCGAGGGAAAGCCGGTGCTTCCCGTTCCCGCACATCTTCGTTCCCTCGGGGATGGCCCCTGCACGGTGGCCTTTCAGCCGCACCATCTTTCTTTCGGCCAGCCGAACGGCAGCGACGAACCGCTGACGGTCAAGACGGCGATCTCGGAAATCACCGGGTCCGAAAGCTTCATTCACGTCGCCTTCGCGGGCGCACGCTGGGTCATGCTCGCACCCGGCATTCACGAGATCGAACCGGACGCTACGCTCAATGTCTTCGTCGACACACGCCACCTCATGGCCTTCGGGCCGGACGGCAGGGCGGTCGGCGGGACGGCCTGAGGAAAGGGCGTCGGGGAGGAAACCATGGCACGCATCAATCTCGAACACATCCGCCACGCCTACGGCGCCAGGCCCAAATCGGAAGCGGACTACGCGCTGAAGGAAGTGCATCACGAGTGGAACGACGGTGGCGCCTACGCTCTGCTCGGGCCCTCCGGCTGCGGCAAGACCACGCTGCTCAACATCATTTCGGGGCTGATCAACCCTTCCGAAGGGCGCATTCTCTTCGACGGAACCGACGTCACCCATCTGACGACGCAGCAGCGCAACATCGCCCAGGTGTTCCAGTTCCCGGTCATCTACGACACGATGACCGTCTACGACAATCTCGCCTTTCCGCTGCGCAACCGGCATGTGCCCGAAACCGAGGTCGACCGCCGCGTCAAGGAAATCCTCGAGATGACCGGACTCGGCAGCTGGGCCAGGAAGACTGCGCGCGGGCTGACCGCCGACCAGAAGCAGAAGATCTCGCTCGGCCGCGGCCTCGTGCGCTCGGACGTCAGCGCCATCCTCTTCGACGAGCCGCTGACCGTCATCGATCCGGAAATGAAATGGGTCCTGCGCTCGCAGATCAAGCGGCTGCACAAGCAGTTCGGCTTCACCATGGTCTATGTGACGCACGACCAGACCGAGGCGCTCACCTTCGCCGACAAGGTCGTCGTCATGTATGACGGCCAGATCGTCCAGATCGGCACGCCGGCCGAGCTCTTCGAGCGGCCGCGTCACACCTTTGTCGGCTACTTCATCGGCTCGCCGGGCATGAACGTCCTGCCGGCCGAGATCGCCGGCAACACGGCCGCCGTCGGCGACCAGAGGATCGCGCTCGATTTCCAGCCGCAGATCAAGCCGGGCGCCAGAACCGAACTCGGCATCCGTCCGGAATTCATTTCCCTCGGCCGCGAAGGCATGCCGGTCGCCGTCACGAAGGTCGAGGATATCGGCCGCCACAAGGTCGTACGCGCCCGCTTCGCCGACCGGCCGATCTCGATCATCGTCGACGAGGACGGCGAGATCCCCGCCGAGCCGCGCGTGACCTTCGATCCGAAGGCAATCAACATCTACGCCGATTCCTGGCGCGTCGGCGGGGAGGCCTGACATGGAAAAGACCTGGAACAACAAGGCCTGGTTCATGGTCCTGCCGGTACTGGTGCTCGTCGCCTTCTCGGCGGTGATCCCGCTGATGACCGTCGTCAACTATTCGGTACAGGACACCTTCGGCAATAACGAGTTCTTCTGGGCCGGCACCGACTGGTTCCTGGACGTGCTCGAATCCGACCGTTTCTGGGATGCGCTCACCCGCAATCTGATCTTCTCGGCGATCATTCTCGCGATCGAGATCCCGCTCGGCATCGTCATCGCGCTCAACATGCCGAAGAGAGGCATCGGCGTGCCGATCTGCCTCGTTCTGATGGCGCTGCCGCTGCTCATTCCGTGGAACGTCGTCGGCACCATCTGGCAGGTCTTCGGCCGGGTCGACATCGGCCTGCTCGGGCGCACGCTCGCCTCGCTCGGCATCAACTATAATTACGTGCAGAATCCGCTCGACGCCTGGGTCACGCTGATCGTCATGGATGTCTGGCACTGGACGAGCCTCGTCGTGCTGCTCTGCTATGCCGGCCTTGTCTCGATCCCGGACGCCTACTACCAGGCCGCCAAGATCGACGGCGCCTCGCGCTGGTCGGTCTTCCGCTACATCCAGCTTCCGAAGATGAAGCGCGTGCTCCTGATCGCCTTCCTGCTGCGCTTCATGGACAGCTTCATGATCTATACCGAACCTTTCGTCGTGACCGGCGGCGGCCCGGGCAATTCGACGACCTTTCTGTCGATCGATCTGGTCAAGACGGCAATCGGCCAGTTCGACCTCGGCCCGGCCGCAGCCCTCTCGATCATCTACTTCCTCATCATCCTGCTCCTGTCGTGGATCTTCTACACGGTGATGACCACGAGCGACGCGCAAGGCTGAGAAGGAGGGAGGAGACATCATGATGACCAACAAGCAACCACTTTCGCAGCGCCTCTCCTGGCTGGTGCCGACGATCTACATCGTCTTCCTGCTCCTGCCGATCTACTGGCTCGTCAATATGAGCTTCAAGGAGACGAGCGAGATCCTCAGCACCTTCTCGCTGTGGCCGCAGAATCCGACGCTTCGGAACTATGCGGTGATCTTTACCGATCCCTCCTGGTACAACGGCTACATCAATTCGATCACCTATGTCGTCCTGAACACGCTGATCTCGGTGACGGTGGCGCTGCCGGCAGCCTACGCCTTTTCGCGCTACCGCTTCCTCGGCGACAAGCACCTGTTCTTCTGGCTGCTCACCAACCGGATGGCGCCGCCGGCGGTTTTCGCGCTGCCCTTCTTCCAGCTCTATTCCGCCTTCGGTCTCATCGACACGCACATCGCGGTGGCGATCGCGCATTGCCTGTTCAACGTGCCGCTCGCCGTCTGGATCCTGGAAGGCTTCATGTCCGGCGTGCCGAAGGAGATCGACGAGACCGCCTATATCGACGGCTACTCCTTCCCGCGTTTCTTCGTGAAGATCTTCGTGCCCCTGATCGCGTCCGGCATCGGCGTGGCGGCCTTCTTCTGCTTCATGTTCTCGTGGGTCGAGCTGTTGATCGCCCGCACCCTGACGACGACCGACGCCAAGCCGATCGCCGCGACGATGACGCGCACGGTCTCCGCCTCCGGTCTCGACTGGGGCGTGCTCGCCGCCGCCGGCGTTCTGACGATCATCCCCGGCGCGCTGGTCATCTATTTCGTTCGCAACTACATCGCCAAGGGCTTCGCCCTGGGGAGGGTCTGATGGCAACCGTCGCCACTCGCAAGAACCGCTGGCCCGTCGCGCTTGCCGCCGTGCTCGTCGTCTACCTCACCGCGGCCGGCCTGCTTTTTTCCGTTCTGCCGGCCAAGGACGGCAAGACCGACTGGTTCGCCCCGCTGATCCCCGGCGGCTGGATGGCCTGGTCTTTCCCCACCGCCATGTTCTTTCTGACGATCTTCGCGCTCCTGTCGCTGATGGCCGTCTGGGAATATGCCCGGCCGGGCGGAAACCCGCGCGTCGGCATCCTGCGCTTCGAGACGACCCGCGGCGACCGGCTCTTCGTGTCGCTGCTCGGAAGCGCATTCATTCACCTCGCCTGGCTGGGGCTGGTCGGCGCAAATCTCTGGTGGGCGGTCGCCCTGTCGGTGATCTACGCGGTCGGCGTCTTCCGCTACGTCTGAGGAACCAAACGAAGGGCGCTCACCGCGGGCGCCCTTTGAAACTGCAAGTGAACGCAATCGCAAAACCCAAGGGAGGATTTAATGCGAAGGCATCTTTTGACAACGACGGCGGCTATGCTGCTGGCATTTACCGGCTCGGCATTTGCCGGGATGGACGAGGCAAAGCAGTTCCTGGACAAGGAAGTCGGCGACATGTCCTCGCTCGACCGCGCCGCCCAGGAAGCGGAAATGCAATGGTTCGTCGATGCGGCAAAGCCTTTTGCCGGCATGGAGATCAAGGTCGTTTCCGAAACGATCACCACGCATGAATACGAATCGAAGGTGCTCGCACCGGCCTTTACCGCGATCACCGGCATCAAGATCACCCATGACCTGATCGGCGAAGGCGACGTGGTCGAAAAACTGCAGACGCAGATGCAGTCGGGCGAGAACGTCTATGACGCCTATATCAACGACTCTGACCTGATCGGCACGCACTGGCGCTACCAGCAGGCCCGCAGCCTGACCGACTTCATGGCGAACGAGGGCAAGGACGTCACCAACCCCAACCTCGACATAGACGACTTCATCGGCAAATCCTTCACCACCGCTCCGGACGGCAAGCTCTACCAGCTTCCCGATCAGCAGTTCGCGAACCTCTACTGGTTCCGCTACGACTGGTTCAACGACGAGAAGAACAAGGCGGACTTCAAGGCCAAGTACGGCTACGAACTCGGCGTTCCGGTCAACTGGTCGGCCTATGAGGACATCGCCGAGTTCTTCACCGGCCGCGAGATCGACGGCAAGAAGGTCTATGGCCACATGGACTACGGCAAGAAGGACCCGTCGCTGGGCTGGCGCTTCACCGATGCCTGGCTGTCGATGGCCGGCAACGGCGACAAGGGCATCCCGAACGGCAAGCCGGTCGACGAGTGGGGCATCAAGGTCGACGAGAACTCGCGGCCCGTCGGATCCTGCGTCGCGCGCGGCGGCGACACCAACGGCCCGGCCTCGGTCTACGCCATCCAGAAATATCTCGACTGGATGAAGGCCTATGCGCCGGCTGCTGCCCAGGGCATGACCTTCTCGGAATCCGGCCCGGTACCATCGCAGGGCGAGGTCGCCCAGCAGATGTTCACCTATACGGCCTTCACCGCCGACTTCGTGAAGGAAGGCCTGCCGGTCGTGAACGAGGACGGCACACCGAAGTGGCGTTTTGCCCCGAGCCCGCACGGCGTCTACTGGAAGGACGGCATGAAGCTCGGCTACCAGGACGCCGGGTCCTGGACACTCCTGAAATCGACGCCGGACGATAGGGCCAAGGCTGCGTGGCTCTACGCGCAGTTCGTGACGTCGAAGACGGTGGACGTTAAGAAGAGCCATGTCGGCCTGACCTTCATCCGCCAGTCGACGCTGGACCATCAGAGCTTCACCGACCGCGCCCCGAAGCTCGGCGGCCTGATCGAGTTCTACCGTTCACCGGCCCGCCTGCAGTGGTCGCCGACCGGAACGAACGTGCCCGACTATCCGAAGCTGGCACAGCTCTGGTGGCAGGCGATCGGCGACGCTTCCTCCGGCGCGAAAACCGCCCAGGAAGCCATGGACTCGCTCTGCGCCGAGCAGGAAAAGGTGCTGCAGCGCCTGGAACGTGCCGGCGTCCAGGGCGACATCGGTCCGAAGCTCGCCGAAGAGCACGATCTGGAATACTGGAACGCCGAAGCCGTAAAGGCCGGCAACCTCGCACCGCAGCTCAAGATCGAGAACGAGAAGGAAAAGCCGACCACCGTCAACTACGACGAGCTGGTCAAGAGCTGGCAGACGAACTGATCGACAGACGCTGCGCGATCCGTCGGCGGCGTTGTTAAAAGGAGATGCGGCACCGGGGCTGGAAACGGCCCCGGTTTTTTCGTTTCGAATCGAGGGGGCCACCCCACGCCCGCCGCTGCGCTCACCGCAGCATTACCGCCCGCGAGGCGAAAACTGTTTCCCCTATTTCGGTAAGGCAGCGCCTCATCGTCGCTGACATTATTCGCCACCTTCTTCGTAAGAAGTGGATGACATGCAAAGGTATTGGAGGAGATTACCTTGGCAAACAGTGCAGAGGAAACCCTATCACCAACGCGTCCGGAGGATGAGAAGCTCGGAATCGGCGCCAATCTGGCCTATGGCCTGCAACACGTGCTGACGATGTATGGAGGCATCGTCGCCGTGCCCCTGATACTGGGTCAGGCCGCAGGCCTCGGCCCCGGCGACATCGGCCTGCTCATCACTGCATCCTTATTTGCCGGCGGCCTCGCCACCATCTTGCAAACAATCGGCCTGCCCTTCTTCGGAAGCCAGTTGCCGCTGGTCCAGGGCGTTTCCTTTTCCGGCGTGGCGACGATGATCGCCATTTCCGGCAATGGGGGGCTCCAGTCGGTGCTCGGCGCCGTCATTGCCGCCTCGCTGATCGGCCTGCTGATAACGCCTGTATTTTCGCGGATCACCCGCTTCTTTCCGCCGCTCGTCACCGGAATCGTGATCACCACCATAGGACTGACGCTGATGCCGGTGGCCGCGCGCTGGGCCATGGGCGGGAACAGCAGTGCCCCCGATTTCGGCAGTCCCGCCAATATCCAGCTTGCAGCGGTCACGCTCGTCATCGTGCTCCTGCTCAGCAAGCTCGGAAGCGCCGCGATCTCGCGGCTCTCGATCCTGCTCGCCCTGATCATCGGGACGGTGATAGCCTATTTCGCCGGCATGGCTGATTTCTCGCAGGTAACCGAAGGGCCTTTCTTCGCGCTTCCGCTGGTTTTCCACTTCGGCTATCCGACCTTCGAAGTCGCGGCGATCGCCTCGATGTTCATCGTCATCATGGTGACGCTGGTCGAGACTTCGGCGGACATTCTGGCGGTCGGCGAGATCATCGAAACGAAGGTGGATTCGCGCCGGCTCGGCGACGGACTCAGGGCCGACATGCTGTCGAGCCTGCTCGCTCCGATCTTCGGCTCCTTCACCCAGAGCGCCTTTGCCCAGAATGTCGGGCTGGTGGCGGTCACCGGAGTCAAGAGCCGCTATGTCGTTGCAACCGGCGGCCTGTTTCTCGTCACGCTCGGTCTTCTGCCGGTCATGGGCCGCATCGTCGCGGCGGTTCCGAGTTCGGTGCTCGGCGGCGCCGGCATCGTGCTCTTCGGCACGGTCGCTGCGAGCGGCATCCGCACCCTGTCGAAGGTGGACTACGCCAACAACATGAACCTTGTCATCGTCGCGACCTCGATCGGCTTCGGCATGATCCCGATCGCCTCGCCGACCTTCTACGAGCATTTCCCGGCCTGGGTCGAGACGATTTTCCATTCCGGCATCAGCTCCGCCGCGCTGATGGCGATCGGCCTCAACCTGATCTTCAACCATATGACCGCCGGGAACTCGGACCAGCAATCGGTGTTCGTCGCCGGGACGGAGCGGACGCTCCGCTACCAGGACATCGCGCGACTGCACGACGGCGACTATTTCCTCAACGGCAAGCTCTACGACGCCAACGGCACGGAAGTGCGCGTGCTTGCCGCGGAAGCGCATTGACGGCCGGCAAGCCGTTCCCCTGAACGCGATCCGGGCGCATGTCCGGATCGCCCGCGATACGCCCGATTACCCTCGAAAATCCGAAAGTGTTTTCACTTCCTGCACCCTTGCGGCATGCTCCCGCGGCGCGAAAAATTCCCCTCCTCGTTGGAGGACGGGAACGGACGGTGGCGGCGATGGAGGAGGAACCATGAACGACGCATCCAGCATACATCCCGTGGACGAGCGCCTGCCGATCGGCAGGCTTGCGACCCTCGGGATACAGCATGTTCTTGTCATGTATGGCGGCGCCGTCGCAGTGCCCCTGATCGTCGGCCGGGCGCTGCAGCTGAGCCCGGAGGACGTCGCCTTCCTGATCTCGGCGGACCTGTTCGTCTGCGGCATCGTCACCATCATTCAGTCGCTCGGGCTGACCAGGGGTATAGGCATCCGTCTTCCCGTGATGATGGGCGTCACCTTTGCCGCCGTCGGCCCGATGGTCTCCATGGCCGCCATGACGCCCGGAATCGACGGAGCAAGGACGATCTTCGGCGCGATCATCGGCGCCGGCCTCGTGGCCCTTCTCATCGCGCCCATCATGGGACGCCTGCTGAAGTTCTTCCCGCCCGTCGTCACCGGCACCATCATTCTCGTCATCGGGGTGACCCTGATGCGCGTCGGCGTCAACTGGATATTCGGCAACCCCTTCGGTCCGACGGCGCCGAAACTCGTCGATCCGGCTCACGCGCAATGGCTCGCCGATTTGAAGCAGCTCGCCGCAACCGGCGGTCCGGCCGTGCCGGACGGGCTGGTCCTGGGCGCCACGGTTCCGAACCCGATCTATGCCGAACCGGGCCATGTGGCGCTTGCCGCCTTCGTGCTGGTCTCCATTCTCGTAGTGGCCCGTTTCGGCAAGGGGCTCATCAGCAACATCGCGGTTCTGATCGGCATCGTGATCGGATGCGTCGCGGCAGCCATGCTCGGCATGATGCATTTCGATCGTGTGGCGAGCGCCGGCTGGTTCGCCGTCGTGACCCCATTGCGCTTCGGCATGCCGATCTTCGATCCGGTGCTGATCGCCACCATGTCGCTCGTCATGATCGTCGTGATGATCGAATCGACCGGCATGTTCCTGGCACTCGGCGAGATGACGAACCGCGAGGTCAAGCAACAGCAATTGACCGCCGGACTTCGGGTGGACGGTCTCGGCACCATCATCGGCGGTCTCTTCAATACATTTCCCTATACGAGCTTTTCGCAGAATGTCGGCCTCGTCGGCGTCACCGGCGTCAAGAGCCGCTACGTCTGCGTGATGGGCGGCGTCATCATGATCCTGCTGGGCATTGTCCCGAAGATGGGCGCGCTGGTCGAGGCGGTTCCGACCTTCGTTCTCGGCGGAGCGGGGCTCGTGATGTTCGGCATGGTGGCGGCAACCGGCGTCAGGATACTCTCGACGGTCGACTTCAAGACCTCGCGAAACAACCTGTTCGTGGTCGCCGTCTCCGTCGGCTTCGGCCTCATTCCGATGATCGCACCCAACTTCCTGATGTGGATGCCGCATGCGATCCATCCCATCATCGAGTCCGGCATAGTGCTCGCCGCGGCCTCGGCCGTCGTGCTCAATGCCTTCTTCAACGGCCTCAGCATCGAGCGTTCCGCATGCGTCGAGGCCGCGCGGCTGGCAGACGGCCATTGAACCGCGACCCCGCGAGCGAAGGCCCGCGGGATACGCGCCATACTTCGATCGGCACCGAAGCATCGCAGGGGCTCCGGACGCTAGGAATGGTCCGATGAACAACGATTCACAAGGACCGCATTCATGGACAGGCCACGTCTCGCTCTCGAACTGCTTCTGCTTGTCGCCCTGGCAACGCTCTGGGGCGCCTCCTACACCTTCATCAAGATCGGCGTCGAAACCATTCCCCCGGTGACGTTGATCGCCGCGCGAACGCTGCTTGCCGGCATGGTTCTTCTGGCGCTGATCGCATGGCGCGGCCTGACATTGCCGCGCGACGGGGCGATGTGGGGGCGGTTCCTGTTCCAGGCCTGCCTCAACAGCGTCGTCCCATTCACCTTGATCGCCTGGTCGGAGCGTACGATCGATGCCGGCGTCGCGGCCATCCTCAACTCCACGACGCCGATCTTCGCCTTTCTCCTGACGGCGCTGATCACCCGGCACGAGCCCGTTACCGCCCGCAAGTTCCTGGGCGTCCTTGCGGGCCTCGCCGGAATCGCGCTGATCATCGGTCTCGAGGCCTTCCGCGGCATCGGCAATCAGCTCATCCCGCAGCTTGCGGTCGTTCTTGCGACGGTTTGCTATGCCGGCGCGGCGATTTTCGGGAAGGGCTTCAGGGGCCTCGATCCGATGGTGCCCGCTTGCGGATCGCTTCTCGCGGGTGCGGCCCTGCTCATCCCGGCGAGCCTCGTCGTCGATCGGCCCTGGACGCTCGATCCCTCGCCGGAATCGCTGATCGCGCTCCTCTGCCTGTCCGTCTTCTCGACCGCGCTCGCCTTCGTCATCTATTTCCGTCTGATCCACACGCTCGGTTCCGTCGGCGCGACGGCACAGGCCTATGTGCGCGTTCCGATCGGCGTTGCGATCGGAGTGGTATTTCTCGGGGAAACGCTTTCGACCACCGCATGGCTCGGCCTCGGCTGCGTCATCGCCGGCGTCGCCGCCATGACCATGCCGACGCGCCCCAAGATTGCCGCCGTCGGAGGGTAATTCCGCTCAGTCCTTGCGCTTCCGGCAATAGAGCTCCAGCCGGTGGCGCACCAGGTCGTAGCCGAGTTCGGCAGCGATCTCCGCCTGCAACTGTTCGATCTTGTCGGAGCGAAACTCGATCACCGCACCCGTTTCGATATCGATCAGGTGATCGTGGTGGGGCGCATCCGCCGTCTCGAAGCGGGCAGTCGCATTCTCGAAGGCATGCCGCTGCACCACCCCTTGCTGCTCCAGCGCGGAAAGCGTCCGGTATACCGTCGAGAGCGACACCGTCGCGTCGATTTCCTTCGCGCGCCGGTGAAGTTCGCTGGCATCCGGGTGGTCCGCGGCCTCGGCCAGAATCTTGAGGATCGCGGCGCGCTGGCGCGTCACACGCACGCCGCCTTCCCGCAGGATTCCTTCCAGTTCCTCGATCCGATTCTTGCTCTGGCTCATCCCGCGACACTAGCCAAGGGGACGCCTTTTGGAAATAGCTAGTTGCAAATGCTTCTCATTTGCATTGACTTATGCAGACCATTCGCCTACCCATATTATGGTTCGCAAAGAGGAGAGCCGGATGATCCATCCAACGAGGCGCATGATCGTGGCGGCCGCAGCGGCGATGGCTGCTCTATCGCTCCTGCCGGCGGCGGCGCGGGCGGCGGAAAAGCTCAAGGCCGTCACCACCTTCACGGTCATCGCCGATATGGCGCAGAACGTCGCGGGCGACGCCGCGGTGGTCGAATCGATCACCAAGCCGGGCGCCGAGATCCACAATTACCAGCCGACGCCCCGCGATATCCTCAAGGCGCATGATGCCGACCTCATTCTCTGGAACGGGCTGAACCTCGAGCTCTGGTTCGAAAGGTTCTTCCAGAACTTCGACGGCGTTCCCGGCGTCGTCGTCTCCGAAGGCGTCGAGCCGATGGGCATCGCCGAGGGCCCCTATACCGGCAAACCCAACCCGCACGCCTGGATGTCGCCATCGGCCGCCCTGATCTATGTCGACAATATTCGCGACGCCTTCGTGCAACACGATCCCCCCAATGCCGAGGTCTACAAGGCCAATGCCGAGGCCTACAAGAAGAAGATCGAGGCGGCGGTCGCACCCATCCGCGCCGAGCTCGAAAGGATCCCGGCGGAAAGGCGATGGCTCGTTTCGAGCGAGGGCGCCTTCAGCTATCTCGCCCGCGATTTCGGCATGAAGGAGCTTTATCTTTGGCCGATCAATGCCGACCAGCAAGGCACGCCGCAGCAGGTGCGCAAGGTGATCGACGTGGTTCGAGCTAATCGGATACCCGTCGTCTTCTCCGAAAGCACCATTTCGCCGGACCCCGCTGAGCAGGTCGCGCGGGAGACGGGTGCAAAATACGGAGGCGTGCTCTATGTCGACTCCTTGAGCGAGGCCGACGGCCCCGTTCCGACCTATATCGATCTGCTGCGCGTTACATCGGAAACGATTGCGAAAGGCTTGTCGCAATGAACCTTCAGGAAAAGGCCCGCGCCTATCCGGGAGCTGCTCCGCAAGACGAGGATGGCGGCATTCGCGTCAGCGGTGCTACGGTGACCTACCGCAACGGCCACCGGGCGCTGCGCGACGCCTCCTTCGAAATCCCGACGGGCACCATCGCGGCCCTCGTCGGCGTAAACGGCAGCGGCAAGTCGACGCTGTTCAAAGCGATCATGGGCTTCGTCCGGCTGGCCAAGGGCGACATCTCGATCCTGGGCCTCACCGTGACGCAGGCATTGAAACAGAACCTCGTCGCCTATGTCCCGCAGGCCGAAGAGGTCGACTGGAATTTTCCCGTCCTGGTCGAAGACGTGGTGATGATGGGCCGTTACGGCCATATGAACATGCTGCGCATCCCCAAAAAGGCCGATCACGAGGCGGTCGAGACGGCGCTGACACGGGTCGGCATGAGCGAGTTCCGCAAGCGCCAGATCGGCGAGCTTTCCGGAGGCCAGAAGAAGCGGGTCTTCCTGGCCCGGGCACTTGCCCAGAACGGCCGCGTCATCCTGCTCGACGAGCCTTTCACGGGGGTCGACGTGAAGACGGAGGACGCTATCATCCGCCTGCTCGTCGCGCTTCGCGAAGAGGGTCGCGTAATGCTCGTCTCCACCCATAATCTCGGAAGCGTGCCGGAATTCTGCGACCGCACCATCCTTCTGAAAAATACGGTGCTCGCCTACGGTCCGACGGAAACCACCTTCACCCGCGAAAACCTGGAGCTCGCCTTCGGGGGCGTCCTGCGTCACTTCGTGCTCGGCGGAGAGAACCTCCATGACGATGCCGATCCACGCCAGCTCTCGGTCATCAGCGACGACGAGCGTCCGCTCGTCATGTATGGCGCCCGCGACCGCATGGTTGCGCAGCCGGCCAAACCGGAATCGGATTCCGAGGCGGACTCCGAATGATCGCCACGCTCATCGAGCCCTTCGCCTATAGCTACATGGTGAATGCCATGTGGGTAAGCGCACTCGTGGGCGCGGTCTGCGCGTTCCTTTCGGCCTATCTCATGCTGAAGGGCTGGTCGCTGATCGGCGATGCGCTCTCTCACTCGATCGTGCCGGGCGTCGCCGGGGCCTACATGCTCGGGCTTCCCTTCTCGCTGGGCGCCTTCTTTTCCGGTGCGCTTGCCGCCGGTGCCATGCTGTTCCTCAACCAGCGCACGCGGCTGAAGGAGGACACGATCATCGGCCTGATCTTCACCTCCTTCTTCGGTCTCGGCCTGTTCATGGTCTCTCTGTCGCCGACCTCGGTGAACATCCAGACGATCGTGCTCGGCAATATCCTCGCCATCACGCCGGCCGACACGTTGCAGCTCGCCATCATCGGCATCGTCTCGCTGCTGATCCTGTCCGCGAAGTGGAAGGACCTGATGGTGACTTTCTTCGACGAAAGCCACGCCCGCTCGATCGGCATCAACACCACCTTCCTGAAGGTGCTCTTCTTCACGCTCCTTTCGGCCTCGACCGTGGCGGCGCTGCAGACGGTCGGCGCCTTCCTCGTCATCGCCATGGTCGTCACCCCCGGCGCAACCGCCTATCTCCTGACCGACCGTTTCCCGCGGCTGATCGTGATCAGCGTCGCGATCGGGGCACTGACGAGCTTCGTCGGCGCCTATGCGAGCTACTTCCTCGACGGCGCAACCGGGGGCATCATCATCGTCCTGCAAACCGCGATCTTTCTGTTCGCCTTCGTATTTGCCCCGAAACACGGGCTGCTCGCCGCACGCCGCCGCGCATCCGAGGCTCTGGAGACCGCATGATGCCTTCGCTCGACATGCTCCTTGCCGTTTTCGACTTCGAGTTCATGCGCAATGCGCTCCTGATCTCGGTCTTGGTCGCAATTCCCACGGCGATGCTGTCCTGTTTCCTGGTCCTCAAGGGCTGGTCGCTGATGGGCGACGCGATCTCGCATGCGGTCTTCCCCGGCGTCGTCGTCTCCTACATTGTCGGCCTGCCGCTCGCCGTCGGCGCCTTTACGGCCGGCATGTGCTGCGCACTCTTGACCGGCTATCTGAAGGAAAACAGCCGCATCAAGCAGGACACGGTGATGGGCGTCGTCTTTTCCGGCATGTTCGGCCTTGGCCTTGTGCTCTACACCAAGATCCAGAGCGACGTGCATCTCGATCACATCCTCTTCGGCGACATGCTCGGCATCGGCTGGGGCGACATTCTGGAGACGGGCCTCATCGCGGTTCTCGCCGCCGGCATTCTCGGCCTGAAGTGGCGCGATCTGCTGCTCCACGCCTTCGATCCGGCTCAGGCACGCGCGATCGGTCTGAGGGTCGGTTGGCTGCACTACGGACTGCTGGCGATCCTGTCGCTGACGATCGTCGGCGCCCTCAAGGCGGTCGGGCTGATCCTGGCCATCGCCATGCTCATTGCCCCCGGCGCGATCGCCTATCTCGTCACGCGGACGTTCGGCCACATGCTGGCGGTCGCGGTGATCGTCGCCGTCGCCGCCTCCTTCTGCGGCGTCTATCTCTCCTTCTTCATCGACAGCGCACCGGCACCCACCATCGTCCTTCTGATGACGGCGATATTCCTGCTCGCCTTCGCCTATTCCACCTGGAAGGTGGCACGCGCCGAAGCGCAGCGGACAAGCGTGGAATAGAAGGAAGGAAGACCTCTCTTTCACCTCTTGGACGCCGGCGCCATGATCCCTTATGGTGCGCCACGACTGAAGGTTTGGAGCGGTCCGGTGGAATGCCGTGACCTTCCGTGGCGGAGCGACGGCGCAAGATGGAGAGGAAACAGCAAAGCCGTTCCGGCATCGCTTTCTTCCTCGTCGCCGTGGGGCTCGTCTTTACGGCGATCGCCGCGACCGTGCTCCTCGCCAACGAACAGCGCCACCTGAAGCAGCTGCTCGCAGGACTGGGTTTCTCGATGACGCCGCGGCAAGCGGAGCGGCTGCCGGAGACTGCCCGCAGTCCAAGTAAAAAGCCCGAACCGCCAAAGGCACTCCTGCCCGCCCACATCTTCGCGGATCTTGCAACGCCGGAACAGCAATTCATCCGTCAGATCCGCAGCGACCCGCGGGCGCTTTGCGAGGGACTGAGGGAAGCCGGCTTCCGCGATCTCGAATGGAAATCCGCCGAGAGCGGCCGCTGGGAGTGCTCGTCGCTCGTTCCCTTTGCCCGCCCGGGCCAGGAGCCGAGCTCGTCCATCTTTATCCTGGTCAAGGGCCGTGGCGAGGAGGAGATCACCTCCTTTCGCGTAAAACTCAACATCGAGCACAGCGGGGACACACCGGTCGTCACCAGCGCTGCTGCCAAGGCGGCATCCGTCTTCTTGAGGGAGGTTCGTTGGGCGGGGAGCGCAAGCGTCACTCTCCAGATTCAGGGTCTCCAGGAATTCGACCTCAAGCGCTTCGGCAGTCGTATCCAGTTCAAGCGGGAGATGGGGGACACGCCCCGCTACAACTTCCTTGCCAATCAGGCCGCACGCGCGCGGCCGAAGAGCATCGCCGAGCTCTATTTCGACCGCGAAAAATGGCTGATCCCGGGCGACGGCGCGAGCGTTTCCTATATCCGCGGCCCAAGCGCCTGGACGCGGCCGGTCCAATCGGCAGAACCGCAGAGTGCAGCGGGGCAGCCTGCCGGTCGGGGCGCAACGCCCGAGCATTGATGCGAACCTGCGTATCAGCGGTCGATGCGCGTCGAGAGAATGATGGAGGACAGGGTCTTTTCGACACCCTCGATTTCGCCGATCCGGTCGATCAACAGGTCCAGCTCGCTGATCGAGGCTGCAGCGACGACCGCGATCAGATCGAAGCTGCCGCTGACGGAATGCAGCATGCGGATTTCGCGAATGGCGGCGAGCTCGGGCGTGACCCGACCGAGCGCCCGCGGTGCAATCGTGATCAGAACATGCGCTCGCACGAGGCCTTTCTCGTAGTTTTCCGAGAGGCGCACGCCATAGCCTGCTATCACCCCCTCGCGCTCCAGCCGCTCGATGCGCGCCTGCACCGTGGTGCGCGACAGGCCGAGCCGACGGGCGATCGTCGCCGTCGGCATGCGGGCGTTCTCGCTCAGTATGGCGAGGAGTTCGCGATCCTTGTCCGTTACATGCATATCGTCGACCTTGATCGGCAAAATGCCGAATACAGACCGACGATTTAGCCATATCGACGCTTCAAATCAATATTCGGCCGCGAGACAATGGTGGTGAAAGAGGCTCATACCCCGGGGATACAAAATGAAAGACATCGTCGTCATCGGTGCCGGCAAGATCGGCTCCACCATCGCGCGCATGCTGGCACATAGCGGCGACTACCGCGTCTGCGTCGCCGATCGCGCCGAGCAGTTGCAGCAGGTCGAGAAGCACGATGCCGTCTCGACCGCAGTCGTCGACATCGCCGACATAAAGGCGCTCGTCGCCCTGCTCTCCGGAAAATTCGCCGTGCTCAGCGCCGCGCCGTTCCATCTGACGGTCGCGATCGCCGAAGCCGCAGCCGAGGCGAAAATTCACTATCTCGACCTGACCGAAGACGTCGAATCCACCCGCCAGGTCAAGGCGATCGCAGCTGAGGCCGACACCGCCTTCATTCCGCAATGCGGCCTTGCACCGGGCTTCATTTCGATCGTCGCCAACGATCTCAGCCGGCATTTCGATACGCTCGAAAGCGTGCGCATGCGCGTCGGCGCCCTGCCGCAATACCCGTCGAACGCTTTGAACTATAATCTCACCTGGAGCACCGACGGCGTCATCAACGAATATATCGAGCCCTGCGAGGCGATCGTCGAAGGTTCGCTGATCGAAGTTCCCGCGATGGAAGAGCGCGAGGAGTTCTCGCTCGACGGCGTCACCTACGAGGCCTTCAACACCTCCGGCGGCCTCGGCACGCTTTGCGAGACGCTGAAGGGCAAGGTCCGCACGCTCAATTACAAGACGATCCGTTATCCCGGTCATGCCGCGATCTTCAAGGCGCTCCTGAACGACCTCGGCCTGCGTCATCGCCGCGAGGTACTGAAGGACATCCTCGAAAACGCCCTGCCGACCACCACCCAGGACGTGGTCGTGATCTTCGTCACCGTTTCGGGCTTCCGCGAAGGTCGCCTGGTGCAGGAGACCTACGCCAACAAGGTCTATAGCGGCGTCGTTGCAGGACGCATGCAGAGCGGCATCCAGATCACCACCGCCGGCAGCATCTGCGCCGTTCTCGACATGCTCGCCCAGGGCAAGATCCCCACCAAGGGCTTCGTGCGCCAGGAAGACATCGCGCTCGACGCCTTCCTTGCCAACCGCTTCGGCCACTACTACGCCCAGAAGCACGAGACGGAACGCGCCGCGAGCTGAGGCCGAGGCTAGGTCGATTACCGAAATGCCCGGACCTCTCGTCCGGGCATTTTCGTTTCTGCTTTCCGCCCGCCCTAATCCGCCTGCCGGCACCTTCTCCCCGCAAGCGGGGCGAAGGAGACACGCGGCGGCGTCTGTTCTCTTTCCTCGAAGCGAGTGGCGGAATGGGGCTGGGCCCTCGCGGCTTGCCCCTTCCCGCCTGCGGGGAGAAGGTCGCGGCAGCGGGATGAGGGGCGGCAACGGGTGGAAAGTACCGGGTGTCTTGAGACGCTCTATCGGCCGCTTGCGGGGAGACACGAACTCGCTGAGACGAAAAACCCCGCTCGAGGCGGGGTTCGATAGGCATTATCCCTTATCGGGATGTCCCTTTCAGGCCGGGATCACGATCTCCCCGAGCTTCGTGAGTTCGGCGATGAATTGTTCCAGACGCGTCTTCTTCTCGTCACCGGCGCCTTCGAGTTCGGCGCGTGCCGCTTCGATGCGGTTTTCGAGAACCGTGCTGTCCAGTTCGTCGACATGGACGGCGGATTCGGCCAAAAGCGTGCAGCCGGAAGGCAGGATATCGGCAAAGCCGCCGAAGACGGCGTAGCGTTCGGTCTTGCCGGCGGCGGTCTTCACCGCCACGACGCCCGGCTTGACGGTCGTCATGGTCGGCGCGTGATTGGCCATCACGGTCATCTCGCCCTCGGTCGCCGGAATGACGACTTCGGTCACCTTCTCCGAGACAAGCAGACGCTCGGGGGAAACAAGCTCAAAATTGAAACTTTCGGCCATGACCATTCACTTCTGGTGAGCGCGCCGCTGGTCGGCGGGCTGTGCACGTTCTCCGCCTCAACTGTCAGGCGGGATGAAAGCCGTGGCGCAAGGAACTCCGCGCCACGGTTCCTGATGCAGATCAGGCCGCTTCGGCAGCCAGCTTCTTGGCCTTCTCGACGGCTTCCTCGATGGAGCCGACCATGTAGAAGGCAGCTTCCGGCAGGTGGTCGTACTCGCCGTTGACGAGGCCCTTGAAGCCCTTGATCGTGTCTTCGAGCGCAACCAGCTTGCCCGGCGAGCCGGTGAAGACTTCGGCGACGAAGAACGGCTGCGACAGGAAACGCTCGATCTTGCGGGCGCGGGCGACGGCGATCTTGTCCTCTTCGGAAAGCTCGTCCATGCCCAGGATCGCGATGATGTCCTGGAGGGCCTTGTAGCGCTGCAGGGTCGACTGCACTTTGCGCGACACTTCGTAATGCTCTTCGCCGACGATCATCGGGTCCAGCATGCGCGAGGTCGAATCCAGCGGATCCACGGCCGGATAAATGCCCTTTTCGGCGATCGAGCGCGACAGAACCGTCGTCGCATCGAGGTGCGCGAACGAGGTCGCCGGTGCCGGGTCGGTCAAGTCGTCGGCGGGAACGTAAATCGCCTGAACCGAGGTGATCGAGCCCTTGGTCGTGGTGGTGATGCGCTCCTGCATCTGGCCCATGTCGGTTGCAAGCGTCGGCTGATAGCCCACGGCCGAAGGAATACGGCCGAGCAGAGCCGACACTTCCGAGCCCGCCTGGGTGAAGCGGAAGATGTTGTCGACGAAGAAGAGAACGTCCTGGCCTTCGTCACGGAACTGTTCGGCGACCGTCAGGCCGGTCAGCGCGACGCGCGCGCGGGCGCCCGGCGGCTCGTTCATCTGACCGTAGACGAGTGCGGCCTTGGAGCCTTCGCCGCCGCCGTGCTTGTTCACGCCGGATTCGATCATTTCGTGATAGAGGTCGTTGCCTTCGCGGGTCCGCTCGCCGACGCCTGCGAAGACGGAGTAACCGCCGTGCGCCTTGGCCACGTTGTTGATCAGTTCCATGATCAGAACGGTCTTGCCGACGCCCGCGCCGCCGAACAGGCCGATCTTGCCGCCCTTCGCGTAGGGAGCGAGCAGGTCGACGACCTTGATGCCGGTGACGAGAATCTGCGCTTCGGTCGACTGTTCCACATAGGCCGGAGCGTCCTGGTGAATGGCGCGGCGGGCGGAAGTCTTCAGCGGACCGGCTTCGTCGACCGGCTCGCCGATGACGTTCATGATGCGGCCGAGCGTTTCCTTGCCGACCGGAACCGCGATCGGGCCGCCCGTGTCGGCGACCTTCTGGCCGCGAACGAGACCTTCGGTCGAGTCCATGGCGATCGTGCGGACGGAGTTTTCGCCGAGATGCTGTGCGACTTCGAGAACGAGGCGGTTGCCGTTGTTGTCGGTTTCCAGCGCGTTCAGGATCTGCGGGAGCTGGCCTTCTTCGAATGCGACGTCGACGACGGCGCCGATGACCTGCGTCACGCGGCCGACAGCACCCGTAGCCGCAACGACTGTCTTGGCGGAAGCTGCCTTCTTCGGAGCAGCCGGCTTCTTCGCCGCTGCGGTTTCTTTCGGGGTAGCTGCCTTAGCCATAATTCTTACCCTCTTCTCGTAACCTTAGAGCGCTTCCGCGCCAGAGATGATTTCAATGAGTTCCTTGGTGATCTGCGCCTGCCGCTGACGGTTGTAGCTGAGCGTCAGCTTGTCGATCATCTCACCCGCGTTGCGCGTCGCATTGTCCATGGCACTCATCTTCGCGCCCATTTCACCCGCGACGTTCTCGAGCAGGGCCCGGAAGATCTGCACGGAGATATTGCGCGGGATGAGATCGCTGAGGATCGCGCCGGCTTCCGGCTCATATTCGTAGATCGCCGATGCCCCTTCGCCTTCGGCGGCCACTTCGCCGGCCGATGCCGGGATGAGCTGCTGGGCGGTCGGGATCTGGGAAATGACGGACTTGAACTCGGAATAGAACAGGGTGCAGACGTCGAACTCGCCATTGTCGAAGAGCTCGATGACCTTGTGGCCGATCCGGTCCGCGTTCTCGAAACCGATCTTCTTGACTTCACGCAGGTCGACACGGTCGATGATCAGCGACGCGAAGTCGCGCCGAAGCATATCGAAGCCCTTCTTCCCGACGCAGATGATCTTGACCGTCTTGCCCTGGGCCAGAAGCTTGCGCACATGGTCGCGGGCAAAGCGGGCGATCTGCGAGTTGAAGCCGCCGCAAAGACCGCGCTCGGCCGTGCACACGATCACCAGGTGCGTGTCGTCCTTGCCGGTTCCCGTCATCAGCCGCGGCGCACTGTCGTCCGCGCCGACCGCCTGGGCGATATTGGCGAGAACGGCAGCCATGCGCTGCGAATAGGGCCGGGCGGCCTCGGCCGCCTCCTGCGCACGCCGAAGCTTCGCCGCGGCGACCATCTTCATCGCCTTGGTGATCTTCTGCGTCGCCTTGACGGAGGCGATCCGGTTCTTCAGATCCTTAAGTGAAGGCATCCGTTGTCCGTCCTAGTTGAGGTCCGCTCAGGCGAAGGATTTGGCGAAGCTGTCGATTGCGCCCTTCAGCTTGGCCTTGGTGTCGTCCGAGATAGCCTTTTCCGTACGGATGGTATCCAGAACGGCCTTGCCTTCCGAACGGAGGTAGGAAAGGAGACCGTGCTCGAACTTGCCGACCTCGCTGACCGGCAGCTTGTCGAGATAGCCGTTGACGCCGGCGAAGATGACCGCGACCTGCTCTTCCGTCTTCAGCGGCGAGAACTGCGGCTGCTTCAGAAGTTCGGTCAGGCGGGCACCGCGGTTGAGCAGACGCTGCGTCGCGGCATCGAGGTCCGAGCCGAACTGTGCGAAGGCCGCCATTTCGCGGTACTGGGCGAGCTCGCCCTTGATCGAGCCGGCGACCTGCTTCATCGCCTTGATCTGGGCGGAGGAGCCGACGCGCGAAACCGACAGACCGACGTTTACGGCCGGACGGATACCCTGGTAGAACAGGTCGGTTTCGAGGAAGATCTGGCCGTCGGTGATCGAGATCACGTTGGTCGGAATGAACGCGGACACGTCGTTGCCCTGTGTCTCGATGACCGGCAGAGCCGTCAGCGAGCCGGCGCCACGCTCGTCGGAGAGCTTGGCGGCGCGCTCCAGAAGGCGCGAATGCAGGTAGAAGACGTCGCCCGGATAGGCTTCACGGCCCGGCGGGCGGCGCAGCAGCAGCGACATCTGACGGTAGGCGACGGCCTGCTTGGAAAGGTCGTCATAGCCGATCAGGGCGTGCTTGCCGTTGTCACGGAAATATTCGCCCATCGCGCAGCCGGCGAACGGAGCCAGATACTGCATCGGCGCCGGATCGGAAGCCGTTGCGGCGACGATGATCGAATACTGCAGCGCGCCGCGCTCTTCGAGCACCTTGACGAACTGAGCGACCGTCGAGCGCTTCTGGCCGATAGCGACGTAGACGCAATAGAGCTTATCCCCTTCCGGGCCATTGTCGTGAATGGCTTTCTGGTTGAGGATCGTATCGAGAATGATCGCGGTCTTGCCGGTCTGGCGGTCGCCGATGACGAGCTCGCGCTGGCCGCGGCCGACCGGGATGAGGGCGTCGATGGCCTTGAGGCCGGTCGACATCGGCTCGTGGACCGACTTGCGCGGAATGATGCCGGGCGCCTTGACGTCGACGCGGGCGCGCTGCTTGGCATTGATCGGGCCTTTGCCGTCGATCGGATTGCCGAGTGCGTCCACGACGCGGCCGAGCAGCTCCGGACCTACGGGAACGTCCACGATGGCGCCGGTCCGCTTGACCGTGTCGCCTTCCTTGATGTCCCGGTCCGAGCCGAAGATAACCACACCGACATTGTCGGCTTCGAGGTTCAGCGCCATGCCGCGAATTCCGCCTGGGAATTCGACCATCTCGCCTGCCTGGACGTTGTCGAGGCCGTAGACGCGGGCGATACCGTCACCGACGGAAAGCACCTGGCCGACTTCGGAAACTTCCGCTTCCTGGCCGAAATTTTTGATCTGATCTTTAAGAATTGCGGAAATTTCCGCGGCGCGGATATCCATCAGCCGACCTCTTTCAGTGCAAGCTTAAGGGTAGAGAGTTTGGTGCGAAGGGAGGTGTCAATCTGGCGGGACCCGACCTTCACGATCAGACCTCCAAGAATAGACGGGTCGACGGTGACGTTTACCGCCACGTCTTTGCCGGTGACGCCTTTCAGCGCCGCCTTCAATTCGATTTCCTGCGCCAGCGTCAGCGCATGTGCCGACGTGACGTCGGCGGTGATTTCGCCCTTGTGACGGGCAGCGAGCAGACGGAACGCCTTGATGATGCCCGGCAGCACGAAGAGGCGGCGATTGCGCGCGACGACCTTCAGGAAGTTGCCGACCAGCCCGGAGAAGCCGAACTTCTCGACGAGGGCGGAAATGGCCTTGAACTGGTCGTCGGCGGAAAAGACCGGGCTTACGATCAGCCGCTTCAGATCGTCACTGCCGTCGATCAGCGCCTGGATGCGCGTCAGATCGGCGCCGACTGCTTCGATCGACCCGGCATCAAGGGCAAGCTCGAAAAGCGAGGAGGCATATCTTTCTGCAACACCGGAAATGAGCTGGGATGTGTCTGCCACGGGCACAAGCTTCTCTCAAAATCATCCAGGAATGCCAGGACAGGCGAACCGTCGACCTAACATCTTGAATTTGCTGCAATAACTCGCAGGATATCGAGGCCGGTCGACCCACTTCCCCCGCAGTTCGCGGTTCGTCTAGCATAGGATGTTTGGACTCGCAACACGCCAACGGCAGGAATGCGGCATTACCCGGCCGCTTCGGCCGAATTTTGCCGTAAATAGTGTCGCAGGCCCTTGTCGGCGATCAGATCAGCCCGAAAACATAGGCAAGAGGCAGGATCGCCAGCGCCGCCTGGACCAGGAGCGCGAGCCAGTTGAAGAGGGTCGCGCCGTTGTCGCTCATGATCGACAGGATGCGACCGAACGCCGCGAGTGCGAAAGCCGCGCCGACGGCGAGATACACCATTGGCTGGGCAAGCAGGATGGCGCCGAGGCCCAGGCCGAGATGCATGCCGCCCATGGTGGAGCGGGCCTCCGCCAGCCCTCCCCGCCGCCCCTCGGCGATGCCGATCCCGGCGGCGCGAAAGGTCAGGCGCGGCGCAAAGAGCATGACGAGCCCGATCAGCGCCGCGAGCGCGGCCGCACAAAAAGCCAGCAACTCCCCGGTTTCCGTCGGTATGTAGAACTCCATCTCCGTCCCCGCCCGTTGCTGTGGACCCTCCGCCTCGCGCCGAGCCGACGCGATGCGTGAAAGAGGTCTAGCCTATGTCCTTCCGGATGTGAATCGGTCGAAGGACGAAGATCCGGCAGTGATCACAAAAAACTCTGCGGATCGATGTCGAGCTGGACGCTGACCGATCCGCGCTCCTTGGGGCCGGCAGCGATCATCGCCCGGACGAAGGACTGCATGTCGCTGTTGCGCCGCCCGTGGACGAGAAGCCGGAAGCGATGTCGGCCGCGGATGAGCGCAAGCGGCGCTTCCGCCGGTCCGAGGATCGCTATGCCGTCGACGCGCGGCGCGGCATTGCGCAGTCCGCGGGCGTGGCCCTCGGCATCGCCGCGCGTATCGGCCGAAACGATGATCGAGGCGAGCCGGCCGAAAGGGGGCAGCACCGCCCTTTCCCGCTCATGGATCTCGCGTTCGTAGAAAGCGTCGGAATCGCCGGACACGATCGCCTGCATGACCGGATGCTGCGGCTGATAGGTCTGCAGAAGCCCGAGGCTCTTGAGGCCCGTCCGGCCGGCACGCCCCGTCACCTGGGAAAGGAGCTGGAACGTCCGTTCCGCAGCGCGCGGGTCGCCATTGGCAAGACCCAGATCCGCATCGACGATGCCGACCAGCGTCATGTTCGGGAAGTTGTGGCCCTTGGCGACGAGTTGGGTGCCGATGACGATGTCCGCCTCCCCGCGGGCGATCGCCTCGAGCTCCAGCCGCAGCCGCTTGACGCCCATCAGGTCGGAGGAGAGCACAATGGTGCGCGCGTCGGGGAAATGCCGCTCGACCTCTTCGGCGATGCGCTCCACCCCGGGGCCGCAGGCAACGAGATGATCGAGCGTGCCGCATTCCGGGCAGGCTTCCGGCGTCCTCTCCGAATAGCCGCAATGATGGCACTGGATCTGCCCGCGGAAACGGTGCTCGACCAGCCAGCTCGAGCAGTCCGGGCACTGAAAGCGATGGCCGCAGACGCGGCAGAGCGTCAGCGGCGCATAGCCGCGCCGGTTCAGGAACAGGAGCGCCTGCTCGCGCCGGCCGATCGTCTTGCCGATCTGGTTCACGAGCACCGGCGAAAGAAAGCCGCCGCGTTCCGGCGGATGGCGGCGCATATCGACTATGCCGAGATCGGGGAGCGCCGCATCGCCGAAGCGGGTGGGCAGATGGATCGGCCGGTAACGCCCCACCTCGCCGTTCACCCGGCTCTCGACCGAAGGTGTGGCGGAGACGAGCACGACCGGAAAATTGCCGATCCGCCCGCGTACCACGGCCATATCGCGCGCATTGTAGAAGACGCGGTCCTCCTGCTTGTAGGCGGGGTCGTGCTCCTCGTCGACGATGATGAGGCCGAGATCCTCGAAGGGCAGGAAAAGCGCCGAGCGGGCGCCGGCGACGACGCGCACCTGGCCGGTCGTCACCTGCCGCCAGACCTTTTCCCGCGTGCGCGGCGCGAGATCGGAATGCCACTCCGCGGGCTTCGCGCCGAAGCGCTCCTGGAAGCGTTCGAGGAAGCTTGCGGTCAGCGCGATCTCCGGCAGCAGGATCAGGACCTGCTTGCCGGCGCGCAACGTCGCCGCTATCGCCTCGAAATAGACCTCCGTCTTGCCGGAACCGGTAATGCCGTCGATCAGCGATACCGAGAATTTCCGCTCCTCGACGGCGACCAGCAGGTCGGCAGCCGCCTGCCTCTGCGGGCCTTCGAGGCGCGGCGCGGCGAAAGCCGGATCCGGCGCGGCGACGACCGGCGGCGGCGGCATGAACACGGTCTCGAACACGCCCTGCGACGTCAGGCCGTCGATGACGCTGGACGAGACCCCCGCGGCATGGGCAAGCCCCGAGCGGGTCCAGGAAAGCCCGTCGCTCGCGGTGGCGAGGACGCGCTCGCGCGCCGCAGTCATCCGTTCCGGCCGCATCTCGGTCAGACGCAGGGCCTCCACCATCGGCTCCGGATCGAACGCGGCCGGCGCCCGGAGTGCCATCCGGGCGACGAGGCCCGGCGGCGTCAGCGTGTAGCTCGCCACCCAATCAAGAAAGGCGCGCATGTCCGGGCCGAGCGGCGGGCAGTCGAAGACCTTCTCGATCTGCTTCAGCTTTTTCGGATCGACGCCGCCGTCGTCTTCGCCGTCCCACACGACGCCGACGACGAAACGGGGGCCGAGCGGCACCTGAACGATCGATCCCGGCTCGACCGCCATGCCGTCGGGCACCGCGTAGGAATAGGCCCTCGGCGCCGGCATGGGCACCAGGACGGGCACCACCCGGCGGTCGAGTACGGGGCCGAATAAATCGGTTGAATCAAGAGTCATTTTGCCGTGACCTTGCCACCGCTTTCAGTTAAAGAAAACTCGCAGCGAACCGCTGCCTTGCGGAAAGCAGGGTTTGTCACGGTTCCAACCGAGTTTCAACGCGCGCGATATCCGCCATGGAATTTCCTGCTGTGGAGATGCGCCCGAAACGGCTGAGTGCCAAAGGAAGACTCCGATGAAATTTTTCGTTGATACCGCCGATGTGAAGGACATCCGGGAACTGAACGATCTCGGCCTGCTCGACGGCGTCACCACAAATCCGTCATTGATCCTGAAGGCGGGCCGCGACATCGTCGAGGTTACCAAGGAAATCTGCTCGATCGTCGAAGGACCGGTTTCGGCCGAAGTGACCGCGACCGAATACAGCGCGATGATGAAGGAAGCGGCCGCGCTTTCGAAGATCGCCGACAATATCTGCATCAAGCTGCCGCTGACGCTCGACGGTCTCAAGGCCTGCAAGGCGCTGACCTCGGACGGCCACCAGACCAATGTGACGCTGTGCTTCTCGGCAAACCAGGCGCTGCTCGCCGCCAAGGCCGGCGCGACCTTCGTCTCGCCGTTCATCGGCCGCCTCGACGATATCGCCGTCGACGGCATGGACCTGATCCGCGAAATCCGCCAGATCTTCGACAATTACGGCTACGAGACGGAGATCCTCGCCGCCTCGGTGCGCACGGTCAACCACGTCAAGGAGGCCGCCCTCATCGGCGCCGACGTCGTCACCGCCCCGCCGGCAACGCTGAAGGCCCTGGTCAAGCACCCGCTGACCGACAAGGGCCTCGAAATGTTCCTCGCCGACTGGGCCAAGACCGGCCAGAAGATCGCCTGATCCTCCGCATCGAACGGAATTGACAAGGGGCCTCGCAGTGATGCGGGGCCTTTTTTCCGAGTTCGCCCGTCTTCTAAAGGTCGCTCTGCAGGCGGGCGAGGGGACGAGCACGCGGCCGTCATGTTGCCCTGCCTGCAGGGTGGCCGGCAGGCCAGATAAGAGAGCCCTTACTCGTCCTCCTCTTCGACCGCGCCGGTAAGGCGCATGCCGTCGATCCAGGTGGCTCCGTCCTTGCGAATCACACGCCGCGGACGAACGCCGCATTGCTGCCGGACCAGCTCGGCCAGGCGTTCGGAATGCGTGACGATCCAGATCTGGCTTTCCCGCGCGGCACTGGCGACCATGGCAGCCAGTGCCGGCAGCATATCCGGATGAAGGCTCGTCTCGGGCTCGTTGAGCGCGATGAACCGGGGACGGCGATAGGATAACAGCGCCGCCGCAAGTGCCAGGAAACGCATCTGCCCGTCCGAAAGCTCGCGCGGCGAAAATGCCCGGTGCGGAAAGTCCGGAAAGACGAGCGAGAATTCGGCGAACTGGCCGGGTTCGGGCACCTGCAGGCGGGCGCCTGCAAATGCGTCGGCAACCGCGCGATCGAGATCGACCGTATCCTGCCTCGTGTGCCGGAGTGTCGCGAAGACGGCGGCCATGTTGGCGCCGGTTTCGTCCAGCAATGGCGCGGTGATGGCGAGGCAGGGCATCCGCAGCGGCGATTCGCGGTCGGTGCGAAAGCCGTGAAAGAACCGCCATTGGTCGACCGCCCGGCGGAAGCTGCCGATTTCAGGGTAGTGGCCGGCGTCGCCGAGCAGCGCGATAGCCGTCTCCGAGGTCATCGCCTGCTCCGGATAGTCCACCATCCGGCCGCCCTCGCCGCGCACGAAGATACCGGGGCCGCTGCGCTTCATCACCGGAACCGGGCGCCGGCCCGTCTCGATCGTGAGCTCCTCCTCCTTGACCTGCGGCTCATAGGCGAAACCCGCCGCCGCTTTTGGCGGGCGGAAACCCGCCTCGATCCGGTAGCGGAAGGTGATCGCTCGCTCCTCGTCGATCAGTTCGGCGTCCAGCCGAATACGCGCCGGCTTGCCGACGCGCTGCGGGCCGCTCCAGATGGCGGACGCCATGCCGCCTTCTTCCGCAATCTCGCGGGCGAGATGGCCTCTCACGGCAGCCTGAACCAGCTGCAGGGCACGATAGAGGTTGGACTTCCCGACGCCGTTCTCTCCGATGAACAGATTGACGCCGGCCAAATCCATTCGGATCGAGCGCAGCGACCGGTAGTTCTCGGCGAACATCGAGCGAAGCATCATGGTGACGGCTTAGCCCGCTGCAACCGCCCTGGCAGACAGCTCGAACGCCGCGTCGCTGTCGGCAGCCAGTGCGTGTACCGTATGACGCTCCAGCGCACGCGTCACCTCCACCGGATCGCCGTCGAGCGCATCCGCCGGAATGAGATTGCCGATCCGGAAGTCGAAGCGGTCGCCCTTCTTGTTGAGGAGTTCGTGGAACACAGTCATGTCGCGCAGTTCCGTCGACCATTTGGCAAACCAGTAGAAGAGGCCGGAATTGCGCGCGCTCATATGCACCGGCAGGATCGGCAGGCCGTATTTGCGCGCGAAGCCGACCGCCGAGCTCTTCCAGGGGCGCTCGTTGAGCCGTCCCTCGGCCCAATAGGCGATGCGGCCGGAGGGGAAGAGCACGGTCGCCTTGCCCGCCTCGATGGCCCTGTTCGTCACCTGCAGCGTTTCGCGCGCCTTGAGCTTCGACTTGTATTCCTCGCGCCATTCGACCGGAATGACCATTTCCACGAAGCGCGGATTGACGCGGATCGCGTCGCGGTTCGCAAAGAACATCATGTCCGGCCGCCGGCTCTTCAGGAGATCGAAGACGGCGATGCCGTCGGCGATCCCCGTCGGATGGTTGCTGACGAGCAGGAACCCGCCCTTCTCGGGAATGCGCTCCGGCTTGTCGGCGCGGATCTCGAGAGCGAGAAGGGAACTCAGATGCTCGAAGGCCTGGAAGCCCGGCATATTGGCGACGGCATTGGCGAACTCGATCGCCTTGCGGTAGTTGAGCAGCGTGTAGAGAAAGGGCCGCATGACGGGCCACAGGGGATGGCAGACGATCTTCTGGCCGCGTTCCGCGATCAGCGTATCGACGATATGGCCGGGACGCCCTTGCGAGACCAGCGCAACTGCCTCCGCAAAATGCGCCAGAGCGCTCGCCGAATCACGTCTCGACATTGTCCCATCCGCTGTTGCTGGCCGAACATTGCAGTTCAATATGATCGAACAATGACAAATTCCAAGAGGCCGCAGCAGCAAACTTCAGCACGTTAGCAAAAACATAACACGCCCGATGCGATGCTCCGAGCCTGGATCAGTGAGCGCACCGCGCTGATGAACCCGCCGGGCCCGATGATGAACGAACTTCTTGCCATAGGCCATCCCGAAGTGATGGCGGAACGAAGGCGCTGGCTTGCGAGCCTCGCCGAGGAACGCCGGTTGTCCGAAAAGACGGTCGACGCCTATGAACGCGACACGCGGCAGTTCCTGACATTCCTGACCGGGCACCTCGCCGGTCCGCCGCGGCTCTCGGATATTCGCGCCCTTCGCCCCGCGGATCTGCGCGGCTTCCTGGCACAGCGCCGCAAGGGAGGCGCCGGCGCGCGCACGCTCGGTCGCGGCCTGGCAGGTCTGCGTTCCTTCCTGCGCTATCTCGAGAGAAACGGGCTCGCCAATGCGGCGGGTGCAGGGGCGGTGCGGTCCCCGAAGCAGCCGAAGTCTCTCCCCAAGGCATTGACCGACCGGGAAGCCCTGAAGGTCGTCACCGCGGACGCGCAACTGGCCGAGGAGCCCTGGATCGCGGCGCGCAATGCCGCAGTGCTGACCCTGCTCTATGTCTGCGGCCTGCGGATAGCGGAGGCGCTGGACCTGACCCCCGCCGATTTCTCAGGACCGGTGACGTCGCTCAGGGTCACCGGAAAGGGCGGCAAGACACGGATCGTGCCGATGATCGCCGCCGCCGCCGAAGCGGTCGAGACCTATCGAAAGCTCTGCCCCTACCATATCGAGCCCGGTGAGCCGATTTTCCGCGGCGCCCGCGGCGCGAAGCTCCAGCCGGCGATCATCCAGCGCGAGATGCAGAAGCTGCGCGCCGCACTCGGCCTGCCGGATTCGGCGACACCGCACGCGCTGCGCCACTCTTTCGCGACGCATCTTCTGGCGGGCGGAGGGGATCTCCGCACCATCCAGGAACTGCTCGGCCATGCCAGCCTGTCGACCACGCAGGTCTATACCGGCGTCGATTCGGCACGGCTTCTGGAAATCTACGACCGCGCCCATCCGCGCGCCTAAAATCTGACGTCCTTGGCCGTTAACCAAGCGTGTTAAGGAACCCGTGACCGTGGGGGAGTAGGGTTCCGTCAATGCCGGGGGCATCCATGAACACTTTCACCAGACCCGTCCGCGATCTCGCGGCCAAGGCGGCCGACGGCCTGTTGTGGCTGACGGCACTGCTCAATCTACTGACGGCGGCGAGCCTCGTTGCCGCCCTGCTCCATGTGTCGGAGGCACGGGCGGAAGAGACGGACTGCGCCGGCAGCAACATCTTGACCGGCCTCGAACATTCGGATCCGGCCCGCCTGGCGGCGCTGCGCGCGGAAGCGGCGGCGGTGCCCAACGGAAAGGGCCTGCTTTGGAAGATCGAAGGGCACGGTCAGGCGCCCTCCTTCCTGCTCGGCACCATGCATGTCACCGATCCGCGCGTGCTGGCGATGCCCGGCGGCGCGACGGAGGCCTTCGCAAGGGCTGAGACGGTGATCGTCGAGTCCGACGAGATCGTCGACCAGAACAGGGCAACCGCCGCGATCATGATGCAGCCGGAACTGACCATGTTCACCGGCGACAAGACGATCAACGATTTCCTGAAACCGGAGGACCGCGCGCTTCTCGAAAGCGGTCTCAAGGCGCGCGGCATCCCTCTGCCGCTCGTCACCAAGATGAAGCCCTGGATGATTGCCAGCTTCGTCGCCCTGCCGGCCTGCGAATTCTCGCGCAAGGCGGCCGGTGCCTCCTTCCTCGACAAGAAGCTCGCCGAGGACGCGTTGAGGGAGGGCAAGACGCTCAAGGGTCTCGAAACGCTGGTCGAGCAGCTTTCGGCAATGGATTCGCTGCCGGTCGAAATGCATCTCAAGGCACTGATCGAAACGCTTGCTCTCGGCAAGACGATCGACGACGTGATGACGACGACCACCGATCTCTACCTCTCCGGCGAGACGGGCACGATCATGCCCATGATGAAACTCGCCTCCGCTGGTATTTCATCCGACGACGCCGGCTATGCCGAATTCGAGCAGCGCATCATCATCGATCGCAACAGGATCATGGCAGATCGCGCCGCGCCCCTCCTGAAGGGCGGCGGCGTGTTCATGGCCGTGGGCGCGCTGCACCTTCCCGGGAAGGAAGGCCTCGTCGAACTCCTGCGTCAGCAGGGGTTCACTGTGACGCAGGTGGAATGACCGGCCGGTCAATGCGGTGGGAGGGCAGGGCCCTCCCGATAATCACATGTGGATCGGCTTGGCGAAGGTGGCGAGCGCCGCTTCCTTTACCGCCTCAGACATCGTCGGATGGGCGTGGCAGGTGCGGCCGAGGTCCTCCGACGATCCGCCGAACTCCATCAGCACCGCGATCTCGTGGATCATTTCGCCGGCGCCGAAGCCGATGATGTGGCCGCCGAGCACGCGGTCGGTCTCCTTGTCCGCAAGGATCTTCACGAAGCCGTCCGTTTGCAGCATTGCGCGGGCGCGGCCATTGGCGGTGAAGGGGAACTTGCCGACCTTGTAGGCGACGCCCGCGGCCTTCAGCTCTTCCTCGGTCTTGCCGACCGAGGCGACCTCCGGCTGGGTATAGACGACGCCCGGAATGACGTCGTAGTTCACGTGGCCGGCCTGGCCTGCGATGATCTCGGCGACGGCAACGCCTTCGTCCTCGGCCTTGTGCGCCAGCATCGGCCCACGCACGACGTCGCCGATCGCATAGACGCCGGTGATGCTCGTCTGAAAATGCTGGTCGATCTCGACGCGGCCGCGCGAATCGAGAACGACGCCCGCCTTGGCGAGACCCAAGCCGTCCGTCGAGGGCTTGCGTCCGGTAGCGATGAGCACGACCTCCGCATCGAGCGTGGTCGCATCGCCGCCCTTCACCGGTTCGAAAGTGACCTTGGCACCGTCGCCCGATTTCACGACACCGGTCACCTTGGCGCCGAGTTTGAAGTCGATGCCCTGCTTGGTCAGCATCCGCTGAAGCTGCTTGGCAACCTCGCCGTCCATGCCGCCGAGAATCGTGTCGAGGTATTCGACCACGGTCACCTTTGCGCCGAGACGCGCCCAGACGGAGCCGAGCTCGAGACCGATGACGCCGCCGCCGACGACGATCATGCTCGCCGGGACCTTTTCGAGCGCGAGTGCCCCGGTCGAGGAAACGATCACCTTTTCGTCGAACGCGACCTCCACGCCAGGAATGCCGGCGACATCCGAACCGGTGGCGATGACGACGTTCTTCGCCTCGAGCTCCTGCTCCTCTCCGTTTTCGTTCGTGACCGAGACCTTGCCCTGGCCGAGAACCTTGCCGGTACCCTGGAAGCCGTCGATCTTGTTCTTCTTGAAGAGGAAGGAGACGCCGTCGACATTGGACTTAACGGTCGCGTCCTTGTGGGCCATCATCTTCTGAAGGTTGAGCTTCGGGCTTGCGACCTCGACTCCCAACGCCTCCAGGCCGTGCTGCGCCTGATGGAACATTTCGGAAGCATGCAGCAGCGCCTTGGAGGGGATGCAGCCGACATTCAGGCATGTGCCGCCATAGGTGCTGCGCTTCTCGACCACGGCAACCTTCATGCCGAGCTGCGCCGCCTTGATGGCGCAGACATAGCCGCCGGGGCCGCTTCCGATAACGATGAGATCATAGGCCATTTGATAATCCTTCTTGGGAGGACGGTCTTGGGAGGGCTACCGCCCGCCACTGACGGTGAGAATGGTTCCCGTCACGTAAGTCGCCTTGTCGGACAGGAGATAGAGAATTGCATCGGCAACCTCGCCCGCCGTTCCGGGCCGCTGCATCGGGATCGTGGGTGCGAGGTCGCGGGCGCGGTCGGGCAGCCCGCCGGAGGCATGAATTTCCGTATCGATGACGCCGGGCCGGACCGCGTTCACGCGTATGCCCTCGGTGGCAACTTCACGCGCCAGGCCGACCGTGAAGCTGTCGATCGCGCCCTTCGTGGCGGCGTAGTCGACATATTGCCCCGGCGCGCCAAGCACGGCGGCGATGGAGGAGAGATTGACGATCGAGCCGCCCCGCCCGCCGTGGCGCGTCGACATCCGGAGCACCGCCTCGGCGGCGCAACGGATGGAGCCCGTCACGTTGGTGCGGAACAGCCGCTCGATCCGCTCGGGCGAAACCTCGTCTACGCGCTGCGGCGGACCGATGATCCCGGCATTGTTGACGAGGCCGTCGAGACGGCCGAAGGCGGTGTCGACGGCTGCAAAGATCGCCTTCACCCCCTCTTCCCTGCCCACGTCGCCCTCGACGGAAACGGCCGTGCCGCCGGCCTCCGCGATGCGACGGACCACGTCCTCGGCCGCATCGCGATTGGACGCATAGTTGACGGCGACCCGCCAGCCTTCGCTGGCCGCGGCAAGCGCGACCGCGGCGCCGATGCCGCGGCTGCCCCCGGTGACGAGAAGTACAGGTCCGCTGCTCATGATCCACACCCCTTGAACTGGAAGACATCCGAACTGTCGGTGGTGCCCTTGCCTTCGCCCCAGGCACTCGATTCACGCAGCGACGGTCCGAAATCCGGAAGCAGGATCCGATCGGCTGCGGGCGCGTCCTCTGGCTGAAGCAGCCCGATCTGGCCGGCCTTGTCGACCGCATAGATCGGGCCCTGCCAGACGGTGCAGGCCTCGAGTTCCGCGCCGGTCACGTCGCCGGTCGGGCAGTCGTTCATGACGATCCCGTTCGCCCGCAGCGGTTCACCGGACTGCATCACGACGCCATCGAGCAGAAGGCCGGTGTCCCCGATCCTGATCTTGAAGTGATTGCTGGTGACTGCTGCCTCCGATCCGACGGGCTCGAAGCGCAGCTCATAGGTTCCGGCCGGGTCGGCGTAGACCGCCTGCGCCTGGGTGCACTCGTCCGCAAGGGCCGGTGCTGCCGAAAGCATAAGCGAAACGAAGAGAACGTTGCGGCCGCAGATCATCACGCGGCCTTTTCCGTCGCCAGCTTCAGTCCGAGAGCGATGAAGACCATGCCACTCGCCCGGTCGATCCATTTGCTCGCGCGCGTGAAGGCCGCCCGCATCCGCGGCGTCGTCATGAACAGGCTGACCCCGACGAACCAGAGGATCAGCGCGCTCGCCATGACGAAGCCATAGCCGAACTTGACCGTCATCGGCGTATGGGCGCTGACGACCGTCGAGAAGATGGACAGGAAGAAGAAGACCGCCTTGGGATTGAGCGCGTTGGCGGCAAAGCCGAGGCCGAAGGCCTTCAGCGCCGACTGCTGCCTGCGGGCTTCGCCGGTCTCGGCCGCTGCCTCGACCGCGATTTCCGTCTGGCCGGCGCGAAGGGCTTTGATGCCGATGTAGATCAGGTAGGCGACGCCGCACCACTTGACGATGTTGAAGAGGTAGATCGACTGCGAGATGATCAGCCCGAGGCCGAGAATGGTGTAGGTCACGTGGAACATCAGCGACGCGCCGATGCCGAAGGAGGTGACGATCGCCGCGCGGCGGCCGTGCACCAGCGATTGGCGCAGCACCATGGCGAGGTCGGCGCCGGGCGAAACGATGGCGAAGGTGAAGATCGCCATTAGCGAAGCGAGTTCGATCAGATAGCTCATCATGGTTGCGACCGGTGCTTACGATGCCAACTGTCCGGGATGCGCGCATAGCGTGCCCCCAAAACCTAACCTCTGGTTCCGTGGCTGTCGATGCCCGTCAGACGTGCGTCCCGGTCCGGGCATCGGTGGAGATGGAAACGGGGGCACGCGGCCCCCGCCATTCAGGCCGATCCCGCCTAGATCACCGTAATCTAGAGATCCAGCACCAGGCGTTCCGGATCCTCGAGGCTTTCCTTGACGCGCACGAGGAAGGTCACCGCTTCCTTGCCGTCGACGATGCGGTGATCGTAGGAGAGCGCCAGATACATCATCGGCCGGATGACGACCTGACCGCCGATCGCGACCGGGCGGTCCTGGATCTTGTGCATGCCGAGGATGCCCGATTGCGGAGCGTTGAGGATCGGCGAGGACATCAGCGAACCGTAGACGCCGCCGTTGGAGATGGTGAAGGTGCCGCCCTGCATGTCGGCCATGGCCAGCGTTCCGTCGCGCGCTGCCTTGCCGAGACGGCCGATTTCCTTCTCGATTTCGGCGATCGACATCTGGTCGGCATCGCGCACGACGGGCACGACGAGGCCCTTGTCGGTACCGACGGCGACGCCGACGTGGCAGAAGTTCTTGTAGATGATCTCGGTGCCGTCGACCTCGGCGTTGACAGCCGGCAACTCCTTCAGCGCATGCGTCACCGCCTTGGTGAAGAAGCCCATGAAGCCGAGCTTCACGCCGTGCTTCTTCTCGAAGATGTCCTTGTACTTCGAGCGCAGGCTCATGACGGCGCTCATGTCCACCTCGTTATAGGTGGTGAGCATAGCCGCAGTGTTCTGCGCGTCCTTCAAGCGCCGGGCGATCGTCTGCCGCAGGCGGGTCATCTTCACGCGCTCTTCGCGAGAGGCATCTTCCGCCGGTGCCGGCGCGCGGGCCTGGATCTTGGCCGGCTCGGCTGCAGCCGGAGCCGAAATGCCCTTGGCGACGGCCGCGAGCACGTCACCCTTCAGCACCTGGCCACGCTTGCCCGAGCCGTCGATCTGATCGGCCGAAAGACTGTTCTCGGCCATGAGCTTGGCAGCCGCCGGTGCCGGCGGCATCGACGTGGACGTCTGCGTCGCGGCAGCGGCGGCCGGCTGTGCGGCCGCAGCCGGAGCAGCGGTAGCCGCCGCAGGCTCAGGCTTCTTCTCGGCCGCAGCCGGCGCAGCGGCGGCAGCACCCGCGCCGCCCTCGGAGATCTGGCCGAGCAGCGCGCCGAGGCCGACGGTTTCGCCCGCCTGCGCGACGATTTCGCTGAGCGTGCCGGCGGCCGGGGCCGGGACTTCGATCGTCACCTTGTCGGTCTCGAGCTCGAGGATCGGCTCGTCGGCCTTGATCGCGTCGCCGACCTTCTTGAACCAGGTGCCGACGGTCGCTTCGCTGACGGATTCGCCAAGAGTGGGAACGCGGATTTCTGTTGCCATGAGTTTTGTTCCGTTGATCAGATTTCTGTTTCTAGCTCTTCGAGTTACGCGCTCCCGGACGGAAAACCGCTACGCTGAAAGTGCCTCAGCGAGCGGCAGACCGTGAGGGGCTTGGTCAGCCCCCCAGCGCATCCTCGAGGAAGGCGGCAAGCTGAGCCAGATGCTTGGACATCAGGCCGGTCGCCGGCGAAGCGGCGGCCGGACGGCCGGTATAGCGCACCCGCTGGTACTTGGCATCGATATGGGCAAGGACCCACTCCAGATAGGGATCGATGAATGCCCAGGCGCCCATGTTCTTCGGCTCTTCCTGGCACCAGACCATCTCCGCGTTGCGGAAGCGGCTGAGCTCGTTGATGAGCGCCTTGGCCGGGAACGGATAGAGCTGCTCGACGCGCAGCAGGTAGATGTCGTCGATGCCGCGCTTCTCGCGCTCCTCCAGAAGGTCGTAATAGACCTTGCCCGAGCACATGACGACGCGACGGATCTTCGAATCCTTCTGCAGCTTGATCGGACCGTCCTTGATGACCTCGGCATCGTCCCAGAGGAGACGATGGAAGGAGCTCTCGCCGGCCATTTCCGACAGGCTGGAGACCGCCCGCTTGTGACGCAGCAGCGACTTCGGCGTCATCAGGATCAGCGGCTTGCGGAAATCGCGCTTCACCTGACGGCGCAGGATGTGGAAATAGTTCGCCGGGGTCGTGACGTTGGCGACCTGCATGTTGTCTTCCGCGCAAAGCTGCAGGAAGCGTTCCAGCCGGGCGGAGGAATGCTCCGGCCCCTGACCCTCGTAGCCGTGCGGCAGCAGGCAGACGAGGCCCGACATGCGCAGCCACTTGCGCTCGCCCGACGAGATGAACTGGTCGAAGACCACCTGCGCGCCGTTGGCGAAGTCGCCGAACTGGGCTTCCCAGAGCGTCAGGGCGTTCGGGCGAGCAAGCGAATAGCCGTATTCGAAGCCGAGGACGGCCTCTTCCGAGAGCATCGAGTTGATGACCTCGTAGCGTGCCTGGGTCGGCGACAGGTTGGCGAGCGGAATGTAGCGCTCTTCGGTCTCCTGATCGTAGAGAACCGAATGGCGCTGGGAAAAGGTGCCGCGCTCGCAATCCTGACCGGACAGGCGGATCTTGGTGCCCTCGGTCACCAGCGTACCGAAGGCGAGCGCTTCCGCCATCGCCCAGTCGATGCCCTCGCCGGTCTGGATCATGTTGGCGCGGTTTTCCATGAAGCGCTGGATTGTGCGGTGCGCGCTGAAGCCGGCCGGAATTTCGGACAGCTTGCGACCGACCTCCTTCAACTGCTTCATCGGCACCGAGGTGCGCCCGCGGCGCTGCTCATCCTGGTTGTCGGCCGTGCGCAGGCCCGACCAGGCGCCGTCGAGCCAGTCGGCCTTGTTCGGCTTGTAGGACTGACCCGCCTCGAATTCCTGTTCGAGATGGGCGCGCCAATCGGCCTTCATCTTCTCGACTTCGCCTTCGCTGATCAGGCCCTGGGCGATCAGCCGGTCCGAATAGAGCTGGACGACGGTCTTGTGCGCACGGATCGCCTTGTACATCTTCGGCTGCGTGAACGCCGGCTCGTCGCCCTCGTTGTGACCGAAGCGGCGGTAGCAGAACATGTCGATGACGACCGGCTTGTGGAACTTCATCCGGAATTCGGTCGCGACCTTGGCCGCATAGACCACCGCTTCCGGATCGTCACCATTCACGTGGAATATCGGCGCCTCGATCATCTTCGCCACGTCCGACGGATAGGGCGAGGAACGCGAGAAGGCCGGGTTCGTGGTGAAGCCGATCTGGTTGTTGATGATGAAATGCACCGTGCCGCCGACACGATGCCCGCGCAGGCCGGAGAGGCCGAGAATTTCGGCGACCACACCCTGGCCGGCAAAGGCCGCGTCGCCGTGCAGGATCAGCGGCATGACCTTGACGCGTTCGCGCAGCGGAATGATGTCGCCTTCGAATACGGTCGCCATCTGGTCCTGCTTGGCGCGCGCCTTGCCCATGACGACCGGATTGACGATCTCGAGATGCGACGGGTTTGCCGTCAGCGACAGGTGGACCTTGTTGCCGTCGAACTCGCGGTCCGAGGAAGCGCCCAGGTGATACTTGACGTCGCCGGAGCCTTCCACGTCATCGGGCGTGTAGGAGCCGCCCTTGAACTCGTGGAAGATGGCGCGGTGCGGCTTGGCCATGACCTGCGAGAGAACGTTGAGGCGGCCGCGATGCGCCATGCCCAGCACGATCTCCTTGAGGCCGAGCTGGCCGCCGCGCTTGATGATCTGCTCGAGCGCCGGGATCAGGGATTCGCCGCCGTCGACCCCGAAGCGCTTGGTGCCCTTGTACTTGACGTCGATGAACTGCTCGAAGCCTTCCGCCTCGATGA
Organism: Sinorhizobium sp. M4_45; assembly: GCF_002885915.1. Taxonomy (NCBI): domain Bacteria; kingdom Pseudomonadati; phylum Pseudomonadota; class Alphaproteobacteria; order Hyphomicrobiales; family Rhizobiaceae; genus Sinorhizobium; species Sinorhizobium sp. M4_45. The sequence continues at coordinate 92,317 of NZ_NWVE01000005.1, forward strand.
GCTTCTGCAGGATCGCCTTCTTGCCCTCGGGGGTGAATTCGACGCCCTTGTCCGGGCCTTCGATGCGTTCCTGTATCCAGCCCTTCTCTTCCGGGTTGGACATATGCATGAATTCGACGCCGATCGTCGAACAATAGGTCCGCTCGAGGATCTCGACCATCTCGCGCACGGTCGCATATTCGAGGCCGAGCACGTTGTCGATGAAGATCTTGCGGTCGTAGTCCTTCTCTTCGAAGCCGTAGGTCTTCGGGGAGAGTTCGTCGTAATCCTCGACCGGATCCGCAAGGCCGAGCGGGTCGAGCTTGGCGTGCAGGTGGCCGCGCATGCGATAGGCGCGGATCATCATGATGGCGCGGACGGAATCGCGCGTCGACTGATGCACCTCGGCCTCGCTGAGCGCCACGCCGGCAGCGGCTGCGGCCTCCTCGGCCTTGGCCTTGACCTTTTTTTCGATGACCTTCTCGACCGTGCCCCAGTCGCCGTCGAGGGCCGAGACGAGTTCGCCATTGGCGGGAATCGGCCAGTTCTGCTTCTTCCAGGAGGCGCCCTTGGCCGCCCTCACCACATCTTCGGGCCGGTCGGCAAGCGCCTTGAAGAAGGACTGCCACTCGGCCGAAACGGATGAGGGGTCCGCTTCATAGCGCGCATGGAGCTGCTCGATATAGGCGGCATTGGCGCCGTCCAGAAAGGATGTGAGCTGGAATTGCTCGTTGGCCTCTTGCCTTGTCATGGTCTATCGCGGACTTCAGCCCGCCTCCTGACTTAAGTTGGTGTGCCGGGTTGTCCCGGTCGTGTTTGCCTTCTGCCGGATCGGCGCCCTTCAACGGTCAGGCGCGTCGTTCCGGCTGCGTCGGCCCGATTCCGGCTGTTCGCCATCTGCACTGGACTTGACGCTCATCATCGTATCTTTCGTGGCTCCAATGGGGCGGCATGGCCTGCCGCCCCGCTGCACAGTGCCACGGCGACCTTTATGCGTCCGGCAGGACGCGCGGGCGCCGTGGGATTGTTCGTCAGCCCTTCAGGACTTCGACCAGCGTCTTGCCGAGGCGTGCGGGCGAAGGCGAGACGCGGATCCCGGCCGATTCCATCGCCGCAATCTTGTCTTCCGCACCACCCTTGCCGCCGGAGATGACGGCGCCGGCATGGCCCATCGTGCGGCCGGGAGGCGCGGTACGGCCCGCGATGAAGCCGACCATCGGCTTCTTGCGGCCGCGCTTCGCCTCGTCCTTCAGGAACTGCGCCGCTTCCTCTTCGGCCGAGCCGCCGATCTCGCCGATCATGATGATCGACTTGGTCTCGTCGTCTGCGAGGAACATTTCCAGCACGTCGATGAACTCGGTGCCCTTGACCGGGTCGCCGCCGATGCCGACTGCCGTCGTCTGGCCGAGGCCTTCATTGGTGGTCTGGAACACCGCCTCGTAGGTCAGCGTGCCGGAGCGCGAAAGCACGCCGACCGAACCCTTGCGGAAGATGTTGCCCGGCATGATGCCGATCTTGCACTCGTCCGGCGTCAGCACGCCCGGGCAGTTCGGGCCGATGAGGCGCGAAGACGACTTTTCGAGCCGGGCCTTGACCTTCACCATGTCGGCGACGGGAATGCCCTCGGTGATGCAGACGATGAGCGGGATTTCCGCATCGATCGCTTCGATGATCGCCGCAGCGGCACCGGCCGGCGGGACATAGATCACGGAAGCGTTGGCGCCGGTCGCATCGCGGCCCTCGGCGACCGTCGCGAAGATCGGCAGCTGCTCGCCCTTGGCACCGGTCCAGGTCTCGCCGCCCTTCTTCGGGTGGATGCCGCCGACCATCTTGGTGCCGTTATAGGCGAGTGCCTGCTCGGTGTGGAAGGTACCGGTCTTGCCGGTGAGGCCCTGAACGAGAACCTTGGTGTCTTTGTTGATCAGGATGGACATGAAACCTCAGGCTCCCTTCACGGCTGCAACGATCTTCTGGGCGGCGTCGTCCAGATCATCGGCGGAAATCACGTTGAGGCCCGATTCATTGATGATCTTCTTGCCGAGCTCGACATTGGTGCCTTCCAGGCGCACGACGAGCGGCACCTTGAGGCCGACTTCCTTGACCGCTGCAAGCACGCCCTCGGCGATGACGTCGCATTTCATGATGCCGCCGAAGATGTTGACGAGGATGCCCTTCACCGCCGGATCGGCCGTGATGATCTTGAAGGCCTGGGTGACCTTTTCCTTCGAGGCACCGCCGCCGACATCGAGGAAGTTCGCGGGCTCGGCGCCGTAGAGCTTGATGATGTCCATCGTCGCCATTGCGAGACCGGCGCCGTTGACCATACAGCCGATATTGCCATCCAGGGCGACGTAGGCGAGGTCGTATTTCGACGCCTCGATTTCCTTGTCGTCCTCTTCCGTCGTGTCGCGCAGCGCGACCACGTCCTCATGGCGGAAGAGGGCGTTGCCGTCGAAGGAGACCTTGGCGTCGAGGACGCGCATCCGGCCGTTCGTCATGACGATCAGCGGATTGACCTCGAGCAGGCTCATGTCCTTTTCGACGAATGCCTTGTAGAGGATCGGGAAGAGCTTCTCGGCATCGGCGCGCGCTTCGCCTTCGAGCTTCAGCGCGTCGGCGAGCGTCTTCAGATTTTCTGCGGTCACACCCTTTTCCGGATCGATCGCGACGGTGACGATCTTCTCCGGCGTATGTTCGGCGACTGCTTCGATGTCCATGCCGCCCTCGGTCGAAACGACGAAGGCCACCCGGCCCACGGAGCGGTCGACGAGGATCGAGAGATAGAGTTCGCGGTCGATATCGGCGCCGTCCTCGATATAGAGGCGGTTGACCTGCTTGCCGGCCGGACCGGTCTGCTTGGTCACCAGCGTGTTGCCGAGCATGTCCTTGGCATTGGCGACGACCTCGTCCACCGACTTGGCCAGGCGCACGCCGCCCTTGGCGTCGGGGCCGAGTTCCTTGAACTTGCCCTTGCCGCGGCCGCCGGCATGAATCTGGCTCTTCACCACGTAAAGCGGTCCCGGCAGCTTCTTCGCAGCCGCTTCTGCCTCGTCGGCGGAGAAGATCGCGACGCCTTCCGCGACCGGCGCGCCATAGCTCTTCAACAGAGCCTTGGCCTGGTATTCATGGATGTTCATGGGTTCTTTCCTGTCTGATAGGCCGGATGGCGGTTACTTCAGGCTGGGTGCGATGTTGATGCACGCTTCGCAAAGGCCGGCGACGGCCGCGACCGACTTGTCGAAGGCTTCCTTCTCGCCCTTGTTGAGGTCGATCTCGATGATGCGCTCGATGCCGCCGGCGCCGATCACGGTGGGCACGCCGACATACATGTCCTTGACGCCATACTGGCCGGAGAGATGAGCGGCGCAGGGCAGCACGCGCTTCTTGTCCTTGAGATAGGCCTCGGCCATTTCGATCGCCGAGGCGGCCGGCGCATAATAGGCCGAGCCGGTCTTGAGCAAGCCGACGATCTCGGCGCCGCCGTCACGGGTGCGCTGAATGATCTGGTCGAGCTTTTCCTTGGTGGTCCAGCCCATCTGGATCAGGTCGGGCAGCGGAATGCCGGCGACGGTCGAATAGCGCGCGAGGGGCACCATGGTGTCCCCATGGCCGCCGAGCACGAAAGCGGTGACGTCCTTGACCGAGACGTTGAACTCCTCCGCAAGGAAGAGCCGGAAGCGCGAAGAGTCGAGCACGCCGGCCATGCCGACGACCTTGTTCTTCGGCAGGCCGGAGAACTTCTGCAGCGCCCAGACCATGGCGTCGAGCGGGTTGGTGATGCAGATGACGAAGGCGTTCGGAGCGTATTTCTTGATGCCGGCGCCGACCTGTTCCATGACCTTGAGGTTGATGCCGAGCAGATCGTCGCGGCTCATGCCGGGCTTGCGCGGCACGCCGGCGGTGACGATGCAGACGTCGGCGCCCTCGATCGCGGAATAGTCGCTCGCACCGGTCATCGATGCATCGAAGCCCTCGACCGGAGAGGACTGCGCGATGTCGAGGCCCTTGCCCTGGGGAATGCCGTCGGCAATGTCGAAGAGGACGATGTCGCCCAGTTCCTTCAGGCCGGCGAGATGCGCCAGCGTGCCACCAATCATCCCCGAACCGATAAGTGCGATCTTGTTGCGCGCCATGAAAGTGCTTCCTTTGTGATCCCAAAATGATCAAGGCCTGAAACGCGGCAAACGCCAAACCTTCGCCGAAAGCCCTTAAACGGCAAAGTGAAAAATATCAATCGATACTTTTGAGCAGAGCAAATTCAATCGGTTAGATCGTAAAATTCTTACGTAAACGTAAGAATTCTTGTCGCCTAAGCGTCATTCCTCCGCTGAATCGTGCGGGTGAGCCGCAGCGTAATCCTGGCTTTGCATCTCGATGAGACGCGAAACCGTACGGTCGAATTCGAAGCCTTCGGTGCCCTTCCTGGCGGTCAGCAGATGCTGCGGTTCGGCGTCAGCCGAGGCGAACAGGCGGGCGCCCTGATCATAGAGAGCGTCGACCAGGATGATGAAGCGCTTCGTCTCGTTGCGCAGGTGGGGCCCGAGATGCGGAACGTGGTCGAGGAAGATGGTGCTGTACTGCGCGACGATCGCAAGGTAGTCGGCGGCGCCGAGCGGCTGCGCGCACAGGTCTGCAAAGGTGAACCGCGCGGCCCGGCCGGCGGCCGCCGGCACGCGGATCGTGCGCCCCTTGCGGCCGATTTCGGCCGAGGCGACCGGCGCTCCGCCCGTCTCCCGATACCAGGCGCGATCCATGGCGGCTTCCGTTTCGGGCCCGAGCGGCGACAGCCAGACGGGCGCGCCATCGGTCTTGCCCAGACGATAATCCGTTTCCGTGTCGAGCGAGATGATCTCGGCATTTGCCTTCAGAAGATCGATGAACGGCAGGAAGAGACCGCGATTGAGGCCGTCGCGATAGAGATTGTCCGGCTCGACGTTTGAGGTCGCGACAAGCACGCAGCCCTTGGCGAACAGTTCGCCGAAGAGCCGCGCCAGTATCATCGCATCGGCGATGTCGGTGACGGTGAACTCGTCGAAACACAGGAGCCGCGCTTCGCCGAAGAGATCGGAAGCGACGGGCGGGATCGGATCGGCCTGCTTGGTCTCGCCGTTCTTGAGCTTCTGCCGGTGCCTGTAGATGCGCTCATGCACATCGGCCATGAATTCGTGGAAATGGGCGCGGCGCTTGCGCTGGATCGGTACGGCGTCGAAGAACATGTCCATCAGCATGGTCTTGCCGCGCCCGACGCCGCCGTGGATATAGAGGCCCTTGACCGGCGGCTGGTCCTTTTTGCGCGCCGCAAAGAGCCAGCCGAGCGCATTGGTCTTGCGCGAGGGGCGGCTCGCCAGGAGCTTTGCCGTCAGGCTGTCTAGCCGTCTTGCGATTGCGAATTGAGCCGGGTCGCGCTGCCGCTCGCCGGCGGCAACGAGCGCCTCGAGCTTGCGAAGAATGCTGTCGTCGGGATTGAGCACGATGCGCTTCTATCGTTTCGTGGTTTTGCGGCTTTGGTCCATCATGCGGCGTGAAGCGGAGAAATGCTCAGATCACCTGCGGCATCACGCGCGCGTTCCAGTTCATAATGGCTTTGGAGATTAATCCAGAATTCCGGCGTCGTACCAAAGGCCTTGGAAAGCCGCAGAGCCGTATCGCCGGTCGTGATCGATTCTTGCAAGTTGAGATGCGGGATGCGGGCGAAACCGCACACACTTCTCCTCCGCCCTAGCGGCTGAGGCTGACCGGCTGCCCGCCATTGGTCGAGCCGTCGAAGCGCGCATCGGCCGTCTTGTAGAGCCGGGCGATCGGATTGCCGCTGCGGTCCTTGAGCACGACCTGCTTGCCCGCCACTTCCCAGGATCCCATGGCCGTCAGCTCGCCGGCGCAGCCGCGCGTGCCGCCGCGCGAACCGCTGCCGAGATTGGTGAGGGTCAGGAACATGTCGCAGGAACTGCCGGCGCTCGAAACGCGCCAGTTGCCGACCATCGACTCCTTCGTTACGTCGAGGGCATTGGTGGCTGCGGCCACTTCCGTGCCGGCCGCCGCGCCGGGCGCTGCGGTGCCCGTCGTCGGTGCGGCCGGGAACTGCGACGCCCCCGCCGGAGGCGGCAGTTGCCCCGCGGAGACGGAAGGTACGGGCTGCGCCTGCAGGGGAGCGGGAGCGCGAGAAACATCCTGAGACCCGAAACCACCGAAGGACGTCCGCTGGCATCCGGCTAGCGCAAGTACAACCGCCAACCCGGCCGCCGCATGTGAAACCCGCATATCTTTACCCCCGACATTGTCCGCGAACCATAACGCAACGCGATAATATAGGCCGAATTACAGCAAAACCACCTTTCAAATCAAGGCAAGCCATTTCGCGTCCGGCAGTTGCAGGATTGAGACGCCCGGCGGATTCGCTCGCATGTGCCTTCACACGGACATGGCCCGCGCCGGCGGACGGCCGGGTGTAATGCTCACAGTGCCGCGCCCGTCTGCCTGTCGAAGACATAGACCTGGCTGCGGTCCATCGCCGCCTTGAAGAGGGAACCATGGCGGGCGGGGTGGTCGCCGTCGACGACGGCGGTTATCTGTTCGCCGGCAAATTCGAAAAGCACATGCGTCTGGGCACCGGTCGGCTCAACCAGCAGCGTCTGGCCGGCAATAGCATTGCCCTCCCCGCCCGCGACGAAATGTTCCGGGCGCAGTCCGATCCGGACCGCCTGCCCGGGCCGCACCTTGCGCTCGGGCGCGATGCGGATCGCCGACCCGTCGCCGAGGCGCACCGCCGGCTCCCCGTCATCGGCATCGACCGTTCCGTCGAGCACGTTCATGGCCGGCGAACCGATGAAACCCGCAACGAAGAGGTTGGCGGGCGTGCGATAGAGCTCCAGCGGCGTGCCCACCTGCTCGATCCTGCCGCCGTTCAAGACGACGATGCGGTCGGCGAGCGTCATCGCCTCGATCTGGTCGTGGGTCACGTAGATCGAGGTGGTGGCGACCTTCTGGTGCAAGGCCTTGATCTCGGTGCGCATCTGCACCCGGAGCTTGGCATCGAGATTGGAGAGCGGTTCGTCGAACAGGAAGACGGCCGGGTCGCGGACAATCGCGCGTCCCATGGCGACGCGCTGGCGCTGGCCGCCGGAAAGCTGGCTCGGCTTGCGATCGAGAAGCTCCGTCAACGCCAGCATGCGCGCCGCCTCGCTGACCTTTCTGTCGATCTCGGGACGGGAGAGACCGGAGAGCTTGAGGTTGAAGCCCATATTCTCGGCCACCGACATGTGCGGGTAGAGCGCGTAGGACTGGAAGACCATGGCGATGTTGCGCTCGCGCGGCGTCAGCGGATTGACCACCTTGCCGCCGATCAGCACCTCGCCGTCGCTGATCTCTTCCAATCCGGCGATCATGCGCAGCAACGTGGATTTGCCGCAGCCGGACGGACCGACGAGCGCGATGAATTCGCCCTCCGCGATCGAGAGAGACACGCCGTGGACCACCTCGAGCGCAGCATAGCTCTTGCGGATGTCCCTGAGTTCGACCGATGCCATATGCTTTCTCCTTGGAACGACGCGTCAGGAAAGGGCTCAGGATTTCACCGCGCCGGCCGTCAGGCCTGCGATGATGTGCTTCTGGGCGAGAAAGAAGACGATCACCGTCGGCAGGATCGTCAGCGTGATGAAGGCGAGCACGAGCTGCCAATCGGTGCCGAACTCGCCGCGATAGACCATGATGCCGAGCGGCCAGGGATATTTCGCCTCCGTGTTCAGCATGATCAGCGGCAGGATGTAGCTGTTCCAGCTATGCACGAAGGTGATGATGCCGACCGTCGAGACGATGGGGCGGGAAAGCGGAAGGGAAATGTACCAGAAGAAGCGGATGTAGCCGCAGCCGTCGACGAAGGCGGCCTGGAAGAGTTCTTCCGGCAGGTTCCGGAAATAATTGCGGAAAAGCAGGATGCTCATGCCGAGGCCGAAGGCCACCTGGGGCAGGATCACGCCCCAATAGGTGTCGAGCAGGCCGAGATCGCGGATGCGGATGAAGAGCGGCAGGATCGCCGTTGCCGCCGGAAACATGAGCCCGATCAGGAAGTAGTTCAGCAAATGGTTCGAACCGAAGAACCTGACATGGGCGAAGGTGAAGGCGGCCATGGCCGAAACGATGACGGTCAGCGCCACCGTTATGGCCGCGATGAACAGCGAGTTCAGCATCTGCCGCCAGTAGCGGTCGCCGAAAAGGATATCGAGATAGTTCGACCACAGCCATTCGGAAGGCAGGCCGAACGGATTGACGCGCAGATCGCCGAGCGACTTGAAGCCGCCGAGCGCCGTGGTGACCAGGGGCAGCAGGACCAGCATCGCCACCAGCGACAGCGACACGTAGAGATAGAGGCGGGTGGCTGCGGTCATGCGAACGGAAGAAGTCGTGTCAGTCATGGCGCATGAATATCCGTTTGTAGCCGAAAGCGAGCGTGACGCAGATGACGAAGAGGACCACGCCGACCGCGCTTCCGAGCCCCACCTGCATGCGGGTGACGCCGTAGGTGTAGAGGAAGGTCACCATGGTCTGCGTCGAGTTCGACGGCCCGCCGCCCGTGAGGGGCATCACGAGGTCGAAGAGCTGCAGCGATCCGATGACGGCGAAGAAGATCGACAGCCTGACGGTCGAGCCGAGGAGCGGCAGGGTCACGTAACGGAATTTCTGCCAACCGGTCGCTCCGTCGATCTCGGCAGCTTCGAGCACGCTCCTGTCGACCGCCTGCAGGCCGGCGATGAACAGCATCATGTGGAAGCCGAAATACTTCCAGATGATGACGGCAAGCACCGCATAGATGGCAAGGCTGCGGTCGGCGAGCACGTAGGGGGTGGCGACGCCGAAGAAGCCGGCGACCGCGGCCACGAGCCCGTAGTCGCCATCATAGACGAAACGCCAGATGAGCCCGGCCGCGACATCCGCCAGCACGTAGGGCAGAAAGAAGATCAGCCGGAAGGCGACGACGCCGGCGATCCTGTGCGCGAGCATCATAGCAAGCCAGAGGGCGAGCGGAATCTGCAGGAGCACCGAAACGAGAATGATGATGCCGTTGTTGATCAGCGCCCGCGAGAAGGCCGCATTGTTGAACAGCACCTCGAAATTGCGCAGGCCTACGAACTGCGTCGGGGTTCCGTAGCCGTTCCAGCGATAGAGGCTGTACCAGGCCGCCTCTCCCATCGGCAGGATGACGAAGACCGTGAACAGCAGCAGGGCCGGCGGCAGAAAGAGGATGAGCACCGGCAGGCGCCCGCGCACGGTCGGGCTCTTGTACCGCACTTTCTTGCGGCTTGCCGTGGCCGGCGCCGCGGTGATCGTCGCAGTCGCGTCGGTCATCTGGTCCTCGCACCTTTCGTTCCGGATGGTCGAAGGAAAGCCGGGCGGCGGGAGCTCCCGCCGCCCTCGCTTACGCACTCATTCGAGTTCGCGGGCGTCCTGGATCATCCGGGCCGCCTCTTCCGAGGACATCTGTCCGGAGACGATTTCGACCGAAGCGTCGTTCACGACGCGGCCGAGGGAGGGGCCGAGATCCTGGTCGAAATAGTTCTGGTGCCAGGTAGAGGCCGCGAGCTGGTCGGCCGAAGCCCGCACCAGCGGGTTGGTGACGCCATCCTCGGCCCCTGCCGCCGCCGGGACGATCATGCCGATGCTCGCCATTAGCCGCTCGTTTTCCGCATTGGTCAGGTAGCGCAGGAAATCCAGCGCTTCAGGCGGAGCATTTTTGGTTACCGCCCAGCCGTTGAGACCGCCCAGTGTGTCGGTGGCAGCACCCGCCCCGCCCTCGACGGCGGGGAAGGGAAAGCGGCCGATATTCTCTGGCGCGAGGCCCTTGCCGTCGCCGGAATTGGCGCGCTGGGTGGCTTCGGTCGTCTCGAAGCTCAGGATCATCGCCGCCTTGCCGTCGCCGAACAGGCCGAGCGTCTGCGGCCAGCTCGCGCCGAGATAACCGCCCTGGAACGGCTCGAGCTTGCCGAGCTCGGCGAGCTGCTCGCCGGCCTTGATGATCGACGGATGCAGGAAGCCCTCGCCCTCGTTGTTCCTGGCATCCTCGAAGACCTGCTGGCCGCCATTGCGCATGACCAGGTAGCTCCAGTAGAAATGCAACGGCCACTTGTCGCCGCCGCCGCCGGCGATCGGCGTAATGCCGGCCTCCTTCAGCGTCTTCACGGCCGTGAGGAAATCGTCCCAGGTCTTGATGTCCTCGGCCTTGACGCCACCCTTCTGAAAGAGCTCCTTGTTATAGAAGAAGCTGATCGTTCCCATTTTGAAGGGAACCGCATAAATTCTGTCGTCAAAGGTGAAGCCCTTGAGCGCAGCGGGATTGTAGCTCTTCTCCCAGGCGCCGCCGTCGGCGCGCATCGCCTCCGTCAGATCCATGAGCGCCCCGGTCTCGGATTGCTGCTTCAGCACGCCGCCACCCCAGCTATAGAAGAAATGGGGCGCGTCGTCCGACTGCAGAAGCGTCGGCAGCTTCGCCTTGAATGCCTCGTTTTCCAGGAACTGGAGCTGAATATCGACGCCCGCATGTTCCGATTCGTACTTTGCGGCGATGTCCTCCCACATCTTTAAATAGGCCGGAACAGTCTCCAGATGAAGCCACCTGACCACCGTATCGGCGGATGCGTGGCTCGCATCGAAGAGAAGCGCCATGCCGGCTACGGCAGCAAGCGCGGAAAGTCTGGTGGCGCGCAGAGGCGCCGACCCACGTTCGAGCATCATCATCTTTCTCCTCCCAAACTCCTTCAAGGGGGCAAAACGTCCTCTTCATTTTGTCCCCAATACGGATTAATTCAGAGGAGATGCCGGCAAATGTCAACAGCCCTCGCGAATATTTCGGGAGCTCCGCTTGACAGGAGGCGCTAATTGCCCGTTATTTAATTCGTATTCCTGCTAAATGATTTCACCCCGCCCAGCCAACCAATCCAGCATGCGAGCATACTGAAGACCGATGAAGACCGCCGATCCCGAACTGATGCGCGCGATAAATCGCTTCAACGTGCTCGATACGATCCGCCGGCACGGCCCCATTTCACGCGTCGAGATCAGCGAACGCACCGAACTGTCCACGACCACCGTTTCCGCGATCACCGCGTCGCTGCTTGACGACGGCCTCATCCTGACCCGGCACGAGGGCGATATCCGCAACGCTGCCGCAAGGGGCCGCCCGCGCGTCATGCTGGAGCTCGACCCGGAGGCCGCTCGCGTCGTCGGTGCCAAGATCGCCGCCAATCGCATGGTTTTCGCCGTCTGCAACTTTCGCGGCGAAGTGCTCTCCGACCTGACTTTGCCGATCCGGGTCGACCGCCAGCCGATCGCCGTCATCGCCGATCTGATCGAGGACGGCGTGCGCCGCTGCGTGGTCGACGCCGACCTTTCGCTCGACGACATCGATTCGATCTGCATCGGTCTGCCGGGCGTGGTCGAACACCGCACCGGTCACGTCCGCTCCAGCCCGATCTTCCGGGAAACGGACGTCGATTTCGCAAGCGAAATGACGAGCAGGCTCAACGTCCCGACGATCGTCGAGAGCGACGCGCACGCCATCACGCTTGCCCATCACTGGTTCGGTCGCGCCCGCGACCTCGACGACATGGTTCTCGTTTCGCTGGAGCAGACCCTCGGGCTCGGCGTGCTGCATGGCGGCCAGCTTTTCCGAGGCGCCGGGGGCCTGAGCCACAATCTCGGCGATCTTGTGCTCGGCGTCGGCGAGAGCCGTACCGTCCGCCTTTCGACGCTCGCCGGGGAGAACGCGATTCTCGGCGAACACCCGATGGACGGGCGATTCGCCGAGGCGGTGCGCCTCGGACGGGGCATGACGCATGCGCAGATGCTGATCGCGGCCGAGGACGAAGCGCTGACCACGGCCGCCTCACGGGCCGGAGAAGCGGTCGGGCTCGCGGTCGCCAACATAGTTACGCTGTTCGGACCGCCGCGCGTCGTCATCGTCGGTTCGAGCCTGTCGCTCGGCACCGTTTTCGTGGAGAGCATCCGCCGGTCCTTTCAGAACGCGATCCCGCCCTCGATCTCGACGGTGGCCGAACTCGTCTTCGACGAATCGGCCGACGAGACCTGGGCTCAGGGGGCGGCGGTCGTGGCGCTCTGCGAACTCTACGAGTCCCCCTGGGGGACGACCGGACCGGCACCGGCGCTTTGATGCGCTGCGCCGAACTTATGTATCCATTTCGGGAGGAGACTGATGGAAAAACTCGGTATCGGCATCATCGGCTGCGGCAACATCTCGTCGGCCTATCTGAAGGCGATGGCAGCCTTTCCGATCCTCGACATCCGCGGCATCGCCGACCTGAACCGCAACCTTGCCGAAGAGCGCGCGGCGGAGTTCAAGGTCGAGGCGCGCGGCGTCGCCGATCTCCTCGCGGACCCGTCGATCGAGCTCATCGTCAACCTGACCGTGCCGAAGGCGCACGTAGCCGTCGCCATGCAGGCCCTCGAGGCCGGCAAGCACACCTATTCCGAAAAGCCGCTCGCCACCGACTTCGCTGACGGACGCAAGCTGGTGGCGCTGGCTCGGGAGAAAGGCCTGCGGATCGGCGCCGCCCCGGACACCTTTCTCGGCGGCTCGCATCAGACGGCACGCGCAATCGTCGATTCCGGCGTGCTCGGCACGCCCGTCGGCGGCACCGCCACCTTCATGTGCCCGGGTCACGAGCGCTGGCATCCCAATCCGGACTTCTATTACGACGTCGGCGGCGGACCGATGCTCGATATGGGTCCCTACTACATCACCGACCTCGTCAACCTTCTCGGCCCCGTCGCCAAGGTTGCCGGATTTGCCACGGCGGCACGGAAGGAGCGGACCATCACCAGCGAGGCGCGCAACGGCGAACGCATCCCCGTCCGCGTGCCGACCCATGTCGCCGGCATCATGGCCTTCGAGAATGGAGCCGTCGTGCAGATCGGCATGAGCTTCGATGTGGCGGGCCACAGGCATGTGCCTCTCGAGCTCTATGGAACCGAGGGCACGCTGATCGTCCCGGATCCGAACCATTTCGGCGGCCAGATCGAGCTACTGAAAAAGGGCGGCGCCTTCGAGCAGACCGCGACGAGCGAGCCCTATGCCGACGGCAATTACCGCTCGATCGGGGTGGCCGACATGGCACATGCGATCCGCTCGGGCCGGCCGCACCGGGCAAACGGAGACCTCGCCTTGCACGTGCTGGAGGTCATGGAAGCGTTCCACAAGGCGGCCGATACCGGTTCTACCGTCAGCATCAGCACGAAGGCCGAGCGGCCGGCCCCTCTGTCGCAATCGCTCGTCGACGGCCGCATCGGCCGCTAGTCAAATTTGAGGAGGAATGAGAATGCGCGAGGCACTGATCGTCTGGGGCGGCTGGAGCGGGCACGAGCCGCAGGAATGCGCCCATATCATCCGCGACATGCTGCAGGAGGACGGGTTCAAGGTCTATCTGGAACACACGACCGAAGCCTTCGCCGATCCGTCGATCCACGACCTGTCACTGATCGTTCCGATCATGACGATGTCGAAGATCGAGAAGGAAGAGGTAAAGAATCTCGCCGCGGCCGTCGAAGGCGGCGTCGGTATCGCCGGCTATCACGGCGGCGCGGGCGATGCCTTCCGCGAGAGCGTCGAATACCAGTTCATCATCGGCGGCCAGTGGGTGGCCCACCCGGGCAACATCATCGACTATCGCGTGAACATTACGCGCCCCGACGATCCGCTGATGGAGGGTATCTCCGATTTTCCCTATACCTCGGAGCAATATTACATGCATGTCGATCCGTCCAACGAGGTGCTGGCAACGACCACCTTCTCCGGCGAGCATGCCTCCTGGATCGAAGGCGTGACGATGCCGGTGGTCTGGAAGCGCAAGCATGGGAAGGGCCGGGTCTTCTACTCCTCGCTCGGGCATGTGGCCAAGGAATTCGAGGTGCCCGAGATGCGCACGATCTTCCGCCGCGGCGCGAATTGGGCTGCGCGCTGACGGGGGATACGGCGGATCGACCGGGTCCGCCGCGCTCGTCGATGGCGCTCCCTCGAGGTCTACGATGCAGCCCGGAGAAGCCTGCAGTGGCGGAGGACATCGAGCCGCAGTTTGACGCGCTCACCCAAGTCTGGCCACGGGGTAACTCAGCGCTGGACGTAGCCGCATAATTTACGTATTTTACGTATATTGGGAACGGAGCGACGCAGATGAAGCAATTCACTTTCAGCGAAATGAATCGCGCGTCCGGCGAGATCCTCGAGGCAGCGTTGATCGAGCCCGTAGCGCTTACCAAGCGCGGAAAGGAAAAGCTCGTCATCCTGTCCGCTGCTCAGTATCAGAAACTGGTTGGCCGACCTCACGCGGCCGCCTACACGCTCGAGAATGCGCCGGACGATATTCATGATGAACTCATGACCGGCCTCGATGCGATCATTGCCAGCGATGACCACGACGATGTTCAAGGCGGGTGACGTCCTTCGCTGCTACTATCTTTGGGCGAGGCAAGCCGGCGACGGTGAGGAATCGGGCCGCAAGGAGCGGCCGGTTTGCCTTTTGGTGAAGACACCGACGGAGCCGGTGAAGCTGTTTTTGTTCCCGATCACCTCACGGAGTCCGGATCCGTCGATCGTCCACATTGCCGTCAGCGAAATCGAATGCCGCCGTGGCGGGCTCCGTTTCCCGTCCTGGCTGATCCTGGACGAGTACAATCTGCTCCGTCTCGACGAAGCCTATGATCTCGCATCGACAACGCCGATCGGCACCTTCAGCCCGGCTTTCGTTCGCAAGGTGGCCACCCTGATCAAGCAAGCGGCGGCGCAACGCCGTCTGCGCGTTGTCATCCGAAAGTAGAAAGGATGCCTTCCGGACAGCGAAGGAGCGCGCTTCGAGAAACGCATTGACGCGGGCTACGCCCGCAAATGGGCTTGAAGAGAGGCCGGGCGCGAAAGCAAACCGGCCAATTGCATACCCAATCCTATCCAACACTTCTTATGCAGGATGCCGACGGGCGGATGAGGGGCAATCGATCAATGATCGACGCCTGCATAGGCGCGATCGCCCCAGAGCTTCTCGACAGTTCGGTTTCTGCCGCAGCCGTTGCGATAGTACCAGTAGCGGATCGGGTTCCGCTTGCCGAAGTCCTGATGGTAGTCTTCCGCCGGCCAGAATTTCGCTGCGCCTTCGACGGGCGTGACGATCGGCCGGCCGAGCTCCGCCTCGGCCTTGATCTTTTCCGCCTTCGCGTCCATCGCCTGCCGCTCGTTCAGCGCATAGATCGCGGTCGTATAGGCGAAGCCCCGGTCGCAGAACTGGCCACCGTCATCCGTCGGGTCCGTCGTACGGAACAGGACGCCGACGAGCTCCGCATAGGAGACCCGGTCCGGGTCGAACTTCACGCGCACCACCTCGCGGTGTCCACCCCTCGAATAATCTTCATAGGTCGGGTTCGCGCTCTTGCCGCCGGCATAGCCGGAGATCGTTTCGAGAACGCCGGGCACGGCGTCGAAGTCGCTCTCGACGCACCAGAAGCAGCCGCCGGCGAAGATAGCATATTGCGGTTCTGCCGCCCGCGCCGGCAGCAACAGGAAACAAGTGACGAGAAAACCGAGCAGCAGGCGAAGCATCGGCGACCCTCCATCCTCGGCTATTACCTAACTGCCTCGCGGCGCGTTTCAAATCACTTAGCAACACGTCGATGTGACGGACGTGAAAGCAAAACGGCGAGCCGAGGCCCGCCGTTGAAATGATGCTGAGAAACACCTGCAGGACGGAAGGGTCAGAACCGCCGCTCGACCAGCATCTTCTTGATCTCGCCGATCGCCTTGGCGGGGTTCAACCCCTTCGGACAGGCCTGGGCGCAGTTCATGATCGTGTGGCAGCGATAGAGCCGGAACGGATCTTCGAGATTGTCGAGACGCTCGCCAGTGGCCTCGTCTCTGGAGTCGATCAGCCAGCGATAGGCCTGCAGGAGGACGGCGGGGCCGAGGTAGCGGTCACCGTTCCACCAATAGCTCGGACAGGAGGTCGAGCAGCAGGCGCAGAGAATGCACTCATAGAGCCCGTCGAGCTTCAGGCGATCTTCGTGGCTCTGCCGCCATTCCTTGGCCGGCGTCGGCGAAACGGTTTTCAGCCAGGGCTCGATCGAACGGTGCTGGGCATAGAAATTGGTGAGGTCGGGCACGAGGTCCTTGACGACGGGCATGTGCGGCAGCGGATACACCTTCACGGCGCCCTTCACCTCATCCATGCCCTTGGTGCAGGCGAGCGTATTGGTGCCGTCGATATTCATCGCACAGGAGCCGCAGATGCCTTCGCGGCAGGAGCGGCGCAGCGTCAGCGTCGGATCGATGTTGTTCTTGATGTAGAGCAGACCGTCCAGAACCATCGGGCCGCAATCGTCGATATCGATGTAATAGGTATCGATCCGCGGGTTTTTGCCGTCGTCCGGATTCCAGCGATAGACCCGGTATTCGCGCAGGTTCGCCGCACCGACCGGTTTCGGCCACACCTTGCCTTCGGTGATCTGCGAGTTCTTGGGGAGAGCGAGTTCAACCATGTGCCTTAGTCCTCGAGATCAGTAGACGCGCGCCTTCGGCTCGATCTTGTAGGGATCGATGCCTTCGGCGATCAGCTCGGTGTGCACCGGACGAAAATCGAGCCGGACGTCGCCCGCTTCGTTGACCCAGGCAAGCGTGTGCTTGCGCCAGTTGACGTCGTCTCGACCGGCGAGCGGGCCGTCCTTGTAGTCCTCGCGCGCATGCGCGCCGCGGCTTTCCTTGCGCGCCTCGGCGCCGTAGACCGTGGTGATGGCGTTGGCCATCAGGTTTTCGAGCTCCAGCGTCTCGACGAGATCCGAGTTCCAGATCATCGAGCGGTCGGTGACCCTGACGTCCGGCAGTTCCTTCCAGATCGCAGACAGGCGACGGCAGCCGGATTCGAGCGACTCCTGCGTACGGAACACGGCCGCGTCTTCCTGCATGGCGCGCTGCATCTTGTCACGCAGCACTGCCGTGGGCGTGGTGCCGTTGGCGTGCCGCAGCCGGTCGAAACGCTCCATGATGCGGTCGCAGGAGGCCGTGTCGACGTCCGGCACCGCCTCGTTGCGGTCGATGATCTGGCCGGCGCGGATCGCCGCCGCACGGCCGAAGACGACAAGGTCGATCAGCGAGTTCGAGCCGAGCCGGTTGGCGCCGTGCACCGAGGCGCAGCCGGCTTCGCCGACGGCCATCAGTCCGGGCGCGATTCGCTCCGGGTTCTGGCCGTCCGCATTCAGCACTTCGCCCCAGTAATTGGTCGGCACGCCGCCCATATTGTAGTGAACGGTCGGCAGCACCGGGATCGGCTCGCGCGTGACGTCGACGCCGGCGAAAATCTTCGCCGATTCCGAAATGCCCGGCAGGCGCTCATGCAGCACTGCGGGATCGAGATGGTCGAGATGCAGGAAGATATGGTCCTTGTTCTTGCCGACGCCTCGGCCCTCGCGGATTTCCATCGTCATGCAGCGGGAAACGACGTCGCGCGAGGCAAGGTCCTTGGCAGAGGGCGCGTAGCGCTCCATGAAGCGCTCGCCCTCGGAATTGACCAGATAGCCGCCCTCGCCGCGGGCGCCTTCGGTGATGAGGCAGCCTGCGCCGTAAATGCCGGTCGGATGGAACTGCACGAATTCCATATCCTGCAGCGGCAGACCGGCGCGCGCAATCATGCCGCCGCCGTCGCCGGTGCAGGTATGCGCCGAGGTCGCGGAGAAATAGGCGCGGCCGTAGCCGCCGGTCGCCAGCACCACCATCTTGGCGGCGAACCGGTGGATCGTGCCGTCGTCGAGGTTCCAGGCGACCACGCCGGTGCAGCGGCCGTCAGCCGACATGATCAGGTCGATGGCGAAATATTCGATGAAGAATTCGGCATTGTTCCGGAGCGATTGGCCGTAAAGCGTATGCAGGATCGCGTGGCCGGTACGGTCGGCGGCGGCGCAGGTGCGCTGCACCGGCGGCCCTTCGCCGTAGTTCTGCATGTGGCCGCCGAAGGGGCGCTGATAGATCTTGCCTTCTTCGTTGCGCGAGAACGGAACGCCATAGTGCTCGAGTTCGTAGACCGCCTTCGGCGCTTCCATTGCGAGATACTGCATGGCGTCGACATCGCCGAGCCAGTCGGAGCCCTTGACGGTGTCATAAAGATGCCACTGCCAGCAGTCGGGCGTCATGTTCTGCAGCGAAGCGGCGATGCCGCCCTGTGCCGCGACCGTATGCGAACGCGTCGGGAAGACCTTGGTTATGCAGGCCGTCCTCAGGCCCTGCTCGGCCATGCCGAGCGTCGCGCGCAGGCCCGCCCCGCCGGCGCCGACGACGACGACGTCGAAGGAATGGTCGACATATTGATATGCCTTGCCGTTTGCAGCGGGTGAACTGATCGATGCCATGACGAAATTACCCTGCAAAAGCGATCTTCAGGACGGCGAAAAGACAGAGCCCGCCGACCGCGATCGTGAAGAATGTGTTGAGCATGAGAAGCGCTATCTTGGCGCCCTCCGCATGGACGTAGTCCTCGATGATGACCTGCATGCCGATCTTCATGTGAACGAGGCCGGCGACGACCATCAGCCCCATGGCAACCGCCACGAAGGGGTTCGAAAGGGCCGCGATCAGTTCCGCATGCGGTGCGCCCGCATAATGGGCGAGAAAGACGACGAAGAAGATCGTGAGAGGAATGCTGGCGACGGCCGTGAGGCGCTGCCGCCAGAAGTGATCCGTGCCTTCCTTTGCCGAACCGAGACCCCGGACCTTGCCGAGAGGTGTGCGCATATTCATGTCGAAGTCCCTTAACGAGCGAGGTAGCCGACGACCCAGATGACGAGCGTCAGCGTCGCCGATGCGACGATCATGGCCTTCGCCATTCTCGTGGCGAAGTGCTTCTCATAGCCGTAGCCGAGATCCCAGCCGAGGTGGCGGATGCCGCCCAGCAGATGGTGCACAAGGGCCCAGGTATAGCCGAAGAGGACGACCTTGCCGATGAACGTGCCGAACAGCCAGTTCACCCAGTCGTAGTAGGCAGCGCCCGAAGCAGCGGCGATCAGCCACCACGCCACCAGGACGGTGCCGAAATAGAGCGCGCCGCCGGTGATGCGGTGCATGATCGACATGATCATGGTGGGGATCGGCTTGTAGATTTGAAGATGCGGCGAGAGCGGCCGGCTTCTTGTGACATTCGTCATCGGAACCTCGCGGGATGACCGGATATGCGTCCAAAACTGGACTCTTTTCGTCCGGTATCGCACCCGATTGTGCGCAATTCAGTCACCCGGACCTTTAATCACCATAGGGCTTCACGACAAGTGTGTTTGCAGTGCAAAATCAATTTAATCGATTTGACGGAAAACGGCATTTTCCCGCCTCGGAGAGACATCCGGCCTTTTAACGATATGCACGAAAAAACCCAGCCGAATCCGTGACATTTCCCGTCGGTTGCCGCAGGATGCACTTTAACGGTTTGTTAACGATGATCCGGAGGCAGCGAGACATGAACCCCTCGCGAATGGTCCGCGCGGCCAAAGCTCTAGTCGTGGCCTTCGCACTTGCGATGCCCGCCGGTTTGCCGGCACGGGCAGCCGAAAGTGACGGTTTCGGCAATGTGGAGACCCGAACCCGCCATGTCCGGATCAAGCATCGCACGCCCCATCACACCTGGCGCAAGGCGCGCCACCGGTCAGTAACGACCGTCGGCGGTTTCGCATCTGCCGGTTCCATGGGCCTGCCCGATGTTCAGACCCGCACCCGGCACGTCCGGCCGAGATATCCCTGGCCGGGATATTCCCGGCATCGTTACGCTCCCCGCGGACGGGATCGTGGTCCTGTGATCGTCATCAATGGCGGCGGATACGCGTCCGGCGGTTACGGCAGCTATGGGAGTTACGACTTCCCGACACCCATTCCGGACATCGGCACCTATGCCGGCGGCCTTTCGGCGTTCCGCGATGAAGGAAACGGCATCTATTTCAGCCGGGACGGCGGCTACGCCTATCTTGCCGGCGAGACCGCAGCAGCCAACCCATCATCGAAACGCGCGAAGATCATCATCGTCTCGCCGCAGGTAAACGCCAGCGCTTGCTCCTGGGAGCACGGCGTCTGCGTCGTCCGGCCGTAGAGGGCGGACGTTCCTCTCAATCGTCGCCGGCGCCGACAGCCGGACCGAACCGCCAGACCGTCGTGCGCTTCACCTCGCTGTCTTCGAGCGCCCGGGTCACCGGCACCTCGTAGGTCGCAAGGTCAGTCATCCGCCCGCGTGGACAATAGGCCCGGCCCGGATCGCCGACGAGAACGACGGCACCGGCACGTTCGAGCGCGTCGAACCAGGGCAGAAGAAGATCGGCGAAGCTCTTGTCGTAGAAGACGTCTCCGGCGAGGTAGACGTCGGCCGCCCGTTCCGAGCCGACGATATCGTCTCCGGTGAAGGCGAGCGATACGCCGTTGAGCCCGGCATTCAGCCGCGCGGCCGTTTCGGACCATGGGTCGATGTCGGCGGCGGTGACCTCATCGGCGCCGGCCAACTTCGCCGCGATGGCGACGAGGCCGGAACCGGAGGCGAAATCGATGACGCGGCGGCCGCGCACCGTTTCGGGGTGATCGAGGACATAGCGGGCAAGCCCCTGCCCTCCCGCCCAGGCGAAGGCCCAGAAGGGCGGCGGCAGACCGATCCGTTCCAGCTCTTCCTCGGTCTTCAGCCACAATTCATGCGCCTCGCCCGCAAGATGCAGGCGGATTTCCGGCACGTGCGGCGGCGCGAGAATGTCGGTGTTGGCGCGGATGAAGCTTTCGGGATCGGTCTTCACGACATTCGGTTCGCTATCGAGGCGGATTGTCCAGCCCGCCCATGCGGCAGACCTCGATCCACTCGTCATCCGTCACCGGCTGCACCGAAAGACGCATCGACGTGACGAGCGACATCTTGGCGAGCTTCGGATTTTCCTTGATTTCCTTGAGTGAAACCGGCCGTGGCATGTCCATGACGGCGCGGATGTCGACGCAGTCCCAGCGGGCGTCGCCCTCTGCCGTCGAGTCCGGATGCGACAGCGCGCAGACCTCGGTGATGCCGACGATCTCGAGCCCCTCGTTGGAGTGATAGAAGAAACCCTTGTCGCCGATCGTCATCGCCCGCATGTTGTTGCGCGCCAGGTAGTTGCGCACGCCGGTCCATTCGGTGCCCTTCTCGCCGGCATCTTTCTGCATCTGCCAGGACCATTTCGCCGGTTCGGATTTGTAGAGCCAGAACGCCATCGCCCCTCAAGCCTCCGGATTGTTGAAGACCCAGTTGTAGGCCTTGATCTCGACATTGGCGAAGAGACCCGCCTTCGCATAGGGATCGGCCTCGGCAAGCGCCCTGGCCTCTTCGAGCGTGTCGGCCTTGACGATCACGAGGCTCCCCGTCGGCTTGCCGTCGGCGTCCAGGAAAGGTCCTGCGATCTTCAGGATGCCCCGGGCATTGAGGTCGTTGAGATAGGCGACATGGTCAGGTCGGGTGTCGACCCTGAGTTGCAGCGCGCCGGGCTTGTCGGTGCAGAGCAGTGCGAAGAGCATGGATCCTCCTGAAGACATCATTCGTGGGTGATCGGTCTGGACATCAGTTGTTCGAGAGCCGAGCGGACATCCAGCTTTCCGTCGACGATGGCTGCGACGGCCTCCGTGACCGGCATCTCGATGCCGAGTCCGCCCGCCACGCGGGCGGCGACGGATGCGGCAAAAGCGCCCTCCACCAATTCGCTGCCGGCGGCAGCCCGGCCGTCTTTACCGAGGGCTATGCCGAAGCGCAGGTTGCGCGACTGGTGGCTCGTCGCAGTCAGCACGAGGTCACCCAATCCCGAAAGGCCGCGCACAGTGTCCGCCTCGCCGCCCCTCGCGACGATGAAGCGCGACATTTCCGCAAGCCCGCGCGAGATCAGCGCAGCGCGGGCCGAGTCGCCGAGGCCGGCGCCTTCGACGATGCCGCAGGCGATCGCCAGCACGTTCTTGAGCGCCCCGCCAAGCTGAACGCCGGTGCGGTCCGCCGAGGGATAGAGCCGGAACGTCCGCCCGGAAAGCGCCTCCGCAAGCTCCGTCGCGATCGCGGTATCGGGGGCGGCGATCACCATGGCGGTCGGCAGGCCGCGAGCGATATCGGCGGCAAAGCCCGGGCCGGAAAGCACCCCGACGCGACTGCCCGGCAACTCCTCTTCGAGAACGTCGGTGAGGAGTCGGCCGGTCGATTGCTCCATGCCCTTGGCGCAGGTGACGACGATCGCCCTGGCGCCGATCGCGGCACCGTAGCACCGCGCCGCGTCCCGATGCGCTTGCGAAGGCATCGCAAAAAGCACGATGTCGGCGTCTTCGAGCGCGGTCGCCTGCGAAGAATAGGCAAGGCGCGGGGGAAGCGGAATTCCCGGGAGAACCGCGTCATTCCGCCCGGTACGGCGACACTGCGCGGCCGCTTCTTCCCGCCGGGCAAGCAGAGTGACATTCGCCTTGTCCTTCGCTGCCGCGACGGCCGAAAGCGCCGTTCCGAAGGCGCCCGCCCCGACGACCACGATTTTTTGCGCGCTCTTCGATTTGCCGCTCATCTTCCGTCCATCATGCCTTGGCGCCGCGTCTGCCGGAGCCGATCAATGCCTTGGCTTCGGAATCGAGCGGCCAGCGCGAACGCGGAGCCGCATCGAGCCCGTCCGCCGGCAGGCCCGCCGCGAGGCGCTCCGCACCGGCCCAGGCGATCATCGCGGCGTTGTCGGTGCAAAGCGAGAGCGGCGGCGCGATGAAGCGGAAGCCGTGCTCGTCGCAAAGCGACTGCAATGTCCGGCGCAATGTCTGGTTCGCGGCAACCCCGCCGGCCACGACAAGAGCCGGTTGGTCGACGGAAGCGAAGTCCGCCCTGAACCGTTTCAAGCCGCGTCCGACCCGATCCCTGAGCGTTCGGGAAATGGCGCGCTGGAAAGAGGCACAGACGTCTGCGATATCCTGATCCGTCACCGGCTCCAGCGACTGTGCGGCCTGGCGGACGGCGGTCTTGAGGCCCGAAAAAGAAAAATCGAGCCTGGCGTCACCGACGAGCGGCCGGGGAAAATCGAAGCGCTCCGCATTGCCGGCCTGCGCCGCCCGCTCGACGGCCGGCCCGCCCGGATAGGGAAGACCGAGCAGCTTTGCGGTCTTGTCGAAGGCCTCGCCGAGCGCATCGTCGATCGTCGTGCCCCAGCGTTCGTATTCGCCGACGCCCTTGACGAGGATCAGCTGTGTATGGCCGCCCGAGACGAGCAGCATCAGATAGGGAAATGAAAGGCCGTCGGTCAGCCGCGCCGTCAGCGCGTGACCTTCGAGGTGATTGACCGCATAGAGCGGCTTGCCGGTCGCCCGCGCGATCGCCTTGCCGGTCATCAGCCCGACGATGAGCCCGCCGATCAGGCCGGGACCGCTTGTCGCAGCGACCGCGTCGATGTCCCGGAGCGTCACGCCGGCGCGCAGGAGCGCTTCCTCGATCAGCGTGTCGAGCGCCTCGACATGGGCGCGCGCCGCAATCTCGGGAACGACGCCGCCATAGGCGCTGTGCTCTTCCAGCTGGCTCAGCACCACGTCGCCGAGAATCCGGCCGTGGCCCTCTTCGTCACGCAGCACGACCGAAGCGGCGGTTTCGTCGCAGCTTGTCTCAATGCCGAGGATGCGCAAAGGCGGGGACGTCACGTGCTATACTCAAAGATTGCGGTCGCAGTGAAAGGTGGTTACACGAAACTCAAACAGCGCCGTGCGCCTTCAGACGCACAAGGGACGCTGTAACGCTTTGAACTGCTGCATGGTTTTGTCCTGAACCGGTTCCGATCCAAGGAAGCATGCAGTAACAACGGATGGCGAAGGATGCAAACGAAACCTTTCCGCATCGGCACGCGCGGCAGCCCGCTGGCGATGGCCCAGACGCATGAAACGCGCGACCGGCTCGCCGCCGCCCATGGTCTGCCACCGGAAATGTTCGAGATCGTCATTCTTTCCACGAAGGGCGACCGGATCACCGACAGGTCGCTTGCGGAGATCGGCGGCAAGGGCCTGTTCACCGAAGAGCTCGAGCAGCAGCTTCTGTCGGGAGACCTCGACTTCGCCGTACATTCGTCCAAGGACATGCCGACGAAGCTGCCGGACGGGCTGTTCCTTTCGGCTTTCCTGCCGCGCGAGGACATCCGTGACGCCTTTGTCGGCCGCTCGGCCGAAAGGCTCGCCGATCTCCCGCAAGGCGCCACCGTCGGCTCGTCTTCGCTGCGCCGTCAGGCGCTGATCCGGCGGCTTCGGCCCGATATCGACGTGATCACCTATCGCGGACAGGTCGAGACACGCCTGCGCAAGCTTGCCGAAGGTCAGGTCGACGGCACGCTTCTGGCCTTCGCCGGCCTGAAGCGTCTCGGCATGGAGCATGTGCCGACGGAGCTGCTTGACCCGGAAGAATTTCCGCCGGCGCCGGCTCAGGGCGCGATCTGCGTCGAGGCCCGCATCGGCGACGACCGTATCAACACGCTGCTTGCGGCAATCGACGACCCCCGCACACACGAGGCGGTCTCCTGCGAGCGCGGCTTCCTGGCGACACTCGACGGCTCCTGCCGTACGCCGATCGCCGGCTACGCGCAATCGGACGGGACACATATCCGTTTCGCCGGCATGATCCTGACGCCCGACGGCACCACTTGCCACCAGATCGAAATCGACGGCAGAGCGGCAGACGCGGAAAGGCTTGGGCAGGAGGCCGGCGAGCGTATCCGCGCCAAGGCGGGACCGGGATTCTTCTCGAGCTGGAGCTGATCCGATGCGCGTGCTCGTGACCCGGCCACGCCCGGCCGCCGAAAGGACGGCGGCAAGGCTCAGCGCCATGGGTCATGAAGCGGTCATCCTGCCGCTCATGCAGGCGCAGCATCTCGCCGGCGCGGTTCGGGCAGCATTGAGCGAGCCCCACCAGGCGATCGCCGTCACCAGTGGGGAGGCGGTCCGCGTCCTCGGCGCGCTCGGTCCGGCGCTTGAGCCACACCTTGCAACACCGCTCTTTGCAGTCGGCGAAGCGACGGCGCGCGCCGCGGGCGATCTCGGATTTACCGACATCCGGATCGGACCGGGAACCGGCGAGGGACTCGCCGAGACGGTCGCCGCCCTTCTCCCCCCCGGCGAAATGCTGGTCTATCTCGCCGGTTCACCGCGGACCGAGGGTTTCGAACGGGCATTGCACCAACGGCAAATCGAGCACAGGATCGCCGAATGCTACCGGATGGCGCCGGTTCACTATCCTGCGGAGACGCTGCCGGGGCTCCTCCGCGCGGGCCCCTTCGATGCGGTAATGCTCTATTCCCGCGAGAGCGCGCGGCGCCTGGATGCAGCATTGCGGGAGAGCGGGCTTGAACCCGCGGACCTCGCCTCGCGCTTTCTCTGCCTGAGCTGGCCGATAAGAGAGACCCTGCCGGACGGTCTTGTTTGCGGGGTCGCGGCAGCGCCGGACGAGGAAAATCTCTTGCGGCTTCTTTGAGGCCAAATCAGCAAAGTCGGCGCCGGTTTTCCGCCTGCCTTGTGCACATTGCTCGGGTCATCTGGGCCATTTCCGTCAAAAAGCATGGTCTGGGGCTTTCCCTCGTCATCCTCGCTGACTAGGTTTGCGTTTAGAACGGAGGAAGGTGCGGAGCGTTCCTGCTGCAGATCCGCTCAGGCCCGACCGACAGGCAATGAAACGGTAATGAGGTGACCATGGCATCGGAAAAGCCGCCGCGCCGCTCGAAACCCGGGAAAGAACCGCTGACGATCGATCTCGAGGCGGAGAAGACCGAACCTGCAGCGGGCGAGGCAGCGGCCGGGCCGGATGCGACACCGGGCAAGCCGGCGGATATTTCGACGAGCGAGGCGGCGGAAGCCGGCGAAGTGAGGACCGGCGAAGTCGAAAGCAACGAAGCCGGCATCGGCGAATCTCCTTTGCCGGCGGGCGATCCGCAAGAGAAAGCAGAGACGGAGGAGGCACGCGCCGACGCGGCTGCGGCCGCCTTCGACGCGGAGCTTCCGCACGCGACCAACGGCGAACTGCCCGAGGCAAAGAGTAGACAGGCCACAGGCGCAGGTGCGCTTGCAGCCGGCATCCTCGGCGGTCTCATAGCGCTCGCCGGTGCCGGCGTGCTGCAATATGCCGGCTACGTTCCGGCGCCCGGACCGGAGCAGCCGGGTACCGAGCAGAACCTTGCGAGCGAGATCGAAGCGATCAAGGCGGAGCTTCAGGCGCAGGCCCCGGCGGCGGCGGTGGACGTCGCCCCTTTGGAAGACCGCCTCGCCGCTCTGGAACAGGCGGCCCGGGAGCCCGGCGCAGCTGCGGCGGACGCTCCCGAAATCAAGGCGCTCGAAGCGGAGGTCGCCAATCTGACGAATGAAATGGCCGCCCTGAAGACCGAGCTTGCCGAGGCTCGCCAGGCGGCGGACGCCGCCAGGGCGGAACTTGCCGGCCGTATCGACCAGGCGGAGCAGAAGCTCAACGAGCCTGCGAACGATATCGAGATGGCGAAAGCCGTTGCCGTCACCGCGCTGAAGACGGCGATCGATCGCGGCGGGCCGTTCCTCGCCGAACTCGACACATTGCGCAGCATCGCCCCCGAGGATCCGGTCGTCAAAGAGCTGGCCGATGTCGCCGCGACGGGGGTCCCCACACGGACGGAATTGAGGGAAAGTTTCCGGCCGGCGGCGGACGCGATGCTGGACGCGCTGCATCGGCCCGATCCCGATCAGGGCATTTTCGATCGCCTCGTCTCCAGCGCCATGTCGGGCATTCGCGTGCGGCCGGTCGGCAGCGTCGAAGGCGACACGCCGGAAGCGGTGATCGCCCGCATCGAAGACAAGCTCGACAACGGCGATCTCAAGGGCGCATCGCTCGAATGGGACAGCCTTCCCGAAGCGGCGAAATCCGCTGGCCAGGGGTTCAAGGAGAAGCTCGACCGGCGGCTTGGCGTCGAAACCGTGATCGATGCCGCCGTCGCCGGCACCATGACGCGCACGGGCAAGCAAGGTTAGCGGGAGAAAGAAGACCCATATGATCCGGATACTGTTCTTCGTACTCCTCGTCCTTTGCCTGGCTCTCGGCTTTGCCTGGCTCGCGGATCGTCCGGGGGAATTGTCGCTGATCTGGCAGGGCCAGCTCATCGAGATGAGCCTGATGCGCGCCGCCTCGATCTTGATCTCGCTCTTCGCTGCCGTTCTGATCGTCGTCTGGCTGCTTCGCACGATCTGGATGTCGCCGCACACCGTCACGCGTTACTTTCGCGCCCGCAAGCGCGACCGCGGCTACCAGGCATTGTCGACCGGCCTGATCGCGGCCGGCGCCGGCGACGCCAATCTCGCCCGCAAGATGGCCGCACGCACGCGAAACCTCATCAGCTCGGATCAGGAGCCGCTCATCCATCTGCTCGAAGCGCAGACCGCGCTGATCGAAGGCAAATACGACGACGCACGCAAGAAATTCGAGGCGATGGCGGACGACCCGGAGACGCGCGAACTCGGCCTGCGCGGGCTCTATCTTGAAGCCAAGCGCCTCGGCGCCAACGAGGCCGCGCGACAATACGCCGAGCGCGCCTCCGAGAAGGCGCCGCACTTGCCGTGGGCAACCCTGGCAACGCTCGACCATCGCAGCCAGGCGCGCCAGTGGGACGAGGCGATCCGTCTGCTCGACCAGAGCCGCGCCGCCCATGTGCTCGAAAGGAAAGAAGCGGACCGGAAAAAGGCCGTTCTTCTGACGGCGCGGGCAATGGAAAGATTGGATGCAGACCCGAAATCCGCGCGGGACGACGCGCAGGCGGCGCTGAAGCTCGACGACCGCCTCGTGCCGGCCGCCCTCGTTGCCGCCAAGGCGCTCTTTCGCGAGGACAATCTGCGCAAGGGTGCCTCGATCCTCGAGAGGATGTGGAAATCGGATCCGCATCCGGACATTGCGCGCCTCTATGTGCGGGCGCGCGGCGGCGATTCCACCCTCGACCGTCTGAAGCGGGCGAAGAAGCTCGAATCGCTCCGCAGCAACAATGCCGTCGCACTGGCGACCGTCGCCGAGGCGGCGCTCGATGCGCGCGAGCTCGCTCTTGCCCGGTCAAAGGCAGAGGCCGCCGCCCGGCTCGAGCCGAGGGAGAGCATTTTTCTGCTGCTCGCGGATATCGAGGAGGCCGACACTGGCGACGAGGGCCGTATCCGGCACTGGATGGCGCAGGCGCTGAAGAGCCCGCGTGATCCGGCCTGGACCGCCGACGGCGTCACCTCGCCCGTCTGGCTGCCGGTCTCGCCGGTCAGCGGCAGACTCGACGCTTTCGAGTGGAAGGCTCCGCCGTCGCAGATCGCGGCGGCAACGGAGGACGGGCATCTGAACCCCGACCAGGCAATTCGCAGCCTCCCGCCAGTCGCGACGGTGCTCCGCCCCGCCGAGGAACCGGCTTCTGAACGGACGGTCGAGGCTGCCCCGCCAGCGGAGCGCGAGCAAACCGAGAGAGAACGGGCCGAGGGAGAGCGGGACGAGAAAGAACGGGTCGAGCCGGAGAAGGCGATCACCGTTCCCGACCGGAAGGAACCGGCCGTATCGCCTGCAAAGGACAAGGATGCGGAGGAGGCGCCGGATCCCTTTTTCGGACGCCCCCCGGACGATCCGGGCGTGCGCGAACCGGCGGCGGCGGAACGGACCACCGCCAACTTCCGTCTTTTCTGAACCCCGACATATCCACAGGCTGCAGGCGATAGTGCATGTTTGAACGTTTTCGCGCATTTCTGGAAGGAATGACTGGCTCGGCGCGGATTGAAGTGGGGGACCCCCGCGTGGCGGTGATCGGCCTCTGCTTCCAGGTCATGGAAGCGGACGGCGCGGTCCGCAGCTCCGAGCGCCGCAAGATGCGCAAGCTCATCAAGGAGCATTACAAGCTTGACGATGCCGCTCTCAACGCCCTGGTCGCGGCCGGCGAGAGCGCCGAGAGCGAAGCGATCGATTTCTACCAGTTCACGTCAGATATAAAGCGGCACCTGCCCGAGGAGCAACGCATCGAGCTCGTCGGCATGCTGTGGGAAATCGTTTACGCGGACGGCGCGCGCAGCGAGATGGAAGATCACGTGATCTGGCGGATTGCCGACCTCCTCGGCGTTTCCGGGCGTGACCGGGTCTTGAAACGCCAGGAAGCAGCCGCCAAGATCGACATGGTGGAGGAAAACGAGGCGCAACAGGAAAGCTGACGATGCCGCCAGAGGTCCCAGACACCCAAAGAGACGCCAAGAGACCCATCCTCATCGTGCTTCACCAGGAGCGCTCAAGCGCCGGCCGTGTCGGCCACATTCTCGAGCGGAAGGGCTTTTCGCTCGACATCCGCCGCCCCGCGCTCGGCGACGAGCTGCCGCCCACGCTGGAAGCGCATTCGGGGACGATCATCTTCGGCGGACCGATGAGTGCCAATGACGAGGAGGAGTTCGTACGGCGCGAAATCGACTGGCTGTCCGTGCCGCTTCTGGAAAACAAGCCCTATCTCGGAATCTGCCTCGGGGCGCAGATGCTAGCCCGAAATCTCGGGGGCAAGGTCGCAGCCCATCACGAAGGCATCACCGAGATCGGCTGGTATCCCCTCAGAGCCACGCAGGCCGGCAAGGCCCTGATGGACTGGCCGGCGATGGTCTATCACTTCCACCGCGAAGGCTTCGACCTGCCGAAGGGCGCCGAATTGCTGGCAACCGGCGATACCTACCCCAACCAGGCCTTCCGCTACGGCGAAAATGCCTGGGGCATCCAGTTCCACGGCGAGCTGACGCGGGCGATGATGCATCGCTGGGTGGTGCACGGCGCCCATCGCTTCGACCTCCCCGGTGCCCAGCTGGGCAAAGCGCATCTGGAGGGCCGCATGCTGCACGACCATCCCTTGCGGACATGGATGGAGAATTTTCTGGAGCTGATTTTTATGGAGGGCGGGGCTGCAAGAGGGCGCGATCGCGGCGTGCAGCGGCAATTGCCCGCTTCCTGACCCCTCCCAATCACCCCCTCCGCTGCGCCTCCGGCACATCCAGCGTGTCGATCCGGCGCAATTGCGGAAAGCCGAGTGCCCACAGCAGCGACACGAAAAGCGTGCCTGCGCCGCCGAAGACGACCGCGAAGACCGCGCCGAAGCCGGACGCCATCATGCCGGCGCGGAACTCGCCGAGTTCGTTGGAAGCACCGACGAACACCATGTTGACGGCGTTCACGCGGCCGCGCAGCTCATCCGGGGTCCAGAGCGTAATCAGGATCTCGCGCACATAGACCGAGATCATGTCGGAAGCGCCCATGACGACGAGTGCGGCGATCGATATCCAGGGCGTCGCCGAAAGGCCGAAAACGACCGTCGCGAGGCCGAAAAGGGCGACGCCGACGAACATATAGAGACCGGCCCGATTGCGGATCGGGTGGGCGGCCAGCCACACCGCCATGCCGACCGCACCGACACCGGGTGCGGCCCGCAGGAGGCCGAGGCCCCACGGCCCGAGCGTCAGGACGTCCCGCGCGAAGACCGGCATGAGCGCGACGGCGCCGCCGAGCAGCACGGCGAAGAGATCGAGCGAGATCGCCCCCAGCACGATCTTCTCGGCCTTGATGTAGCGGAAACCCGCGGTAATCGTCTGCCAGCTTGCGGCCGACGGCGGGGAGCGCCTCGCGGGCTTCGGCACGGCGAAGACCATCAGGGCGCCGGCAGCGAAGAAGCCGAGGCTGACCGCATAGGGCACGGTCGGGCCGAATCCGTAAAGGAGCCCACCAGCCACCGGGCCGACGATCATCGCCGTCTGCCAGGAGGTCGAGTTCCAGGCGATTGCATTGGGCAGGTCTTCCGCAGGCACCAGATTGGGCGCCAGCGACTGGGAAGCGGGCCCCAGAAAGGCCCGCTCTATGCCGAAGACGACAAGAATCGCGTAAACCGGCCAAGGTGAAAACAGCCCCGTCACCGTCAAAAGGAGAAGTGCTGCGCCGCAGAGCGTGCTGACCAGCATGCAGATGCCCATGATCGCCCGGCGATTGTAGCGATCCGCCACGCTGCCCGTCACGAGAATGAGGGCGAGGGAGGGCAGGAACTGGAAAAGGCCGATGAGACCGAGCGAGAAAGGATCCCGCGTCAGATCGTAGATCTGCCAGCCGACGGCCACGGACATGATCTGGACGGCGAAATAGGCGAGCAGGCGGGAGAAGAAATAACGCCGGTAGCCGACATGCCTGAAGGCGGCGAAGCGGTGCGCGGCATGGACGGCCGACATGCTGGAATGCTCCTGCTGCAGGCTCCTGATATCGTCGCCGATCGACCGGCGGGAGCGTGCGGAAATTGAATCCTGCAGCGATCCTTGCGCATCGGAAGACCGCTGAGCACTGCAGGGAAGGTTAAAAAGGCGCGCTCCGTGCCATTAACATCATCGCGCGAGACGGGCCGGCGTACTTGCTCGTTTAGTTCCTAATGTCTACATGTCTGTCAACAACGAATTGGAGACTGGCATGCTTGCTGTCATCGGCACCTTGAATTTCATCATCAACATTGCGTGGTTTCTGATCATCGCCTCGGCCATCTTCTCCTGGCTCTATGCGTTCAACGTGATCAACGTGAACAATCAGGCGATCAACATGATCGGCCGCTCGCTCTATCAGTTGACCGAACCGCTCTACCGGCCGATCCGGCGCGTGCTGCCCGACATGGGCGGCGTCGACCTTTCGCCGCTTGTCGTGCTGGTGATCCTCTATTTCATCCAGCTCTTCCTGAACACCACCATCGCTCCTGCGCTGCTGCGCTAAGGAGATGTCGGCACGCATGGCGATGCGCTTGAATTCCTTCGTGCGCCACTGAACGTTTCCTTTGATCGTAGCCATTCAAAGGACAAAAACATGCAGCAGCTCAAAGTGCTACAGCGACCTGCGCGTCTCGTAAGACGCGCGGCGTCGTAGGAAACTTTTCGGAAACTTTAATCTCTCCTTCTTCCTTATCCCTGTGCTCGACACAGGGATGAGAGCAGCGCAGCGTCCGCAGCGCGGGAAGCGTTCTTTCAGCCCAAGGACTTGGTCTGGCTGGATTCCTGTGACAAGCACAGGAATGAGGAGATCAAACAAGCGGCGGCGGGTGGCCCGAATTTCAACAGGCCTCAGGAAGGTATCGGAGGACTGCAATCTCTCCTTTTGCCTCATCCCTGTGCTCGTCACAGGGATGAGAGCAGCGCCGCGTCTGCGGCGCGGGAAGAGCTCTTTCAGCCCAAGGACTTGGTCTGGCTGGTTTCCTGTGACAAGCACAGGAATGAGGAGATCAAACAGGCGGCGGCGACGGGCCCGGATCTCAACGCGCCCCAGAGCAGGGATGAGGAAAAGTGTGTGCGGTTTCGCCCGCGTCCCGTGCGCCTATTCGAGAGTTTACGGCGACCCGACCTAAGATCGTCCTGATCCAAGCGCAAAAAACCTCCGGGTCGAGGTCGAGCCGGAGGTTTTCAGTTTCGGAAAAACAGCGAAACGATTATTTCTTCGTCTTGGCGCGCTCGACCGCTTCCCGGATCAGCTGCTTGGCCATGCTGGCATCCTTCCAGCCGAAGATCTTCACCCACTTGCCGGGTTCCAGATCCTTGTAGTGCTCGAAGAAATGCTCGATCTGCTTGAGGGTGATTTCCGGCAGGTCGGTGTAATCGTGCACCTTGTCGTAGCGCTTGGTCAGATGGGCGGAGGGAACCGCGATGATCTTTTCGTCCTGACCGGAATTGTCTTCCATCATCATCACGCCGATCGGGCGGACATTGATGACGCAGCCGGGAACCAGCGGACGGGTATTGCAGATCAGCACGTCGATCGGATCGCCATCGTCGGAAAGCGTGTGCGGCACGAAGCCGTAATTGCCCGGATAGGTCATCGGCGTATAGAGGAAGCGATCGACCACCAGCGTGCCGGCCTCCTTGTCCATTTCGTATTTGATCGGATGCCCGCCGACCGGGACTTCCACGATTACATTGACATCTTCCGGTGGATTCTTTCCGATGGAAATCGCGTCGATCCGCATGAGCACCTCCAGGGGTCGTTTGAAAAGTCGTCCCGTCGGATAAAGGGAAACATGCCGCGATGCAACATGACTTTGGCTCCGGGCGGGCGGATTTGCTCTAGGCACGCCACGCGGCTAAAAAGGGGCGGGGCTGATATTTATCTTCGCAGGAGAGACAATGCGCCCGAAACTTCGCTGTTTTCTTTCCGCCGCCCTGATCTCTGCGCCTGCACTTGCCAATGACAGCGTCTACACAGACGTCAGCCGCGACAAGTGCCGGCTCCTGCGCGCGTGGGAAGGTGCCTCGTCGCAGAGCCTTTGTCCCGGGATAGGTGACTATCCCGTCCATTTCATCGAGAGCGATATCCGCCAGAGCTTCTTCTTCGGCCATGTCAGGCAAAGCTATCTGGAGAACGGCTTCGAGAGTTTCGGTCCCTTCAATCATGCCGAAACCACGGTCGAATGGCGCCTCGACGACAGCAGGAAGCCGGTCGCCGCCATCCTGCGCTGGATCATCGAGAACCCGGATCCGCAGACGGACAGGAGCACGAAGGCGTTCCAGGGACAGGTTCTGGTAATTTCGAAGGTCGCGCAGAAGGAGGACGGCGACGGCTGCGTCGTCGGCTATGTCGACGCGCTCGCCAATGCCGATGCGAACACGCTGGCCCGCAGGATAGCCGACGAAAGAGCGGCAAGCTTCCGCTGCGGCACGGACCAGGCATCCTATCACGGAAATCGCGGCGAGAAGGCGGGCGAACCCATGCACTTCCTGCCGGAATGAGGCTATCCTAAACGCCCGGACCGATGACAGCGCCTGGCGGCACTCCTCAACTCCAGACGAAGCCGACCTTCTTCAGATGCTTCTCGCCGAAATCCTCCATCCCTTCGGCAATATCGCGACCGCCTGCCGAATGGAAGAAATTACAGGCGTTCGCGCTGTCTTCCAGGCACCAGACGACCAGCCCTTCGCAGCCGAGCGATTTCAGAAGGCTCTTTGCTTCCCCGAAGAGGACACGTCCGAGGCCGATGCCCTGATATTCCGGCCTGAGATATATCTCGTAGATTTCGCCTTCCTGCGGCAGCGCCCGCGCCCGGCTCAGGCCCAGCGTCGCATAGCCGGCTATCGTGCCGGCGACGTCGACGACGAGAAGGGTCGCCGGTCCGCGCGTGGCCTTGCGCCACCAGGTCTCGTCGCGGCGATTGACCATTCGGACAAGGGGGCGGTGCGGAATGATGCCGCCATAGGCCTGCAACCAGGAAACGCGATGCACGTCGGCGATTGCCGCCGCCTCATGCGGCTCCCCAGGCCGAACCTCGATCGAAACAGTCTTCATGACTTGCGACTCTAAACACACGACGCGGCGGACAGGAATCCCGCCGGACTGTCGCGCGGCGTTAACCCACAGGCAACTTTAACGGCACCTGCCCCAAGGTTAACGCCTTTTTAACTTTATCCGCAAGCCGCCCGCGAAAGGCACACACAGCAAAAACCCCGGATCGCTCCGGGGTTCGTAAGATCGACGAAATCAGAAGGGTCGGACTCGCCCTCTCCTCGGGTCCAGCCCTTAAGCCGCGCCGGCCGTCCGCGACTTCTCGAAGCGCTTGCGCTCGTTCGGATCGAGATGCATCTTGCGGAGCCGGATCGACTTCGGCGTGACCTCGACCAGTTCGTCGTCCTGGATCCATGACAGCGCCCGGTCGAGCGTCATGCGGATCGGCGGCGTCAGCTTTACCGCCTCGTCCTTGCCGGACGCGCGCATGTTGGTGAGCTTCTTGCCCTTGAGGACGTTGACTTCCAGATCGTTGTCGCGCGTGTGGATGCCGATGATCATGCCGGCATAGACCTTTTCACCTGCGTCGATGATCATCGGGCCGCGATCTTCAAGGTTGAACATCGCATAGGCCACGGATTCGCCGGAGTCGTTCGAGAGCAGAACACCGTTCACCCGGCCGCCGATCTCACCCTTGTAGGGCTGATAGTCGTGGAACAGACGGTTCATGATTGCCGTGCCGCGCGTATCGGTCAGAAGCTCGGACTGATAGCCGATGAGACCGCGGGTCGGCGCGAAAAACACCAGCCGCACGCGGTTGCCGCCGGACGGACGAAGCTCGGCCATTTCGGCCTTGCGTTCGGACATTTTCTGGACGACGACGCCCGAATGCTCCTCATCGACGTCGATGACGACCTCTTCGATCGGCTCCAGAAGCTGCCCGTTCTCATCCTTGTGCATGACCACCCGCGGACGCGAGACGGCGAGCTCGAAGCCCTCGCGGCGCATCGTTTCGATCAGGACCGCGAGCTGCAGTTCGCCTCGGCCCGACACGTAGAACGAATCCTTCTCGGACGATTCCTCGATCTTCAACGCGACGTTGCCCTCGGCCTCCTTGAACAGACGGTCGCGGATGACGCGCGAAGTGACCTTGTCGCCTTCGGTGCCGGCAAGCGGAGAATCGTTGACGAGGAAGGACATGGTGACGGTCGGCGGATCGATCGGCTGCGCCTTCAGCGGCTCGTTGACGGCCGGATCACAGAACGTGTCGGCGACGGTACCCTTGGAGAGGCCGGCGATCGCTACGATGTCGCCCGCATGGGCTTCCTCGATCGGCTGACGCTCGATGCCGCGGAATGCAAGAATCTTGGAGATGCGTCCGGATTCGAGCACCTTGCCGTCCTGCCCGAGGACCTTGACCGCCTGGTTCGGCTTGATCGAACCGGAATGAATGCGCCCGGTGATGATGCGGCCGAGGAAGGGATTGGCTTCCAGAATGGTGCCGATCATCCGGAACGGACCTTCGCCGACGCTCGGCTCCGGAACGTGATCGAGAACGAGATCGAGGAGCGGTGCCAGGCCCTGATCCTGCGGACCTTCCGGCGCGACGTTCATCCAGCCGTTACGGCCGGAACCGTAGAGAATCGGGAAATCGAGCTGCTCATCGGTCGCGTCCAGCGCCGCGAAGAGATCGAATACCTCGTTGATGACTTCCTCGTGACGGGCATCGGGACGATCGATCTTGTTGATCGCCACGATCGGCCGAAGACCGACCTTGAGCGCCTTGCCCACGACGAATTTCGTCTGCGGCATCGGGCCTTCGGCGGCGTCGACCAGAACAATGGCGCCGTCCACCATCGACAGAATGCGCTCGACTTCACCGCCGAAGTCGGCGTGGCCGGGGGTATCGACGATATTGATGCGCGTACCCTTCCACTCGACCGAAGTCGCCTTGGCGAGGATGGTGATGCCGCGTTCCTTTTCCAGTTCGTTGGAATCCATCATGCGCTCGGCGACGCGCTGGTTTTCGCGGAAGGAGCCCGACTGCTTCAGGAGTTCGTCGACGAGCGTGGTTTTCCCATGGTCGACGTGCGCGATGATCGCGATGTTGCGAATGCTCATTTTTTGTCTCGGAAAGTTCGTGGGCACGCGCGACGAGGCAGGTACCGCTTTTCAGTTGCCGCGCTCATACAGGTTTTTTCCCGGAAGCGAAAGGGGGCCGGCGCGCAGGGCTGACCTGCGTGAAGCGCCGCCGGCTCAAACGGACACCGCCGGATCGAGGATTACCCGCCAGAGTTCCCGATCCTGCCGGTCCATCAGCCGCACCGTCATCTGCCGCGTCTGGCCGCTGATATCGACGATGCCGAAGAATTGCAGGCCCGCCGACGGCGGCAGGTTGCTGTCGATTCCTCCGCCCGACGCCTTGATGAAGCGAACCTCGGGGCCGAAGGTCATGTCGAGCTCCTTCGGTCCGTAGGTGCCGGAATGAAGCGGCCCGGAGACGAACTCCCAGAACGGCGAGAAGTCCTTGAAGGCGGCCCGCGAGGGATCGTAGTGATGCGCCGCCGTGTAATGCACGTCCGCCGTCAGCCAGACGATGTTCTCGATCGCGTTGTCGCGGACGAAGCGCAGGAGATCCGCAAATTCCGTCTCGCGCCCCTTCGGCGCGCCATTGTCGCCATCGGCGATGGCATCCGATCCGCGCCTTGCCGAATAGTCGTCCCAGACGATGAGGCCGATCGGCATGTCGCAGGCGATCACCTTCCAGGTGGCGCTGGACGCCGCAAGCTCGCGCTTCAGCCAGTCCGCCTGCCGCCAGCCGAAGAGGTCGCCACCCCCCTCGCCCTGGTTGGGGCCGCGATAGGAGCGCAGATCGACGAAGAAGACGTCGAGCAGCGGACCATAGGCGATCTTGCGGAAGATGCGGCCGGGCTCCGTCGGAAGCGTGCGGATCGCCGTCATCTCGTGGAAGGCGCGGGCCGCGCGGGCGGCATAGACGGCGACATCCTTCTCCGGATAGCGCGGATCGTCGCTGAGATCGGTCGAGGCCGACCAGTTGTTCAGGACCTCGTGGTCGTCCCACTGATAGAAGGTGGGACATTCGGCATGGAGCCTCCGCACATGCTCGTCGAGCAGGTTGTACTTCCACTGGCCGCGATATTCCTCGAGCGTGCGCGCGACGTCGCGCTTCTCGGGCGTGACGATCCGGTTCTTCCACATGCCGCCATCGCGCAGCCTGATCTCGTCGGGGATGGGGTTGTCGGCATAGATCGTGTCGCCGGAATGAATGAAGAAATCCGGCTCGTGCAGCCGCATGGTCGAATAGGTCTTCATGCCGATCTCGTCGATGCCCCAACCCTGCCCCGCCGTGTCGCCGGACCAGACGAAGCGCACGGAGCGGCGCCGCAAGGGAGCCGTCCGGAAGCGCCCGACGACCGGTTCGGAGACGCGATTGGCGTCGTAGAGATCGGTCGCGACGAAGCGATAGAAAATGTCCTGGTCCGGCAGCAGCTTGTCGAGCCGGCACTTGACGGCGCAGTCCGTCAGCGGCGTCGCATCGATATCGGCAAGCCTGACGGCATTCGAAAAGCTCTCGGTGGTCGAATATTCGACGGAAACGCGCGCCGGCCGATCGACCCGCGTCCAGATCATCCCCGAGCCCGTATCGACATCGCCGGACTGCACCCCATGGGCGAATTCCGGCCGCCCGTAGCCGCGCGCATAGAATGGCGTGGCGAGACCGGAAGAAGCGACAAGACCGGCGGCGCCGGCAGAGAAGAGGAAAGAACGCCTGGTGAGGGTGTTTCGAAGAGCGGCCAATCCCTGCCTCCGGTTCCGTTTCGCGAATCGTCGGTTCTCGCGAGCGGACCATTGGCCAGCCGGATGTCAGCGGCTTTACAGACGGATGAAACTATTCGGACTGTTTGGCGACAGTTCTGTGAAACGGGCGCGGGCCACCCGCCGCCGCTTGTTCGATTTCCTCATTCCTGTGCTTGTCACAGGAATCCAGCCAGACCAAGTCCTTGGGCTGAAAGAGCTCTTCCCGCGCCGCAGACGCGGCGCTGCTTGCATCTCTGTGACAAGCACAGAGATGCGGAAGAAGGAGAGATTTCAGTCCTCCGATACCTTCTTAAGGCCTGTTGAGATTCGGGCCACGCGCCGCCGCTTGTTTGATTTCCTCATTCCTGTGCTCGTCACAGGAATCCAGCCAGACCAAGTCCTTGGGCTGAAAGAGCTCTTCCCGGGCCGCAGACGCGGCGCTGCTTTCATCTTTTACAAGCAGAGAGATGACGAAGGAGGAGAGATTGCAGTCCTCCGAAATGAATCTCAGTAATGAAACAGGCCCTAATGCAGGAACCCGTAGTGATGGCGTATGTGCTGGTTGAAATAGTTGCCGGCGGAATCCGTATGCAACAGTTCCTCGTAAACCTCTTCCGGAACGTCGAGGTAGTGATAGGGCCTGCGGTTGCCGAGAAACCAGACGCTCAACGTCCGGCGCGGCGCATCGTATCTGACCTCGTGGATGGCGGAGGAGTCGAGGATTGCGGAGGATCGTAGAATTCGCATCGGCGTCTTCCAGATTGCTTGTCGCTATCGCCCCCTATTGTACATCAATCGTGCGATCCTTTAAATATTGGAGCGCTTCCAAGGACTTCCATCCGGACTTGGGCCGCAATTCACGAGGTTCCTTCCTTGCCCCCGTCAGATATGCCGTCCCGCGACCGAATCGAAGCCGTTCTCGCCCGACTTGACGGGCGGCGGAACGATGAACGCGTTTTTGTAAAGCTCTATCGGGAGCGAGCCCGCGCGGAAGCGGACGCTGCCGACGGGAGGCGGCGCGAGGGCACGAGCCTCGGGCCCCTCGACGGGCGGATCGTCTCCATCAAGGACCTCTTCGACATCGCCGGCGAGCCGACGCTTGCGGGCTCCATCATCCGCCGCGCGGCGCCTCCGGCAACAGCGGACGCGGCGATCGTCCGGCGCCTGCGCGCGGCCGGCGCCGTCATCATCGGCAAGTCTCACATGACGGAATTCGCCTTTACCGCCGTCGGCCTCAATCCGCATTACCCGGTGCCCGGCAACGCCGTCGACCCGAGCCTCATTCCCGGCGGTTCCTCCTCGGGTGCCGCTGTCTCGGCGGCGGAGGGCACGAGCGAGATCGCCATCGGCTCCGACAGCGGCGGCTCGGTGCGCATTCCGGCCGCCCTGCAGGGCCTGGTCGGCTTCAAGCCCACCGCCGGCCGCGTATCTCTGGAGGGCGCCTTTCCCCTGTCCCCCAGCCTCGATTCGATCGGCCCGCTTGCGCGCACGGTCGCCGATTGCGCGGCCGCCGACGCGGTCATGGCCGGCGAGACGCCGAGATCGCTCGAACCCGTACCGCTCGCCGGCCTGAAGCTCGGCATCCCCGAAGGCGCCCTTCTCGAAGGGCTTGCGCCGGAGATTGCGGCGGCTTTCGAAAGGAGCCTGCAGGCACTCTCCCGTGCGGGTGCGAAACTCGCCGCATGCAGGATCGACGATCTCCTTGCCCGCTTCGCCGAGGCAACCGCGATCGGCTCGCTCGCCGGCCTCGAGGCAAGCCGTGTGCACGCGGGCTGGCTCCTGAACGACAATGCGCCGGTCGACATCCGCGTAAAATCCACATTGCGCCGCCGCCTCACGGTCCCCGACGCCGCGATCCAGGACCTGCTGCGGACGCGGCAAGAGCTCATGCGCGCCATGGACGAGCGGCTGGCACCCTTCGATCTTACGCTGCTGCCGACCACACCCATCCCCGCCGTCAGCATCGCCTCGGTCGAAGAGGACAGGAGGGAATACCGCCGCGTGGAGGACCTGCTGCTGCGCAACACTCAGGTTGCCAACCAGTTCGACCTGACCGCAATAACCCTGCCGATGGCGGGCTCGAGCCGGCCGGCAGGGCTGATGCTGATGGGCCGGCACGGCGCGGACGCGATGCTGCTTGGCGCTGCGGCCGCAATGGAGGGTCTGCTCCAGAACGGGTGAACGGCTTCGCTTTCCCCTCGCGCGGGATGGCCGTTCGCGTGCAGGCTTACCGGCGATGCCTCAATGCATCGACCGGCTCGACCATTCCTCATTGAGAATCCGAAATGCGTCTTCGAGCGCGGCGACCAGCACGTCGGTCAGCTCGCCGCCATCATTATTCATGAGGTACAGCGCCACGGTCGCATCCTGCGGGTCGCCGTAGCGCTCAACATCGTCAGACATCGAATCGTCCTTCCTTCGCCGCATTCATTACGGCTGTCGGGCGACGTTAGAAAGGCTGACTTGTGCAGAACTGGAGCGGGACCGGCTTTCAAACCGAGGTTCAGCGGACACCGGATATTCGCTCGCCCCCATTCTGCCGGCGCTGGAGCGCTTCCAGGAAAGTGTGTAACGGTTTTCCGTCCGAAACTGCGTTGTATCCGTTAGAGAATTTCAGTGTTTCTATGAAACGGTGAAATGCTCTAGACCGCCCGGGAGAGTCACAAGCGGAGCCAAGATGGCGAAGAAAACCAAAGGCGACGACGCCCCCAACCTGCACCGCCTCAAGGCCGAATTTCCGGAAATCCACGCCGCGCTTGCCACCGGCAAAATCCCGTCGCTGCGCCAGGCGCTGGTCCTCGCCGGCCTGAAGCCGGAGCGCAGCCGTCTAGAGAAGCTCAAGAACTCCTGGGCGAAGGCAAGCGATGCCGAACGTGCAAGCTTTCTCGCCTGGCTCGTCTCCAAAGGCGCGCTGCCCGCGCCCGCCGCCGCCCCGCTGGAAGCCGGCCCGCAGCCCGCCGGAACCCCGATCGCCAGCGGCCGCTACCTGCTTCCCTCAGCAATCGCCGAGATCAGAACGATAATGGCCCGGCGCGGGCTGAAACCTGACGACGTGATGGCCGAACTGGGCTTCCCACCCGACGGCCGCCCGCTTGCCCGGGCGCTGACGCGCAACGCCAGTTTGAGGCTGTCGGTAATCGCGGGATTGGAGGCGTGGCTCAGCAGGAATGCGGGGGAGTGATGCTGAGGGGATGGATGAGGGCGCTTCGATGTTTGTGCTCACAGAATCAGACCGGGTTGAGATCCGCCTCTCGGGCTTGGTGAAGCCTACGACGGATGCAAAACCGGTGCGCAATTTCACCCCGCCTCATAAGATCGAGCGTGCCGGGAGCTATGGCAACGATGAAAAATTCGGAAATACGCAGTAAGGCATCTGGCGGAGAGGGGGGGATTCGAACCCCCGATGGGCTTGCACCCATGCCGCATTTCGAGTGCGGTGCATTCAACCACTCTGCCACCTCTCCGCGGGGCCGGTTGGCGCTTGTTCAGCGCGGCCGGTTCATAGCGGCAGTTTCTGCCGCTGGCAAGGGCTTGCGAGAAGAATATCTGCGATATGGTGGCTTTCGCCTTGACAAGCAAGGGCCGTTCCCGTAATCCGCGCCATGAGTTGGTGTGGGCTTAGCCCGTGCCGCGCCGGGTAAGTGTTGTGCCCGTTCACTGGCGAAGGTCGAGGATTTCCCAGACGCTTCGCTCCATGTAGCGACTGACAAAAAGACGGCCTTGTCTTCGGGCAAAGAGCCGGACCGAACATGAAAGGACAAAATATGTTCGCAGTCATCAAGACCGGCGGTAAGCAGTACCGCGTGGCGGCCAATGACGTCATTACCATCGAAAAGCTGGAAGGCGTTGCTGGCGACAAGATCGAATTCACCGAGATCCTGATGGTCGGCGTCGGCGCCGATGCCACCATCGGTGCTCCGTTTGTCGAAGGTGCCGTCGTCAGCGCCGAAGTCGTGGATCAGGGCCGCGCCAAGAAGGTCATCGCCTTCAAGAAGCGCCGCCGCCAGAACTCCAAGCGCTCGCGCGGCCATCGCCAGCATCAGACGATCGTCCGCATCCTGGACATCGCTGCCGCCGGCGGCAAGGCGAAGAAGGCTTCGAAGAAGACCGAAGCCGCCGCTGAAGCTGCAAACTGAGTTCCGGGATCGAAGGTTTAAAGGAGAACACCAATGGCACACAAGAAAGCTGGCGGTTCGTCGCGTAACGGTCGCGATTCCGAGTCCAAGCGCCTTGGCGTGAAGAAGTTCGGCGGCGAAGCCGTCATTCCAGGCAACATCATCGTGCGCCAGCGCGGCACGAAGTGGCATGCCGGCGTCAATGTAGGCCTCGGCAAGGACCATACGATTTTTGCGCTTACGACGGGCAACGTG
This sequence comes from Sinorhizobium sp. M4_45, assembly GCF_002885915.1. NCBI lineage: Bacteria > Pseudomonadati > Pseudomonadota > Alphaproteobacteria > Hyphomicrobiales > Rhizobiaceae > Sinorhizobium > Sinorhizobium sp. M4_45. The sequence continues at coordinate 134,708 of NZ_NWVE01000005.1, forward strand.
GACTTCCGCAAGAAGGCCAACGGCCGAGTCTACGTGTCTGTAATGCCGAAAGCCGAAGCAGCGGAATAAGCCGGTAGCGCTCTAAAACAGCCGGCGTCTCATCGACCCGGCTGACGCACCGCAAGGTTCCAAAGCCAGACTTCAAAGGGGAGATGGGGCGATACCCAACTCCCCTTTTCGCATGTCTGGAGGAAGAACCATGCAAACCGAGCTCGTCAGGGAAGACCAATCCCGGTCTCCCGAACAAAGGCTGAGGCCTCAGCGGTCAAGGACCGATTGCCCGATATTGTTATCGCCCAGGCTCGTTTTGCGCGCGCCCCATGAAGACGATATCGACGCCCTTGCCCATCTTGCCAACAATGCCAACATCGCCAACATGGTCTCGCGCATGCCGCACCCCTATACGACGGCGGATGCGGCCGATTTCGTGCGACGCGCAAAAGCCGGCACGATTGGCAAGTGCGTCTACGCGATCACGAAAGCGGACAATGGCGCATTCCTCGGCTGCTGCGGTGTCGAGCCGCACGCCGACGAAAAAACCGTCGAGCTCGGCTATTGGCTCGGCGAGCCCTACTGGAACCAGGGCTATGCGACCGAGGCGGCACAGACTCTGACCGACATGGCCTTCCGCACCCGCGACATCGACCAGATCGATGCGCGCTGCCGGGTCATGAACATCGCGTCGCGCCGGGTCATCCAGAAGTGCGGCTTCCAGTTCCAGGGTTCCGGCATGGTCGGCAGCCTGGCGCTCGGCGGCATGGTCCCGGTCGAATGGTACAGGCTCGACCGCAAGACCTGGGTCTCGTTGAGAAGCTGGGGAGGTGTCCGATGAACGCCCTGGTCACAGAGCGCGCCCGGGCGGTCGCCCGTCCCGGCCCCGGCCCGGCGCCGGTCATCGAAACGGAACGGCTGCGGCTGCGGCCGCACCGGCTTTCCGATGCGGCGGCGATCGCCGACTCGCTCGGGGATTTCCAGGTCGCGCGGATGCTTTCGCGCGTTCCGGCGCCTTACCACCACCAGGATGCGCTCGACTGGCTCAACCGCCAGACGGCCGATGTGCTGTCGGACTGGACGCTCGCCATCACCACCCCGGGCGACGACGTTCATATCGGCTGCATCGGCATCGAGCTCCGGCACGGCCAATGGCATGTCGGCTACTGGCTGAACCGGTTCTACTGGGGCAAGGGGCTGGCGAGCGAGGCGGCCCATGCGGCGGTCGAGCGCTTCTTCCGCCGTATGCCGGAAACGGTGCTGCATTCGGGCGTCTTCGCCGACAACCCGGCCTCGCTCAAGGTGCAGGAAAAGCTGGGGTTCCGGATCACCGGCTGCAGCCAGATCTATGCGCTCGCCCGCAATGCGATGGTCGCGCATATCGAAACCCGGCTTGCGGCCGAGGACCTGCGCCGGCCGGACTGAACGGATAGGAAACCCCGCCGGTACAGCTCCTGGCGGGGTTCTTCATGTCGATAATCTTTGACCTCTGCCGGAAGCGCCTATATCGATGGCGCAAAAGCAGAGCGGGATCGGGAACGTGCGCGGGCTGCCCCGCATGCCGTCCTCGACTCGAAGCGATCACTCAGAAATGGCGAACCGATGAAATTCCTCGACGAAACGAAAGTCTATATCCGGTCAGGGGATGGCGGCGCGGGCGCCGTTTCCTTCCGCCGCGAGAAGTTCATCGAGTTCGGCGGCCCTGATGGCGGCGACGGCGGCCGCGGCGGCGATGTCTGGGTCGAAGCCGTCAATGGCCTCAACACGCTCATCGACTTCCGCTATCAGCAGCATTTCAAGGCCAAGACCGGCACGCACGGCATGGGACGCAACCGTACCGGGGCCAAGGGCGGCGACGTGACGCTGAAGGTGCCGGTCGGCACGCAGATCTTCGAGGAAGACAACGAGACGCTGATCGTCGACATGGTGGCGGAAGGGCAGCGCTACCGGCTCGCCGCCGGCGGCAATGGCGGCTTCGGCAACGCACATTTCAAATCCTCCACCAATCAGGCGCCGAGCTGGGCCAATCCGGGCCTGGAGGGCGAGGAAAAGACGATCTGGCTGCGGCTGAAGCTGATAGCCGATGCCGGCCTCGTCGGCCTGCCGAATGCGGGCAAGTCGACCTTTCTCGCCGCCTGCACCCGGGCTCGCCCGAAGATCGCCAACTATCCCTTCACGACTCTGCATCCCAATCTCGGCGTTGCCACCATCGACGAGAAGGAGTTCATAATCGCCGACATTCCGGGGCTGATCGAAGGGGCGCATGAGGGCGTCGGCATCGGCGACCGCTTCCTCGGCCATGTCGAGCGCACCCGGGTGCTGCTGCATCTCGTCTCCGCGCAGGAAGAGGATGTCGCCAAGGCCTACAGGACCGTGAAGCACGAGCTCGAAGCCTATGGCGGTGGGCTCGAGGAGAAGCCCCAGATCGTGGCCCTGTCGCAGATCGACGTGCTGGACGAGGAGGAATTGAAGGCGAAGGCCAAGGCGCTCGGCAAAGCCTGCGGCACGCCGCCGCTTCTCATCTCCGCCGTGACCAACAAGGGTATGACGGAGGCGCTGAGAGCATTGCGCAGCGTCATCGCCGCGGCCAAGGCGGGCGAAGAGGAAGCTTAGGCATGAACAAGGCCCGCAAAGCGCTCGAGAAATACCGCCGGGTCGTCATCAAGATCGGCTCGGCACTCCTCGTCGACCGCAAGACGGGGCTCAAGAAGAGCTGGCTCGACGCGCTCTGCGCCGATATTGCGGCCCTCAGGGCCAAGGGCGTGGAGATCCTCGTCGTCTCCTCGGGAGCGATCGCGCTTGGACGAACGGTGCTCGATCTGCCGGCGGGTGCGCTGAAGCTCGAAGAAAGCCAGGCGGCCGCCGCCGTCGGCCAGATCGTGCTGGCGCGTGCCTGGTCGGAGAGCCTCTCGACCCATGCGATCGTCGCCGGCCAGGTCCTCCTGACCCTCGGCGACACCGAGGAACGACGGCGCTACCTCAATGCCCGCGCGACGATCGGCCAGCTTATGAAGCTCGGCTCGGTGCCGATCATCAACGAGAACGACACGGTCGCGACCACCGAAATCCGCTATGGCGACAACGACCGGCTCGCAGCCAGGGTCGCGACCATGGTCGGCGCCGACCTTCTGGTCCTGCTCTCGGATATCGACGGGCTCTATACCGCGCCGCCGCATCTCGATCCGAACGCCTGTTTCCTCGAAACGGTCGCCGAAATCACGCCCGAGATCGAGGCAATGGCGGGCGGCGCTGCCTCCGAGCTTTCGCGCGGCGGCATGCGTACCAAGATCGACGCCGGCAAGATCGCCACCACCGCCGGCTGCGCGATGATCATCGCCTCCGGCAAGCCGGATCACCCGCTGGCCGCGATCGAGGCGGGCGCGCGCTCGTCCTGGTTCGCGCCGTCAGGCTCTCCGGTGACCGCCCGCAAGACCTGGATCGCCGGACAGCTCCTGCCGGCCGGTTCGCTCTCGATCGATGCCGGAGCCGAAGCGGCGCTGCGTTCCGGCAAGAGCCTGCTGCCGGCCGGTGTCCGGCAGGTGACGGGAAGCTTCAGCCGTGGTGATACGATTGCGATCATCGGCGATTCCGGCCGCGAGATCGCCCGCGGTCTTGCCGGCTACGATGCCGACGAGGCGCGCCAGATCGCCGGCAAGAAGTCGGCCGAAATCGCTGTTATCCTCGGCTATGCCGGCCGCACCGCCATGGTTCACCGCGACGATCTGGTCATGACGGCTCCATCGGGCGCGCGCCCTGCAGAGGAAAGCGACGAGGGAAAGGGCAAGCTCCATGCTTGAGACGGTCGAACAGGACAAGGACGCCAACGCGATGATGCTGGAGATCGGACGCCGCGCCAAAGCGGCCGCCCGACCGCTTGCGACTGCAAGCGCCGAGCGCAAGCATGCGGCACTCGTCGCCATGGCAGACGTCATCGTCGCACGGACCGCCGAGATCCTCGGCGCCAATGCGCTCGACCTCGAAAACGCGCGCGAAAGCGGTGTTGCCGCCGCCTTCATCGACCGGCTGACGCTGACGGAAAGCCGCATCCGCGACATGGCGGACGGCATCCGCGCGATCGCCGGACTCAGGGACCCCGTCGGCGAGGTGATCTCCGAATGGGACCGTCCGAACGGGCTCCACATCGAACGGGTGCGGACGCCCCTGGGCGTGATCGGCGTGATCTATGAAAGCCGTCCGAACGTCACGGCGGATGCCGGCGCGCTCTGCCTCAAGGCCGGCAATGCGGTGATCCTGCGCGGCGGATCCGACAGCTTTCACTCGTCGCGGGCGATCCATGCCTGCCTGACCGCGGGATTGAAGGCCGCCGGCCTGCCGGAAGATGCGATCCAGATGGTGCCGGTCGCCGATCGCGCTGCCGTCGGCGCCATGCTCACCGGCCTGAACGGCGCGATCGACGTGATCGTGCCGCGCGGCGGAAAGAGCCTGGTCGCCCGTGTTCAGAAAGAGGCGCGGGTGCCGGTCTTCGCCCATCTCGAGGGTCTCTGCCACATCTACGTCGATGCTTCGGCCGATCACGATATGGCGAAGAAGATCGTCGTCAATGCGAAGATGCGCCGTACCGGCATCTGCGGCGCCGCCGAGACGCTGCTGATAGACCGCAACGCAGCCGAGAAATTCGCAGAGCCGCTCCTTGAGGCGCTCGTCGATGCCGGCTGCGAGGTGCGCGTCTGCGACGACCTCGCAAGGCTCATGCCCGGCCTGAAAGCTGCGACCGACGAGGATTGGGCCACAGAATATCTCGATGCGATCATCTCGGTAAGACTGGTCGACGGCATTTCCGGCGCGATCGAGCACATCAACACCTGGTCGTCGGCCCACACGGAAGCCGTGATCGCCGAGGATCCCGCCGTGGTCGAGCGGTTCTTCTCCGAGATCGATTCGGCGATCCTCCTGCACAATGCCTCGACGCAATTCGCCGACGGCGGCGAGTTCGGCATGGGCGGCGAGATCGGCATCGCCACCGGCAAGATGCACGCCCGCGGGCCTGTCGGCGTCGAGCAGCTCACCTCGTTCAAGTATCGCGTGCGCGGCACCGGACAGGTGCGGCCCTGACGACACCGAACGAAGTGAATGCGCGCTATCTCAGCATGCCGCATGTCGAGTCCGGCATGGCCGTCGGCCTGTTCGGCGGATCCTTCAATCCGCCGCATGACGGGCATGCACTCGTCGCCGAGACCGCTTTGCGCCGGCTCCGGCTCGATCAGCTCTGGTGGATGGTGACGCCCGGCAATCCGCTCAAGGACCGCAACCATCTCGCACCTCTTGGCGAACGCATCGCGATGAGCGAGAAGATCGCCCGTAATCCGCGCATCAAGGTGACCGCTTTCGAGCAGGCGCTCGGCCAGAGCTACACGGCCCGCACGCTGGAGGCGATCCGCGCCCGCAACCGCGACGTCCGTTTCGTCTGGGTCATGGGCGCGGACAATCTCAAGAACTTTCACCGCTGGCAGGACTGGCGCAAGATCGTCGCCACTTTCCCTATCGCCGTTATCGACCGGCCCGGATCGACTCTTGCCTATCTCTCCTCGCCGATGGCGAGGGCTTTCAGCAAGGCCCGGGTCGACGAGGAGGATGCGGGAACCCTCGCTTTCCGCCGCGCGCCCGCCTGGACCTTCATTCACGGCCCGCGTTCGGGCTTGAGTTCGACGGCGCTTCGTTCGGCCAAATTCGGGTGATTTCCCGTAATTCGGATCTCGTGTCTTGAAACCGTATGGGTTTGATGCCTACATTTAAGTACGGTTCGAACAATTATTTCGAATCGAACGTGCCTGTTCTGTTCATTTGGAAAGGAAAAACCCTGACAACAGCACACGCCAAGGGATATGCGGCATCCGCATTCCCGCGCAGCACGGAATCGAGCGACGAAGCCGCTGTCCGTGCGCTTCAACTGGTCCTCGAAAGCCTAGAGGACTCGAAGGCAGAAAATATCGTTACCATCGACATTGCCGGAAAATCGGCGCTGGGAGACTTCATGGTCGTCGTCTCCGGGCGATCGAACAGGCATGTGATGGCCATTGCCGACCACTTGATCACGGACCTGAAGGACGACGGCCTCGGCAGGGCTCGCGTCGAAGGTCTCGAGGGTGGCGACTGGGTACTGATCGACACCGGCGATGTGATCGTTCACATCTTCCGGCCGGAAATCCGGGCGTTCTACAACATCGAAAAGATGTGGGCGGCTCCCGAGATCGAAGACGGTACCCTGCACTGAGACACGTCGCCCGATCCTGACCATCGACTCAGGACGGAGCGGCGGCCGGTGCCGAACGTGACATGCGATTGCCATCGCCGACAAGGCGGATGGCGGCAAGAATTTTGCCGGTCGATAACAACCGATCGGCGCCGGCGGGGACGGATCGGGTCATGCGTATCGGACTTTTCGCAGTCGGCCGCCTCAAGGCGGGGCCGGAAAAGGACCTTGCGGGCCGCTATCTCGACCGGTTCGCCAAGGCGGGTCCAGCCGTCGGCCTCGAATTGGCCCGTGTCGTGGAGACAGTCGAAAGCCGCGCCGGCAACGCGGAGACGCGCAAGCGCGAGGAAGCCGGACAGCTTGAAAAAGCGCTCGCCGACGGCAGCCTGCTCGTGCTGCTCGACGAGCGCGGCAAGGCGCTCGACTCGGAAGCTTTCGCACACCTGCTCGCTACCTTCAGGGATAGCGGCAAGCGCGATCTGATGATAGCGATCGGCGGTGCCGACGGACTTGATCCCGCGCTCCACGCCCGCGCCGACGCCGTGCTCAACCTCGGCAGGATGACCTGGCCGCACCAGCTCGTGCGCATCCTCATCGCCGAGCAGCTTTATCGCTCCGTGACGATCCTTTCGGGGCATCCTTATCATCGGGCCTGATCCGGCTGCCGCACCCCGCTGCCGCGCTTTCTTTCCGTAGATCCGGCCCGGTCCGCCTCCCGATACGATAACGCGAATATGTATTGGTTTGCCCAGCCAAATCAGATTAGGGTCTCCTAACTTTTGGACTTATGAGACGGGATGAGACCTCCAACGAATAGAGCCTGTTTGAAGCGGGGCGCGCGGCGGTTCGGCTGCGGTACTGCGGTCATGGCGCTTTTCCTGTCGGTGATCGGCCCGACTGCGGCTCAGGACGCGCCCGCCGCCGCGCCGGCCGATGCGGGTGCCGCCAAGCCGGCGCCGCCGGATCCGGCTGCCGATCTGGCGGTCCGGCGCGACAGTACCGCGAGCGAGCTCGAGGCACTGTCGAAGACGATCACGCTTTCGCGGGATCGCTCCGAGGCACTCGAAAAGACGATCGCCGAGATCGACAAGAGCAACGAGACCCTCCGCGAAGCCCTCGTGGATTCGGCAGCCAAGCGGCAGGAGCTCGAACGCCGGATCGCCGACGGCGAAAGGAAGCTCGGCGATCTGCGCGTCAAGGAGGATGTGGTGCGGCGTTCGCTGCGGGCCCGTCGCGGCCTTTTGGCCGAGGTGCTCGCCGCTCTCCAGCGCATGGGCCGCAATCCGCCGCCGGCAATCCTCGTGACTCCGGAGGATGCGCTCGGCTCCGTACGCAGCGCCATTCTGCTCGGCGCCGTCGTTCCTGAGATACGCGAGCAGACCGACAGCCTCGTCGCCGACCTGCAGGCGCTCGCCGATATCCGCAGCGGCATCGCCAGCGAACGCGAGGAACTGACCGCGGCAATGACCGCCCGGCTCGAGGAAGAGCGGCGGATGTCGATGCTCGTCGCCGAAAAGGAGAAGCTGAGGCAACGCAATGCGGCCGATCTGGCGGTCGAACAGCGCAAGGCCGAGGAACTCGCCCTGCAGGCGGAGAACCTCGAGGGCCTGATCTCATCGCTCGAAAACGAGATCTCCTCCGTGCGCGAAGCGGCCGCCGCCGCCCGCGCCGAGGAGGAGGAACGCCGCCGCATGAGCGAGGCCGAGCGCGAGGCTGCGCGGGAGCTCGCCCGGAGTGCCGTGCCTGACAAAAACCGCATTGCGCCGGCATATGTCTTTTCCGAGCTGCGGGAGCGGCTGACTTATCCCGTTGCGGGTTCGCTTGTGCGCCGTTTTGGCGACGCGGACGGAACGGGGCATTCGCTGCAGGGGATCATGCTCGAGACCAATGCAGGCGCGCTGGTGACTACGCCGGCGGACGGGTGGATCGTCTATGCCGGGAGTTTCCGCAGCTACGGGCAGATGATCATTCTCAATGCCGGTGACGGGTATCATATCGTGCTCGCCGGCATGGAAAACGTCAGTGTCCGGCCGGGGCAATTCGTCGTGGCCGGGGAGCCGGTGGCGGCGATGGGTGCAAAAAGAGTGGCGAGTGCGGCGGCCTTGGCGCTGGAAACCGACAGGCCAACGCTTTACATTGAATTCAGAAAAGACGGGAAGCCGGTTGATTCCCGACCGTGGTGGACCGCAGCAGAGGTTGGAAGGGCGCGAAATGATACGTAGAGCTTCACTTGTCCTGGTCGGGGCGCTGATGGGCGCGACGGCGATGGGCGTCGTCTACTCGGCAACCATGCCGGCCGTGGCCGCAAATTCGTCGACATACCGCGAACTGGCGATCTTCGGCGACGTGTTCGAGCGCGTGCGCGCGCAATACGTGACGCCGCCGCAGGATGACAAGTTGATCGAGAACGCCATCAACGGCATGCTCTCGTCTCTAGACCCGCATTCGAGCTACATGAACTCGACCGACGCCGAAGATATGCGTACCCAGACGCGCGGCGAGTTCGGCGGCCTCGGCATCGAGGTCACCATGGAAGAAGATCTCGTCAAGGTGACGAGTCCGATCGACGACACGCCCGCCGCGCGCGCCGGTGTGCTCGCAGGCGATTTCATCTCGAAGATCGACGGTCAGGACGTCCGCGGCCTCAAGCTGGAGGAAGCGGTCGACAAGATGCGCGGCGCCGTCGGCACGCCGATCAAGCTGACGATCCTGCGCAAGGGAGCCGAAAAGCCGATCGAACTGACGATCGTACGCGACGTGATCGCGGTCCGCGCGGTGAAGGTCCGTGTCGAAGGGGATGTCGGCTATCTCAGGGTCATCTCGTTTACGGAAAAGACCTTCGAGGACCTGAAGAAGGGCATCGAGAAGATCCAGGCGGAAGTTCCCGCGGACAAGCTCAAGGGCTATGTCCTCGACCTGCGCCTCAATCCGGGCGGCCTGCTCGACCAGGCGATCAATGTCTCGGACGCGTTCCTGGAGCGTGGCGAGGTCGTTTCGACCCGCGGCCGCAATCCGGATGAAACCCGCCGCTTCAATGCGACCCCGGGCGACCTGACCGGCGGCAAGCCTGTCGTCGTGCTCGTCAACGGCGGCTCGGCATCCGCGTCGGAAATCGTGGCCGGTGCTCTCCAGGACCTGAAGCGCGCCACCGTTCTCGGCACGCGCTCCTTCGGCAAGGGCTCGGTACAGACGATCATCCCGCTCGGCGACGCCGGAGCGCTGCGTCTGACGACGGCGCTCTATTACACGCCGTCCGGCAAGTCGATTCAGGGCACCGGCATCACGCCCGACATCAAGGTGGAGCAGCCGCTGCCGCCCGAGCTTCTGGGCAAGGTGGAAGCGCAGGGCGAATCCGATCTGCGCGGTCACATTCCGGGCCAAGAAGAGACCGAAGAGGGCTCCGGCTCGGTCGCTTACGTGCCGCCGGAAACCAAGGACGACATTCAGCTGAACTATGCGTTCGACCTGTTGCGCGGCAAGAAGACGGATCCGGCCTTCCCGGCCAACCCGGAACAGGCGCAGCTGAAGGAATAAGCCCCTCACCTGCAGAGTTCCAGGTGAGAGGAATCAAGGAGGCGCCGGGCTGTTCAACCCGGCGCCTTTATATTATCCATCGGCATGCAGTCGCATGTGCGATGATTCTGGCCTCCTTCAAGTCCATCGTCATGGCCAGCGGCGATTCGCGCCAGGATCGAAGCTCGACCGAGGCCCCGTTTGGCAACTGACCTCAACGCCCCGCTGGGCCAGAACCGCAAGGAGAGACCGGCACGCAAGCGCGATCTCCGTCGCGTCCTGCGTTACTGCGGCCTCAGCCTCGGAGCCCTTGCGGTCATCGGGCTTTCCGCATGGAGCGCCCTTTCTCCCGGCCACCAGACCCGTTCGCCTGCAATGCCGGCAGCGACCGCGACCCTCGCCACCGAACCGGCGCCACCCTCGGAGGGCCGAAAAGCCAGGCCGGAGGCGCTCCACCGGAGCGGCGCTCTCTCCGGCGCACATGTCGAGGCCGTTCTAACCGATGATGGCGCGACGGTCAGGAAATACACGCCCCGTTCGCGCGAAACCGGCGGCCCCGCGCTGATCGGTGTCGAGCCCACGCGAGGGCAGGACCCTCGCATGGCAGCCCTTCCAAATGAAAGCCTGCTGGAAGACCGCCCCGAAGGCCGCCTGCCGGTCATCGGCCCGGACGGGCTGAGGCCGATGGAGCAATATGCGCGCCCCTGGTCCGGCGCCCGCGGAACGCGGATCGCCATCGTCGTCGGCGGCCTCGGCCTCAGCCAGACGGGGACGCAGCGCGCCCTCCGCGCACTGCCGGCGGAAGTGACGCTTGCCTTCGCCGCGGCCGGAAACAGCCTGCAGCGCTGGATGCAGGAGGCGCGGCGTAACGGCCACGAGATCCTGCTGCAGGTGCCGATGGAACCGTTCGATTATCCGAACAACGATCCCGGCCCACACGCGCTGCGCGTTTCCTCCGATGCCGGGAAGAACCTTGCGGAACTGCATCGAAGCATGGGACAGATCACCAATTACACCGGCGTGATGAACTATCTCGGAGGCCGGTTTCTCTCCGATTCGGATGCGCTCGAGCCCGTCATGCGCGATCTCGGCAAGCGGGGCCTCCTGTTCCTGGACGACGGGACGTCGGCGCAATCGCTCTCGGGCACGCTCGCCGGCGCCTTCGACGTGCCGCACGGTTTCGCCGATCTCGTGCTCGATGGCGAGCTCAGCCGCAATGCCATCCTGCGCAGACTCGACGAGCTGGAGCGCATCGCGCGGAGGAACGGCACCGCGATCGGGGTCGCTTCCGCCTTCGACGAAAGCGTGGCGGCCATTTCCGAATGGATCGAGGAAGCCGGCGGGCGGGGCATCGAGGTGGTCGGCGTGGCCGCACTCGTCAAAGATCCGAAACAAAACTGATTTAAGCGCAGTGGACCATCGAGTCATACGGCTCGCGGCAACATGCAAAGGAAGGACGATATGGGGAAGGATAAGGGGCGCGTCATGACGGCTGAGGATCTGCCCTATCGGCCATGTGTCGGCGTCATGGTTCTCAACCGGCAGGGACTTGTCTGGGCCGGGCACCGGCTCGCCGTCGGCAATTCCGAATACGACGGTTCGCCGCAGCTCTGGCAGATGCCGCAAGGGGGCATCGACGAGGGCGAGGACCCGCTCGCGGCCGCCTATCGCGAACTCTACGAGGAGACCGGCATCCGCTCGGTCTCGCTCCTGGCGGAGGCGCCGGATTGGATCAATTACGACCTCCCGTCGCATCTGATCGGGATCGGTCTCAAGGGCAAGTACCGCGGCCAGAGGCAACGCTGGTACGCCTTCCGCTTCGAGGGCGAGGAGAGCGAGATCGCCATTAACCCGCCGCCCGGCGGCCACGAGCCGGAATTCGACGCCTGGGAATGGAGGCCCATGCACGAACTTCCGGGTTTGATCGTGCCCTTCAAGCGCAAGGCCTATGAAGAGGTCGTCGCGGCATTTTCGCATCTGGTGCGATGAGCGAAAGGATACCGGAATAAGCCCCTCATCCGGCTGCCGCCACCTTCTCCCCGCTTGCGGGGAGAAGGACACGCGGCTCCGCCTTGCCCCGCATTCGACGGCGGAAGACGCCTGGCGTTTGCCGCCTGTCCCCTTCGCCCCGCTTGCGGGGAGAAGGTGGCCGGCAGGCCGGGCTGATTTAATTCGCCGCCCTTGAGGGGGCTGGGATTTACTCGGCTTCGTCGGCGGAAGCGGCGTTGAGCTGGCCGTATTTTTCCTCACCGATCTTGCGGAGCAGATCGAGCTGCGTTTCGAGGAAGTCTATGTGGCCCTCCTCGTCGGCGAGCAGTTCCTCGAAGAGCTTCATCGAGACGTAATCGCCGGCCGCGTGACAGATGTCGCGGGAGTTCTTGTAGGCGGTGCGCGCGTCGTACTCGCCGGCAAGGTCGGCTTCCAGGACTTCCTTGACGTTTTGCCCGATGCGCAGCGGCGCGACCGTCTGCAGATTCGGATGACCTTCGAGAAAGATGATGCGGGAGACGAGCTTGTCGGCGTGGTGCATTTCCTCGATCGATTCGGCGCGCTCCTTCTTGGCGAGCAGCGTGTATCCCCAATCTTCGAGAAGGCGGTAATGCAGCCAGTACTGGTTTACGGCACCGAGTTCGAGATAGAGCGCTTCGTTAAGCTGCTCGATGACCTTTGCGTCGCCTTTCAAGATCCGCCCTCCGGTTTTCTTCATGGAATTGTCTGAGGCGGTTCATGAAATCAAATATATCGGCGTCCGTCGAGTCGCGGCGGGCGTGATATTGCTCGGTGGTGCGGATGATGATGTCGACGACGTTGGGAAAACATCCGCAGCAACGGCCGCGTTTTTCCATCGCATGATAGACTTTCGCCGGCACGATCAACTGCCAACAGTCCTCGTCGAGGAGGCCGACGATCGTGTCCTCGATCTCTTTCTCGGTGATGAAGTTGCAACTGCAAACCAGCATTTCGTCGTGTCCATCATACGCAACGCTCTGATTTTGCGATAAAGCAAAAGAGGACATTTGCCGTCAACTAAAAACTCTTCTCCATATGGTTGAAGGGTGCATTAGAGCGATTCTAAACTTGACGGAAATCGTCGCATTATCATTACATTAGGCGATTCTAAGGAGAGGATTTTTCCTCCATGACTTGTAATTCCGGCAACGGTGCCTGCGACATTTTTACACAGGTCGCCTTGGAGGCCTCAATCGCAAGGCGACGACTTCGCTGCGAGTAATGACGGGGCTCAATGAAAATTGCGCCCCTTCGGCATGACCTCCGCTACCTGGGCGGCCGCCTCGCCTTCCGGTGCTGCGCGAGCGGGCAGGCCCAGGCGCAATTGCCGGAGTTTTTTCTTTTCGCGGGCGTCCGCGCTCGGCCGCAAGACCTCGTCCGCGCGGTCGTTGACGCCGAAACGCCGCGCCTCCCGGCGCAGCAGGCCAAGCATCGGCGTTATATCCTCCAGATGATCGGCGACCACGTGAATGACGCCGCTCTGGTTCTGCAAGCGGCCGCGGACTTTCACAAGCCGCGATCCCATGACCTGCCGCCGGTATTTCTGGAACGTCTTTTCCCAGACGATGATATTGGCGATGCCTGTTTCGTCCTCGATCGTCATGAAGATGACGCCATTGGCAGAGCCCGGCCGCTGCCTGACCAGTACAAGGCCCGCCACAGTCACCCATCTCCCCGTCGCGGTTGCCGCCAGATCCCGGCTGCGCAGGATACCCATTCGCGAAAAATCCTCCCGCATGAAGGACACGGGGTGCGCCTTCAGGGAGAGCGTCAGGGTGCGATAGTCATGAATGACCTGTTCGCCTGCCGGCATTTCGGGAAGAGCGACCTTGGGCTCGATCTGCAGATCGTCGGAACCCGCCCCTTCGAAAAGCGGCAACCGCTCCACCGCCGACTGCTCGTCGAGCGCCTTTACCGCCCAAAGGGCCGCTCGCCGGTCGAGACCTACCGACCGGAAGGCATCGGCATCCGCAAGGCGCTCCAGAACGGCGCGGGAAAGCCCGGACCGAAGCCACAGGTCATGAACGGAGCGGTATCCCTCCCCCCGGCGCGCGACGAGCGCTTCCATATCCGTCTGCTTCAGGCCCTTGACCAATCGGAAGCCCAGCCGCACGGCCTTCCGGGTTTTGATCACCTCCCGCATGCTGGCGTGGCGCGGGTGGACAGCATTCTTGTCGAAGGAACCCTCGCCTTCGAGCAGGGCGTCCCAATCCGAATGGTTGATGTCGACCGGCAGCATTCTGACCCCGTGCTCGCGGGCATCGCGCACCAGTTGCGCCGGTGCATAGAAACCCATCGGCTGCGCGTTCAGGAGCGCGGCGCAGAAGATGTCCGGATAATAGGTCTTGAGCCAGGCCGAGGCATAGACGAGAGAGGCGAAGGAGGCAGCATGGCTTTCGGGGAAGCCATATTCGCCGAATCCCTTGATCTGGTTGAAGCAGCGCTCGGCGAATTCCCTCTCGTAGCCATTCGCGACCATGCCCTCCACCATCTTCCGCTCGAAGGTGTGGATCGTTCCGGTCCGCTTGAAGGTGGCCATGGCGCGGCGCAGGCGGTCGGCCTCGCTGGGCGAAAAACCGGCGGCGGTGATGGCGATCTGCATCGCCTGCTCCTGGAACAGCGGCACGCCCAGCGTCCTTTCAAGGACCGCCTTCAATTCCGGGCTGGGATACACGACCGCCTCGCCGCTGCGCTGGGCTTCGCGCCGTTTCAGATAGGGATGCACCATATTGCCCTGGATGGGACCGGGGCGAACGATCGCTACCTCGATCACCAGATCGTACATTTCGCGCGGCTGCAGGCGCGGCAGCATGCTCATCTGCGCCCGGCTTTCGATCTGGAAGACGCCGACCGTATCGGCGCGGCAGATCATGTCGTAAACCGCGTCCCGATGATCCTGGTAGATTTCAGCCAGCGTTATCGGCTTGCCGTAATGCGCCTCGAGCAGCTTGAAGCCCTTGGCAAGGCAGGTCAGCATGCCGAGCGCCAGCACGTCGACCTTCAGTATCTTCAGCTCGTCGAGATCGTCCTTGTCCCATTCGATCATGTAGCGGTCGGGCATGGCCGTGTTCATGATCGGCACGACCTCGTCGAGCCTGTCGCGGGTAATCACGAAGCCGCCCACATGCTGCGAGAGGTGGCGCGGAAAATTCATGAGCAGACTGGCATAGGCAAGCACGCGCCTGGTGAGAGGGTCCGCCGCGTCGAGCCCCGCCCCTTTCGCCTGCTCCTCGGTGAAAGGCGAGGTGCCCCAGCCCCAGATCGAACTGACGAGAGCCGATTGAACGTCTTCCGAAAGGCCGAAGGCCTTGGCGACCTCGCGCCCGGCGGAGCGCGAGCGATAGCTGATCACCGCGGCGGTCAGGCCAGCATGCTCCTTGCCGTAAGTCCTGTAGATATACTGGATCACCTCTTCGCGCCGCTCGTGCTCGAAGTCGACATCGATATCGGGCGGCTCGTCGCGATCCTTCGACAGGAAACGGTCGAACAGCAGGGTGAATTTCTGCGGATCGACATCGGTGATGCCGAGGCAGAAGCAGACCGAGGAATTGGCCGCCGATCCCCGCCCCTGGCAGAGAATATTCACGCTGCGGGCAAATTTCACGAGCTTGTGCACGGTCAGGAAATAAGGCTCGTATTTCTTGTCGTGGATGAGTTCGAGCTCATAGTCTATCTGACGCATCACCTTTTCCGGCACGCCTTCGCGATAGCGCTCGGCCGCACCTTCCGCGACGAGCCGCCGCAAGCTTTCGGCCGGCGTCTCGCCATCGGCGTTTTCATCCGGATATTGATGGCTGAGCTCGTCGAGGCTGAAGGTGAGCTCGCTGAAAAATTTCCGCGTATTGGCAAGCGCCTCGGGATAGTCGCTGAAAAGCCTGGCCATTTCCCTTGGGCCCTTCAGGTGCCTTTCGGCATTCTTCTGCAGAAGGAAGCCGGCGCCGGCGATCGGCACATGCTCCCGGATGGCGGTGACGACATCCGCGAGCGGCCTGTAATGCGGATCGTGATAGAGCGCGTCATTGGTGGCGAGCAACCCGATGCCGGTCTTTCGGGCAATGGCTGCCAGGACGGCAAAATCATGCCGGTCGAAACCGTCATAATGCGGCGCCAGCCCGAGATAGAGCCGGTTGCCCGCATGCTCCTGCAATGTCCCGAGCAGCACCTCCAGGCTCTCCGCCTCCGGCCGTCCTTCGCTTTGCATGACGATCAGAAGAAGCTCCTCCTGCCATTCGAGCAAGTCGGCGAGATGGAGCGTGCAGTCGCCCTTCTTCGAGCGCAGGTTCCCGGCGCTGAGCAGGCGGCAGAGATGCCCCCAGCCCCGCCTGTTTTTCGGATAGGCGAGAATGTCCGGCGTGCCGTCGGCAAAAACCAGGCGGGCGCCCGGCTGGAAGGGGTAGCCCTCCACCTTCGCCTTGGCATGGGCCCTGACGACGCCGGCGACGCTGTTGCGGTCGGCAATGCCGAGACCGGCAAGCCCCGCCTTCTTGGCGAAGACGACCATCTCTTCGGCCGGCGCCGCCCCTTCGAGGAAGGAGAAATTCGTGCGCGCACCGAGCTCGCAGAAGACAGTATCCGCGCTCATGCGAAAACTCCGTGCATGAACCAGCGGGGTGAGGCGGTCTCCCTTCCGTAAAGGCCTTCGCGAAACAGCCAGAAGCGGCGGCCCTCCTGATCCTCTATCCGGAAATAATCGCGCGTCGGATGATTCTCCCCGTCGATCCACCATTCGGCGGCGATGCGCTCCGGCCCCTCGGCACGGGCGACGCGGTAGCGGGTCTTGCGCCAGTTGAAGCTTCGCGGAGCGCCCTCGGGCACTTCCGCCGTCGCCTCCACCGGTTCGGGATGCGCGAAAATCCGAAGCGGACGGTTCTCGGGGAAAGCCTTCTCTTCAGGGGCAGGCGGCCTCAGGACCGCCGCCACGTCCGTCACGGCGGCAAATCCGCCCGCCCGTTCCGGCAGATGGCTTTCGGCAAGGGTCGCCTGCATCAGACACCCGGGCCCGAAACGGGCGGAGACCTTGTCGACGAAGGCCGCGAGCGGCTGGCTTTCGTCGGGGGCGCCGGAAAAATCCTGCTGCGCCGGATCGAGCCTTTCGCTTCCGAGGACCGAAAGCCGGACGATTTCGAAACCATATCCGGCATCGAGATCGTCATGAACCGCCTGCAGCCGCTCGCGAAAGAGGGCGGCTATGCGGGCGGCATCGTTCAAGGGCACGGCCGCATGGGCTCGGACGCGGAATACCCGGCCGTCGACGCGGAACAGGAGGAGCTCGAAGAGCCGCCCGCCTTCGCCATGCCGCTCAAGCGAGGAGCGGACATCCCTGGCGAGGTGACGGGTCAGTTCGAGAATGTATTCCTCGTCCTGCACCGGCTCGGCGAGCCGGCGCTCGGCGGAGAAGCTCGGCACGGGCAGCCGGGGCGAAAGCGGCTCGTCCTCGAAGCCTCTCGCCTGATCGAGTCTGAGGAGAAGGGAGGAGCCGAAGCGGCGGGCGAGCGGCGCCCGGGGCGCTTCGAGAAGATCGCCGATCTGTTTCAGCCCGACCCGTTCGAGTGCGGCCGCGGTGTCCGCCGGCAGTCGCAGCGCGGCGACCGGCAAGGGTGCAAGCACCGGGTCCCCGTCCTCGGGCGCAATGACGTCGGCATCGCCGTAACGGGCGACAGCCCAGGAAAGCCCGGCTGCGGAGGAGACGGTCGCCCGCGCCTCGACGCCGAGAGAGAAAAGACGCGACAGGACATCGCTGACGAGCGCCTTCTCGCCGCCTTGAAGATGGGCGCAGCCGGTGATGTCGAGAAACAGGCCATCCGTGCCGTCGAGTGCCACGAGCGGCGTATAGCGGTCGCACCAGTCGGCAAGCGCCTCCAGAAAGGCCTGGTCGGCGGCCGGATCGGCGGCAATCACGTCGAGCGAGGGACACATGGCGCGGGCTTCCGCCGCCCCCTGGCCGCGCTTCAGGCCGATACGCTCTGCAAAAGTATCGAGCGCAACGAGCCGCATGGCATTGTCGATCTTGGCGGCGAAGACGACGGGCGGATGGTCAGGACGCCCGCGCGAAAGCCAGGAGGCGCCCCATCGGCTGCGCGCGACGCGATCGGCCGGCAGATGCGGAAAGTGGATCGACAGGATCCGTTGGCTCATCGTTTGTCTGAAGAGCGGCGCTCCGGCGCTCATCGAGTGAGTAGAAGCGGCGGTCATGGGCGTTCCATTCGAGAAAGATGTCGTCAGAGGCTTGGCGCCTGCTTTTTTCGACAAGGAGGTGAAAGGCGGAATGGCCGATGCTGCCGCAAAGCACCGAACCATCGGGAAGAGGACGTTCGCCGGCCGGTGCCGGCTTGACCTGGATCCGGAAGAAGGCGCTGCTCGCCTCCTCCTCGCCCGCCTGACGCAAGACGAGAAGAGGCACGCCGCCCGCCCGGGCCCTCACATGCAGACGCCGGCTCTCGCTCAGGGCGAGACAGGCAGGGTTGCCGCGGATTTCCAGAACGACCACGGCGAAGACCGGTACCGAAAGCGCCGTCTCGGCGATCCACAGCGCATCCTTCACCGTGCGTGCCGAAACGAAGAGGAAGCGCTCGGCGTCGAGTCCATAGGCCTTGAGGCCCGGCGCATAAGGCTGACCCGCCTCACAGGCAGCAAGCGTCTGGCTGATCCAAAGGACCGGGGCCAGACGGCCATTCTCCTTCTTCTGCCGCTGATAGAGCACCGCAAGCGCCGCCACGAAGCCGGCGGCCGCGCCCGCATCCCGGGTCTCGGCATTGCGGATTTCCATCATGCCCTCGAGCGGCAACCCGCCCTGGAGGGCCTCATCGAATTGCGGGATGCCCAGCGGCAGGACCTTGCGGCGGGGCGCCTCCTCCTTGTCGCGGCGAAAGCCGGCGGGATCGGCCGACTTGGCCGGCCGGACGCATCCCGGCACCCCGCGATCTTCAATCCGCGCAATGGTCTCGCGAAGGGAAAGAACGGTTTGCCGTTGCACGGCGTTTCCGGCCATGACGGTCAGCTCCATCTGCATGTTCATGTTATGTTCTTATGGATTCCAGAGCTGCCCTCAAGAGTCAACAACCAATATTGAGAATATATTCCTCCTTCTTTCCGGGTTAGAATTCATCACTCGAAAAACAAAGGCAAAATCGCTATATGAGGGGCAACAAGGAGTGCCCATGGCCCGCATTGACCAAACCGATGATTGGCGGGAACGCCACGCACCGTCGCTTACCGTATTCGAACAGCTCGCGTTTGAAGCCTACAGCCATCTGCCTGAGGAATTCCGCAAGCTGACGACGGATCTCACGATCGAAATCGCCGACTTTCCAAGCGACGATGTCTTCGAAGACATGGCGCTCGAAACGCCGTTCGACCTGCTGGGCCTGTTCGAAGGCCGCGGCCTCGGCGAGCGCTTCACCATGGAAACCGGGGAGTTCCCGAACCGCATCACCCTTTACCGCCGCCCGATCATCGACTACTGGGCCGAAAACGAGGAAACGCTCGGCGATATCATCACCCATGTGCTGATCCACGAGATCGGCCACCATTTCGGCCTGTCGGACGACGATATGGAGCGGATCGAGGAAAGCGTGGAACACGTGGGCGGCTGAGGCCTGCCGAGAATCGCGCCACCCGCCGCCGCCTGTTTGATTTCCTCATTCCTGTGCTCGTCACAGGAATCCAGCCAGACCAAGTCCTTGGGCTGAAAGAACGTTTCCCGCGCCGCAGACGCGGCGCCGCTCTCATCCCTGTGACGAGCACAGGGGTGAGGCGAGGAGAGATTGCAGTCCCTACTGCTCCGACAGCTTCATGTCGGGATGATAATCCTTCCCCTCCACTTCCTTCACCACCGCCTGTCCGCATTGCATATGCTGGGTGTCGGCATTGAAGGCGTAGGTCGGCGGACCGTGCAGCGTCCACCCCTGGTTCAATGCCGCCGTCACCTTGTGGCAGAAGGAGGCATCGTCGGGGCCGGTGAGAAAGCGATAAAGTTTCAAGAGTTTGCCTTTCGTTTTTCGATGATGTCCGCCTTGGCGGCGATCCTCATCGCCTGTTCGAGATGGAGGCGCTCGACCATCCGCCCATGAAGGTTGATGACGCCCTTTCCGGCATTGTCCGGCAAGGCAAAGGCCTCGATGATCGCGCGCGCCTCCTCGACCGCAGCCTCGTCCAGGCCGAAATGCCGATTGGCCGCATCGATCTGCGCCGGATGGATCAGCATCTTGCCGTCATAACCCATGTCGCGCCCCTGCCGGCACTCCGCCTCGAAGCCTTCCGGATCGCGGAAATCGTTGAAGACCGCGTCGATGACGTCGAGCCCGCTGCCGCGCGCGGCAAGAAGGATCTGCATCAGCCACGGAACGAGATAGGTCCGGCCCGGAAAGGCGGGCACGCCCGTCTCCTTGCGAAGATCGTTCAGCCCGACGACGAAGCAGTCCAGCCGGCCGCCGGAGGTGCGGCCGGTCTCGGCGATCGCCGGCCCGTTCACGACCCCGCGCGGCGTCTCGATCATCGCCCAGAGCCTCAGCTCATCCGGCGCGTCCCTTTCCGCAAGCCAATCGAGCGCGCCCTGAATATCGGCGGGGCTTTCGACCTTGGGCAGGAGGATAGCATCGGGCCGCGCGGCAAGAGCCGCTGCGAGATCGGCCTCGCCGAAGCCGGAGCCCGCCGCATTGACGCGGATGACCGTTTCGCCCTGCGGCCGGTTGCCGGCAAGATGCCGGACGAGCGCATCGCGCGCCGCAGCCTTGCGGTCCGGCAAGACGGAATCCTCGAGGTCGAAGATCACGGCGTCCGCGGCCAATTCACAAGCCTTGGCGAGCGCGCGCTGATTGTCGGCCGGAACCGAAAGCACCGAGCGGCGCAGCCGCACGGGATGGTGGTCGATCGCTCTCATGCCGTTCCCTGTCATGCCGTTCGTTGTGCCTGCCTTTCAACCTTTGCGCAAGACGAGACGGGCGGACCCTCTTGCAAGCGGCGTGGCCAGCACCCACATGCCGAGCAGAAAGGTGACAATCATGCAAAGCATCCGCTCTGTTCTCTTCACGGCCGCCGCCATCACCATAACGTTGGTGGCCTTCGTGTTCACCGCCTCGCTCGCCCTGGCGCTCGCTGGGATCGCCGCCATTATTGCGGTCGGCAGCGCGATCGCCGCCAAGCTCAACGGACGGCCCGTGCATGCTCGAGCGGGCGCACGCGCCAATCCGGGAAGCACTCAGCGCGAGATGCGGGTGTGGAACGACGGGCGCGGGACGATCATCGATCTTTAGAATCGGATTGCCGGAAGCGGGAGAAGCGGTTTCCGCCCGCATCCCGCTCCATGAAAGCAGATTCTCCTTCATTTCGGCGCAAAACTGATCTAAACGCTTCTCGAACATTTCCGCTGAAATCGAAGGCCAAGTCATGGACAAGTTCGTCAAGCTCACCGGCGTTGCCGCTCCCCTGCCCGTCGTCAACATCGACACGGACATGATCATTCCGAAGGATTACCTGAAGACGATCAAGCGCACCGGTCTCGGCACCGGGCTTTTCGCCGAGGCGCGCTACAACGAGGACGGTACCCCCAACCCGGACTTCGTTCTCAACAAGCCTGCCTATCAGAACGCCAAGATTCTCGTCGCCGGCGACAATTTCGGCTGCGGCTCCTCGCGCGAGCATGCACCTTGGGCGCTCCTCGATTTCGGCATCCGCTGCGTCATCTCGACCTCCTTCGCCGACATCTTCTACAACAACTGTTTCAAGAACGGCATCCTGCCCATCGTCGTCAGCCAGGAAGACCTCGACAAGCTGATGGATGACGCCAGCCGCGGCTCCAATGCCATTCTCACGGTCGATCTCGAAGCGCAGGAGATCACCGGTCCGGACGGCGGCTCGATCAAGTTCGAGGTCGATGCCTTCAAGCGCCATTGCCTGCTGAACGGCCTCGACGATATCGGCCTCACGCTCGAAAAAGGCCGCTCCATCGACAATTACGAGAAGGCGACCGCCGCTTCCCGCCCCTGGGCATGAGCTGTCGGATGACGCGCAAGCTCATCTCGTCCGGTTCGCCCTTCGAAAAGACGGCAGGTTATTCGCGTGCCGTCGCGAAGGGCGACTGGTGCTTCGTCTCCGGCACGACCGGCTACGACTACGCCACCATGACCATGCCGGAAACGGTGGAGGAACAAGCCCGCAACTGCCTGAAGACGATCGAAGGCGCCCTGAAGGAAGCCGGCTTCTCGCTGTCGGACGTCGTTCGCAACCACTACTACGTCACCGATGCCAGCTTTGCCGACCGCGTATTCCCGATCTTCGGCGAGACCTTCGGCGAGATCCGCCCGGCCGCGACGATGATCGTCTGCGACCTCATCCGCCCGGAAATGCTGATCGAGATCGAGGTTACGGCATTTCGGGGATAAGGCCGCCCCGACGCCGGCGAATCCTTTTTCATTGACCGCGCGGCCCTCCTCGCGCTATCTACGATCCGTGGTGATTTGGCCGGCCGGCTTGCAGCCACGTTAAAGAAGTCGCTAAAGGGCCGAGGGAACAATGGATTTCCGAGGACCGGTCGCGATCGTTTCGCCGCCGGTTTTTTTGTATTGATCGAGTGGACGCCCATGCCCATCAAGATACCCGATACGCTGCCCGCCTTCGAAACTCTCGTTCACGAGGGTGTGCGGCTGATGACCGAGACCGAGGCGGTCCGCCAGGACATCCGGCCGCTGCAGATCGGGCTCTTGAACCTGATGCCCAACAAGATCAAGACCGAGATCCAGATGGCGCGGCTGATCGGCGCCACGCCGCTTCAGGTCGAATTGACGCTCGTCCGCGTCAACGGCCACCGGCCGAAGAACACGCCCGAAGAACATCTGCTCGCCTTTTACGAGACCTTCGAGGAGGTGGAGGCCCGTAAGTTCGACGGCTTCATCATCACCGGCGCGCCGATCGAGACGCTCGAATACGAAGAGGTCACCTACTGGAAGGAGCTGCAGCGCATCTTCGATTGGACGACGACCAACGTCCATTCGACGCTGAACGTCTGCTGGGGCGGGATGGCTGCGATCTACCATTTCCACGGTGTTCCGAAATATCCGCTGAAGGAAAAAGCCTTCGGCGTCTACCGCCACCAGAACCTGCAGCCCTCTTCGGTCTATCTGAACGGCTTTTCCGACGATTTCGCCGTGCCCGTTTCGCGCTGGACCGAGGTGCGCCGCGCCGATATCGACCGGGTGCCGGATCTCGAAATCCTGATGGAATCAAAGGAAGTGGGCGTCTGCCTCGTGCACGAGAAGAAAGGCAACCGGCTCTACATGTTCAATCACGTCGAATATGATTCGACGTCCCTGTCGGAGGAATATTTCCGCGACGTCGATGCCGGCGTGCCGATCAAGCTGCCGCACGACTATTTCCCGCACAATGACTCCGCACTTCCGCCGCAGAACCGCTGGCGCAGCCATGCACATCTCTTCTTCGGCAACTGGATCAACGAGATTTACCAGACGACGCCCTACGAGCTGGCGAAGATCGGAACCGAAGCGCGTTGACGTAAAAAGTATGACTTTCCGGTTGCCGCCTCGGCGGAAATGCAGCAGGTTGACGCCGACTCGCGGAAATGGGGAGATGCATGGGAACAGACACGGAAATCTTCGGCCACCTGCCCTCCGGCGAGCCCGTACAGCGCGTGACGCTTCAGGGCGGTGGGCTGACGGCGTCGGTGATCACATGGGGCTCGGTCATCCAGGATCTTCGGCTCGAAGGACATGCAGCCCCGCTCGTGCTCGGCTTCGAGGATTTCGAAAGCTATCCGGCCCATTCCTCCTATTTCGGCGCCACGCCCGGGCGCAACGCCAACCGCATCGGCGGTGGCCGCTTCGTGCTCGAAGGCAAGGCCTATCAACTCGAGCTCAATGAGAAGGGCGCCACGCATCTCCACGGCGGCAGCGACAATATCGCCAAGCGCAACTGGTCGATCCTCAGGCGGGCCGAAGACAGCGTAACGCTCGAGATCACCGATCCGGACGGCCGCGCCGGCTATCCGGGCAATTGCACGATCACCTGCACCTATACGCTGAAACCGGGCGGCACGCTCAACGTCGTCTACGAAACTCAGACCGACGCGCCGACCCTCGCCAATGTCTGTCAGCACAGCTATTTCAACCTCGACGGCGGCGCGGACGCATTCGGCCATGACATCATGATTGCGGCAGACCACTACCTGCCCACCGATGAACGGCAGATTCCGACGGGCGAGATCCGCCCCGTCGCCGGCACCGCCTTCGATCTGCGCGAAATGACCTCGCTGAGAAGGCAGCTGGACGGCGACGGGATCGCTTACGACCACAATTTCTGCCTCTCGCCGGAACGGACGCAGAAACGCTCCGTGGCGCTGGTACGCAGCATCAATTCCGGTGTGTCGCTGGAAGTGCTGACCACGGAGCCCGGCGTGCAGCTCTATACCGGAGAAAAGCTCGACGTACCGGTTCCCGGCCTCGACGGCCGCCGTTACGGCCCCTTCGCCGGCTTCTGCCTGGAAACCCAGATCTGGCCCGATGCGGTGAACCACGAAGGTTTCCCGAAGGCGGTGCTGAGACCCGGCGAAACGCTCCGGCAGGAAACGGATTACGTTTTTACGAAAAGCTGAGGCAGGGCAGGCCGTTAGAGCACTTTCAGTTTCACCGTTTCATCGAACAGTGAAACGCTTCCTGTCGCTCCTATCCGACCGATAACCGCCAACACCCACCGGCAGCGTGAGACCGGTGACGAATTCGGCTGCCGCAAAGGAAAGAAGAGAGCCCCAGCGTTTCAGTGTCAGAATCTGACTTGACAACTCCCGGCGATGTTACGTTATTACGTTCAATAAAACGAAATGTAATAACGTATCCACGAAGCCGGAGCATTGCCTCCGGCCGTCCATGCGACAGTGAGGTTCTCGTCAATGCCCGATCAGCTTGTCCCCACCCCCGTCACCGTCCTCACCGGCTATCTCGGAGCAGGAAAGACCACGCTTCTCAACCGCATCCTCTCCGAGCCGCATGGCAAGAAGTTCGCGGTCATCGTCAACGAGTTCGGCGAGGTCGGCATCGATAACGATCTCATCGTCGATGCCGACGAGGAGGTGTTCGAAATGAACAATGGCTGCATCTGCTGCACGGTGCGCGGGGACCTGATCCGCATCATCGAGGCGCTGATGCGCAGGCGCGAGCGGTTCGACGGCATCCTGATAGAGACGACGGGCCTCGCCGACCCCGCGCCGGTCGCCCAGACTTTCTTCGTCGACGAGGATGTCCGCTCCAAGACACGGCTCGACTCCATCATCACCGTCGTCGATGCCAGGCACCTTCTCGGCGAGATCGACCGCGCACATGAAGCGCAGGAGCAATTGGCCTTCGCCGACACGATCATCCTCAACAAGACCGATCTCGTATCGCCCGAAGGGCTGCAGGCCGTGGAGGATCGCATCCGCCGCATCAACCCGACGGCCGGCATCCTGAGGACGCAGCGCTGCAATCTCGACATCGCCAGCCTTCTCGATCGCAATGCCTTCGATCTCGACCGCATTCTCGAGGTCGAGCCCGACTTTCTCGAAGCGGACCACGGTCACGAGCATGACGACCATGTCACGAGTTTCTCTCTGGTCGAACGCCGACCCGTCGACCCGGAAAAATTCTTCCGCTGGCTACAGACGACCGCCCGGGCCTTCGGCACGGACATGCTGCGGATGAAGGGCATCATCGCCTTTGCCGGCGACACCGACCGCTATGTCGTCCAAGGCGTCCACATGCTGGTGGAAGGCGACCACCAGCGCCCCTGGAAGGCGGGCGAAGAGCGCGTTTCGCGCCTCGTCTTCATCGGCCTCAACCTTCCGAAGGACATCATCGCCGACGGCTTCGTGGCATGCTGCGCGAGCGCGGCCGACGTCGGATAGTCGTCAGCTCAGCACGATGCCGCCGTCGACATTCAGCGTCTGGCCGGTCACGAAAGCCGCATCGTCCGAAGCAAAGAAGGCCACCGCACCGACAACATCCTCGGGATCGCCGATGCGACGCATGGCGGTTTTGTCCTGCCACGTCCTCCTGACCGCGGGATCGTCGAGATTGACCCGCCCCATATCGGTGAGGACGATTCCGGGGCACACGCAGTTGGCGGTGATCCCGTCGGCACCCACTTCCTGTGCCAGCACGCGCGTCACGGAAAAATGCCGCATCGCTCCCGCTGTAGCACGGCGGGGCGAACGAGAATGCCCGAAGGGCTCATCAATCTGCTGAATTGTCCGAGGAATTTGGAGCGGGTGAGGCGATTCGAACGCCCGACCCCAACCTTGGCAAGGTTGTGCTCTACCCCTGAGCTACACCCGCTCATTAGAACCCAGGCCCGGGGGTAGTCGGTGGACCAGGGGTGTCGCCCGTCTTGCGGCGACGGGCGCTATATGGCCTAAGCCCTTTTCAAATGCAACAGGGAAATGACGCGGATGCCAAGATTTT
Organism: Sinorhizobium sp. M4_45; assembly: GCF_002885915.1. Classification (NCBI taxonomy): domain Bacteria; kingdom Pseudomonadati; phylum Pseudomonadota; class Alphaproteobacteria; order Hyphomicrobiales; family Rhizobiaceae; genus Sinorhizobium; species Sinorhizobium sp. M4_45. Next base: position 160,874 of record NZ_NWVE01000005.1, read on the forward strand.
TTTCGCGAGCGCGTTCGATGACCGGGAACGCCGCGTTTCCGGCCGCGCTGCGCCGCGCATGAGATTGCGGAACCTCTCGCTCCTCTTTAAAGCAGGCCGAGAGAAAATCGCGACGGCAGGAAGGATGGAGCATGAGCAAGGCTGAGCCGAAGACTGCGGAAGACCTCTTCCGCTTTCTCGACGAACTCGGGATCGAACACAGGACGAAGCGGCACGCGCCGGTCTTCACGGTGGCCGAATCGGTGGCGCTGCGCGATGAAATCCCCGGCGGACATACAAAAAACCTGTTCCTGAAGGACAAAAAGGACAATTATTTCCTTCTGACCGTCGAGGAACACGCGACGGTGGACCTGAAGACCGTTCATCAGATCATCGGCGCTGCAAGCAAGGTCTCCTTCGGCAAGCCGGAGAAGCTGATGGAGTATCTGGGCGTGATACCGGGCGCCGTCACCGCCTTCGGCGCGATCAACGACACCGAGGGCAAGGTGAAGATCATTCTCGACGAGACCCTGATGGAGTTCGAGACGGTCAACTGCCATCCGCTCTCCAACGACCAGACGACCTCGATCGCGTCGAAGGACATGCTGCGCTTCATGGAGGCAACCGGGCACGAGCCGCTTGTCTTGAAAGTGACGGCCTGACATACGATCTTTGGCGCGAATGCATGAAGCCGGACGCCCAAGTCCGCGAGGAGAGAAGAATGAGCGGTAGCGACAATCCCTATCAAGGTTCCTTCGGCACCCAGATGACGGGCTCGGCCTCCTTCGGCGGACAGCCGGCAAGCACTTCGAGCGCCCCGAACGGCCCGATCCCGGACGACCTGATCAGGGAGACGACCACCGCCGCCTTTACCCGCGACGTGCTCGAGGCATCGCGCCAGCAGCCGGTGCTCGTCGACTTCTGGGCGCCCTGGTGCGGGCCCTGCAAACAACTGACCCCCATCATCGAGAAGGTGGTGAGGGAGGCCGCCGGCCGGGTGAAGCTCGTCAAGATGAACATCGACGACCATCCATCGATCGCCGGCCAGCTCGGCATTCAGTCCATTCCCGCGGTGATCGCCTTCATCGATGGACGCCCGGTCGATGGTTTCATGGGCGCCGTGCCCGAAAGCCAGATCAAAGAGTTCATCGATCGGATCGCCGGTCCGGCCGCAGACGACGGCAAGGCAGAGATCGAGAGCGTGCTTGCCGATGCCAAGGCGCTGATCGATGCAGGCGACGCGCAGAACGCCGCCGGACTCTACGGTGCCGTTCTCCAGGCCGACCCGGAAAACGCCGCGGCTGTCGCCGGTATGATCGAATGCATGATTGCGCTCGGGCAGGTCGCCGAGGCGCGCCAGGCGCTTTCGGGCCTGCCGGAAGCACTCGCCGCGGAAGCGGCCGTCGCCGCCGTCTCGAAAAAGCTCGACCAGATCGAGGAGGCCCGCAAGCTCGGCGACCCGGCCGCGCTGGAGCGCCAGCTCGCGCTCGATCCGGACGACCATGCGGCACGGCTCAAGCTCGCCAAGCTCCGCAATGTCGAGGGCGACCGCACCGCCGCCGCCGAACATCTCCTGACGATCATGAAGCGCGACCGCAGCTTCGAGGACGACGGCGCCCGGCGCGAACTGCTGTCGTTCTTCGAGGTATGGGGACCGAAGGACCCCGCAACGATCGCGGCGCGGCGCAAGCTGTCGTCGATTCTCTTTTCGTAAGCGGCCTCCGCGTCGAATTTTTCGGCTCCACGTGATCGATTCCGGTGTATTTCTCCCTTGAGATTTCGAAGGGCCGCACCATTTTTTGGTCCTACGGCACCGCGCTTCGATGAGGCGCGGCCGCTATCTGCAGGGTCTGTCGGAATGCATGTCGGAAATGCGCGCTATCTCGGTCCGAAGGACTTACCGGAGATTCTTCCGGTGTTTCCCTTGACGGGCGCGCTGCTGCTTCCCGGCGCACAGCTTCCGCTCAACATCTTCGAGCCGCGCTATCTCGCCATGTTCGACGATGCGCTCGCCGGCAACCGGCTGATCGGCATCGTTCAGCCCTCCTTCGCGGAAGGCCGCAACGAGATCGACGCCTCGTCGGTGCCGGCGCTTTGCCAGGTGGGCTGCATCGGCCGGATCACCTCTTTCGCCGAAACCGGCGACGGCCGCTACATCACCTCTCTCACCGGCGTGTGCCGCTTCCGGCTTTTCGCGGAGGTGGCCGGCTGTCGCGGCTACCGCCGGTTCCGCATCGGCCCCTTCGGGAGCGATCTCGAAAATCCGGACGACGAGAGCCTCGTCGACCGGGAGGCGCTTCTCGCAGCCTTTCGGGCCTATCTCGACGCCAACAAGCTCGAAGCCGACTGGGAAAGCGTGGAACGCGCAAGCAACCGAACCCTCGTCAACTCCATGGCAATGATGTCGCCCTATGGACCGGCGGAAAAACAGGCATTGCTGGAGGCCCCCGACCTGAAGACGCGGGCCGAAACGCTGATCGCCATCACCGAGATCGTGCTCGCTCGCAATTTCGGCGACCTCGACAATATTCTGCAATGAAACGAGCGATGGACATCAACGCCAGCAAGGTCGATCCGAAACTCCTGGAACTGCTCGTCTGCCCTCTGACCAAGGGCCGCCTCAGCTACGATCCGGAAGCCAACGAACTGGTGTCCGAAAAGGCCCGCCTCGCCTATCCGATCCGCGACGGCGTGCCGATCATGCTGGTCTCCGAGGCGCGCAAGATCGAGGATTGAAGATCGATGTTTCGGCGGTCAGCCTGCCTGATCTGCCGTGTGGTTTGCCGCTCTCCGCGGGTTTAACGCGAAACTGGCCTTTCCCCGGGCCGACACAGGCGCAAGCCGTGGCGTTCAAATCGGCTCGCCGGCGAGCAGCCGCGGATCGGCTCTGCCGGGAGTGCCCGCCGCTTGGCGGATGAAGAACTTCTTGAGCGACGGCAGGCGATCGACGAGGCCGAGGCCGAGATCGCGCACGACCCGCACGGGCATGATGTCGTTGGAGAAGAGCCGGTTGAGGACATCCGTCGTAACGCCCATCCGGAAGGTATCGAAGCGTCGCCACGTCTGGTAGCGCTCCAGAACCGCGAGCGAACCGATATCGAGGCCCAGGCGGTCCGCCTCGACGATCGTTTCGGCGAGGGCCGCGACATCCTTGAAGCCGAGATTGAGCCCCTGGCCGGAAATCGGGTGGATGCCGTGTGCGGCATCCCCGGCGAGCGCGAAACGCGGCGCGACGAAGTCGCGGGCAAGCGTGAGGCCGAGCGGGAAGGCACGTCGGCCGCCGACCACCTTGAGACGGCCGAGCTTATGGCCGAAACGGCGCTCCAGTTCCTCCTCGAAGATGAAATCGTCCTCCTTCACCAGACGCTCGGCATCATAGGTGCTCTCGGTCCAGACGAGCGAGGAGCGGTTATTCTTGAGCGGCAGCGTCGCGAAGGGACCGGCAGGCAGGAAATGCTCCTCCGCCGTCCCGCCGTGCGGGCGCTCGTGCTCGACGGTGGTGACGATGCCCGACTGGCCGTAATCAAACTCCACGACCTTGATGCCCGCCGCCTCGCGCAGCCTCGAACGAACACCGTCGCAGGCGACCAGCAGCCGCGCCTCGATCGTCTCGCCGCCCGCCAGAGTGACGGCGACGGAATGATCTCCGCTCCGGAAACTCTCCACCACGGTCGACTGCCGGATCGGGGCGCCAAGTTCGTCGCAGGCGCGGCGCAGCGCACCGACGAGCGCCGTATTCGGCACCATATGAGCGAAGGGGCGGCCGTCGCCGCCATTGTCCTCGCCCGCGCCCCCGCCCTCGCCTCCGCCCTCGAATGTAAGGAATACCGGTCGGACCGGATCGGCCGTCTTCGAATCGGTGATCACCATCCTGCGGATCGGCTCGGCCTCGGGCGCGATCGCCTGCCAGACGCCCAGGACGTCGAGCATCCGCTCGGCAGCGGCGGCGACGGCCGATGCCCGTTCGTCCTTCTTCCACACGCCTTCCGGCGCGGCATCGACGACCATGACATCGAGATGGGGGGCCGCCTTTTTCAGCGATACGGCAAGCGAGAGGCCGACATAGCCGCCCCCGGCAATCAGAACGTCGATCATCCGTCTCGTCTCCCGTCGCACTTGAAGCATCATCTGGTGCCTATATAGATCAATGCCAACGCCGTTCCTACCATCGGAGACCGCCGAAAATGTCGCGCCCTACCGAGACCGCCACGCCCATGGATGCGCTCCTTGCGATACTCGACCTCGAGAAGCTCGAGGAAAACCTGTTCCGGGGCTTGAGCCCGCAGGTCGGCTGGCAGCGGGTCTTCGGCGGCCAGGTGATCGGCCAGGCGCTGGTCGCCGCCCAGCGCACGGTCGACGGGGGACGCTACGTTCACTCGCTGCACGCCTATTTCATGCGTCCGGGCGACCCTTCCGTTCCGATCATCTACGAGGTCGACCGGATCCGCGACGGCTCGAGCTTCGCGACGCGCCGCGTGGTGGCGATCCAGCACGGCAAGGCCATCTTCGCCATGTCCGCCTCCTTCCAGTACGACGAGGATGGATTCGAGCACCAGTTCGACATGCCGGAGGTGCCGATGCCGGAGACGCTGCCGGGCGAGCAGGAACTCAAGGAGAAGTTTCTCGTTCACGCGCCGGAGGCGATCCGCCGCTATTGGGAGCGGCCGCGGCCGATCGAGATCCGGCCCGTCTCGCTCGAACACTATTTCTCGCGCGCGAAGGCGTCCCCGAAGCAGGACGTATGGGTGAAAGCGGTCGGGACGGTGCCTGACGAGCGTCATCTCCAGGCCGCGGTCCTCGCCTATCTTTCCGACATGACGCTCCTCGACACGTCGCTTTACGCACACGGCACATCGGTCTTCGACCGCAGCCTCCAGGTCGCCAGCCTCGACCACGCCATGTGGTTCCACCGGCCCTCGAAAATGGACGATTGGCTGCTCTATACCCAGGACAGTCCCAGCGCGCACGGTGCCCGCGGAATGACCCGCGGCAGTCTTTTCGACCGCTCCGGCGTTCTGATCGCCTCTGTCGCCCAGGAAGGATTGATCCGCAAAAAGGCAATTGCGTAAATTTTTGCCATTTTTTGGATTCTGCTTATATTTTAATCATTCCGACTGGCCTATTTTCAGCGTTCCGCGGCAGCCCTCTCGCCGAACGTGTTTTTTCCATTAGATTTCAGTGGTTTGTTCTGCCTCATCGAATCTGGCACGCCCCTTGAATGTAGCTATCCGGTTGCCAGCGCGTCAGGCGCTCAAGCAGCAAGGAGAGACGGCCTCCGCTGGAGGCAGACAAGGATGGGAACTCGATGAAAATTGTGATGGCCATTATCAAGCCGTTCAAGCTCGATGAGGTTCGCGAAGCCCTCACTGCCGTTGGCATCCAGGGTTTGACCGTGACCGAAGTGAAGGGCTACGGCCGCCAGAAGGGGCACACCGAGATTTACCGCGGCACCGAATATGCCGTGAGCTTTCTGCCTAAGCTGAAAGTCGAGATCGCGGTCGCGACGGAGATCGTCGACAAGGCCGTCGAAGCCATCGCTTCGGCCGCCAAGACCGGCCAGATCGGCGACGGCAAGATCTTCGTCTACTCGATTGACCATGCCGTGCGCATCCGCACCGGCGAGACCGACTCAGAAGCGTTGTAAACCACGCCGTTCAGGGAGCTATTTTCGATGTCGTCATTCACCCTTTCCACCTCTCTTCGACGCGTGGGAGCGACTGCTGCCGCGATGCTCGCGCCGGTCGTCGCGTTTGCCCAGGAAGCGGCGCCCGCCGCGGCCGCAACGCCGGTGCCGGACAAGGCCGATACCACCTTCATGTTCCTTTCGACGCTTCTCGTGCTGTTCATGCTGATTCCGGGCCTCGCCCTATTCTACGGCGGCCTCGTGCGCGCCAAGAACATGCTGTCGGTGCTGATGCAGTGCACGGTCATCGGCGCCGTCATGATGATCGTCTGGGTCGTCTACGGTTATTCCTTTGCCTTCGGCGGCTCGACGAGCGCCTATTTCGGCGGCTTCGCCAAGCTCTTCCTCGCGGGTGTGACCGTCGACAGCACCGCGGCGACCTTCTCCGACGGCGTCGTCATTCCGGAATATCTTTTCATGCTGTTCCAGATGACCTTCGCCGCGATCACCCCGGCGCTCATCGTCGGAGCCTTTGCCGAGCGCATCAAGTTCTCGGCCGCGATCCTCTTCGCCATCCTCTGGGCGACATTCGTCTATTTCCCGATTGCGCACATGGTCTGGGACGCCAACGGCCTGCTCTTCGGCATGGGCGCGCTCGATTTCGCCGGCGGCACCGTGGTCCACATCAATGCCGGCGTCGCCGGCCTCGTCGGTGCATTCATGGTCGGCAAGCGCACCGGCTACGGCCGGGACATGATGGCCCCGCATTCCATGACCCTGACGCTCGTCGGCGCTGCCATGCTGTGGTTCGGATGGTTCGGCTTCAACGCCGGCTCCAATCTCGAAGCCTCCGGCGGTGCGGTTCTCGCCACCGTCAACACCTTCCTCGCAACGGCTGCCGCAGTCCTTTCGTGGTCGCTCGTCGAGACGCTTACGCGCGGCAAGGCGTCGATGCTCGGTGCCGCTTCGGGCATGATCGCCGGGCTTGTCGCCGTCACGCCGGCGGCCGGTATCGCCGGTCCGATGGGCGCGATCATCATGGGCTTGATCGTCTCGCCGCTCTGCTACTTCTTCGTCTCGGTGATCAAGAACAAGTTCCACTATGACGACACGGCAGACGTCTTCGGGGTGCACGGCGTCGGCGGCTTCTTCGGCGCGATCGCGACCGGCGTCTTCGCCTCCTCCTCGCTCGGCGGCATCGGCTATGCCGACGGCGTGACCATGGGAAGCCAGTTGATGACCCAGATCACGGCCGTCGCCATCACGATCGTCTGGTGCGGTATCGTTTCCGCCATCCTCTACAAGGTGGTCGATGCGCTTGTCGGCCTTCGCGTATCGATGGAAGCGGAGCGGGAAGGGCTCGACCTCTCCTCGCATGGCGAAGCCGCCTATCACGCGAGCTGAGCAGCGTCGGCAAACGACGCCGCCAACAGTCCCGTCGCGGTCCGCAGTCTGCGGATCGCCCTTGGCCCGGATCTCGCGATCCGGGCTTTTTTTCGCTGCATACGCGTCCCCAGCGGCAATTTTGCCGGCACACGCGCATGGTTAATGTCACATTAACCCTACTTCGCTTAGGTTGATTCCATGGGCACGCAATGTGCCCGGAGCATCCCGCTTTTCGCCCTGATTGAGGGTGAGAAGGCTGCTCCTCACCAAAAGGGCTGGAATATTCACGGGCGGCCTTTTCGCGCGCTCTCGTTCCGGCGGATCGAAACGGGCAAAGCAGGCAACATGAGCAGAAGCAATACCGCAACGCTTGACAGCCGTTCCAACCGGTTCGTGCTGACCCACTTCGTCTGGCGGCAGATCGCCTCGCTGGCGGGGTTCGTTCTCGTCGGTGCGCTGGCGCTCGCCATTGCCGCCCTTTCGACATGGAACGTCGCGGATCCTAGCTTTTCCTATGCAACTTCGAACGAGCCGACCAACCTGCTCGGCTATGGCGGCGCCGTCTTCGCGGACATCTTCATGCAGTTCTTCGGCCTTGCGAGCGTCGTGGCGCTGCTGCCGGCCGTCGCCTGGGCTCTCGTTCTCATCCGCGGCACGCATTTCGACAAGGTGGTCAAGCGGCTCGGCCTGTGGTTCGCCGGCTCGGTGCTGGCGAGCGCGGCCTTGAGCTGCGTTCCGGCGCCGATCACCTGGCCGCTGCCGAACGGCCTCGGAGGCGTCTTCGGCGACATGATCCTGCGTTTTCCCGCGCTCTTCACCGGAACCTTCCCGACGGGCACCTTCGCGACCGTACTCGCCTGCCTCTTCACCGCACCGGCAGCCTGGTGCCTCGTCTTCAGCGCCGGCCTCATCGGCGTCAGCGAGGATGAAGAAGCAGAACCGGCACCGGAGCCTGCACCCAGCAAGGCGCGCACCATACGCGACGAACTCGAAGAGGAAGACGAAGAAGGCCCCCTTACGGTGCTGATGGGCTCGCTCGCCCATATGCGCTACACGGCGCAGGCCAGGCTTCGCCGTGCCTTCGGCATGGGAGCAAAGCCGGCGAAGCGTCAGTATGACGAGCCCTACGACTTCAACAACGACGAATTCGGCACATTGAACGAGCCGGTCCGGCCGAAGGCGCAGGCCGGTCGTATCGAGCCCTCGCTCGATCGCACCGAGCGCCGCATCGTCACTCCGCCGCCGATCACGGGCGACGAAGACGACCCGCCCTTCGATATCGACGAGCGACGGCCCGCCGGCATCCTGCCGGACGACGAAGACGACGTGGCCGCAGACTGGGCTCCGCGGCCTGCACCGCCGAAGCCGGCTCTGGCAATGGCGGGTTCGCGCGTCGCCCCGCCGCCGCCCCGGCCGAAAGCCGGGCAGCGCGTCGAGCGCGAGGCGCAGCGCTCGTTCGTCGATGAAGACGGCGATTTCACGCTTCCGCCGATCCATTTCCTCGCCGAGCCGAAGAATGTCGCCCGCGACGCCTCCCTTTCGGCCGATGCGCTCGAGCAGAACGCCCGCATGCTCGAAGGCGTTCTCGAGGATTTCGGCGTCAAGGGCGAGATCATCCATGTCCGCCCCGGCCCCGTCGTCACCCTCTATGAGCTGGAACCCGCGCCCGGGATCAAATCGTCGCGGGTCATCGGTCTCGCCGACGACATCGCCCGTTCCATGAGCGCGATCGCCGCACGCGTCGCCGTCGTACCCGGCCGCAACGCCATCGGCATCGAGCTGCCGAACCAGCGGCGCGAGATGGTCTATCTGCGCGAACTGATCGGCTCCCGCGACTTCGAGACGACCAAGACGAAGCTCGCCATGGCGCTCGGCAAGACGATCGGCGGCGAATCCGTCGTTGCCGATCTCGCCAAGATGCCGCATCTGCTCGTCGCCGGCACCACCGGCTCGGGCAAATCGGTGGCGATCAACACCATGATCCTGTCGCTGCTCTACCGGCTGAGACCCGATCAGTGCCGCCTCATCATGATCGATCCGAAAATGCTCGAGCTCTCCGTCTATGACGGCATCCCGCACCTTCTCTCGCCGGTCGTGACGGACCCCAAGAAGGCGGTCGTGGCGCTGAAATGGACCGTGCGCGAGATGGAAGAGCGCTACAAGAAGATGTCGAAGATCGGCGTGCGCAACATCGACGGCTTCAACAGCCGCGTCGAGCAGGCGCTGGCCAAGGGCGAGGCGATCACGCGCACCGTCCAGACCGGTTTCGACCGACAGACCGGCGAGGCGGTCTACGAGACGGAGGAATTCGATCTTTCGCCGATGCCCTATATCGTCGTCATCATCGACGAGATGGCCGACCTGATGATGGTCGCCGGCAAGGATATCGAAGGCGCCGTCCAGCGGCTTGCGCAGATGGCGCGTGCTGCCGGCATCCACGTCATCATGGCGACACAGCGCCCCTCGGTCGACGTCATCACCGGCACGATCAAGGCGAACTTCCCGACCCGCATCTCCTTCCAGGTGACCTCCAAGATCGACAGCCGCACCATCCTCGGCGAACAGGGAGCCGAACAGCTCCTGGGCATGGGCGACATGCTCTACATGGCCGGCGGCGGCCGTATCCAGCGCGTGCACGGACCCTTCGTCTCGGACACCGAGGTCGAAGAGGTCGTTGCCTATCTGAAGACGCAAGGCGTGCCGCAATATCTCGACGCGATCACCGAGGACGACGAGGACGAGAGTGACGGCGGCGGTCCGGCCGGCACCTCCAACCTCGCCGATTCCGAGGACCCCTACGACCAGGCGGTGGCGATCGTGCTGCGCGACGGCAAGGCTTCCACCTCCTACGTGCAGCGCCGCCTCGGTATCGGCTATAATAGGGCCGCCTCGCTGATCGAGCGGATGGAGCAGGAAGGCATCATCAGCCCCGCGAACCACGCCGGAAAGCGCGAGATACTGGTGCCGACCGAAGCGGAGATCACCGGCCGGTAAGACAGCGCCACAGCGGCGTGATCAGCGCGCGGCGGGCGGTAACGGTCATTTGAAGGCGTCGTGTTTTCGGGATTTTCCAACGCCTTGAAGGCGCCCCACTTGCCCTTCAAATGGTCACGAATGAAGGAGACTGCGATGATGGAGACCAAAACCGACGGCCGCAACGGGGCAATCTCGCGGCGCGTCTTCGTTGGCGGCCTGGCGGCTCTCGCCGGCTTCGGCGCCACGACGTTGGGCGCCGGCGACGCTTCGGCTCAGGCGTCCGCCGTTGCCCAGAGGATCGCGGATCATTTTTCGTCCGTGAAGACCATGGCCGGCGAATTCGTCCAGTTCGGCCCGCGCGGCGAACAGACGGGCGGCAAGTTCTATATCCGCCGGCCGGGACGCATCCGCTTCAATTACGAAGCACCCTCGCCGATGCGGGTCATCGCCGACGGCAAGTCCGTCGTCATCGGCAATATGAAGCTCAAGACCTGGGATATCTATCCGCTCTCGAAGACCCCGCTCAATCTGCTGCTCAGCGAAAGGATCGACCTGAGCAGCAGGATGGTACGCGACGTGAGGGTGGAAGCGGACCTCATCACCATCGTACTCGGCGACCGCTCCATCTTCGGAGATTCGACCATCACGATGATGTTCGACCCGAAGAGCTACAATCTGCGGCAGTGGACGATCACCGATGCGCAAAAGAAGGACACCTCGGTGATGATCTTCAACGTCCGGACCGGCATCGCGCTCGACGACAAGGTCTTCCGCATCCCCTATGACGAGGTGCGCAACAAGCGCCGCGGCGGCTGATCGCGAAATGCTCCGACTTTGAAACCAGGCACTTCAGAACGGAAGACATTCTTCCTGGAAGTGCTTTAAGCCTGTTTAAATTCGGGATACCCCGCCGCGGGCTCGCGTCGCAGAGACGACACAAATCCCCGCGCTGACCGATGCGCTCGACAAGCTTGCCCGCTTGCCGTTCGTCTTGGCGACATGGTGGCTTAATCCGCCGGCAGATCCGCGCGAGAACGCGTCTTGACTGCCGGCTGCGAAAGCAGCGCCGGCAGCAAGCCTTGCGCGATCTCCGCACCGGGCGATTTTTTCAAGCTTGTCGATCGGTGGCTAACCTGTTTAAACGCTCCCGTTGCCGGACGCGTGATCCTTTTCCGGCAATTTCCCGGGAGAACGAGGAATGCCTCTTTCCATCGCCACATGGAACATCAACTCCGTTCGCCTGCGCATGCCGCTGGTCGAACATTTCCTCAAGACATGGCAGCCGGACATCCTCTGCCTGCAGGAAATCAAGTGTCGGAACGACCAGTTCCCCTCGGCGCCGCTGAGGAAGCTCGGCTACGAACACATCGAGATGCACGGGCAGAAGGGCTATCACGGCGTCGCCACCATCTCTCGCCTGCCGCTTCATGAGCTCTCCGACCGCCGCGACTATTGCGGCGTCGGCGATGCACGCCATCTCTCCGTCGTCTTCGCGGCCGGTGGAAAGACGATCCGCCTCCATAATTTCTATGTACCGGCCGGCGGCGACGAGCCGGACCGCACGGTCAATCCGAAGTTCGGACACAAGCTCGACTTCGTCGACGAGATGAAGCTCCTGCACGCGGAGGCCGAGGCCGGCGTCTCGTCGATTCTGGTCGGCGACCTCAACATCGCGCCGCTCGAGCACGACGTCTGGTCGCACAAGCAGCTTCTCAAGATCGTCAGCCATACGCCGATAGAGACCGAGGGCCTGGTCTCGGTGATGACCGGAGGTGCATGGGTCGACCTGATGCGCCTCCACACGCCGCCGCCGGAAAAGCTCTACACCTGGTGGAGCTATCGGGCGAAGGACTGGACCGCCGCCGACCGCGGACGCCGGCTCGACCACATCTGGTCCTCCGCCGATCTCGCGAGCCAGCTCGTGCGCGTCGAGATCCTCAAGGAAGCGCGCGGCTGGGAGCGTCCGTCCGACCATGTGCCCGTCATAGCCCATTTCGAGCTTTGACGGCGCCGTCCGCTTACGTAAACCGCCCGGCAAGCGCCTCCACGCGGCGGATCATCGCCTGGATGTTTTCCCGGATGCGGGTTTCCACCATGGCGGTCACCTCGGGATATTCCTCCAGCATCCGACGGAAGAGCGGACGGTTGATCCGGATCACTTCGCTGTCCTCCTGCGCCGTCGCGGTGAACTTGCGCTCGACCATCGAGATGAGCGCGAGCTCGGACAGGAGCGCGCCGCGGCCGACGGTCATCACCTGCTGCTGGCGGCCTTGCGCATTCGCATTCGAAAGCGCGAAGCTGCCGGCCGCCACGGCATAGGCGCAATCGGCCGGCGCGCCTTCCCGGAAGAGTTCGTGCCCCTTGGCCACCCGGCGGCGCTCTGCGCCGAAGGCGATAAGCCTCAGCTTGTCCTCGCCGATGTCGGCGAAGAGCGACACGTTGGACAAGAGTGCGATGTCGTCATTGAGCGCCAAGCGGCAAATCTCCCCCGGTCATGTCGTCCGGCTTAGGGAACGATCTTGTAGCCGCCGTTCTCTGTCACCAATATCTCGGCATTGGAAGGGTCGCGCTCGATTTTCTGGCGCAGCCGGTAGACATGCGTCTCGAGCGTATGGGTCGTGACGCCGGAATTATAGCCCCAGACCTCCTCGAGCAGCACGTCGCGGGTAACCACTTTCTGGTCGGCGCGGTAGAGATAGCGGATGATTGCGGCTTCCTTCTCCGTCAGGCGGATCTTCTGGCCGTTCTCCATGGTAAGCAGCTTCTGACTGGGCTTGAATGTGTAAGGGCCGACATTGAAGGTCGCGTCCTCGCTCTGCTCATGCTGGCGGAGCTGGGCGCGAATGCGGGCAAGCAGCACGGCGAAGCGGAACGGCTTCGTCACATAATCGTTGGCGCCGGCCTCGAGGCCGAGGATCGTGTCGGAATCGGTGTCGTGACCGGTCAGCATGATGATCGGGGCCTTGAAGCCGCCCTTGCGCAAGAGCTTCACCGCCTCGCGCCCGTCCATGTCGGGAAGACCGACATCCATGATCAGGAGGTCGACCTGTCGGCCACGCGCCATCTGAATGCCCTTCCCGGCGGTCGATTCCTGCAGAAGGTCGAACTCTTCGTAAAGGGAGAGCTGTTCTATCAGCGTCTCACGCAGATCATCGTCGTCGTCGACAAGGAGGATGGTGCGAGTCGCCATGGGACAGTTCCTGTTGCTTCCTGGTTCAAAACTAACTCAAATGCCGCTCTTGGCAAGCGCGGCAGTCGCTGCCGCATGTTTCCGTAAATCCTAACCTATTTAGGATAGAAACAGGCCGCAACTGAAAGTGGCCGCAGCGCCGTCTGCGCGTCTGATGAGACGCACGGCGCCGCAGGCATCGTCATATAGGAAAACCCGCTTAAGGTCGCGGCGCGATCACGGCAAAGCAAGAATTTGTGAGACCGATGCGCAAGAAGGCGTCGACAACAGGATCGAGAAAAGGGACCATCGTCGTCAGAACCGCTCCGCGCGACCGCAAGCGCGCCCTCGTGCTTTTCGACGGACGGGTCGAGCAGGCTGCGATCGGGCGGAGCGGCGTCACTGCCATCAAGCGCGAAGGCGACGGGGCGACGCCCCGCGCGGTCATGCGGCTCATCGGCGGCTATGTCAGGCGCGATCGCGTCCCGTTTCCCTCGACGCGCCTGCCGATGCGGGCCGTGCGGCGTGACATGCTCTGGTGCGATGCCCCGCAACACCCGTGCTACAATCGCCCCGTCAGGGCGCCGTTTCGTGCCGGACATGAACGCATGATGCGCGACGACGGGCTCTACGACATCTGCCTCGTCATGGATTGGAACATTTCCTCCCGAAGGCGCAATGCCGGCTCGGCGATCTTCTTCCACCTCATCCGTCCGGGCTACGAGCCGACCGAGGGCTGCGTGGCCGTCAGCCTTTCGGCCATGCGGCGACTGATCCGGCAAATGCACCGCGGGATGATCGTGAAGGTGGTGTAGCTTCGGTCGCGCAGCAAAGCCGAACGGGCACTCCGCATCAGCCCGACCGTTCCTCCTCAAGCATGCGCGGCGTCACGAAGCGAACCAGGCGGCCGGTGCCGGGCGCTATGTCCGACCAGCGCTCGACGTCGAAATCCATGACCGCAAGCCCGGCCGTCGGAAACTTCTCCCTCAGCCGCTCCAGAGCCGCTTCATCGCCGCGCCCGGCAAGCAGAAGCGCAAGATCGGCCATTCCCGGATTGTGGCCGACGAGGAGCAGTTTCTCCACCGTCGGCTCGACCCTGCGGATGGCGTCGAGAATGGCCGAGGCGGCGACCTCGTAAATGCCGGCCGCATCGCGCTCGGGGATCTTGTGCGGCAACGCCCCGGCGACGAGCTCCCAGGTCTCCTGGGCGCGCCGCGCGGTCGAAACGAGCGCCAGGTCCGGAGCAAGCCCTTGCCGGGCGATGAAGGCGCCGACGACGGGCGCCGCATTGCGCCCACGCTCCGAAAGCGGCCGGCGATGGTCGGCAACGCCGTCCGGCCAGGCGGACTTCGCATGGCGGAGCAGCATGAGTCGGCGTGTCGAGGGCCGGGCGTCATCGGGCATGAAAGCTCCTCAGGGCAGCGAACCGGGGGCGGCAGCGCATTGTCGCATCATCATGCGCATAAAAAAAGCCGCCCCGAAGGGCGGCTCAAACGCCGGAAAAGCTCAGAACCGGCTATTTCCACTCGCGAATGTCGACAAAATGACCAGCAACCGCCGCCGCGGCTGCCATTGCCGGAGAAAGCAGATGCGTGCGCCCCTTGAAGCCCTGGCGGCCTTCGAAGTTGCGGTTCGATGTGGAGGCACAACGTTCGCCGGGCTTCAGGCGGTCGTCGTTCATCGCCAGGCACATGGAGCAGCCGGGCTCGCGCCAGTCGAAGCCCGCTTCCTTGAAGATCTTGTCCAGGCCTTCCGCTTCCGCCTGTTCCTTGACGAGGCCGGAGCCCGGAACGATCATCGCCGAAACGGTCGGGGCGACCTTGCGGCCTTCGACCACCTGGGCGACGGCGCGCAGGTCCTCGATGCGGCCATTGGTGCAGGAGCCGATGAACACCCGGTCGATGGCGATGTCGGTGATCTTCGTGCCGGGCTTCAGGCCCATATAGTCGAGCGCACGCCACTTGGAGGTCCGCTTCGTCTCGTCCTGGATGTCGTCCGGGTCGGGAACGACGCCCTGGACGGAGACGACGTCTTCCGGCGAGGAGCCCCAGGAAACGATCGGCGGCAGATTGCCGGCATCGAGCACGACGACGCGGTCGTAATGGGCGCCTTCGTCCGTGTGCAGCGTCTTCCAGTATTCGACCGCCCTGTCCCAGGCCTCGCCCTTGGGGGCGCGCGGCTTGTCCTTGATGTACTCGAAGGTGGTTTCGTCCGGTGCGATCAGCCCGGCGCGCGCGCCGCCTTCGATCGTCATGTTGCAGACGGTCATGCGGCCTTCCATCGACAGCGACCGGATCGCCTCACCGGCAAACTCGATGACGTGGCCGGTGCCGCCTGCCGTGCCGATCTCGCCGATGATCGCAAGGATGATGTCCTTTGCGGTGACGCCCGGCGGCAATTGGCCGTCGACGCGCACCAGCATGTTCTTCGCCTTTTTCTGGATCAGCGTCTGCGTCGCAAGGACATGCTCGACCTCGGACGTGCCGATGCCGTGCGCCAGCGCGCCGAAAGCGCCGTGCGTCGAAGTGTGGCTGTCGCCGCAGACGATCGTCATGCCCGGCAGCGTGAAGCCCTGCTCCGGACCGACGATGTGAACGATCCCCTGGCGCTTGTCGTTCTCCGAATAATATTCGACGCCGAAATCCGCGGCGTTCCTGGCAAGCGCCTCGACCTGGATGCGGCTTTCCTCGTTCTTGATGCCGAGATGGCGGTCCGGTGACGTCGGAACGTTATGGTCGACGACGGCCAGCGTCTTTTCCGGGGCGCGAACCTTGCGTCCGGCCATGCGCAGTCCTTCGAAGGCCTGCGGGCTCGTCACCTCGTGAACGAGGTGACGATCGATGTAGAGGAGACAGGTTCCGTCGGCCTGGCTGTCCACCAGGTGATCGTCCCAGATCTTGTCGTAGAGAGTACGCGGTGCGCTCATGGGTTATGTATCCATCGTATTTTCAAGAATGTGGAATGGGGGCCGGCGCCAATGCGGCCGGTAACGCTGATCGTGCGATCAGGATAGGCGGCTGGTGAGCGCCCCTGAAACGCGCGCAAAAAAGCGTGCCGGCAGGCGCTTGTGATCCTGCAGCACGACGATCTTCTGCTCGCGACATCCGAATTTGGATTCCATGACCGTGCTCATATCAATTTTTTGACAGTTCGGCAATCGGCGAGGCGGGGAGCGAAACCCGATGACGGGCGTGCTCGCGTTGAATGGGCGGAACGGATATGATAAGCAAAACTTATTATTCAACGCGATCGATCAAATGCCCAGGAAACTCGAGTCCGATACGATCGGGATGCTCCTCACCGATGTCTCCCGCCTGTTGCGCGGCGCCTTCGATCGGAAGGTCAATGCGATGGACCTCGGGATCACGCCCGGCGAGGCGCGCACATTGGTCCAGGTGGCCGTCACCGAAGGCATCAAGCAGGCGGAGATTGCGACCCGCATGGGGATCGAGCCCATGACCCTCTCCGCCTATCTCGACCGCCTGGAAGCGATGGGCCTCGTCGCGCGTATCCCGGATCCGGCGGACCGGCGCGCCAAGAACGTCGTCGTGACCGACAAGGCCGACCCGCTCATCACCGAGCTGATGTCGGGCCTGCGTGAAATGATGAATGCTTATACCGAGGACCTGGGCGACGACGGACGGGAGGTCCTGCGCGCAAACCTGAGGATCCTGCGGGACAGTCTCCGCCGCCTCGACCCGTGTCTCGCCGGCAAGGAGAAGGGGGCGGCCGAATGACGCTCAGGATGAGCGAGCGGCGCACGAGCATCATCGGCGCCTTCCTGGTGGCGCTCGGCCCCATCTCGATGGCGCTCTACACGCCGGCAATGCCGGAGCTCGTGCGCGCCTTCGCCTCCACCGAAGCGGCGATCAAGATGACGCTGTCTCTCTATTTCGGTGGCTTCGCCCTTGCCCAGCTCGCCTCGGGCACGCTTTCCGACGTCATCGGCCGGCGACGAACAACGCTGATCTTCATGGTTATCTATCTCGCCGGCAGCCTCATGGCGGCCTTCGCGCCCTCCGTCCCGGTGCTGCTCGCGGGGCGCCTCGTGCAGGGAATCGGCGCCTCCGTCGGAATGACCGTGGCGCGCGCCATCGTTCGCGACCAGTTCACCGGCACAACGGCGGCGCGCATCATGAACATGATCGGCATGATGCTGGCGCTCGGGCCGGCGGTCTCACCGACCCTCGGCGGTATCGCGCTTGGCCTCTTCGGCTGGCAGTCGATCTTTCTGCTGATGGTCGGCTTCGCGCTGATGGCGTGCTTCATCGTACAGCTCTTCATGGCGGAGACGACGACGCCGGATCGCAACAAGGGGCATTTCCGGCCCATTCTCGCAGCCTATGGCGAGCTTATAAGGGACAGCCGCTTCGTGTCTTCGACATTGGTGATCGCCGGCGCGGTCGGCGCGCTCTATGCATGGGCGACCATGCTGCCCTTCGTGCTGATCAGCCAGGTCGGGCTTAGCCCGACCGAGTTCGGCATCGGCATGCTCATGCAATCGGGCCTGTTCTTTTCGGGCACGGTCACGATGCGTCTCATGATGCGTCGCTTCACGCCGCAGGCGCTCGTGCCGGCCGGTCTCTTCTTCATCGGCGCGGCGAGCCTCGCCCTCGCCTTCACCATGCATGCGCTGGAACCGACTTTCCTCTCGGTGATGACGCCGATCGGGATCTATGCCTTCGGCATCGCCTTCGTCATGCCCTATATGATGACGGCGGCGATGGCCCCCTTCCCGCATATCGCCGGCACGGCTTCGGCGATGATGGGCTTCATCCAGATGAGCGCCGGACTCCTCGGCGGCGCGCTTGCCGCTCTCGTCGGGGTGCCGGCCATGGCGCTCGGAACGATCATTCCGAGCTTCGGCCTTCTCTCGCTTGCAAGCTATTTCTGGTACCGCAGGTCCGTACGCCTAAGGCCGCTGGTCGCACCGGCGGCTGCGGAGACGCCGCTGAACGAAGCGGCGGAGTGAGCAAATAAAAAAACCGCGGCGGAGCGATCCACCGCGGCTCCCAACCTGCAATCCTTCAGAGCTTAGCGGTTGCGCGCTGCCAGCGTGCGCAGGCGCAGTGCGTTGAGCTTGATGAAGCCGGCGGCATCCTTCTGGTCGTATGCGCCCTGATCGTCCTCGAAGGTGACGAGCTTGTCGGAATAGAGCGACTTGCCGCTCTCGCGGCCGATGACCATGACATTGCCCTTGTAGAGCTTCAGCGTCACTTCGCCTTCCACATGCTCCTGGCTCTTGTCGATCGCCGCCTGCAGCATTTCGCGCTCCGGAGAGAACCAGAAGCCGTAATAGATGAGCTCGGCATAGCGCGGCATCAGTTCGTCCTTCAGATGCGCCGCACCGCGGTCGAGCGTGATGCTCTCGATCGCACGATGGGCCGCAAGCAGGATCGTGCCGCCGGGAGTCTCGTAGACGCCGCGCGACTTCATGCCGACGAAACGGTTCTCCACGAGGTCGAGGCGGCCGATGCCGTTGTCGCGGCCGTATTCGTTGAGCTTGGCAAGGAGCGTTGCCGGCGACATGCGCACGCCGTCGATCGACACGGCATCGCCACGTTCGAAGCCGACCTTGATGATGGTCGCCTTGTCGGGTGCCGCTTCCGGCGAAATGGTGCGCATATGCACATATTCGGGAGCTTCCTGGGCCGGGTCCTCCAGCACTTTTCCTTCCGAGGAGGAGTGCAGGAGGTTGGCGTCGACGGAGAAAGGCGCCTCGCCCTTCTTGTCCTTGGCGACCGGGATCTGGTGCTTTTCGGCGAATTCGAGCAGATCGGTGCGGCTCTTGAACGACCAGTCGCGCCAGGGGGCGATGATCTTGATGTCCGGATTGAGCGCGTAAGCAGAAAGTTCGAACCGCACCTGGTCGTTGCCCTTGCCGGTCGCGCCATGGGCGATCGCATCGGCGCCGGTCTTCCTGGCGATATCGATGAGGTGTTTGGAGATCAGCGGACGGGCGATCGAGGTGCCGAGCAGGTAGACGCCTTCATAGACGGCATTGGCGCGGAACATCGGGAACACGAAGTCCCTCACGAATTCCTCGCGGACGTCCTCGATATAGATCTCCTTGATGCCGAGCATCTCGGCCTTCTTGCGAGCCGGCTCCAGTTCTTCGCCCTGGCCGAGGTCGGCGGTGAAGGTCACCACTTCGGCGCCCAGTTCCGTCTGCAGCCATTTGAGGATGATCGAGGTGTCGAGACCGCCGGAATAGGCGAGAACGACCTTCTTGACGTCTTTATACGATGCCATGGTTTTTGTCCGTCTGCTCGTTTTGTCAGGCTCTCGGGCGCGGCGCTGCCGCATCGAAAATCTGCGGCACTTTAGCCAGAACTTGAGGGGATACAAGCGGAACTACTGCATGTCGCCCAAAACTGTGCCGCGTTTGAGCGCGGAGGACAGGCGCAAGAAAATGCAAGGCGGTCGCCAGATCGCGTGAATCCACTGGCAAAAGCCTCAGGCCGGAGGTATCAGCAAGGATCGTCGTTCGAGGAATGCGTCATGGATTTCGTTCCCAACCTGCCGACACTCATCGCTTTCGCCGCAGCAAGTCTCCTCCTCGCCGCGACACCGGGTCCGGACATGACGCTTTCGATCAGCCGGGCGCTGGCGCAGGGGAAGAAGGCCGCGCTTTTCGTCGTGCTCGGCACCGGACTTGGCATCGTCGTCCATACGCTGCTCGTCGCCTTCGGCATTTCGGCACTGATCACGGCATCTCCGACCGCCTTTCTGGTTCTGAAGACCGGCGGTGCCGCCTATCTCCTCTGGCTTGCGATCCAGGCGATCCGCTACGGATCCAGCCTGTCGGTGACGAAGGTGACGGAGGCGAAGGGAACTGCGCTTTCGAACGTCGCGACCGGCTTTTCGGTGAACATTCTGAACCCGAAAGTCGTGATATTCTTCATGACCTTCCTGCCGCAGTTCGTCAGCGCCGGAGATCCCGCCGTCACGGGCAAGCTCCTGTTCCTCGGCTTTTTCTTCATCGTCATCGGCATGCCGGTCAATGCGATGGTCGTGCTCGCCGCCGATTGGCTTGCCGCGTGGCTGCAGCGCAACAGGCGCGTCATGCGGGCGATCGACTACAGCTTCGCCGGAGTCTTCTCGATTTTTGCCGTGAAGATTTTCCTGACGCAGGCGCGCTGAGATTATCTCCGGGCGCTTGGGGTTATTTGCCGCTCATCTGCCTGCCTGCATCTTCTCCCCGTCCTGACGGGGAGAAGAGACAAGCGGCAAGATCCGCTACCCAAATTTCGAGCCGATATTCAAGGTTGCGGATCGAGCGCCGAGATCGCGGCGTGCGCTCTTCTCCCCGTCCTACGGGGAGAAGATGCCGGCAGGCAGATGAGGGGCCACACCCGCCTAAACCTTGTCACCCGATCAGCAGCGCATCGTCGTCCAACGTCTGCCCGCGAATGCGGCGGAACATGGCGATGAGGTCCTCGACCTGAAGCGTCTTGCGGCTGTCGCCCGCAACATCGAGCACGATCTCGCCGCCGTGGAGCATGACGGTGCGGTGGCCGAAATCGAGCGCCTGGCGCATCGAATGCGTGACCATCAGCGTCGTCAGCTTGCGGTCCGAGACGATCTTCTGGGTGAGGTTCATGATGAACTCGGCCATTCCCGGGTCGAGTGCCGCCGTGTGCTCGTCGAGCAGCAGCACCTCGGAGCCCGCAAGCGTCGCCATCACCAGCGAGACCGCCTGGCGCTGGCCGCCCGAAAGCAGGTCCATGCGGTCACGCATGCGGTTTTCGAGACCCAGATTGAGTTCGGCGATACGCTCGCGGAAATGCTCGCGCCGCCGCGAGCCGAGCGCCGGCGTCAGGCCGCGTCTTTCGCCGCGCCTGGCGGCCAGCGCCAGGTTTTCCTCGATCGAGAGAGCGCCGCAACTGCCGGCGAGCGGATCCTGGAAGACACGCGCGACGAGCCCGGCGCGGGCCGCCGTGCCCTTGCGCGTCACGTCGGTCGTGCCGATCGTGACGCGGCCGCCGCTCGGCAGCACGTCGCCTGCGAGAACCCCGAGCAGCGTCGACTTGCCGGCACCGTTTGAGCCGATGACCGTGACGAAGGAGCCTTCCTCGATAGTGAGGCTGACGCCGTTCAGCGCCTGCTTCTGGAGCGGCGTGCCCTTGCCGAAGACGACCTGGATGTTTTCGACGTTGATCATGCGGCACCTCCGCGGCGCAGGCGGGGCAGAATGAGCGCTATCGTCACCAGCAGCGCGGTCACGAAATTGAGGTCGGAAGCCTGCAGGCCGAGCGTATCGGTCGAAAGCGCCACCTGGATGGCGATGCGGTAGAGGATCGACCCGAGCACGCAGCCGATGAGCGCGATCAGAATGCCGCGGGCGCCGAGCAACGTCTCGCCGATGATCACGGCGGCAAGCCCCACGACGATCGTCCCGACACCCGAGGTCACGTCGGCAAAGCCGTTGGTCTGGGCAAACAGTGCACCGCCCAGGGCGACGAGTGCGTTGGAGATCGCCATGCCGAGATAGATCTGCCGGCTGGTGTCGACCCCTTGCGCCCGCGCCATGCGGGAATTGGCGCCGGTCGCCCGCATCGCAAGGCCCGCATCGCTTTCAAGAAAGCGCCAGACGAGAACGACGGCAAGGGCGACGAGAATGCCGACGAAAAGCGGGCGCACATAGAAGTCCCGCAGACCGAGGCCGTAGAAGGGCGAAAGCATCGTGTCGGCATTGATCAATGCGACGTTGGGCTTGCCCATGATGCGAAGATTGACCGAGAAGAGCGCAATCATCGTCAGAATCGAGGCGAGCAGGTTCAGAATCTTGAACCGCACGTTCAGGAGCGCCGTGACCATGCCTGCGGCAGCACCGGCGACCATCGCCACCGCTGCGGCAAGCCACGGATTGACGCCGGCGATGATCAGGACCGCGGTGACTGCGGCGCCAAGCGGAAAGGAGCCGTCAACGGTCAGATCCGGAAAGTCGAGCACCCGGAAGGCGAGAAAGACGCCGACGGCGACGAAGGCATAGACAAGCCCCAGCTCCACGGCTCCCCAGAAAGCGATTTGACTCAACGCCGGTAGTCCTCTTCTCGGATGCTCCGCAGGCGTAAGGCGCTGCGGAGCACGTATTCTGAAGTTGAAGCGGGATGCGTACCATTTCCGTATCCCGCTCGATAAGCGAACCGCCCCCGTATGGAACGGGGGCGGCAAAAAGACAATGATCGCCCGGAAAGGGGATCGCCCGGAGAGGGGGATCGTCCGGAGAGGGGGGATCGTTACTCGATCGTGCGGGTCGCCCGTCCGACGACGCTCTCCGGCAGTGTGACGCCCATCCGGGTGGCGGCGCCCTTGTTGATCACGAGATCGGTTCCGGCGGCGACCTTGACGGCGATATCGCCGGGGTTTTCGCCCTTGAGGACGCGAACGACGACCTCGCCCGTCTGCTTTCCGACGTCATAGTAATTGAAACCGAGGGCCGCCAGTGCGCCGCGGGAGACGGAATCGGTGTCGGCGGTGAAGAGCGGCAGCTTGCTTTCCTCTGCGACGGCGACGGCACCTTCGAGGGCGGAGATGATGGTGTTGTCCGTCGGGACATAGATCGCGTCGGCGCGGCCGACGAGCGCACGAGCCGCACCCTGAACTTCGGCCGATTTCGTCGCGGCGGATTCGATCACCGTCAGGCCGGCCTTTTCAGCCTCTTCCTTGAGGACCGCCAGCAGCGAGACGGAGTTCGCTTCGCCCGAATTGTAGAGATAGCCGATGGTCTTGACGTTCGGCAGGATCTCCTTGATCAGCGCCACGTGCTCGGCGACCGGGGACAGGTCGGAAAGACCGGTGACGTTGCCGCCGGGCTTCTCCATGTCCTTGACGAGCTGCGCGCCCAGCGGATCGGAAACGGCGGTGAAGACAACGGGAATATCGCGGGTGGAGGAAACCACGGCCTGGGCCGACGGGGTGGAGATCGGCACGATCACGCTCGGGGCTTCGCCCGCGAACTGGCGGGCGATCTGTGCTGCGGTCGCCGGGTTACCCTGCGCCGACTCGTAAATGAACTTGAGGTTCTCGCCTTCCTTGTAGCCGGCGGCGGCCAGCGCATCCTTGACGCCGTCGCGTGCGGCATCGAGCGCGGGATGTTCGACGATTGCCGTAACGGCAACCGTGACTTCGTCGGCGCGTGCCGGTAGAGAAAGCGCGACCGTGGCGGCAAGCGCGATAAGAAGCGAACGCATGGGTGTCCTCCGGTTTATGGTTGGCGATTTCCGGGAAGGCCGGCTAACGTCCCTCCCGCATCGCTTCAGAATAATTCCGCCGCTTTCTTAGGAAAGCAAGGGCCCGAAATCAATCGGCGCAAACAGCTTCATCCATCAAACTTCTTCATCGATCGCGGTGATCGTGCGGCACGCCCGAAACTGGTGGAAGGACGATGAGCCGCCTCAGTCCTCGCCGTGATTGGCGATCATCATCGCCTCGAAGGCGAGGCGGTCGACCTTGCGCATGCGTTCCGATTCCGACTTGAGCTGTCCGCAGGCGGCAAGAATGTCGCGGCCGCGCGGGGTGCGGATCGGCGAGGCGTAGCCGGCCTGATTGATGAAGTCGGCGAACTTCTCGATCTGCTCCCAGTCCGAGCACTGATAATTGGTGCCCGGCCAGGGATTGAAGGGGATCAGGTTGATCTTGGCCGGAATGCCCTTCAGCAGCTTCACCAGTTCCTTGGCGTCTTCCAGGCTGTCGTTGACGTCCTTCAGCATCACATATTCGAAGGTGATGCGGCGGGCATTCGACAGGCCCGGATAGGCGTGGCAGGCCTCCATCAGCTCCTTCAGCGGATATTTCTTGTTGATCGGCACCAGCATGTCGCGCAGATCGTCGCGCACGGCATGAAGCGAAATCGCGAGCATTACCCCGATTTCCTCACCGGTGCGGTAGATCTCCGGCACGATGCCTGAGGTCGAAAGAGTGATGCGCCGCTTCGACAGCGACAGCCCGTCGCCGTCGGACGCGATCAGCAGCGCCGTCTTGACGTTTTCGAAATTGTAGAGCGGCTCGCCCATCCCCATCATCACGATATTGGTGATCTTGCGGCCTTCCGCCGGCACGATCGCACCCTGCGGCGTGTCGCGCTCGGGGAAATCGCCGAGCCGGTCGCGGGCGAGCAGAAGCTGCGCGAGGATCTCTTCCGCCGTCAGATTGCGCACCAGCTTCTGCGTGCCGGTGTGGCAGAAGGAACAGGTGAGCGTGCAGCCGACCTGGCTCGAAATGCAAAGCGTGCCGCGGCCCTCCTCCGGAATGTAGACCGTCTCGATCTCTACCGGACGGCCGGCGCCGCGTGGGGGAAAGCGCAGCAGCCACTTGCGCGTGCCGTCGCCCGAAACCTGCTCTTCGACGATCTCCGGCCGTGCGATGGTGAAATGCTCCTTGAGCATCTCGCGCATGTCCTTGGAGACGTTGGACATTTCGTCGAAATCCGAGACGCCGCGAACATAAAGCCAGTGCCAGAGTTGGCTGACGCGCATCTTCACCTGCCGCTCCGGCACGCCCTTTTCGGCGAGCAGCTTCGCGATGTCTTCGCGCAACAGGCCGATCAGCGACGGCTTTTCCGGCTGTGGCGCAAGCCGCACCTGGGGCGCCTTGACGATGTCCGGCCTGTTTAGAATCTCGGTGGCTGCCATGCTCATCTGGTCCTGTCGTAAAGCGACGGCTCGTCCGGAGACGTTTCCGGATCCTGTTCCGATGCTCGAATTGAAATCTGGCGAGCCTCGGTCACGCGCTCAACGGGGGCGCGGGGGCTCCGAATTTGGGGGCGCTTTAGCATTCTTTTGGCGGCGAGTCACCATGGGACATTATTCTGCCCCTGGTCCGCCTGAACACCCGACGCAAAAAGGCCGACCTCATGGCCGGCCCTTGCATCGTCAAGCGCGCTTGGCTCTTACTTGCAGGCCTCGATCTGCTTCAGGGCGGCCGAAATGCCGGAGAGCGAATAGGAGTAGGAGGTTTCCGTGCCGCGCCGCGATTTCGCATTGACCGACATGGCCTTGCCCGATTTCATCGCAGCGACCAGTGCCGGCTCCTCGGCGGCGTTTTCCACCCAGGCGGAATTGCCCTTGGTGAACATGACGAAGGTGCGGCCGTCGACCACCACGTTGACCTTGGAATTGTCCTGCAGCGGGTACCCCATCATCGCCTGCGGCTCATAGCTGATGTTCTGTCCCGGACGCTGCGAAACGAGGAAGAAGATATCGCCGTGATCGACACCGGCCGGGGCCTTTTCCTTCGGCACGGACAGCACATAGCAGACCTTGCCGTTGCCGGCCTGGTAGGAATATGCGCCCCAGGCGTTGAACTGCTGGATTCGCGTCGGAGATTGAGCGGAAGCCACGCCGGATGCAGCCATTACGAGTGCGAGTGCAGTTGCGATCTTTCTTACAAACATGAGTTCCTGCCGCTTGTCTTGCTTACGGTCGCCCGAAACCGCGTGGGATGGGCAACGCATAATCACGATTTAAGTTTATTTTGACTTAATCCGGGTTACCAAACCGTCAACGATTCGGGAAAACGCCCCTTTTTGCGCCCGAATGCGCCTCAAGGTCCATTCGCACGCGGATTGCCGATCCGGTCGACGTCGATACTGGAGAGCCGCCCCTTGCCTCCCTCTATGTCACAAAGAATCGGGCAAGAGTTTGACTTTCCGGGCGGGATTGCGGCAAGGCGCCTCCGGCGCGGGCGGTATGAACAGACCCGCAAAGGCCGCAGCAGCGGGACAACTCACTGCTCGGCGCTGTCTCGCAGCACTTCGTCGGCCTTCTGGTAATGCCGTTCCTTGATCTGGCCGCTGATCGCGGCGAAGGCGGCCGTCAATACGGCGATGTCGTCGGAGAAGCCGATCATGGCCAGCATGTCCGGTACGAAATCGAGCGGCAGGACGAAATAGCCGAGCGCCGCGAGCAGAATGCCGCGCGTGCGCGTCGGCGTCGCCGGATCCACTGCGCAATAATAGGCGGCGACGAGGTCGCGGCTGAAGGGAATCTGCCGGGCCGCGCGCCGGAAGGTCGGCCAGAACCGGCGGCGCACCTTGTGTTCCTTGCGCTCCTGCTCGGATTCCTCGCCGGGGAGGAGAATTTCACCGATCTTGATATCGTCCATCGCGTCGATTCCGGTCGTTCAGGGTACTGCGCGGCATTGTAGTGCCGCAGCCTGATATGGGAACGGTGGCCGCTATTTCAAATGGCCGGGCATGCGCCTCTTATTCGATATGGTCGGGCATGAGGCCCTTATTTCATATGGTCGGGCATGCGGCCCTCGGCCGCCCGGTCCATCTTTGCCGCCAATTTGAAATCGAGTTCGGTCAGTCCTTCCGCGTCGTGAGTCGACAGGGTCACGTCCACCTTGTTGTAGACGTTGAACCATTCCGGATGATGATTGAGCTTTTCGGCGGCGAAGGCGCATTGCGTCATGAAGGTGAAGGCCTCGGCGAAGGTCTTGAACCGGAAGGTCTTCCATATAGAGCCGCCGTCCTCCGCAAGGACCCAGCCCTCCATCTTGTGCAAATGCTCGGCGATGGCCGCCGCGTCCAATTTTTCCGGCCGCATGCTGTTCCTCCTTGTGCATCCCGTCCTTATCAACGAACTTGCCCGCGACAATGTTCACGCGCAAGCCCGCCGCTCGACGAGGACGTTCCGATCCCTGTCCGGGAGCCGGCGGAGGCCTTCGGGGCGCTTTACCAGACGCTCGAAGCAGGATGCTCCTCATTGCTCGCGAGGTTCGAGCGCTCTTCGTGAAGCGGGAAGACCTCTTCCGTGAGATAAGGGCCGCCGCCGACCGAATCGCGTGACGACAGGAGCACGAAGCGGGAGACGGTGAAGGGAGCGGTGACGAAATTACCGCGCCCGGAGAGATATTCGACGACATCCTCGACGCGCGAGGAGCGCAGGCGCGCCAGCGTCACATGCGGGGTGAACTTTCGCGGATCCGAGGGCAGCCCTATGCGCTGGCAGATGCGCTCGATTTCGGCCTGAAGGGCGAACATTTCGGAAGCCATGCTGACGCCGGCCCAGACGGAGTGCGGTTTCTTGGAACCGAAGGCGCCGGTGCCCGACAGCTGCAGCTGAAACTCGGGCCGTTCGATGCGGTCAAGCCTGTCGATGATCTCGTCGGCGGTTCGCCAGTCGACGTCGCCGATGAAGCGGAGCGTGATGTGGTAATTCTCCACATCGATCCAACGAGCTCCGGGAAGACCTCCGCGCAGCAAGGAAAGACTCATTGCTGCATTGCGCGGAATTTCGAGGGCGGTGAATAGTCTCGGCATGGCGAGCTCCCCGAATCTCTTGCAGATGCTTGAAGCGAATCACGCATCGCATCTGCACGCAACCATTATTTGTCCCGTCGGAACGTTTACTTTCCCTTAACTGTGGATGCGCTGTCATTCTCCTTTCGCAAGTGAGCGGACGAAAAGCTCCGCCGTCGGCAGGAAGCGCTCTACCATGACGCCGACACCCCCGCCGTTCGGATGCATGCCGTCGTCGAGCTTAAGGCCGACCTCGGTCACGACGCCGTCGAGGAAGAAAGGGTAGAAGACGAGATTGTGTTCCTTTGCGAGGTCGGGATAGATCGGATTGAAGCGCGCCGCATAATCCGGCCCCATGTTCGGCGGCGCCATCATTCCCGCGAGCAGGACGGCGATGCCGCGCTCCTTGAGGCGCGCGACCATCGCCTCCAGATTCTTGCGCGTCTCTTCCGGCGGGATGCCGCGCAGCGCGTCGTTGGCGCCGAGCTCGAGGATTACGCCGTCTGTTCCGTCGGGGATCGACCAATCGATGCGGGCAAGACCGCTGGAGGTGGTGTCGCCGGATACGCCGGCATTGGCGATCGTGACGGCGAGCCCCTTGTCCTTAAGGGCCTTTTCGAGGCGGGCGGGGAAGGCATCTTCCGGGGGGAGTTGGTAGCCGGCCATCAGGCTGTCGCCGAAGCCGACGAGGCTGACGGGCTCGGCGCGAGCCGCCGCCGATAACACGATTGTCATTGTCAGGCCGAATAAAATGGGCAGAAAGTCTTTTAATGCCATAGGCTCGTTCCTAAATCGGCGGACAATTGTTTGATGATCCGTATCAAATTTTCATATAGGGCTCTTTCGCGTGGCAAAAACCATCATCGAGTTGAAAAATGCGGATCTGACGCTGGGCGAAGCCGCGGCGTCCGTGCATGTGCTGAAGGGCGTAAGCCTCGCGATCGATGCCGGCGAATCGGTGGGTATCGTCGGCCCCTCGGGCTCGGGCAAATCGACTCTGCTCATGGTCATGGCCGGGCTGGAGCGGCTCGACGGCGGCGAAATCATCATTGACGGCACGGCGCTCCACCGCCTCGGCGAGGACGCAGTCGCCGATTTCCGCGGCCGCAATGTCGGCATCGTTTTCCAGTCCTTCCATCTCATCCCGAACATGACCGCGCTCGAGAACGTCGCGGTGCCGCTCGAGCTCGCGAATGTCCGCAATGCATTCGACATAGCGCGTAAGGAACTGATCGCCGTGGGGCTCGGCGAACGGCTGACGCACTACCCCGGGCAGCTTTCCGGCGGCGAACAGCAGCGCGTGGCGATCGCCCGGGCGCTCGCGCCCTCTCCGAAGCTGCTGATCGCCGACGAGCCGACGGGCAACCTCGACGCGGAGACCGGCCGACAGATCGCCGACCTCCTCTTTGCCGAACAGCGCGAGCGTGGCATGACGCTCGTTCTCGTCACGCATGATGCGGCGCTCGCCGGACGCTGCGAAAGACAGATACGCGTCCGCTCCGGTGAAATCGTCCCCGACGCTGAACGGCTCTCCGCCTCGGCCCGGCAGGGAGCCGTGTCCGCATGAGCGGGACGGTTGCCGTCCGGCGGCTGCTCCCGACGATTTCCCTGCGCCCTCTGCTCGCGCTTCGCCCGCTGTTCGCGCTTCGTCTGGCGCTCCGGGAAATGCGCGGGGGCCTGAGGGGCTTCTATATTTTCCTCGCCTGCATCGCCCTCGGTACGACCGCGATCGCCGGGGTCAACTCGCTGTCCCAGTCGATCAGCGAAACGATCGCCTCGCAAGGGCAGGAACTGCTCGCCGGCGACATCCGGTTCGAGCTCAACAATCGGGTGGCGACCGCGGACGAGCGTGCCTTCCTCCAGGGTCTCGGCGAGGTTTCGGTATCCGCGGGTCTGCGTTCCATGGCGCGGCTCCCGGACGGCTCCAACCAGGCGCTGGTGGAGCTCAAGGCCGTGGACGGCGCCTACCCGCTTTACGGCAAGCTCGAAAGCGAGCCGGCAAAGCCGCTCCCTGAATTGCTGGCGAAGGACGGCGAGGTGTTCGGCGCAGTCGCCGCACCGCTGCTTCTCGAGCGCCTCGGCATCTCGCCGGGCGCGGAAATTCTCATCGGCAATGCGCGTATCCGGGTCGGCGCGGTACTCGCCAGCGAACCCGACGCTCTTTCCGACGGCTTCGGTTTCGCGCCGCGGCTGATGATTTCCTCCGATGCGCTTGCCGCTTCCGGGCTCGTGCAGACCGGCAGCCTTGTCGAACACACCTACAAGGTCCGCCTGCCGGATCCCGCAGACGTGCCGCTCATTCGCGTGCAGGCCGAGACGCGCTTTCCCTCCGCCGGCTGGTCGATACGGACGAGCGGCAATGCCGCACCCTCCCTCAATGCAAACATCACGCGTTTCTCCCAATTCCTGACGCTCGTCGGGCTGACGGCGCTGATCGTCGGAGGCGTGGGGGTTGCCAACGCCGTACGCTCCTATCTCGACGGCAAGCGCAGCGTCATCGCGACTTTCAAATGTCTCGGCGCTCCGGCGTCGCTGGTCGCGATGATCTACCTTGTGCAGATCCTGATGATCGCCCTCATCGGGATCGCGATCGGCCTCGTGCTCGGCGCTCTCATCCCCTTCGTGGCAGCGCAGTTCCTTGCCGGCCTGCTGCCCGTATCCACCGCATTCGTGCTCTATCCCTCGGCCCTGGGTCTTGCGGCGCTTTTCGGCCTTCTGACGGCGCTGACCTTCGCCATCCTGCCGCTCGGGCGGGCGCGCCGTGTGCCGGCAACCGCGCTTTTCCGGCAGCAGGGTTTCGAGCCGGCCGGCTTGCCTGCCCTGCCCTATCTCGCCGGCGCCTTCATCTGCCTGGCAGGACTTGCCGGGCTCGCGGTCTGGGCCGCCTATGACCGTTCCATTTCGCTGATCTTTCTTGGCGCGATCGCCTTTGCCTTCATCGTGCTGCGCGGGGTTTCGCTCCTCATATCCTGGCTGGCGCGGCGCAGCCCGCGCGTCAATTCGCCGGCGCTGAGACTGGCCATCGGCAACATTCACCGGCCGGGTGCCTTGACGCCGTCGGTGGTGCTGTCGCTCGGCCTCGGCCTCACTCTTCTGGTGACGCTGGCGCTCATCGACGGCAATCTGCGGCGCGAGCTCACCGGCGACATGGCCGAGCGCGCGCCCAACTTCTTCTTTGTCGACATTCAGGGCAGCGAGATCGAAGGCTTCCGCTCCGTGCTCGCGGGAGCGATGCCGGAGGGCAAGATCATCGAAGTGCCGATGCTGCGCGGGCGCATCGTCGCGCTCAACGGCGAGGATGTGAACAGCCGCAACGTTCCCCCCGGCGGCCAATGGGTGCTGCGCGGAGATCGCGGCATCACCTATGCCAAGAACAGGCCGGAAAATTCCAAACTCACCGAAGGCAGCTGGTGGCCCGAGGACTATGGCGGCGAGCCGCTCGTCTCCTTCTCGGCGGAGGAGGCCCGCGAGCTCGGGCTGAAGCTCGGCGATACGGTGACCGTCAACGTGCTCGGCCGCAACATCACGGCCCGGATCGCCAATTTCCGCGAGGTCGAGTGGGAGTCCCTTTCGATCAATTTCGTCATGGTCTTCTCGCCGAACACCTTCGCCGGCGCCCCGCATGCCTGGCTCGCGACCATCATCGATCCCGACGCCTCGGCCGAGGAGGAGGCGGCGGTGTTGAAGAGAGTGACGAATGCCTACCCGACGATCACCAGCGTGCGCGTGAAGGACGCGCTCGACATCGTCAATACGCTGCTCGGGCAGCTTGCAACTGCGGTGCGCGCGGCCGCGGCGGTCGCGCTTGTCGCTTCTATCCTCGTGCTTGCCGGCGCACTTGCCGCCGGCAACCGTGCCCGCATTCACGATGCCGTGGTCCTGAAGACGCTCGGCGCGACGCGGGCGACCCTGATCCGCGCCTTCAGCTACGAATACGTCATTCTCGGCCTGGCGACTGCCGTCTTCGCGCTTTTCGCCGGCAGCGTTTCGGCCTGGTTCGTCGTCAGCCGCATCATGACCCTGCCGTCGAGCTTCCTGCCGGACGTTGCGGTCGCGACCATCGTTCTTGCGCTGGTCGTGACGGTCGGGATCGGCCTCGCCGGAACCTGGCGCGTCCTCGGGCAAAAGGCCGCTCCGGTACTGCGGGAACTCTGATCCTGCCATGCCTGATGCGCGATTTCGGCCATGACGGCCGAGTTAACCGTAAATCACTCCAGTTTGATGGTCCGGCGGGCCGACTTTGTTCGATTCCAAGCGCTTCGCCCTTGTGCATGACGGCGTTCACCATCATATTTGTCCACAGGCATGCTGGAGCCCCGCAGCGGCGCCTGGGCGCGCAAAGGAACGACAAGGTTCGCCGCCCGACACCGTAACTTCAACCGGGGCTTAAATGAGGAAACAATGGCTGATCTGAGAAACTACCAAACCCGAATGTCGCCCGCCGGCGCTCAGGCGGGTGCCGTGATCGACGAAGGCCTTCGCGCTTATATGCTGAAGGTCTACAACCTGATGGCCCTCGGCCTGGCGATTACCGGCGTGGCAGCTTACGGAACCTATGCGCTTGCCGCCTCTAATCCGGCATTCGCCCAGCTTATCTACGGTTCTCCCCTGAAGTGGGTCGTGATGCTGGCGCCTCTTGCGCTGGTGTTCTTCCTGAGCTTCCGCATCAATTCCATGAGCGTTTCCGCGGCGCAGACGACTTTCTGGGTCTATGCGGCGTTGATGGGCCTGTCTCTGTCGTCGATCTTCCTGGTCTTCACCGGCCAGAGCATCGTGCAGACGTTCTTCGTGACGGCTGCTTCGTTCGGTGCCCTGTCGCTTTACGGCTATACGACGAAGAAGGACCTTTCGGGCCTCGGATCGTTCCTGATCATGGGCCTCTTCGGCGTGATCATCGCATCCGTCGTCAACATCTTCCTTGCCTCTTCGGCACTCGGCTTCGCGATCTCGGTGATCGGCGTGCTCATCTTCGCCGGCCTGACCGCCTACGACACGCAGAAGCTCAAGGAAATGTACTTCGAAGGCGATGACGCCTTGGTCGCCGGCCGCAAGGCCATCATGGGTGCGCTGACGCTCTACCTCGACTTCATCAACCTGTTCATGTTCATGCTGCAGTTCCTTGGCAACAGGAACGAGTAGTAGCGAACCGGTTTGACGGAAAAGGCGGCTTCGGCCGCCTTTTTGTTTGCCCGAAACCGGCCTTGATCGATCCGGCGCATCCATGCGAGACAGTACATCTCCAGCCATAATGCGCGAAGAATTCCATGACCGCCACGCTCCGCGACGCCGTTGCCGCCGACCTCCGCTCGATCACCGAGATCTATCGCGAGTCCGTTTTGAACGGGGTCGCGACCTATGAGGAGACGCCGCCATCCGAAGCCGAGATGGCGCTCCGCTTCTCCACGATCACCGGCAACGGCTACCCCTATGTGGTCGCGCTGGACGAGCGTGGCGCGGTTATCGGCTATGCCTATGCCTCCGCCTTCCGCAACCGCACCGCCTATCGGTTCCTGGTGGAGGATTCGATCTATCTTTCGCCGGAAGCACGGGGCAAGGGCATCGGCAAGGCGCTGCTTTCCGAACTGATCGGGCGCTGTACGGCTCTCGGCTTCCGCCAGATGATAGCGGTAATCGGCGGGGCGCACCCCTCATCGATCGCCCTGCACCGGGCGCTCGGCTTCGAACTGCAGGGGCTGATGAAGGCAACCGGCTTCAAGCATGGCCGGTGGCTTGATACGGCCTTCATGCAGCGGCCGCTCGGAGAAGGAACCGCAACGAAGCCCGCCGAGGGCGTCTATCCGGATACGCTTTATAGGAGCTGAGCTTGCGCAGGTGAGCTTCAAGCGTCAAATTCAGCGCCCAATTCCCGTTCGGTGAGGATGCGGTCGATCAGACCCCACTCCAGAGCTTCTTCCGCCGTCATGAAACGGTCGCGATCCATCGCGCGCTCGAATTCTTCATATGTTCGCCCGCAATGCTCGGCATAAAGCCGCGTCATGCGGTGTTTGGTTCGCCTGATTTCCTCGGCATGGATGAGCATATCGGAGGCCCGTCCCTGAAAGCCGCCCGAAGGTTGATGGACGAGGATGCTTGCATTGGGCAGGGCGGTGCGCTCGCCCGCTTCGCCTGCCATCAGCAGGAACGAACCCATCGAACGGGCCGTCCCCATGCAAAGCGTATGCACGGGCGCCCGGATGTAACGCATCGTGTCGTACATCGCGAAGCCGCTGGTAACGACACCGCCGGGCGAGTTTATATAGAGTTGGATCGGTTTTTTAGGGCTTTCGGCTTCCAGGAACAACAACTGTGCGCAAACGAGAGCAGACACTGCATCGTTCACCTCGCCGTTCAGAAAGATTATTCGCTCACGCAGCAGGCGGGAATAGATGTCGAATGAGCGCTCGCCACGGCTGGATTGCTCGACGACCATAGGGACGAGTTGCATCGCTTCGCGCATAGGCGAACTCCTGTCTGATGAGCTTGTTTTGGTAGAATGAGGCGTCAGGCGGCGCGCATCAGCCAAAGCCGGTTGCTGTTCGCCGCCGGCGGAGTTCGCGGAGCCAGCCGCTCATCCTCCAGCCCATGGATAATTTTCAGAATCGTGCCGCCGTCATTGCTGGGCCTGACCTGGAACGCCACGAGGCTTTCGAGAAAGGGAGGTTCGTCGTCGCGCATTCTGTAGCGAATTTCCTTGCCCGGTGCGGTGGAGACAGGCTCAGCCCCAGCCAGTTCCCGCCTGGGCAGCCATCGCTCACGGAACTCAGGCATGCTGATTGCCCGCCACACCTTTTCGGGCGATTCATCGAGTTCGTATTCGAGCACCAGATTCCTTGCCGGCTCGTTCAGTTCCACATCGTTCATTGATCCATATCCCTCAGCAAGACCTTCAACGCATCGATCCGCGCCGGCCAGTAGGCGCGATACTTCGCCAGCCATCCGGCAACGAGCGCCAGCCCCTCCGGGTCGACCTCGTAGTTCACGAAGCGCCCCTGCCGTTCCTCCCGAACCAGCTTTGCATTACGCAACACGTGGAGATGTTGGGACATGGCCGGCTGGCTGATGTCCATTCCGTTGCGCAAGGCACTGGCGTTCATGCTTCCGCTCGCCAGCTTCTCGAAGATTGCACGGCGTGTCGGGTCGGCGAGCGCTTTGAATATGTCGTTCTCAGTCATGACGTCAGATAAGCATACACTTATCTGATTCGCAACACGGATGGCACGCTTCGATGCAAGCGGTTTGGCGCCGCCAACCGATTCAGGGATAAATCCGCACGCGGGAAGAGGGGGCCGAGGCGAAGCGCTGCCGCTTGTCCCTTCGCCCCGCCTGCGGGGAGAAGGTGCCGGCAGGCGGATGAGGGGCGGCTCCGAGTGATATGTCGGTCAGGTTTTGACGAGCTTCAGCACCTTGTCGAAGGCCTTGAGCACCTGGGCGAGCTCGTGGCCTCGCTTCAATATCGTCCCGTGAGCGTTGAGCACGCTGAAGGCGCCCTGTTTCGCGGCGAGCTTCGGGTTTTTCTCGATGCGGTAGAGAGGCACTTCTCCGGCGCGCTTGAACACCGAAAAAACGGCCCGGTCCCTCAGGTGGTCGATCGCATAGTCGCGCCACTCCCCTTCGCCCACCATACGGCCGTAGACCTTGAGAATCAGGTCGAGTTCGCGGCGATGGAAGGTGACGGGCGGGGGGTTCTTGGCTTGCTTGTATTCGTGAAGATCGACGACCACATCGGAGGTGGTCTGGCCGTAGTGACGTGCTTCGCCTCGCGGCAAATCCGTTTCATCAGTCATCGGCATTTCGGCCTTCTAATGTGACAGGACCACGACAGTGTGCCTCACACGATCGGAAAAGCAAGCCGGAAGCTGTTGATCAATGTCAGCAATTCTTGGGGCTGCCGCAATTCAGTCAAAACGCCGCCCCAATTCGCCGCAACACTCCGACCGCTGCCGGACAGAGTCGTTGCCACCGTATGTCCGGCCAGCCGTCATGCTGCGGGAGGTTCTCGAACGCAGACATGGCTGGTTCGGTCCGGTAACTTCGAACCCTCAGCCCCAGCCCCTCGATGCTGCCGGGCCGAACCATCCCCTGTTCCGCCGCAAGCGATGCGGAACATTTCCTGTCATCAGAGCTTTCCCTGCGGCCCCGCGAGAACCGTTGCGGCACCGATAATGGCTCCCGGCGTTTCCTTGTCCTTCATCGATTGCAGCAGCACCGCGCAACCGCTGTTGCCCTGGCCTTCGAACAGGACGGAGGCCGGCAGCGTGAACTCCGCGGGCTTGCCCTCCCACATGCCGATGGTCTGGATGTCGCGCACGGCATGCCAATACGCGATCTCCTTGCCGCTGTTCTCGCCCTTCTCGACCTTGACCACCCTTGCCCGGTCGAAATAGACGACGACGACATTCGCCCTGCCTTTGCCGGCACCGACCTTGATGGAGATTTCATCGCCGCCGATCGAGGCGGCGATCGGCACCGACAGGCCCTTGCCCTTCTCGTCCATCAAGGCAAGCCGGTTCCTGATGGCCGGCAGGTCCGCGCCGTTGGCGTGGTCGCGCCCGTTCAGGATCGCCTGCGGCGTATAGACGCCGTAGCGGCCGAGCATGCGCGCATAGGCATATTGCCGCTCGGTATTTTCCTTGGAAGCGAGCGTGTCCGCCCATCCGAGATAGTTCCAATAGTCGACATGATAGGCGAGCGCGACGACCTCGCCTTCATCGACGAGCTTCTTGAGCGCCGCGTCCGCCGGGGGACAGGAGGAGCAGCCCTGGCTGGTGAAGAGTTCGACGACGCCTTTGAGCGCCCCGTCCTTGACCGCTCCATCCTTCACCGGCCCGCTCTCGGCCGCCCTGCCGTCATCCGCTGCGGATGCTCCGCAGAACGCACCAAACAGCCCGATCGCCAGGGCGAGACGTCGGATTGTTGGTGTGCAGGCGGATATCATGGCGTCTTTGTTCGTGCTCGTTAGAGCACTTCCGGGAAAATGTGGAACGTTTCCATCCGGAAGTGCGTCGCTTCAACGCGTTTGCCGCGCGGGGAGACCCCTACATACGACGGGTATTCTTCAACGAAAAGTCACGTTGGAGTGACTGCCGCAAAGCCGGCCAAAACCCTGTGGACCGGACAATAAAAAGCCGGGGCGTCGATGTGGACGCCCCGGCCTTTCTGTTCATACGTCGCCGATCAGGCGGCGAGATCGCGCAGAACCGTCTGCAGGATGCCGCCATTGTTGACGTAGGTGACCTCGTCGAGCGTATCGATGCGGCAAATGAGCGGGACCTCCTTCACCGAGCCGTCGCCATAGGTGATCTTCGCCACGCGCTTCTCGCGCGGCTGGACATTGGCGAGATTCTCGATCGTCACGACTTCGTCGCCCTTGAGAGCCAAAGATTCCCAGGTCGTGCCTTCCTCGAAGACGAAGGGTACGACGCCCATGCCGACCAGGTTCGAACGATGGATGCGTTCGAAGGACTGGGCAATCACGGCCTTGACGCCGAGGAGGTTGGTGCCCTTGGCCGCCCAGTCACGCGAAGAGCCGTTGCCGTATTCGACGCCGGCGAAGATGACGAGCGGAACGCCCTCCTCCTTGTACTGCATGGCCGCGTCATAGATCGACATCTCCTCCTTTGAGGGATAGTGGATCGTATAACCGCCTTCCTTGCCGTTCGGGCCGAGCATGTGGTTGCGGATGCGGATATTGGCGAAGGTGCCGCGCATCATCACCTCATGATTGCCGCGGCGCGTGCCGTATTGGTTGAAGTCGGCAATCCCGACGCCGTGCTCGAGCAGATAGGCGCCGGCAGGCGAGGCCGCCTTGATCGAACCGGCCGGGGAAATGTGGTCGGTGGTAATCTTGTCGCCGAAGAGACCGAGGACACGGGCGTTCTTGATGTCGGAAATGCCGGCGCCCTTCTTGCCCATGCCGACGAAGTAGGGCGGGTTCTGGACGTAGGTGGACCCCTCGTCCCAGGCATAGGTCTGGCCGGCCGGAACCTGGACAGCCTGCCAGTTGGCGTCGCCCTTGAACACGTCCGCATATTTGGTCGCGTAGAGCTCGCGGGTGACGTATTTGAAGATGAACTCCTGGATCTCCTGCGAAGTCGGCCAGATGTCCCTGAGGTAGATGGGTTGCCCATTCTGGTCTTCGCCGATCGGCTCCTTTGTCAGGTCCTTCTGGACGGAACCCGCCAGCGCGTAGGCGACGACGAGCGGCGGCGAGGCGAGATAGTTCGCCTGTACGTCCGGCGAGATGCGGCCTTCGAAGTTGCGGTTGCCGGAAAGCACGCCGGCGGCGATCAGACCCTTGTCGTTGATCGTCTTGGAGATCTCCGTCGGCAGCGGGCCGGAATTGCCGATGCAGGTTGTGCAGCCGAAGCCGACCAGATTGAAGCCGAGCTTGTCGAGATCTGTCTGGAGGCCGGATTTCGACAGGTACTCGGCGACGACCTGCGATCCGGGCGCCAGCGACGTCTTGACCCAGGGCTTCGTCTTCAGGCCCTTGGCGACCGCCTTGCGGGCAAGCAGGCCGGCGGCGATCAGCACCGAGGGGTTCGACGTGTTGGTGCAGGAGGTTATCGCGGCGATCGCGACGTCGCCATGACCAAGATCGTAGTCGGTGCCCTCGACCGCGTAGCGGTTGGCGAGCTGGCCGGGCTTCTTGTAGTCGTTGTCGAGCGCCGCCGCGAAGCCGGAGGCGATGTTCTCGAGCGCGATGCGGCCCTCGGGGCGCTTGGGGCCGGCCATCGACGGCACGACGTCGCCGAGGTCGAGTTCCAGCGTGTCGGTGAAGACGAGCTCGGAACCATCCCCTTCCCGCCACATGCCTTGGGCCTTGGAATAGGCTTCGACCAGCGCGATGCGGCTCTCTTCACGACCCGAGATGGTGAGGTAGTTGATCGTTTCGGCATCGACCGGGAAGAAGCCGCAGGTGGCGCCGTATTCCGGGCCCATATTGCCGATCGTCGCGCGATCCGCGAGCGTCATGTTGTCGAGGCCGGAGCCGAAGAATTCGACGAACTTGGAGACGACGCCCTTCTTGCGCAGCATCTGCACGACGGTAAGCACGAGGTCGGTCGCGGTCACGCCTTCCTTGAGCCTGCCGGTGAGCTTGAAGCCGATGACTTCCGGCAGGAGCATGGAAACCGGCTGGCCGAGCATCGCCGCTTCGGCTTCGATGCCGCCGACGCCCCAACCGAGCACGCCCAGCCCATTGATCATCGTCGTGTGGCTGTCCGTGCCGACGCAGGTATCCGGATAGGCGGTGACTTCGCCGTCCTCTTCCCTGGTCCAGACGGCCTGGCCCAGATATTCGAGATTGACCTGGTGACAGATGCCGGTGCCGGGCGGCACGACGCGGAAGTTCTTGAAGGCCTGCTGGCCCCATTTGAGAAAGCGGTAGCGCTCGCCGTTGCGCTGGTATTCAAGCTCGACATTGCGGGCAAAAGCGGTCGGCGTGCCGAATTCGTCGACGATCACCGAGTGGTCGATGACGAGATCGACGGGAACGAGCGGATTGATCTTTTCCGGGTCGCCCCCGAGCGAAACCATCGCGTCGCGCATTGCCGCGAGGTCGACGACGGCCGGAACGCCGGTGAAGTCCTGCATCAGCACGCGCGCCGGGCGATAGGCGATCTCGTTCTCGGCCGTGCCCTTGTCGCCGAGCCATGCGGCGATGTTTTCGATGTCCTTCTTGGTGACCGAGCGTCCATCTTCATTGCGCAACAGGTTTTCCAGCAGAACCTTCATCGAATAGGGAAGCTTCGAGATGCCGGCGAGGCCGTTCGCCTCCGCCGTCGGCAGGCTGTAGTAGACATAGTCCACGCCGTTGACCGTGAGCGTGGAGCGACAATTGAAGCTGTCTAGGGATTTGGACACTGGATGATACCCCGTTCCGTCTGATCGCCAAAAACTGACGTACGAACGCCCGAGCACCTGTGAGGCGCGAAGTGGGATGCGGGTACGGTCATTTCCGCTGTCCGTACGTGGAAGCTCGTTCCATGTTCGGCGCTAGGATGAAATTCACGCCGACCGCTGGCGTGTTGGCCGCCTTATAGATAATTTCTCCAAATCGTGCCAGACCAACCAAGGTTCAATCGGAACTTTTTTTGCTCCGCGCAAAGACACGTCAAGGGAAGCTGGAAATTCATGCGCCTCATGGCTGAAGGTTTGAGTGCGAGGCGCGGCGAGGACCTGATTTTCAACGATATTTCGTTCGCGCTGGCTGCCGGCGAGGCGCTTGTGGTAACGGGTCCGAACGGTGCCGGCAAGTCGACGCTCCTGCGCGTCCTGGCGGGGCTTCTCGAGCCGGAATCGGGCCGCGTCCGGCTGGAGGACGGCCCATCGGGATACGAACATCCGCGCGAACTCAGCCACTATCTCGGCCACCGCAACGCGATGAAGCGCGAGCTGACGGTGGAGGAAAACCTCACCTTCTGGCAGCGCTTCCTTGGCGATTCGCCGGGCGGCTCCGGCATCGGCCTCGTCGAAGCGGCGGAGGCAGTGGGGCTCGCCGACATCATTCATCTGCCCTTCGGCTATCTTTCCGCCGGTCAGCAGCGGCGCATGGCCATGGCGAAGCTCATTGTCGCCTTCCGGCCCATCTGGCTTCTCGACGAGCCGACGGCGGCGCTCGACGTCAGCGCCGACAGGCTTTTTGCCGGCCTGGTCGCCGCCCATCTCGACCGCGGCGGCGTCGTCGTCGCGGCCACCCACCAGCCGCTTGGATTCGCGGGGGCGAAAAGCCTTGAAATGACGGGGTTCGTCCATTGATCGCGCTCTTCTTCCGGGATCTCAAGCTTTCGGTGCGCGCCGGCGGCGGCGCGATGATCGGCGTGCTTTTCTTCATGACCGTCGTCGCGGTCATCCCCTTCGGCGTCGGCCCCGATCTGAACCTGCTCGCCCGCATCGGCCCGGCGATTCTCTGGATCGGCGCGCTGCTCGCGGCGCTGCTCGGGCTCGACAGGCTCTTTCAGGCGGAGCGGGAAGACGGTTCGCTCGACCTCATCATGATGCAGGAGACGCCATTGCTCCTGGCCGTCCTCGTCAAATGCGCCGCTCATTGGACCGCCACCGGCCTGCCGCTGGTGATCGCCTCGCCCTTTCTCGGACTGTTCATGAACATGGACGAAGGCGCCATCGGGGCCACCATGGTCACCCTGCTCGCGGGGACGCCGGCGATAACCTTCATCGGCGCGGTCGGCGCTGCGGTCGCGGTGGCGCTGCCGCGCGGCGGGCTGCTCGTCTCGATCCTCGTCCTGCCGCTTGCGGTACCGGTGCTCATCTTCGGCGTCAGCGCGGTCTATGCGGCGATCGAGGATCCGGCCCCGTTTCTGCCGCCTTTCATGATATTGATGGCGATAACCCTGTTCTTCGCGGTGATCGGACCAGTGGCGGCCGCGGCGGCACTCAGGCACTCGGCCGACTGACGAGACGCGGCACCTTAGGATGAATTGCGGAAGCCGGCCTTCCGCGTTAAAGAACGGTCATGAGTGAAAACAGCCTGGCCATACGGAAATTCAGCGAGCTCGCCAACCCCACCCGGTTCCTGGCGCTGACGGATCGCGTGCTGCCCTGGCTTGCTGCTCTCACGCTGCTCGTCTTTGCGGCCGGGCTCTGGCTCTCCTTCACCACCGAGGGCGACTACCAGCAGGGCGAGACGGTGCGCATCATGTATGTGCATGTGCCTTCGGCCTGGCTTTCCATGATGTGCTACACGGTCATGGCGATCTCCGCACTCGGCACGCTCGTCTGGCGTCATCCGCTCGCCGACGTCTCGGCAAGAGCCGCAGCGCCGATCGGCGCCTGCTTCACCTTTCTGGCCCTCGTCACCGGCTCGCTCTGGGGCAAGCCGATGTGGGGCACCTGGTGGGTCTGGGATGCGCGGCTGACCTCGGTCTTCGTGCTCTTCCTCATGTATCTAGGGCTGATCGCACTGAACCGCGCCATGGAGGAGCCGAGCCGATCGGCGCGCGTCTCGGCCGTGCTTATCCTCGTCGGTTTCGTCAACATCCCGATCATCAAGTTCTCGGTCGAATGGTGGAACACGCTGCATCAGCCTGCAAGCGTCATGCGCCTCGACGGGCCGACGATCGATCCGGAATTCCTGCGGCCGCTCATCGTCATGGCGATCGCCTTCACGCTCCTGTTCTTCACCCTGCATATCGCCGCCATGCGCAACGAGATCTGGCGCCGTCGCGTGGCCTCGCTCAGACGCCAGGCGGCGCGCAATGCCGGCCGGGAGCAGCTTACGCCATGATGAGCCATGCCGCCTATGTCATTGCCAGCTACGCGGTTGCCGCCGCCACGGTAGCCGGACTCATCCTCTGGGTCCTCACCGACGGCCGCGCCCGCAGGCGCGAATTGCAGCAGCTCGAGGCCGCCGGGATCCGCCGCCGCTCCGCGGAACTGCCGGCCGGAGGGGGCAAATGACGAACGCTGAGACGCCGCAGGACGAGCGCAGGCCCGGAGCCTTCCGCTATCTCATGGCGGCGCTTCCGCTCCTCATCTTCGCGGTGCTCGCACTTATCTTCTGGAGCCAGTTGAACTCCGGCAGGGACGTCAGCGAAATCCCCTCGGCGCTGATCGGCACCAAGGCGCCGATGCTCGCCATGCCGCCGCTCGAAGGGGCTGCAACGCCATCGGGCGAACCCATGCCGGCTCTCGACGACACGGCGGTCAAGGGCAAGCTCACGCTCGTCAATGTCTGGGCCTCCTGGTGCGTGCCCTGTCGGCAGGAGCATCCGATCATTCTTCAGCTGTCGAAAGACCCGCGCCTCACCGTCGTCGGCATCAACTACAAGGACCGGAACGAAAACGCGCTGCGCTTCCTCGGCGAACTCGGCAACCCTTTTTCTGCAATCGGCGTCGATCCGAACGGAAAGGCGGCGATAGACTGGGGCGTCTACGGCATCCCGGAATCCTTCCTCGTCGCCGCTGACGGCACGATCCTCTACAAGCGTGCCGGCCCCTTCGACGAAAAGAGCCTCAGGGAAGGGCTGCTGCCGGCGATCGACAAGGCGCTTGCGGGCTCGTAGACCGCGACCGCCCTCATCCGGCCTGCCGGCCACCTTCTCCCGCAAGGGGGGCGAAGGAGACTCGCGACACCTCACTTCCCTATCGAAGGAGCGGCTAAACGCCCGCCTGCCAAGCCTTCACCGCATCGAGCGGCCAGACCAGCATCAGCACGTTGAGCGTCAGGTTGTCGCGCACCATATAGCCGGTGAAGAGTTCGAAAACGATGGCGATCGCGACCGTGGCTGCGACCGGCAGCCGCAAGGCGATGAGAAAGCCGACAGCCATGGCGAGCGTGTCCATGGCCGAATTCAGGATGCTGTCGCCGAAATAATCGAGCGAGATCGTCGCGGCCCGGTAACGGTTGATCACCACCGGCGTGTTCTCCGCGATCTCCCAGGCGGACTCGATCACGGTCGCGAGAAGCAGGCGAGCGCTCCAGGGTTTGCCGCGCATGAGAAGGTGACCGAGGCCGTAGAAGAGAAAGCCGTGGATGACATGGGACGGCGTGTACCAGTCGGAAAGGTGCTGGGAGTTGCCGCTGGATTTGACGACGCCTTCCCAGAGCTTGATGTAGCCGCATTCGCAGATCCATAACCGCCCCATCAGGTGCTGCACGAGGACCTGGATCGCCAGCACGCCGAGGCAGGCAAGCAACCAGAGCGCCGCTCGTCGCTGATTGTCCTGCGAGGCGGCCGCGATCGTCACTCCGCGCTATCCTGTTCGAGCGAATGCTTCATGATCAGCGGCATCTGGGCGAGCGTGAAGAGGATGGTGATCGGCATGGTGCCCCAGACCTTGAAAGCGACCCAGAAATCCGTCGAGAAGGAGCGCCAGATCACCTCGTTGAGCACGGCGAGGAACAGGAAGAACACGCCCCAGCGGATCGTCAGCTTCCGCCATCCCTCCTCGTCCAGCTTGAAGGCGGCGTGGAAGACGTAGCCGAGCAGCGATTTGCCGAAGAGGAGGCCGCCGAGCAGGATCGCGCCGAAGAGCGTGTTGACGATGGTCGGCTTCATCTTGATGAAGGTGTCGTTCTGCAGCCAGAGCGTCAGCGCGCCGAAGACGAAGACGACGATGCCGGAGACGAGCGGCATCATCGGCAGCGTGCGGGTCATGATCCAGGAAGCAATCAGCGCCGCCGCCGTTGC
The DNA here is from genome assembly GCF_002885915.1 of Sinorhizobium sp. M4_45. Lineage (NCBI taxonomy): Bacteria > Pseudomonadati > Pseudomonadota > Alphaproteobacteria > Hyphomicrobiales > Rhizobiaceae > Sinorhizobium > Sinorhizobium sp. M4_45. Next base: position 204,406 of record NZ_NWVE01000005.1, read on the forward strand.
CGCCATGAACAGGCCGGTCGCGATGAAGATCGGCCCGCCGAGCTCGGCCAGCGCGGGAAAACGGCCAGCCAGCCACTCGCCCCGCGAATTGGCGAAGAAGAAGACCATCAGGGGGCCGAGTTCCAGCACGAGCTTGAGCAGCGGGCTTACCTCTGTCTTCGGCTTGGCGGCCTCGATCGTCGACATGTGCGGATCCTGTTCTGTCATCTTCTGCCGCTCATAGCATCAGGATTGCGGCAAAACCATATCAACCGCGGTTTTGGCGCAAACCTCCTCCGCTTCGTCAAGGAGCAGCAACGCCGGCGATCGCCTCGGCGAAGTCCTTGGCTTCGAACGGTTCGAGGTCGTCAATCCCTTCGCCGACGCCGATGAAGTAAACCGGCAGCTTGTGCTTGGCGGAGATCGCCACCAGAATGCCGCCGCGTGCGGTGCCGTCGAGCTTGGTCATGATCAAGCCGCTGACGCCGGCGACGTTGCGGAATATCTCGACCTGCTGCAGGGCGTTCTGCCCGGTCGTCGCGTCGAGCGTCTGCAGCACCGTATGCGGCGCGTCCGGATCGAGTTTTCCGAGAACGCGCACGATCTTTTCGAGCTCCGCCATCAGTTCGGCCTTGTTCTGCAGCCGTCCGGCGGTGTCGATGATCAGCACGTCCGCCTTCTGCTCGCGGGCACGCTGGAACGCCTCGTAGGCAAGCCCGGCCGCATCGGCGCCGAGCTTCGAAGAGACGATTTCGGATTTCGTCCGTTCGGCCCAGATCTTCAGCTGCTCGATCGCCGCCGCCCGGAAAGTATCGCCGGCGGCCAGCATGACCTTAAGTCCCGCGCCGGAAAGCTTTGCCGCAAGCTTGCCGATCGTCGTCGTCTTGCCGGTTCCGTTGACGCCGACGACGAGGATCACGTGCGGCTTATGGCTGAGATCGAGTTCCAGCGGCCTGGCGACGGGCGCCAGCACCTTGGTGATCTCGCCGGCCATGATGCGCGAAACGTCCTCGCCGGACACATCCTTGCCATAGCGCTCCGAGGCGAGCGTATCGGTGATGCGCATCGCCGTCTCGACGCCGAGGTCCGCCTGGATCAGCAGGTCCTCGAGGTCCTGCAGCGTCGCCTCGTCGAGCTTGCGCTTGGTGAAGAGGCTGGCGATCTGGCCGGTGAGTTGCGACGAGGTGCGCGCAAGGCCCAGGCGAAGGCGCTGGTACCAGTTGAGCTTGGCTGGCGGGGCGGGCGCTTCTTCCCTGGGGCGCCTCTCGGCGGCGGCGAAACCTTTGGGAAGGCTGGGTGCGAGGGGCTCGGATGGAGGCTCGCCCCCCTCTGCCCTCCCCGGCGTCTCCCCCTCGAGGGGGAGGATTGGGAGAGGCACGCTCTCGTCCTCCGACGCTCCCGTTTCATCTTCCGAAGAGCCTGTGCCTCCCGCACGGTCGTCTGCGGCAATCTCCACCTCTTCGACGTCGGCTGCGGCGGCGGCTTCGCGCTCCTCCTGCTCTCCCGAAGGGACAGAGGCGGGTGCCGAGAGCTCGTCGACAGTCGTCGGGTGTTCGGAAGGCGACTCACCCTCCTCTGCCCTGCCGGGCATCTCCCCCGCAAGGGGAGAGATCGGATGCCGGACGCTCTCGCCCTGCTCCACAGTGTTTTCATCTGCGGTGACAGCAGTGCTTACTGGGCCTTCCTCACGCGTGGTTTCGGTCGTTGGCGTGTCCGGCGCGAAGGAAACATCGCGATCGTCCGTGCTAGCTTCCGTTACCTCGACTGTACTACGATCTTCCTCGACCGGTGCCTGGGTCCCGCCCTGTTCTCCCGAAGGGACAGGGGGGGTTACCGCGACCTCATCGGCAACGGCCGTCTCCTGCGGCGGCGCCGGTTTTTCTTCGACGGCATCCTTGCCGAAGGAGAAGATCTTCTTGATGAAACCAATCGCCATGGGAATGTCCGCTGTCAGGCCGCAGCCATCTGTTTGCGCTCGATCGTCAGATGCTTGCCATTGTGGCCGGTGATTCCGACCGCCACAAGCGACCGCGGCTCAAGGCCGGCCGCATCTACGAGCGTGAAGTTTTCCGTATGGGCCAGACCGTTCATTTCCACAAGGATCGTCTGGCTGCTGCCGATCATGCCCTCGAGGTGGCCCGCATGAAGCTCCGCCCCCTTCGCACGCAGGCGCGCGGCACGCTCCTTGACAAGCGCGCGGTCGAGTTGCGGCATGCGGGCGGCCGGGGTGCCGGGGCGCGGGCTATAGGGGAAGACGTGAAGATGCGCGATGCCGCAATCCTCGGCGAGCCGCATGGCGTTCTCGAACATCGGCTCGGTCTCGGTCGGAAATCCGGCGATCATGTCCGCACCTAAGCTGATCTCGGGGCGCAGGCGCCGGACCTCGTCGCAGAAGGCGCGCGCATCGGCGCTCGAATGCCGCCGCTTCATGCGCTTCAGGATCAGGTCGTCGCCGTGCTGCAGAGAAAGATGCAGATGCGGCATGAAGCGCGGCTCCTCGGCGATGAGGTCGAGGAGGTGGCCGTCCGCCTCGATGCTGTCGATGGAGGAAAGCCGCAGGCGGAGGATTTCCGGCACCTGTTTCAGCAGGGTCTTCCCGAGAAGCCCGAGGGTCGGCGTTCCGGGCAGATCGGCGCCGTAGCTGGTGGCGTCGACCCCGGTCAGAACGATCTCGCGATAGCCGCTTTCGGCAAGGCGTCTCGCCTGGTCGACGACGGCGCCCATCGGCACGGAGCGCGAATTGCCGCGGCCATAGGGAATGATGCAGAAGGTGCAGCGGTGGTCGCAGCCGTTCTGCACCTGGATGAAGGCGCGCACGTGCCCGTCTATGTGCTTCACCATCTGCGGTGCGGTGGCGCGCACGCTCATGATGTCGTTGACACGGAGTTTCTCTTCGGCCGAGACGCCGAAATCCGGCAGCGCGCGATAGGAGGCGCTGGCGAGCTTCTCCTCGTTGCCGAGCACCGCGTCCACCTCCGCCATTTCGGCGAAGGTTTCCTTCTCGGTCTGGGCGGCGCAGCCGGTGACGATGATGCGGGCGTGCGGATTTTCGCGCCGCGCCCGGCGGATCGCCTGTCGGGCCTGGCGCACGGCCTCGGCGGTGACGGCGCAGGTATTGACGAGGATGGCGTTGTTCAGCCCCGCCTTTTCGGCCTCCGCCCGCATCACTTCCGACTCATAGGTGTTCAGCCGGCAGCCGAAGGTTATGACCTCGACCCCGCTCAAAGGGCTCTCGCTCCGTTGTCGCCGCTCTCCGGCTCGTTGCGCGAAAAGGTGCCGGTGACGGGATCGACGGTGCCGGACCATTCCCATTCGGCCGGCCCCGTCATGATGACGTGGTCGTCGCGCTCGCGCCATTCGATCTTGAGCGGACCGCCGGGCACGTTCACGATAACCATCCGCTCCGTCCGGCCGGTTCTCGCACCGCTGACGGCGGCGGCACAGGCGGCCGAGCCGCAGGCAAGCGTCAGGCCGGCGCCGCGCTCCCAGGTCCGCAGGTCCATCTCCTGGCGGGAGCGGATGCGCGCGATGGAGATATTGGCGCGCTCGGGGAAGATCGGATGGTTCTCGAGGAGTGGTCCGAACCGGTCGAGCTCGTAGCTCCACACATCGTCCTCGACCCAGAAGATCGCATGCGGATTGCCCATGGAGGCGACCGAGGGAGAGTGCAGCACGGGCGCATCGATCGGCCCGATCTGCAGCTCGATGCGCCGCGTGTCGTGGAATTCCTCCGCGAGCGGGATCTGGTCCCAGCCGAAACGGGGCTTGCCCATGTCGACCGAGATCGTGCCGTCGTCGTGTTCCTTGGCTTCGAGAAGGCCCGCGACCGTATGGAAGAGGAAGGCTTTCCTGCCGGTCTCGGCCGCAAGCGCCTGGACGACGCAGCGGGTGCCGTTGCCGCAGGCCTGGGCCATCGACCCGTCGGAATTGACGATGTCGATCCAGGCATCGGTCCCGGCAGACTTCGGGTCGTGAATTGCCATGATCTGGTCGAACTCGGTCGCCGGGTCGGCATTGAGCGCGATCGCCGCCTGCGGCGTCACGCGGTCCTTGCGCCCGCGCATGTCGACCACCAGGATCTTGTTTCCAAGCCCGTTCATCCTGGCAAATTGCACCTGATCGGCCATGTCGCGACTGTCCAAACCCTGGCCCCCGCTTCGGAGGCGCCCTTCATTCGGGCTGTATATGGCGGAAAAGCCCGGAAATTACCAGTGCCGGCGTCATTCCCGTGCCGTCGGCGGGAGCGGGACGTCGAAGACTTCCCCCGGTCGCAGCGCCCGGAAACGGTTTCGATCGATACCGTGCTTGGCGAGCGCAGTCTCCAGCGCCCGGAGCGGCTCCTCGACCCCCTCGTTGGTCAATCGGAAGGTGCCCCAATGGTGACCCGCCGCGTATTCGGCGCCGCATGCGACCATGCCCAGGACCGCCTCTTCCGGATTCTGGTGCTGAGAGGCCATGAACCAGCGTGGCTCGTAGCTGCCGAAGGGCAGGTTGGCGAGGCGGAAGCATCCGTGTTTTTCGCGCGCCGCACGATAATTGATGCCGTCGTGAAAACCTGTGTCGCCGACATGATAGATCTTGCCGGCCGGCGTCTCGATGACGAAGGCGGCCCAGAGCGCCATGCGCCGGTCGTTCGAGCGGCGAGCCGACCAATGGTGGCATGGCTCCGCATGGATGACGACGCCATCACCGAGGTCGAGCCGGTCGCCCCAGTCGACGACGGAAATCTCGGCACCCGCGACGGCGCGGCGAATGATCGTGTCGTTGCCGAGCGGCGTTACGAGATGCGGCGCGTGCTTGGTGTGGAGCGAGCCGAGCGTGGCGAGATTGAGGTGGTCGTAGTGGTTATGGGTGACGAGCACGATATCGATCCGCGGCAGGTCGTCCATGAGAATGCCTGGCGGGTTGCGGCGGCGGGGTCCGGCAAACGTAAAGGGGCTGGCGCGATGCGACCAGACCGGGTCGGTCAGGATGTTGAGGCCCGCGACCTGGATCAGCAGCGTTGCGTGACCGACCATGGTGACGCGGAGCCGCTCGCCGTCGACACTGGTATCCGGCCTCGCCTGCGGAAAGGGGCTGTCATAGTGGCGCGGCCATTGCTCGCGTCCGCCGCCGGACTGCCAGCGCAGGAGGTCGGCGAAGCCGCGCGGCGGTGTGCCGCCCGGATTGTAGAAGCGAATGCCGTCGAAGTGGTCCGAAACGGGCCCGCTATAGTAGGGATTGCCGCTTTTCTTCATCGCTGCCTCGGTTGAGGGACACCTGCAGAGAAATAGGCGCATTTGCCGCCGGATCACAGGACTCGGGCAGGAGCGGCCGGCAATTTCCTGATGATGCGACCGGACGGAGGTGGTGGTCCTGCTCGCGTGTGGGATCATAGGTGGAGCCCGAGCGCAGCGTCTCCGCGGTCGATCCTTGACTTTTCTCCCGGTTTCCTGTTTATCGCGGCGAATTCCTTCGCAAGTGATGACTTCCGAAGCCACCGACCGGGCCCCGCAAAGGTATAAAGAGAGCCCGGAGGTCAACACCCGACAGCGCGCTGCGCCCTCGGGTGGTTTTTGGCTTTGCGTCTTGTTTTCCGCGCGAAGGGACCCACGTTTCCGGACGAGCCGATCTATCGCAATCCGGAGACAAGAAGGAAGAGAATATGTTCGAGAGCCTCCAGGACCGTCTTGGTTCCATATTGAATGGACTGACCGGCCGCGGCGCCCTGTCGGAAGCCGATGTTTCCGCAGCGCTTCGGGAGGTTCGCCGTGCGCTGCTCGAAGCGGACGTGGCGCTCGATGTGGTGCGGTCCTTCACGGAGAAGGTTCGCGAAAAGGCGGTCGGCGCCGAAATCGTAAAGTCGATCAAGCCCGGCCAAATGGTCGTCAAGATCGTTCATGACGAGCTCATAGCGATGCTCGGCTCCGAGGGCGTCACGATCGATCTCAATGCGGCGGCTCCGGTCGTCATCATGATGGTCGGCCTGCAGGGCTCGGGCAAGACGACGACGACCGGCAAGATCGCCAAGCGGCTGACCGCGCGGGACAAGAAGAAGGTCCTGATGGCCTCGCTCGATACCCGCCGCCCGGCCGCGCAGGAACAGTTGCGCCAGCTCGGCGTGCAGACCGGCGTCGATACGCTTCCGATCATCGCCGGCCAGTCGCCGACCGATATCGCTGCGCGCGCCGTGCAGGCGGCCAAGCTCGGCGGCCACGACATCGTCATCCTCGACACCGCCGGCCGCACCCATATCGACGAGCCGCTGATGATCGAGATGGCGGAGATCAAGCGGAAATCCAACCCGCATGAGATCCTGCTGGTCGCCGATGCGCTGACCGGACAGGACGCCGTCAACCTCGCCCGCAACTTCGACGAACGCGTCGGCATCACCGGCCTGGTGCTCACGCGCATGGACGGCGACGGCCGCGGCGGTGCGGCGCTCTCCATGCGCGCCGTCACGGGCAAGCCGATCAAGCTCATCGGCGTCGGCGAGAAGATGGACGAACTCGAGGAGTTCCATCCGCGCCGCGTCGCCGACCGCATCCTCGGCATGGGCGACATCGTCTCGCTCGTCGAAAAGGCGGCGGAGAACATCGACGCCGAAAAGGCGGCCGCCATGGCCGCCAAGATGGCCAAGGGCAAGTTCGACCTCAACGACCTCGCCGATCAGCTGCAGCAGATGCAGAAGATGGGCGGCATGGGCGGCATCATGGGTCTGATGCCTGGCATGGCCGGCATGAAGGACAAGATGTCCGCCGCCGGCCTGGATGACTCGCTCTTCAAGCGCCAGCTCGCGATCATCTCCTCGATGACTAGGGCGGAGCGCGCCAATCCGGATATTCTCAAGCATTCGCGCAAGAAGCGCATCGCCAGCGGCTCCGGCACCGATGCCTCCGACATCAACAAGCTTCTGAAAATGCACCGCCAGATGGCGGACATGATGAAGATGATGGGCGGCAAGGGCAAAGGCGGCATGATGAAACAGATGATGGGCGGCCTCGCCGGCAAGATGGGCCTCGGCGGCCTGGGCGGCGGAATGCCCGATCTTTCGAAAATGGATCCGAAGCAGCTCGAGGCCCTGCAGAAGCAGGCCCAAGCCGCCGGTCTCGGCAAGCCTGGCGGCGGCCTGCCTGGCCTTGGCGGTGGTTTGCCCGGTCTGGGCGGCGGTTTTCCCGGCCTCCCCGGCCTACCGAAGAAGAAGTGAGGATCGCGACGAATGCTTGATCCCGAGATCAAAGAGGAATTGGCGAGCTACCGGCAGTCGATCGACAATATCGATGCCGCGCTCGTCCACATGCTGGCCGAACGCTTCCGCTGCACCAAGGCGGTTGGCGTGCTCAAGGCCAAGCACCAGCTGCCGCCGGCCGATCCGGCGCGCGAAGAATACCAGATCGAACGCCTCCGCCACCTGGCGAAAGACGCCAATCTGGATCCGGATTTCGCCGAGAAGTTCCTGAACTTCATCATCAAGGAAGTCATCCGGCATCATGAAGCCATCGCCGCCGATTGCTCGCAGAACGCGGGCAGCGCCGGCACCACCCATTCCGCTTGAGTCAAGCGGTCAAGAAAGCCTGCAAGGAGTAAATTGAAATGGCACTGAAAATTCGTCTCGCCCGCGGCGGTTCCAAGAAGCGTCCCTACTACCAGATCGTCGTTGCCGACGCGCGCAGCCCGCGTGACGGCCGCTTCCTCGAAAAGCTCGGCTCCTGGAACCCGATGCTTGCCAAGGACGACGAAAAGCGCATCGAACTGAACGCCGAGCGCGTTCAGCACTGGATCGCCCAGGGCGCCCAGCCGACCGACCGCGTCATGCGCTTCCTCGACCAGGCCGGCCTTGCCAAGCGTCCGGCCCGCAACAACCCGACCAAGGCGCTGCCCGGCAAGAAGGCACAGGAACGTGCCGCTGAAGCCAAGCAGAAGGCGGAAGAAGCAGCCGCCGCGGCTGCGGAAGCTGCCGCGGAATAATTTCCGGCGGAATGGCATTGAGAACGGGCGGCATTTCCATGCCGCCCGTTTTGCTTTATGTGCACCGGAAAATCGCATGTTCTCATCCCGATGTGGTTCGGGAAACATGCAGCAAGTTCACCCTGGATGCCCGACGATGACACAGCTGAAGAACCCTGTCCTGATGGCGACGATCGGCGCGGCGCAAGGGCTGCGCGGCGAGGTGCGGGTAAAGTCCTTCACCGACGATCCGGCCGCACTCGGCGACTATGGCAAACTCCACAGCGAGGACGGCCGCGTCTTCGAGGTGCTTGAAATCCGCGAGGCCAAGAACGTCGTCGTCGTGCGGTTTCGGGGCATCAACGATCGGACTGCTGCCGAAGCGCTCAACGGTCTCGAACTCTTCATCGAGCGCGACAATCTCCCCGACGACGATCTCGACGAGGGCGAATTCTTCTACGCAGACCTCGAGGGCCTGGAAGCGGTCGATCGCACCGGAAAGAGCTATGGTTCGGTGACCGGCGTCTTCGATTTCGGCGCTGGCGATCTCCTCGAACTGAAAGGCCCGGGCCTCAGGCCGGTGCTTATTCCCTTCACGGAATGGTCGGTACTCGAAATCGATCTCGAAGCGGGCAAGCTCGTCATCGACCCGACGGCCGCCGGGCTCGTCGACGACGAGAAGAGCGGGCCTGGCAAGCCCTTTCCGACCAAGCGCAAGTGAGCCCACGGCAATGCCCTATCGCGCGACCGTCCTGACGCTCTACCCGGAGATGTTTCCGGGGCACCTCGGCGTTTCGCTCGCCGGAAAGGCGCTGGAGCGCGGAGACTGGTCGATGGAGGCCGTGCAGATTCGCGACTTTGCCGGTGACAAGCACCGCACCGTCGACGATACGCCGGCGGGGGGCGGTGCCGGAATGGTATTGAAGCCCGACGTTCTTGCCCGCGCCATCGATCATGTCGCTGCAGACGACGGGCGGCCGCGGCTTCTGATGAGTCCGCGCGGACGGCCGCTGACACAGGAACGGGTGCGGGCGCTGGCCGCCTGTCCCGGCGCTGTCATCGTTTGCGGACGTTTCGAGGGCGTCGACCAGCGGGTCATCGACACGCGTGGACTCGAGGAAGTCTCGATCGGCGACTACATTCTTTCCGGCGGCGAGCCGGCAGCACTCGTTCTGCTCGACGCCGTGGTGCGTATCCTGCCGGGCGTGATGGGCAATCAGCTGTCAGGCGTCCACGAGAGCTTCGAGGGAGGGCTCCTCGAACACCCCCACTACACGCGTCCCCAGATCTTCGAAGGTCACGAAATCCCGGCCGTCCTCACCTCCGGCAACCACGCGGCCATTGCGCAATGGCGGGAAGCGGCGGCGCGCCGGCTGACGGCGGAACGCCGGCCGGATCTTCTGGAGCGTGATCCGGCTCAGCCCGTGAAGAAATAATAGGCCGCGAGCAACAGACCCACCGCCACCACCACGGCTCGGATGACCGCCTGCGGGACGCGTCGTGCCGCCCAGACGCCCATGTAGCCGCCAAGCGCTGCGCCCGGCACCATGATTGCCGCGTGCAGCCAGGAGACGACGCCGCCCGCAGCGAAAACCACGATGGCGATTGCGGCGATGACGATGGAGATGAAGTTCTTGAGTGCATTCAGCCGGTGATAGCCGCCGCCGGTGGCAAGTCCGAGCACGGCGAGCATCATGATGCCCATGCCGGCGCCGAAAAAGCCGCCATAGACGGAGGTCGCCAGCTGGCTCGCAACGCCCAGCGGTCCGATGCGATGCTCGTCACTGCGCGCCTTCGGCTTCAGGAGGGGGCCGGCGGCGAAGATCGCCGTTGCCGCGATCAGCAACCAGGGCACCATCGCACGGAAGGCCGGATTGGAGAGCGACAGAAGCAGGAGGGCGCCGGCGAGCCCGCCGATCGCCGAAATGATGCCAAGGACGATGGCGTTCTTCCGGTCGGCGCGGATCTCCTTGGCATAGGCAAGCGTCGACGTGATATAGCCGGGGAACTGGATGATGGACGAGGTCGCGTTGGCGACGATCGGCGGGAGCCCGCCAAGCGTCATCGCTCCGAAAGTCAGGAAGGTGCCGCCACCGGCAATGGCATTGACGACGCCGGACAGGAAGCCGGCGACGAAGAGCAAAAAGACCTGGAGCAACGTCATGACTTTCCCCCGAAACGCGTGAATCGGGATAGCCGGTGGCGCGGTCGACCGCAAGTCCGTGGGGAGGGGCATTCTTGAGGCGGGAGCGCGACAAAATCCGCTTTCGGGGATGACAAGGCCGGCCATATGGTGTATGTGCCGGCCCGGTTCGGGTTCCTTGCCCGTCGACCGTCAACAAAGAATGGCGAATACGCTCCTGCCGCAAATGCGGCAAGGCCTGAAGGAAAGTCCGACAGGCCGATAGAGAGCGCTCTGGCTGTTTCAGAAAAACGCAAAGGTTAGACCGATGAACATCATCCAGCAGCTGGAAGCCGAACAGGCCGCCAAGATCGCCGCAAAGCGCACCCTTCCCGAATTCTCCCCGGGCGACACCGTCCGCGTCAATGTACGCGTTGTCGAAGGCAACCGCACCCGCGTACAGGCTTACGAAGGCGTCTGCATCGCCCGCTCCGGCGGCGGCATCAACGAGAGCTTCACCGTTCGCAAGATTTCCTACGGTGAAGGCGTCGAGCGCGTATTTCCCGTCTACTCCCCGCTCGTCGAGAGCGTCGACGTGGTTCGCCGCGGTAAGGTGCGCCGCGCCAAGCTCTACTATCTGCGCGACCGCCGCGGCAAGTCGGCTCGTATCGTCGAGAACACCGGCACCCGCGCCCGCAAGCTGAACGACGCCGAGCGTCAGGCCGTTGTCGAGGAGAAGGCACGCATCGAGGCTGAAAAGGTCGCAGCCGCCCAGGCTCTGGCCGCCGAGAAGGCAGCAGCCGAAGCCGCTGAGGCAAAGGCGGCGGAAGAAGCAAAGGCTGCGGAAGCTGCAGCAGAATAAGTTTTCAACTCTTCGGAGTTGTGCGGAAAGGCGGCCCTCGGGCCGCCTTTCTTTTTGGTTATCGGCCGCTTGTGTTCCCCATAGATTTTATGACATTTTCTGTCGCCACAATCTGGGAGTTCCTCAATGACAATTCTTCGCCACGTGCTTGCAGGCATTGCCGCAGTTCTTGCCGTTCCATTCGCAGTCCCGGCGCCCGTTTTCGCCAGCGACCTGCCCGACCTCGGTGGCAAGACGGTCGTCGTGGTGACGGAGAACGCCTATCCGCCGCTGCAGTTCGTCGATCCGAAATCCGGTCAGGCCATCGGTTGGGAATATGACGCGATGAACGAAATCGCCAAGCGCTTGAATTTCAAGGTCGAGTATCAGAACACGAGCTGGGACGCGATGATCCAGGCGGTTTCCGACAGTCAATACCAGATCGGCATGACCGGAATCACCATCAAGGACGACCGCAAGGAGAAGGTCGATTTTTCGGATCCCTATATGCGCTCGCAGCAGTTCATGCTGGTGCGCGGCGACGAGACCCGGTTCGACGACGCCAAGAGCTTCGCCGCGCTCGAAAGCGGTCTGGTCGGCGCCCAGCCCGGCACTTCGCCTTTCTACACGGCCGTCTACGAGGTTCTCGACGGCAACGAGCAGAACCCGCGCATCAAGCTGTTCGAAACCTTCGGTGCGACGGTGCAGGCGCTGAAGGCCGGCGACGTCGATCTGGTCTTGACCGACAGTGTCGCGGCCAAGGGGTATGTCGAATCCTCCGACGGCCAGCTCAAGGTGGTCGGCGAGCCGCTCGGCACCGAGGATTTCGGCTTCATCTTCCCGAAGGGATCGGAACTCGTGGCGCCGGTCAATGCCGCCATAAAGGCGCTCAAGGAGGACGGCACCTTCGACGCGCTCAACAAGAAGTGGTTCCTCGACTACAAGATGGGCGGCTGACCGCGGAACGGGATAAACACATGGGCGGTTTTCCGCCCATGTCCCGCTTCCCCTTATTGGAATTGCAATGACGCCGATCCAATCATCCGACGCTTCCGGGAAGGGCGATTATCCCTGGTGGCTTATCGCCCTTCTCGTTATCGCTGCGGCACTGGCCGTGGTCATCGCCGCCAATGATATCTTCACGCAGGTGTTCACCGTCGTCCTGAAGGGGTTGGGCGTCACCGTTTTCGTCACTCTCGTCGGATTCGTGCTCGCAACGGTGCTCGGCCTCGGCGTGGCCCTGATGGCGCTTTCCGAGCACGTGGTCCTGCGTCAGATCGCGCGCTTCTATACGGAAGTCATCCGCGGCGTACCGATCCTCGTGCTGCTGTTCTATATCGCCTTCGTCGGCGCGCCTGCGCTGGTGACGATCGCGAATTTCCTGTCGGCGCCGTTGATTTCGGCGGGCTGGATCGAGCCGTTCGTCGTTCGCGACGTGTCGCTGATGTGGCGGGCGATCATGGCGCTGATGATCGGCTATTCGGCCTTCATCGCCGAAGTCTTCCGCGCCGGCATCCAGTCGGTCGACAAGGGCCAGGTGGAGGCGGCAAAGGCGCTCGGGCTCTCCCGCTACCAGCGCTTTCGCCTCGTCGTCTTTCCGCAGGCGATCCGCGTCATCCTGCCGCCGCTCGGCAACGACTTCGTGGCGATGGTCAAGGATTCCTCCCTCGTCTCGGTGCTCGGCGTCGCCGACATCACCCAGATGGGCAAGGTCTATGCCTCGGGCTCCTTCCGCTTCTTCGAGACCTATTCCATCGTCGCCTATGTCTATCTCGTGCTGACGATAGGACTGTCGCTGGCCCTTCGGGCGGTCGAGCGGCGGTTGAGGCGGTCGCAAGTCCGGTAGGCAGAAGGGGTACTGCACCTCCAACGCTGCCGTCACAGGTCCGCCCGCTCAGCCCTCGATTTCCTCGCGCAGCATTTCCAGTTCGAGCCATTCCTCTTCCATGCGCGTGAGGTCCGTCCTGAGCTTCTCGAGCTCGGCGGCGAGCCTGGCAAAGCCGTTCGGGTCGCGCGAGAATAGGTCGGGATCCGCCATCTTCTCTTCTCGCTTCGCGATCTCCGCCTCCGATCTGGCAATCTCCTTCGGCAGGTTCTCGAGTGCGAATTTCTGCTTGAAGGAGAGCTTGCCTTTCGCCTTCTGAGGTTCGCTCGGCAAGGGGGAGGCGCCGCTCGATCTGGCCTTTTCGGCTTTTTCGCTCCGGCGCCTTTCCTCGACTGCGCCGCGGCGCTGCGCCATCATGTCGGAGTAGCCGCCGGCATATTCGATCCAGCGACCATCGGGCGCCTCCGGGTTGGCCGGCGCGATGGTCGAGGTCACGGTACGGTCGAGGAAATCGCGGTCGTGGCTGACCAGGATCACCGTTCCGGAAAATCCGGCAACGATCTCCTGCAGCAGATCCAGCGTCTCGATATCGAGATCGTTGGTCGGTTCGTCGAGGATCAGGAGGTTGGTCGGGCGTGCCAGGATGCGGGCGAGCATGAGACGCGCGCGTTCGCCGCCGGACAGATCGCGGATGGGCGTTCGCGCCTGCTCCGGCTGGAAGAGGAATTCCTTCATGTAGCCGGTGACATGGCGCTGCTCGCCATTGACGAGGAGGGTCTCGCCGCGCCCGTCGGTCAGATAATGCGCCAGCGTCTCGTCGAGGTTCAGTTCCTCGCGTTTCTGGTCGAGCGTGGCGATCTCCAAATTGGTGCCTAGCTTGACGCTGCCCGTGTCCGGCGCGAGCTGACCGGTCAGGAGCTTCAGCAGCGTCGTCTTGCCGGCGCCGTTCGGCCCGACGAGGCCGATGCGGTCGCCGCGGTGGACACGGATCGAGAACGGCGCGACGATCGTGCGATCGCCATAGGCCTTGGTGATCTTTTCCGCCTCGATGACGAGCTTGCCCGATTCCCTGGCGTCGGCAACGGTGGCCTGGACCGTACCCTGCGGCCCCTTGTGCCCGCGATGGCGGGCGCGCATGTCCTGCAGCTCCCCGAGCCGACGCATGTTGCGCTTGCGCCTTGCGGTCACGCCGTAGCGCAGCCAGTGCTCTTCGCGCTCGATCGCCTTACCGAGCTTGTGCTGCTCGAGCTCTTCCGCCTCCAGCACCTCGTCGCGCCAGGCCTCGAAATGCGCAAAGCCGCGATCGAGGCGGCGCGATTGGCCGCGGTCCAGCCAGACCGTCGCCGTCGATACCTTTTCGAGGAAGCGACGGTCGTGCGAGATCAGCACGAGCGCCGAACGGCTGCGGACGAGCTCGTCTTCCAGCCATTCGATCGTCGGCAGATCGAGATGGTTCGTCGGCTCGTCGAGAAGCAGAATGTCGGGCTCCGGCGCAAGCACACGGGCAAGGGCGGCACGACGTGCCTCGCCGCCGGAAAGGCGCGTCGGCTCTTCCTCCCCGGTCAGCCCCAGATGCTGCAGCAGGTAGGCGACCCGGTAGGGATCGTCGCCTGGCCCGAGGCCGGCTTCGGCATAGGCCTGAACCGTATCGAAGCCGTCGAAGTCGGGCGCCTGGTGCAGATAGCGGATCGTCACCGATGGATGCCGGAAGATCTCGCCCGACTGGGGTTCTGCAATTCCGGCGGCGATCTTCATCAGCGTCGATTTGCCCGAACCATTGCGGCCTACGAGGCAGATGCGATCGCCGGGCTCGACCTGCAGGCCCGCACCCGCAAGCAGCGGCGTGCCGCCGAAGGTCAGTAGAATGTCGTCAAGCTTCAGGATGGGAGGCGCCAAGGCATCAGGCTCCGGAAAGATCATAGGGGCGGGCGAGAACGACGGCCCGGCCGGATTTCAGGGTCAAGCGGACCGTGCCATCCGCGATGTTCGAAATGGTGCGCGACGAGCCGAAGGGCAAATGAAAATCCTTCAGCGGGTAGCGCACGTTCTCGATCGAAAGACCGTCAAGATCGGCAAAGCCGAGGATCGAGAAGAGGCTGCCTTTCGGCAGCTCGATCTCCTGCGAGCCGGGCAGCAGCGGATAGGCCTCCTCCTCGCCGGAGGTCATCATCACCGCAACGCCGCTCTGGGCAAGCGCGACGGTACCGAGGAGATGCAGGAAAGCATGGTCGCTGCGCGCGCCGCCGAGTCCGCCCGCGAAGACGAGCGAGGTCGCGCCACGCTCGAGGGCTGCCTCGACGGCGATCTCCCCGTCGGTCGCGTTCTTGGCAGCTGGATGGCGTTCGCGCGGGACGCCGGCAAACTCCGCCAGAAGCGCCTCATCCGTGGAATCGAAATCGCCGACCCAGAGATCGGGAACGATCCCCAGCGTCCTTGCATGGCGCATGCCGCCGTCGGCGGCGACGAAGCGGCTGCCTTCGAGCTGTCGAGCGAGCCGGTCTGTCGGCGTCAGCGCGCCGCCGAGCAGGATGGTGAAGGGTGATCGGGTCATGGCAGAAGCCCATAGCGCAAAGCAGCGGCGAAGGAAAAGGGCTCCGGCTGCTGTTTTGCGAACGCATGCTGCGCGGATCAGGTTCCGGACGCCGGATCCCCGGGAAAGAGCATGCCGTCGTAGATGCCGGGCGTCGACCCGGCGATCTCCACCGCACCCACCGCACGGGCATAGAATTCGGCAGGGCCGACGCCGCCGATGATCGCATATGCATAGCCGGCGGCGCGCATGGATAGCAGGCTTTCGACGAGCAGGGCCTCGCCGATGCCCTTGCCGCGCATAGTCTCGTCAACTCCGGTCGGACCGAAGAAGCCGAGCGCGGTTACGTCATGGCAGGCAAAGCCCACGATCCGGTCCCGATGGTGAGCGACATGGATGCGCGCCGGCGTCGAGGAGAAGGCGGTTTCGGCCTCGCCGGCCCACCCGGTCCCGAAGCGCTCCTCGATCCAGGGAATGACGGCCCGCCGCTCGGCCGCAAGCGCCCGGCGGATGCGGATGTCGGGGTCGAGACGCGATGGGCGGCCCTCGGGCAAGGCATAGAGGCGGACGAGCATGTCTGGCATGAAATTGTCTCCGCTTTCGGCGAACAAACTGCGCCGGCAATTGTTTGACTTTTAATAGCGCGGCTGACGCGGACGGCAAACGCCCCTGCTGAAACTCAGCTTGCCTAAGCCGTCGCCGGAAGCTAAATCTCTTGCTGCTCTAACGGGGTGCCCTGGTCGGCTTTTGCGACCGTGGCTGAGAGGCTTCGAGCCAACCCGCGGAACCTGATCCGGCTCATACCGGCGGAGGGATTAGAAGCGATCGGACCGATACGCGCTTTTCCCATGCAGCAACAACAAAGGGAGAGGTGCCAGAATGTCCAATTCACTCCATCGAAAGATCCTTGGCCGGCTTGCGATCGCCGCAGCTTCGATCGCGGTATTTTCCGTGAGCGCGGCGGCCGCGGAAAAAACCCTGACGGTCTATACCTATGAGAGCTTCATCACCGAATGGGGGCCGGGCGCCAAGGTGGCGGAAGCGTTCGAGAAGACCTGCGACTGCAAGGTCGACTATGTAGGCGTTGCCGACGGGGTCGAACTCCTGACGCGGCTGAAGCTCGAAGGTCAGGGATCCAAGGCCGACATCGTACTCGGTCTCGACACCAATCTGGTGGCGGAGGCGAAAGCGACCGGCTTCTTCGCGCCGCACGGCGCCGATACCGCCTCCGTCAAGGTCCCGGGCGGCTTCTCCGACGACACCTTCATACCGTATGACTACGGCCATTTCGCCGTTGTCTACGACACCGAGACGCTGAAGGATCCACCGAAGAGCCTCAAGGAACTGGTCGAGGGCGATCCGTCGCAGAAGATCGTCATCGAGGACCCGCGGACCTCAACCCCCGGCCTCGGCCTCCTGCTGTGGGTGAAGTCGGTCTATGGCGACCAGGCCGGCCAGGCCTGGTCGCAGCTCAAGGACCGCGTGCTGACGGTCACGCCGGGCTGGTCGGAAGCCTATGGCCTCTTCACGAAGGGCGAGGCCCCGATGGTTCTCTCCTACACGACCTCGCCCGCCTATCACATGGTGGCGGAAAACACCGAGCGCTACCAGGCGGCCCCCTTCGCCGAAGGCCATTATATCCAGATCGAAGTCGCCGCATTGACGAAGAATGCGAAGGACCCGGAACTCGCCCGGAGCTTCCTGACCTTCATGATCGGCCCGGAATTCCAGTCGATCATCCCGACGACCAACTGGATGATGCCGGTGACCGCGACCAAGGAGCCGCTGCCGGAAGCCTTCAGCAAGCTCGTCGACCCGCAAAAGACGCTCCTCATTCCCGCCGAGGAGGTCGCCGCCAACCGCAAGGCCTGGGTCGACGAATGGCTGGCCGCCATGAGCCGGAACTGAGGCCGGATTGTCCGGCACGAAGGAAAGCAAGATGACAATCGCCGCCGGGGCCTTCGCCTTCGGCGGCATCCTGCTTTTCGTCGGCCTCGCCGGCGCGGCACTGCTTGCCCAGTCGGCCGGCAGCGCCGGCGCCGGTCCGCTTTTCGATGCCTATATCTGGCGCATCACACGCTTCACGCTGCTGCAGGCCAGCCTCTCGACGCTTCTTGCCATCCTTTTCGCGATACCGGTGGCCCGGGCACTTGCCCGCCAGGCTTCGTTCCCCGGCCGCATCTGGGTGCTGCGGCTTCTGGCGCTGCCACTCGGCCTGCCGGCGATCGTCGCCGCACTCGGGCTGATCGAAATCTGGGGCCGGCAGGGGCTCTTGAACAGGGTGCTTTCGGCAGGCGGGCTGGAGCAGCCGGTCAGCATCTATGGCCTCTCCGGCATTCTCATTGCCCATGTCTTCTTCAACATGCCGCTCGCCGCACGCTTGATGCTTGCCGGCATCGAGCGCATTCCGGCCGAATACTGGCGCAGCTGCGCCAATCTCGGCATGGGTTCCTTCGCCACCTTTCGCTTCATCGAGTGGCCGGTGATCCGTGGATTGCTTCCCGGCATCGCCGGGCTCATCTTCATGCTCTGCGCCACCAGCTTCACGCTCGTGCTGACGCTTGGCGGGGGGCCGGCCGCGAGCACGCTCGAAGTGGCGATCTACCAGGCGCTGCGCTTCGACTTCGACCCGCCGCGGGCGATCGCCCTTTCGGCACTTCAGGTCGCCCTTACCGGAGCGCTGCTTCTCGTCTTGAAATTGATCGCGCCGGCGCCGCTGGAGGGAGAGACGAGCGGCAGGGCCATCCGGCGTTTCGACGGCGCGAGCGGTCTGTCGCGGCTTGCCGACCGTATCTGGCTGGTACTCGCCGTCATCCTCGTCGGCCTGCCCTTTGCGGCTATCGCCTATAGCGGATCGAAGGCCGACCTCTTCCGTCTCGTGAACGAGCCGGCATTCCGTCGGGCGCTCGCCATGAGCGCGACGATCGCCCTTGTCTCCGCCACGATTTCGGTCGTCATCGCGGCGCTGATGATCCGTACCGAACGCCTCGCGCTGGCGCGGCGGCGCCCGGGTCCCGCGGCTCGCCTCTTTGCCGGAGGGATCGGCGCAAGCACCTCCTTCATACTGCTCGTGCCTCCCGTCGTGCTCGGCGCCGGATGGTTCCTGCTCCTGAGGCCGTTCGGCGACGTCGCCCGTTTCGCGCCGGCCGTCGTCGTCGCCATCAATGCGCTGATGGCGCTTCCCTTCGTTCACCGGGTGCTGGCGCCGGCCATGGCGACGCATGCCGCTCGCACCGCGCGCCTTGCCGCGAGCCTCGGCATCGGGGGCTTCCACCGCCTGCTGTGGATCGACTGGCCGGGTCTGCGCAAACCTCTCTTCGTCGCCTTTTCCTTTGCCATGGCCCTCTCGCTCGGCGATCTGGGAGCCGTCGCTCTTTTCGGCTCCGAGGACATGGTAACCCTCCCTTATCTGCTCTATAGCCGGATGGGCAGCTATCGCACCGCGGATGCGGCCGGACTGGCGCTGGTTCTCGGCCTTCTCTGCCTTGTCCTGACGGTGCTCGGCACGGCGGGAGAGGAGAGGCGGCCGGAGGGTAAATACACATGAGTTCCACCGCTCTCGCCGTAAAGGGCATCGAGATAGGCTTCGAAACAACGACGCTCGCCTTCGACTGCACGGTTCCCGCGGAGCGGATCGTCGCCGTGGCCGGCGCCTCCGGCTCGGGCAAGTCGACGCTCTTCAACGTCATCGCCGGCTTCGAGCAACCGGAGCGCGGGGAAGTCCGCATCTTCGGCGAGGAAATGACCGGTCGCCCGCCTGCGGAACGGCCGGTATCGATCATATTTCAGGAACATAACCTCTTCGCACATCTCGACGCCGCCACCAATGTCGGCTTCGGCATCAGCCCGGCGCTGCGACTGGATGCGGCCGACCGCATGAAAGTGGAGGACGCACTGGCCCGTGTCGGGCTCGCCGGTTTTGGCAAGCGGCTGCCGCCGACGCTTTCAGGCGGCGAACGCCAGAGGGTCGCGCTCGCGCGCGCCTTCGTACGGCACCGCCCGATCCTCCTGCTCGACGAACCTTTCGCTGCGCTCGACCCAGGCATGCGCGCCGAGATGCGGACACTCATCAGCGATCTGCACGAGGAGGAAGGCAACACGATACTGATGATCACGCATCATCCCGATGACGTGAGGGCGCTCGCCGACAGCGTTCTTTTCCTCGACCGGGGCCGGATTGTCGCCCATGATGAAGTCGATCGGTTTCTCAAGCGCCGCGACATCACGGCCATCAACCGGTTCCTCGGCAAGGAGGGATGACGAACTGTTCGCGGCGACCGATCCGACGCCGGACGAACTAAATTCGCCGGACGCCACAATTTGACCGCCGCGCCGTGCGAGGCGCGGGAGACACCAAGGGGTATCTCGCAAAATTCGCGCATCCGTTGCTGCGATACCACGGGGCAACTATTTCTACTGGGGTCGGCTAGGCAGGCGGCGCTGAAATCGGATACAGCAGAATCCTGGCTGAAACACCCGCGCCGGTGCGCCGCATCCGGCTGAAAAAGTAGGACTTTTCGCCGATTGCGATGAATGGCTTCGAGCCGCGGGTCGCGCCGGCGGATGGGGACGGGCTGAGGCATGATAAGGCAGGCAGTCATGAATGGCTGGTTTCCGCGGCGGCATGGAACCGTTCGCGCACGAGCGCTGGTCGCATTGGCTGCCACGACGCTGCTGGCTGGCTGCCAATCCGTCATCGAGCAGACCTACGAGCCCACCGTTTCGCCATCCTCCAATCCGCAGATCGTCGAGGAAGTGCAGAAGAACGACCCGCGGGCCCAGCTCGGCGCGCGCGAGCATCCGCGCATCGTGGCAAGCTACGGCGGAGAATACCGCGACGCCAAGACCGAGCGGCTGGTCGCCCGGATCACCGGCGCCCTGACGGCGGTTTCGGAAAACCCGCAGCAATCCTACCGCATCACCATTCTCAACTCGCCGGCAATCAACGCTTTCGCGCTTCCGGGCGGCTATCTCTACGTGACGCGCGGCCTGCTGGCGCTCGCCAACGACGCCGCGGAAGTGGCCGCCGTGCTCTCGCACGAGATGGCGCATGTGACGGCCAATCACGGCATCCAGCGCCAGCAGCGCGAGGAGGCGGAGGTGATTGCGAGCCGCGTCGTCTCCGAGGTGCTCTCCTCCGATCTTGCCGGCAAGCAGGCGCTTGCCCGCGGCAAGCTGCGCCTTGCCGCCTTCTCGCGCAATCAGGAACTGCAGGCCGACGTGATCGGCGTCCGCATGCTGGGCGAGGCGGGGTACGACCCCTATTCGGCGGCGCGCTTCCTCGATTCCATGGCCGCCTATAGCCGCTTCAGCGCGGTCGATCCGGAGGCGGACCAGAGCCTCGACTTCCTGTCGAGCCACCCCAACGCGCCGCAACGCGTCGATCTCGCGCGCCGGCATGCCCGTGCCTTCGGCCCCGAGGGGACGAGCGGCGATCGCGGGCGCGACTATTATCTCGCCGGCATCGACGGTATCCTCTATGGCGACAGTCCGCAGGAGGGCTATGTCCGCGGACAGACCTTCCTGCACGGCCAGCTAGGCATACGCTTCGACGTGCCCGCCGGCTTCCAGATCGACAACAAGGCCGAGGCGGTGCTAGCCACCGGCCCGGGCGAGGTCGCCATTCGTTTCGACGGCATCGCCGACACGAGCCGGCGCAGCCTCACCGACTACATCGCCAGCGGCTGGGTAACGGGCCTCAAGCCCGATACGATCCGCCCGATCACCGTCAACGGCCTCGAAGCCGCAACGGCGCGCGCATCGGCCGACCGCTGGGATTTCGACGTCACGGTGATCAGGTTCGGCGAGCGCATCTACCGCTTCCTCACGGCCGTTCCGAAGGGCTCGAGCGCACTCGAGCCGACGGCAAACCAGTTGCGAACCTCCTTCCGCCGCATGACGTCCGGCGAGGTCCAGTCGTTGAAGCCGCTGCGCATTCGGGTGGTCACGGTCAGGTCCGGCGATACGATCGCGACCCTTGCGGCCCGCATGATGGGTACGGACCGCAAGCTCGACCTTTTCCGGCTGATCAATGCGATGCAGATCACATCGACGGTCAGACCCGGCGACAAGGTGAAGATCATTTCGGAGTGAGGGGGCGTAACGGGCCGCAGCCGCGACCTTCTCCCGCTCGCGGGGAGAAGAGGACTCACGCCGCCGTTTCGCTCAGCCGCTCAGTTTAGAAACGCCGAGCGCGAGGCTCGTCCCCCGGGCCCGTTTGCGGGGAGAAGGCGCCGGCAGGCGGATGAGGGGCAAATGGCCTTGCGAAGCATCGCGCTTCAATGCATCGCCGCCGTCAGGGCGGGTGCCTTGGCGGTGAGCGCCGCACGAAGCTTCTCGAGCGCGCGCGTTTCGATCTGCCGCACCCGTTCCTTCGATATGCCAAGCGCGACGCCGAGCTCCTCCAGCGTGGCGCCATCCTCCGTCAGGCGGCGGGCGCGAATGATCTTCATTTCGCGTTCGCTGAGTTCTCCGAGCGCGATCTGCAGCCATCGGCGGGCGCGCTCGCCGTCGATCAGATCGCTCACCTGCTCGTCGGGCAGAGGTGCTTCGCTCGCCAGAAAATCCAGCCGGGCGCCGGCATCCGGGTCGCCGCCGCCGATCGGCGCCTGCAGCGACGCGTCGTTTCCGGAAAGGCGCGCATCCATTGTCTGCACGTCGGCAAGGCTGACGCCGAGCGCCGCGGCTATCTCTTCGTGCATCGCCTGAGAGGTCAATTGTCTGTCCCCCTGGGCGAGCCTCGCGCGCAACCGGCGCAGGTTGAAAAACAGCGCCTTCTGCGCCGAACTGGTGCCGCCGCGTACGATCGACCAGTTGCGCAGCACGTAATCCTGCATCGATGCGCGGATCCACCAGGTCGCATAGGTCGAGAAACGCACCTCCCGGCTCGGCTCGAAACGCGCTGCGGCCTCCAGGAGCCCTATATGCCCCTCCTGCACGAGATCTCCCATGGGCAGCCCGAAACTGCGGAACTTCGCCGCCATCGAAATCACCAGACGCATGTGCGACATTGCGATCTTGTTGCGCGCCTCCTGATCGTTATCGTTCCGCCAGGCCTGTGCGAGCGCATGTTCCTCGTCCCGCTCGAGATAGGGCGCTTCCATGGCAATCTTGATCATACGCCTGTCTGCTGTGAGGGTCTTCATCGATTGCTCCGTAGCTGGCGGCGAGCGCCATTTCACGATTGAACTCCAAACGCCGAGCGCTCTCTTGCTGCGTTCGGCAACGGGACGGATGGCGCTGGTTGACGAAATGACAGGGCGCCCTAGATGGAAGAATACGAACCTGAGGCGTGAGGAAATCACGGGGCCAAGATCGCTCGGCAGCACAGGCGAAGACCTCCCTGCCGGGAGTGTTAAACGTGCGCGGGCGCGAAAAGTTCCGCGGGCGACAGCGATTCTTGATTGTGAGGCCGCCGCGATACGCCCCAACGATTGTAACGCGGCTTCGCCGCGCCCCGGCTCCCGCCTTCTTGCGCAATCCAGCGCTCAGCTTCGGGAATATACGACAACAAAAAAGCCCGGCCTTTGTGAAGGCCGGGCCTGTCTGGTTGATTGACGCAAGGAGCGCTTAAGCGGCTTCGTCCTGTGCGTCGTCTTCTTCGATAGCCTTGCCGCGCTTCGGACCCTTGTTGAGATTGGCCTCGACGAGGCGAACGGCCTCCGTTTCCGACATCCTGTTCACGGCAGCGATTTCGCGCGCCATCCGGTCAAGCGCGGCTTCATAGAGCTGGCGCTCGGAATAGGACTGTTCCGGCTGGTTCTCGGCGCGATAGAGGTCGCGTACGACTTCCGCGATGGAAATGAGATCGCCGGAATTGATCTTGGCATCGTATTCCTGAGCGCGACGCGACCACATGGTCCGCTTCACGCGCGCCTTGCCCTGCACGACCTTCAACGCGCGGTCGACGAAATCGGTTTCGGACAGCTTACGCATGCCGATGCCCACGGCCTTCGCCACCGGCACCTTGAGACGCATCTTGTCCTTCTCGAAGTCGATGACAAAGAGTTCGAGCTTCATGCCCGCGACTTCCTGCTCCTCAATCGCGACGATCTGGCCAACGCCATGGGCCGGGTAAACGATCGATTCACCGGTCTTGAAGCCTTGGCGCGTTGAAGATTTCTTCTGCTGGGTGGTCATTCGTTTCAAACACTCCCTAGTGCGCACCCGGCCTTCACAGGGGCCGGGGCCGGGTCAGTCAGGCCCGGGATAGACGGGGGTACCGCCGGGTGGGTCCACCTGGTCCTCCAACGAAACGCAAACAAGCTCTTAGGGCGCAGTCACAAGCAACGGGCCGTTGCATATCTCAAAAGTGCCGCGCGGTGGGGATCGTTTGCTTTCGTGCTGGTTTTCGGGCGCGCAAAAGCACCCTCTGTGGATCAGTGCGTGAAAACTATCACAAAAAAGAGCGGAAATCAATAATTTGCTGCACGGCAACGATCAAGTCGCCGTGCTCGCAAGCGCGAAGTGCCGGCGGGATTTCCCCAGCTTTCCGGCCTCGCCATCTGCCGTCCGTCAGCAGCGACGAACCGAGCGGCCGAAACCCGTCTCAGTCGCCCTGTCCCGGTTCGGAAGAAAAATACTTCTCGTATTTTTCTTCTACGCCATCCATCTCCTTGGCCTCCGGCAGCGGGTCGCGCTTAACGGTGATATTCGGCCATTGCGTGGAAAATTCCGCGTTCAGTTTCAACCACATATCGAGGCCCGGCTCGGTATCCGGCTTGATTGCACCCGCGGGACATTCCGGCTCGCATACGCCGCAGTCGATGCATTCATCCGGATGGATGACGAGGAAGTTCTCCCCCTCATAGAAACAATCCACCGGGCAGACTTCAACGCAGTCCGTGTACTTGCAGCGAATGCAGTTATCGGTCACGACATACGTCATGAGGTACTCCAGCCAATGCTCACATTTGATGGCAGACGGCAATCAACGGTGATACTCGATCGACCGCGCATGCTAGGCATGTCCGGCGCGCATAGCTGCCGATGCAGACCCGAATGCCATCCTCTGCATGGCTTCGTGAATCGGAAGCGATCCGGTGAAACCACACTTCGGTTCAAGCTGCTACACCAACCTTCGCCCTTCGAACTGGACGTTCGGCACTGTAGCGTTGCTTGTCACGTAAAGGCTTTGACAGGCCTTTGCAAGAATTATCCATGCGCGATTTGCCCCTGTGGGGGCACAGTTTTCCAGCCTCGGGACGCGCGTGCCGAAATCGGTTGCAGGCCGCCTGCGACAGTGTACGGCGCCGGGTCCAAAGGCAGAAAATCAGTCGTCTTCGGGGTCCGGCCCCGGCCGCAAGCGGTCCGTCTCGCGGCGCTCCCGCTTTGTCGGCCGCCCCGCGCCTCGGTCGCGCGTCGCCTGCTCGAAAAGCGTGGGCCTGCCGGCGGGTACGGCGGGAGTCAGATCCTCGTAGAGGAGGCGCGCTTCCTCATAGGGGCCGCGGCGGGACCCGGGCAGCAGCACGCGCACGACGAGATCGCGCCGCTCCAGCGACACCTCGAGCATGTCGCCGGCCCTGATCTGGGCGGACGATTGCGTCTCACGCTTGCCGTTGACGGCCACATGGCCCGCCTCGATCGCCTTCTGGGCGAGCGAGCGCGATTTGATCAGCCGGGCGAAGAACAGCCACTTGTCGAGCCGCTGGCGCATTGCAGGGGCAGACGGCGGCTGTTTTTCCATGGGCTTGACCTACTTCTTCATCTGCTCCTTCAGAGCAGCGAGTTTGGCGAAAGGCGAATCCGGATCAATCGGCTTTTCCTTGCGGGGTGGGCGCCCTTCGAACTTGGAGGGAGACGACTTGTTTCGATCGTGCCGGTCGCCGCGGTCCTTTCGCTGACCGCCCGGCCTTCCTTCGGACCCCTTGCCTTCCTGCGGCTTGCCTTCCCAGGGCTTGCCCTGCGACTTGCCATGAGGAGCCTGCCTGCGGCCGCCCTCGCGGCCTTCGGTCTGGCCATGGCGCTGGCCCCCTCGGCGCTGTTCGCCCTGGCGGCCGCCCTGTCGCTGATTGTCCTGACGGGTGCCCGGACGCCACAGGAGCACCGGCTTGGCTTCAACCGGGGCCTCCGGCTCAGCCGGTGCCGCTGCATCGTCGCTTGCCGGCGCCGCCGGCGTCGTTGCAGTGGCGGTATCGACGGCGGCTTCCGTCTCTGTTTCCGTCTCTGCGGCAGGCGTCTCGGCAGCCGCGGTTCCGGCCGTTTCCGTCTCTGCGGCAGGCGCATCCGCGGCCTCGGCCTCGACGCCCGCATCCGCTACGCTCGCACCGGCCTCTTCGGCAGACGCCGTGTCCCCATTCTGACTTGCCAGGAAAGCTGCCGCCTCCTCCGCTGGCACGGCGTCGGCGCGATAGCCGAGACCCTTGAGGATTTCCTCCATGTCATCCGGCGTCGCCCCGAGGATGGACAACATCGACGTCGTCGCGACGAAACGGCGGCCGTCATAGGCGCCTTCCGGACGCGGCGACGTCCCCGGCTTCCACTGCAGGAGCGGACGGATGAGATCGGCAAGCCGCTCGAGGATATCGATCCGCACCGCGCGCTTGCCGAGGAAGCGGAAGCCCGCGAGCTTGTAGAAGGTCCGCTCGAAAGATGGATCGGTGACGACCGAGGTACGGCCGGCAGCCAGCATCGGGATGAGCTCGCCGTAACCGGGCTTGTCCAGCCCGTCGTTCTTCAGTGCCCAGAGAAGCGTGATCAGCTCCGCCGGAGCCGGCTTCAGAAGCGCGGGGAGGAAGATGTGATAGGCGCCGAAGCGTACACCGTATCTGCGAATCGACGCGCGGCTCTCCTGATCGAGCGACTTCACGTCTTCGGCGACGTCGCGACGGAAGAGCACGCCGAGATTCTCGACGATCTGGAAGGCGAGACCCTTGGCGAGACCCTCCAGATCCTCGGCGCGCGAAATGTCGTCCAGCGGCTTCAGCACCGTGCTGATGTGATGGTTCACGAAACGCTCGATCCGCGCCAGGACATGTTCGCGGGCATTAGCCTGAAGCTGATCGTCGGCAAGCAGGATGACGCGGGGACGCATGACGTGGTCGCTCGCCGTGAGCCGCGCGACCGGATCGCCGAGCCAACGGACAAGACCGTCCGACGACAGAGCCAGGTCGCCATTGCCGGCCGCATGGAGACGAGCGGCGCGCGCTTCGAATTCCAGCGCGAGCGCCTTATGGGCGGCACCCTGAACGGCCTTCGCGTCCGTTCCCTCGCTGCCCGCGGCGAGCGTGAACCGGAAACCGGCTAGCTGACCCACATGGTGTCCCTCGACGAAGACATCACCATTCACACTGATTTCTGCTTCCAGCATCGCATTCTCTCTCAGGCGCTTCATGAGCACAGATGTCCTGCGATCAACAAAGCGTTTCGTCAACCTTTCATGTAGCGCGTCGGACAATCGATCTTCGATTTCCCGCGTCTTTTCTTGCCAGTGTGTCGGATCGGCAAGCCACCCGGGCCGGTTGGATACATAGGTCCAGGTCCTGATCTGCGCAATTCGCGCCGAAAGTGTGTCGATTTCGCCGTCCGTATGATCGGCGCGCCGGACCTGTTCGGCCATGAAATCTTCGTTGACCGTGCCATGGCGAACGAGGTCCGCATAGATGGTCGAGATCAGATCCGCATGCTGAGCCGGCGTGATGCGGCGATAATCCGGGAGCGCGCAGGCTTCCCAGAGCTTCTCGACGCGCTCGGACGCCGTGGCGACGTCGACGATCTCCGGGTAGCGGGTCAGATGCTCGAGCGCCTGCTGATCGACGGCCGGGAGCGCCCGCGCCAGGCCGGATACCGCCGGTGCGGCCTCAAGGCTCTTTTTCAGTGCCTTCAGCGAAGAAAAGTCCAGCGCCTTGGAGCGCCATTGCAGCACGCGGACCGGGTCGAACTCATGCGATTCGATGCGGTGCACCAGCTCCTCGTCGAACGGATCGACGCGTCCGGTCACGCCGAAGGTCCCGTCCCGGACGTGCCTGCCCGCGCGCCCCGCGACCTGGGCGAGCTCCGCCGGATTGAGGTTACGGTACTGGTAGCCGTCGAACTTCCTGTCCTGAGCGAAGGCGACATGATCGACGTCGAGGTTCAGCCCCATGCCGATGGCGTCGGTCGCCACGAGGTAGTCGACGTCCCCCTCCTGATAGAGCGCCACCTGGGCATTGCGGGTTCGCGGCGAAAGCGCGCCCAGTACGACGGCCGCGCCGCCGCGCTGGCGCCGGATGAGCTCCGCGATCGCATAGACCTCGTCGGCCGAAAAGGCGACGATTGCCGAGCGGTTCGGCAGGCGGGTGATTTTCTTGGAGCCGGCATAGAGAAGCTGCGACATGCGCGGCCGCTCGACGACGGTGATGCCGGGCAGCAGATATTCGAGGATCGGCCGCATCGTCGCGGCGCCGAGCAGCAGCGTCTCGCCGCGGCCGCGCAGGTGCAGTATCCGGTCCGTGAAGATATGGCCGCGTTCGAGATCGCCCGCCAGCTGAACCTCGTCGATCGCCACGAAGGAGGCCGTGGTCTCGCGCGGCATCGCTTCCACCGTGCAGACCGAAAAGCGGGCGCGATGCGGGGCGATCTTTTCCTCGCCCGTGATCAGCGCGACATTGTGGTGGCCGACCTTCTCCACGAGACGGGTATAGACCTCGCGTGCGAGCAATCTCAGCGGCAGCCCTATGACGCCGCTGTCATGCGCGATCATGCGCTCGATCGCATAATGGGTCTTGCCGGTATTGGTGGGTCCGAGCACCGCGGTCACGCCGCGGCCGCTCAGGATCATGGATTGAAAAGACAAGGTCTCGATCCCGGACAGTCTCTACAGCACCGCGCTTCCTTGGTCGCGCAAAGCTCGCTGCAGTGCTGATTTGGCGTATGTATTATCCTTAAAACGGCTCCGATTTAAGGAACACGTATGGTGAGCCGGCGCGCGTTCACGCTCCGGCGGGAAACAGATGCCTATGCGGCATGCCAAACGCAAGGGTTCACGGGGAATAAATGCACCAAACGGCCAACCATATCTTGCGGCTCCCCTTTCAACTGCAGTTCAGGATTCTGGAACAGCGACGGAACGAATCAGAGACGAATCGCTGACTCCCGCTGATTCACTTTATGTTCACGGCTATATATAGATATCAACATCTAGTTACGCACCAGATGCTGAATCCAAGGGAGGATCACCCCTCAGAAGCTGCCGATCGGCTTCGGCTGTCGTCACTGCAGCCTTTGACCACGCAAAGGATTCCGAATCCAAGAGTCTGGAAAGATTGAAAAATTTTAACGGGATTCGCCGCCGATCGGCCGAGTCCGGAAATAGGAATCGCTTCACAGGCACCCGCTCCTGCCCGGGAAGAGCGACGCCGACTCGCCCGGAGGAACGTTTTCCCCTTTCGTTCGCCACAACATCTAGTGGCACCTGTAGAGATCGGGGGGCGGCTTCAGGATGGACACGGATGCGAGATCGAAGGGCAAAACGAATCCGGCGCCCCGAAGGGCGCCGAAAAAAGCCGCAGGCACCACGCCTCAGGCGAAGTACTGGCCCCCATTGGCCGAAATCGTCGAGCCGGTGATGAAGCCCGCGTCGTCGGAAGCGAGAAACACGACGCAGCGTGCCACTTCCTCCGGCTCGCCCAGGCGTCCCACCGGTATCTGCGGAATGATCCGCTCGTTGAGCACCTTTTCCGGAACGGCGCGCACCATCTCGGTGCCGATATAGCCGGGGCAAATCGCGTTGACGGTGATCCCCTTCGCCGCCCCTTCCTGGGCCAGCGCCTTGGTCAGGCCGAGATCGCCGGCCTTGGCGGCGGAATAGTTCACCTGGCCCATCTGCCCCTTCTGGCCGTTGATCGACGAGATGTTGACGATGCGCCCGAAACCGCGGTCGCGCATGCCCGACCAGACCGGATGCGTCATGTTGAACACGCCGGTGAGATTTGTGCCGATCACTTCGCCCCACTGTTCCGGCGTCATCTTGTGGAACATGGCGTCACGGGTGATGCCGGCATTGTTGACGAGGATGTCGACCGGTCCGAGGTCCGCCTCGACCCTGGCGATGCCATCGACGCAGGCCTGATAACTCGATACGTCCCATTTGTAGACGGGAATGCCGCTTTCCTGCTCGAAGGCCTTGGCCCTCTCGTCATTTCCGGCGTAGTTTGCGGCCACCTTGTAGCCCGCAGCCTTCAACGCCACGCAAATTGCGGCGCCAATGCCGCGGGATCCGCCCGTTACCAGTGCTACCCTGCTCATACTCGCCTCCCGCTCGGTTGATTCAAATTCGCAAAAGCACACCCCTGCAGCCCGGCGAGCCCGGGCCGCTGATTTCCATCGTCTGATCCGAAACTTGCCCGCATTGCAGGCGGCCGGTTACAGGCGTTCCACGCACATGGCGACGCCCATGCCGCCGCCGATGCACAGGGTGGCAAGCCCCTTGGAGACGCCGCGCCGCTTCATTTCGAAAAGAAGCGTGTTCAGCACGCGGGCACCGGAGGCACCGATCGGATGGCCGATGGCGATCGCTCCGCCATTGACGTTGACGATCGAAGGATCCCAGCCGAGGTCCTTGTTGACGGCGCAGGCCTGAGCCGCGAAAGCCTCGTTCGCTTCCACGAGCTCGATGTCGGCGACCGACCAGCCGGCTTTTTCGAGGGCCTTGCGCGATGCGGGGATGGGGCCGGTGCCCATGATCTGCGGGTCGACGCCTGCCGTCGCCCAGGAGACGATGCGGGCAAGCGGCTGGATGCCGCGCCGGGCCGCCTCGGCCTCGGTCATCAAGAGCGCCGCGGCGGCGCCGTCGTTGAGACCCGAAGCATTGCCCGCGGTCACGGTACCTTCCTTGTCGAAGGCCGGGCGGAGCTTTGCGATCGAATCGAGCGTGGCACCGTGGCGGATGTACTCGTCCTGATCCACGGTTACGTCGCCCTTGCGCGTCTTCACGACGAAAGGCACGATCTCGTCGGCAAAACGCCCGGCCTTCTGGGCCGCTTCCGCCTTGTTCTGGGAGGCAAGCGCGAATTCGTCCTGTTCCTCGCGCGTCAGCTGCCATTTTCGCGCAACGTTCTCGGCGGTGATGCCCATGTGGTAGCCGTAGAAGGCATCCGTCAGGCCGTCCTTGATCATCGTGTCGATCATCTTGTAGTCGCCCATCTTCACGCCGCCGCGCAGGTGCGCGCAATGCGGCGCCATGGACATCGACTCCATGCCGCCGGCAACGATGACCTTCGCATCGCCGGTTGCGATCTGCTGCATGCCGAGCGCCACGGCGCGCAGGCCCGAGCCGCAAAGCTGGTTCATGCCCCAGGCGGTCTTTTCCTGCGGGAGGCCGGCCTTCATCGCCGCTTGCCGTGCAGGATTCTGCCCCTCGCCCGCCGGCAGCACCTGGCCGAGGATCACCTCGTCCACCTCGCCCGCTTCGACGCCCGCCCGCTCGAGCACCGCCTTGATGGCGGCCGCGCCCAGTTCGTGCGCGGGAGTGTTGCCGAAGGCGCCATTGAAGGAGCCGACGGCCGTGCGGGCCGCGCTGGCGATGACGATCGAGGGATTGCTCATGGGACGTTCCTCATATTTGCTTTGCCTGATGGAGGCAGACTGGCAAAGGGAGGAGCGCGAGTCAAACGGCTAGTTGCACTGCCGCAAAAGCTTCACGGTGACTTGTCGGCGCCTGTTCGCAGCTGCGTCGCCGCATTGCACAAAGAGATTGTCAGTGGCGCTCTTTTGCGGATACTCTGAAAAATACAATAAAGACGGGACCATGGGTAAGAGGAGACCCTGATGGGGAAAAACGAAGGCCAGATCGTCATCAAGAAATACGCGAACAGGCGCCTCTACAATACCGGTACGAGCACTTACGTGACCCTCGACGACCTGGCTGTCATGGTGAAGAGGGGCGAGGACTTCATCGTGCAGGATGCCAAGTCCGGCGAAGACATAACCCATTCCGTGCTGACGCAGATCATCTTCGAGCAGGAGTCGAAGACCGGCAACACGCTTCTGCCGATTTCCTTTCTCCGCCAGTTGATCTCCTTTTATGGCGACCAGATGCAGATGGTCGTACCGAGCTATCTCGAGCACTCGATGCAGGCCTTCACCGAACAGCAGGCGCAGATGCGCGAGCAGATCACCAAGGCCTTCGGCGACACGCCGATCGGCAAGAACCTGAAGGTGCCGTTGCAGCTCGTCGAGGAACAGGTCCGGCGCAACACCGAAATGTTCCATCAGGCCATGCAGATGTTTTCGCCCTTCATGGCCGCCCCGCCGGCCAAGGAAACCAGGAAGGCCGAGGCGAAGGACATCGACGAACTGAAGGAACAGCTTCGCGCCCTTCAGACGAAACTGGACAATCTGGGCTGAACTTCCGCGATGCTTCTCCGTGATGGCAGGGGATCCAGCCCCTCACCCCGCTTGCAGGGAGAAGGTGGGCGGCAGGCCGGATGAGAGGCGCGCTCGTCCAAGCCATCAGACGCACCAAAAGAAAAAGGGCCGGCAATGCCGACCCTTCGAACTTCATCCGCAGGCGGAAACGCTTATGCGCTTTCCTTCGGCGTCAGGACCTGGCGGCCGCGATACATGCCGGTCTTCAGGTCGATATGATGCGGGCGGCGCAGTTCGCCGGAGTTCTTGTCTTCGATGTAGGTCGGAGCCTTGAGGGCGTCAGCGGAACGGCGCATGCCACGCTTGGACGGGCTCGTTTTTCTTTTCGGTACAGCCATTTCATTCTCCACTTATCGGGCAAAACACTGTTCAGCAGCCGAAAATGGCCGGGTCAAACAGATGTCGATCTCGGAATTTCGCGCGCTTATACATGTCGAACCGCACTTTGACCAGTCCCCGCGCGCAAATTTTCGACTCCCCGCGGGAAGCCTCGATCCGCTTCAGGCCTCGTCCTCCGGCACGATCCAGGGTTCGGCTCTTGCGGCCTCCTCCCACCTGCGGAAGGCCGGATGCGCCTTGACGGCGTCCATATAGGCGAGCGTCGCCGGGTCCGTCACGAGCTCATAGGTTTCGAAACGGTTGACGACCGGGGCGAACATCGCGTCGGCCGCGGTGAACCGGCCGAAAAGGAACGGTCCCCCTGATCGCTCGACCGACTCCCGCCAGATCGTCTCGATCCGCGCCACATCCACACTGACGCCATCCGGCAGAGCGATCGACTTTCTCGGCCGGCGGATATTCATCGGGCAGGCGCCGCGCAGCGCCCGGAAGCCGGAGAGCATCTCCATCGAGTAGCTGCGCGCACGGGCACGATCCGCGCGCTCCTCCGGCCAGAGACCCGCATCCGGGAAAAGCTCCGCCGCGTATTCGATGATCGCGAGCGACTCCCAAACGCGGTTTTCGCCATGGTGGAGCACCGGAACGCGCCCTGTCGGCGAGATTTCGCGGAACCGCGGATTGCCGGCCGCGAAATCGAAGGGAATAACGACATCCTCGAACGGAATGCCGCAAGCCGTGAGCGCGAGCCAGGGGCGCATCGACCAGGACGAATAGTTCTTGTTGCCGACATAGAGGACGAGCTTGGTCATGATCTGTCTCCGCTGAAACCGAGGGCAGACTTGCCACATCGGCACCGGACAAACCAATGAATTGGTTTCATCTTATTCATAAAGGCAGGTGATGTAACCGCCGGAGCGGCTGGCACGGCGCTCGATCACGCCGGCGAGGCGCCTGAGACCGCGCCCCGGCTTTCCCGCATTGCGGTCGATCGGGTTGGGCAGCGAAACGGCGAGGAGAGCGGCCTGCCGGCGCGAAAGCTTCGCCGCCGAAACGCCGAAATGATGACGGGCGGCGGCCTCGATCCCGTAGATGCCCTCGCCCCATTCGGCGACGTTCAGGTAGATCTCCATCAGGCGCCGCTTGCTCCAGACGAAATCGGCTGCGATCGCCAGCGGCAGTTCCATCGCCTTGCGCACGAAGGAGCGGCCGTTCCAGAGGAACAGGTTCTTGACCGTCTGCATCGGGATCGTGCTGGCGCCGCGCGTCTGTTCGCCGTCGAGCGCGTCCTCGACGACACCACGCATCTGCGCCCAATCGATGCCGGCATGAGCGCAGAACTGCCCGTCCTCCGACATCATCACCGACTGGACGAGCACCGGCGCGATATCGTCGAATTCCACCCACTGCCGGTCATAGCCCCGCAGCAGCACGAGGTCGCGCAGCATCAGTGTCGAGACCGGGTGAATGAACTCCAGAAGATAGAGGCCGATCAAGGCATAAGGCAGGATGAGAACAGAGAGGACGACGAGAACGAGCCGACGCCGCCACGAGCGCCACGTCCTGCGCGTGGCTGCCCGGCGACCGGCGGGCAACTCCGCCTCCTCGCGTTCTTCCGAAACGATCTCCACGCCCCGTCCGTCCACCTCTTTTCCGCCCGCCTCTTGTCCCATTCACCCTCTCATATGCGATGGCGAGCGAAAGTTGAACGGCCTTTCTCGCAAAAGGCAAGGCTCTGCAGCGCCGTCGTCCCCGGACCGGCCCTGTGCGCGCGACGCAAAACCCCGTTGAAAGCCGCTCCGCCGCATGTCAAAGAGCCTCTATGACAGACGAAAGATCATCCTTTCCGGCGCGCCTCAGGACCAACGCGGCCGCAGTCGAAGCGCTGCTCGAGACGTTGCTCGGCCCGACCGTGGGCGTGGGCGAAATCGCCCGCCCGGAAAACCTGCTCGGCGCCATGCGCCATGGCGTGCTCAACGGCGGCAAGCGGCTGCGGCCTTTTCTCGTCGCCGAAAGCGCGGCCCTCCTCGGCGGCGATGCGGAAGCGGCGCTCAGAACAGGCGCCGCGCTCGAATGCATCCACTGCTATTCGCTCGTCCATGACGACCTTCCGGCCATGGACGACGACGACATGCGCCGCGGAAAGCCGACGGTGCACGTCGCCTTCGACGAGGCGACGGCGATCCTCGCGGGCGACAGCCTGCTGACCTTCGCCTTCGACATCATCGCGGCGCCGGAAACGGCGCTCTCCGACCGCCAGAAGACGACGCTCGTGCTGGCGCTCGCGCGCGCAGCGGGGCATGGCGGCATGGCCGGCGGTCAGGCGCTCGACCTTGCCGCCGAAAAGAGTGCTCCCGACGAAGCGGGCATCGTCCTCTTGCAGTCGATGAAGACGGGGGCCCTCATCCGCTTCGCCTGCGAGGCGGGCGCAATCATCGCCGATGCGCCGGCAGAGGACCGCCGACGCCTGCGCGCCTTCGGAGAGAAGATCGGCCTCGCCTTTCAGCTCGCCGACGACCTTCTCGACCTCACCGCCGATGCAGCAATCGTCGGCAAGGCGACCGGCAAGGATGCGGCACGGGGGAAGGGTACGCTTGTCTCCCTGCACGGCCAGCCCTGGGCCGAGCGCCGGCTCGAAAGCCTGGTGGCCGAGGCGGAAGGCCTGCTCGAACCCTACGGGCCAAGCTCGGCGATCCTTACCGAAACCGCCCGCTTCATCGCCAATCGCAGGAACTGAGCTCATGAGCAAATTCTGGTCGCCGATCGTGGCCGCGCTGAAACCCTACGTTCCCGGTGAACAGCCGCGCATGGCCGATCTCGTCAAGCTCAACACCAATGAGAGCCCCTATGGGCCCTCGGAAAAGGCGCTGGAGGCGATCCGGGCGGCGGCGGACACGGATCTCCGCCTCTATCCGGATCCCGTCGCTCTCGGGCTGCGGGAGACGATCGCCGCGCGCCACAAGGTATCGGTCGGGGAGGTCTTCGTCGGCAACGGTTCCGACGAGGTCCTGGCACACGCTTTCGCCGCGCTGCTGAAGCACGACGGGCCGCTGCTTTTTCCGGACATCTCCTACAGCTTCTACCCGACCTATGCGGGCCTTTTCGGCATCGAGGCGGTGGAGGTGCCGCTCGACGCCGCATTCCGCATCGACATCGCCGATTATCGCCGTCCCGCGGGCGCGGTCATCCTGCCGAACCCGAACGCCCCCACCGGCATCGGCCTGCCGCTTGACGATATCGAAAGGCTGGTGGCCGAGCATCCCGATCAGCCGGTGGTGATCGACGAGGCCTATATCGATTTCGGCGGCGCATCCGCAATCGCGCTCGTTCCGAAATACGACAACCTGCTCGTCGTTCAGACCTTCTCCAAGTCACGCGCGCTGGCCGGCCTGCGCGTCGGCTTCGCGATCGGCCAGCGCCCGCTGGTCGAGGCGCTGGAGCGCGTCAAGGACAGCTTCAACTCCTATCCGCTCGGACGCACCGCCCAGGCGGGTGCAACGGCTGCGATGAAGGACGAGGCATGGTTCGAGGCTACCCGCGGCAAGATCATCGCCTCGCGGGCGAAGCTGACGAGCCAACTCGAAAAGCGCGGCTTCGAGGTCCTGCCGTCGCAGGCAAACTTCGTCTTCGCCCGCCACCCCCGACATGCGGGCCGGACGCTGGCGGCGAAACTGCGCGAAAGGGCTGTGATCGTCCGCCATTTCGCCAAGCCCCGAATTGCGGATTTCCTGCGCATCACCATCGGCACCGACGCGGAATGCGCCAAGCTGGTCGCGGCACTCGACGAGATTCTGTAAGGCAGCACAGAATTGGGTGCTGCAGCAAAATGCTGCAGGTGGTTACGGCCAACCTCCCATTGGCATCAACGGGGGCCTCGGCTACTGTCCCCGCAAGGACAATCGGACGCCGTCATGCTGGACCTTACGCCCTATCTGCCGCAGCTCCTCGTCGCCTGGACGGCCTATGTCATCGCCGTTGCCTCGCCGGGGCCCGCGGTTCTGGCGATCATCGCCACCTCGATCAGCCGGGGGAGAAGCGCAGGCCTCGCGCTCGCCTTCGGCGTGCTGAGCGGCAGCTACACCTGGGCGATGCTGACGGCTTCCGGCCTGTCGGCCCTGATCCGGACCTATGGCCAGGCGATCATCGTCCTGAAGATCGCCGGCGCCTGCTACCTGTTCTGGCTTGCCTATAATGCGCTGAGAGCGGCGATGCGGGGCGACGCCCGACCGTCCGCCCTTCGTGTGCCCCCGACTTCCTCGCTGAAGAAGCTTTACCTCAAAGGCCTCGGGATCCACCTGACCAATCCGAAGGCGATCTTCGCCTGGATGATGCTGGTTTCGCTCGGAATGCCGGAGGGAGCGCCGGTCGGCGTCACCGCCGCCTTCATCGTCGGCTGCATGCTGATCGGTCTCGTGACCTTCTGCGGCTTCGCGATCGTCTTCTCGCTCGCGCCGGTCCATCGGGCCTATCTGAAATCGCGGCGGATCATCGAGAGCCTGATGGCGGGCTTCTTCGCCTTTGCCGGCTTCAAGCTTTTGACGGCGCGGCTTTGATTGGAGCTCCTGCCCGGCGATTTCACCAGCAGCAGAAGCCGCCATCGACGAGAAGATCGACGCCGGTTACGAAGCTCGCCGCATCGGACAGGAGAAAAACGGCCGGGCCGACCATTTCGTCCACGCTCGCCATGCGCTGCATCGGCGTCTGCTCCTCAAAGAGCTTGGTCTGGTGCACCATTTCCGGCCGGGTGTTCATGGGTGTTGCCGTATAGCCCGGGCTGATCGTGTTCACGCGGATGCCGCGGTCCACCCACTCCATCGCCATTGACTTCGTCATGTGGATCACGCCCGCCTTGGAGGCGTTGTAGTGGCACTGGTTGAGACCGCGATTTACGATGACGCCGGACATCGAGGCGATATTCACGATCGAACCGCGGCCGTTCTTCAACATGGCGCGTGCTTCCGCCTGGCAGGAAAGGAAAACACCTTTCAGATTGATGTCCATCATCGTCTGGAATTGACTTTCCTCCATCTCCTCGGCCGGATTGGCATTGGCGATGCCTGCAGCGTTAAGCGCGAGGGTCAGCGGGCCCAGTTCCGCTTCCGTACGCGCAACCGCGTCGTTGAGCGCCGCACCGCTGGTGACGTCTGCGGCGATCTGGATGCTGCGACGTCCCGCCTTTTCGATGAAACCGGCCGTCTTCGCAAGACCATCATCGGTGCGGCGGTCGAGCAGCGCGACATCGGCACCGCACTGGGCGAGTCCCATGGCGATGCGTTGGCCGATACCGCTGCCCGCGCCGGTCACGAGAGCGACGTTTCCGGAAAGATCGAACAATTTCGGCGCGTCGAGACTGATTTGAGACATATGAATGGCTTCCTGCTTAAGTCGTTGCGAGTTCCATGACCGAAACGTCGTTCGCATCGTCGCGATTCAGGATGCCGGCTTGCCTGCCCTGTGCCATGACCAGGATGCGGCTGGAGACGCCGAGCACCTCCTCGAGATCCGAGCTGACCACGATGACCGCGACGCCTTCGCGAGCCAGATCGATGATGAGATCGTAGATCGACGAGCGGGCGCCCACGTCGATGCCGCGCGTCGGCTCGTCGAGCACGACCACCTGCGGCTTGCGCGCCAGCCATTTGGCGAGCACCACTTTCTGCTGGTTGCCGCCGGAAAGCTCTCCCGCACTCTGCCCGCCGCGGCCCTTTACCCCGAACTTCTTGATGCAGTCCTCGGCGAACTGCTGGACACGGCGCGACGAGATCCAGCCGCCGCGGGAGATTTCGCCGAGATTGGCATAGCCGATGTTTTCCGAAATCGAATGATCGAGCACGACACCCTGGAGCTTTCGATCCTCCGGCACGAGAACGATGCCATTGCGGATCGCATCGATCGGCGAGCGGGGCGTAACGGGCCTGCCGTGCAGCAGGACCTCGCCGCCGGAGATGGGGTCGGCGCCGCTGATGGCCCGTACGAGTTCGGTCCGGCCGGCTCCCATGAGGCCCGCAATGCCAAAAATCTCGCCCTTGCGAACCGAGAAGCTGATATCCCGGAAGGCGTTGGACGGGGACGAGAGCTTTCGCACCTCCAGTGTCACTTGGTCCGTCGGCGCCGGAAGAGCCGGAAACATGCGCTCGAGGGAGCGCCCGACCATGGCCTCGACGATCGTGCGTATCGGTACGTCGCCACTCTCGAACTCCTGCACCTTGGCGCCGTCGCGCATCACGACGATGCGGTCGGCGATCTGGCGGATTTCCTCCAGACGGTGCGAAATGTAGATGATGCCGACACCCTCCGACTTCAGCCGTTCGATTTGCTGGAAGAGAAGCTGGCTCTCCTCGCCGCCGAGCGCGGCTGTCGGTTCGTCGAGGATGAGGAGGCGCGCATTGAGCGTCAGTGCCTTTGCGATCTCGATGAGCTGCTGCTTGCCGGTCGAAAGCCCCTCGACGAGGCGATCCGGCGAGATATCGAGACCCAGCCGGTGAAGGCCGCTGCGCGCCCGGTCTTCCATCGCCTTGCGATCGATCCGACCCGCCTTCATCGGGTAGCGACCGACGAACACATTCTCTGCGATGGAGAGCTTCGGAAGTAGTTTCAATTCCTGATGGATCATGCCCACCCCCTCGTTCAGCGCAGCACGGGGATCGGCGGGGGCATAGGCCCTCCCCAGCCAGGTCATCTCGCCCGCCGAGGGTTGCACGGTGCCGGAAATAATGTTCGACAGGGTCGATTTTCCGGCACCGTTTTCGCCAAGCAGCGCCACGACCTCTCCCGGATAGATATCGAGATCTACACCGTGGAGAACCTTGATCGGACCGTAGGACTTCTGGATTCGACGGAGCGACAGGATTGGAGAGCGGGTCGTCATGGCGCTGGTGCCTTTCGGCTATCAGGTTACGGGTGGTTCTTTACGAATTCCGGAGCGTTGTCGCAGGTCGTCAGCACGGCATTGGGCGTCTGACGTTCTTCGACCTTCTCGCCCGCCGCAACGGCAAGCGCGGATTCGACGGCAAGAACGCCCATCTTCTGCGTGCTCTGCGTGGCGGTGGCGATGAACGGCCCCTTGCACTTGGCGAGGTATTCCAGGGCCGAGACGTCGCCGTCATAACCGCCGATGATCACCTTGTCCGAGAGATTGGCGACGTCGACCGCCTTGGCCGCCCCCATGGCGAGACCGTCGGCCTGGCCGAAAATGATCGTGATGTCCGGATTTGCCTGCAGCATGTTCTGCGCGATCGAGAAGCCTTCGTCGGCCGACCACATGTTGCTCCACTGCTGATCGACCAGCTCGACACCCTTGTTCTCGTCGATGGCGCGCTTGCAGCCGGTAAAGCGGTCTACTTCGGGCGTCGTGCCCTTCTGTCCGTGGATGATCGCCATCTTGCCCGAGCCACCGGCCTTCTCGATGATGTGCTTGCAGACAGCGTAGGCCGATTCGACGCTCTCGCCGGCGATGAAGGTGTCGCCTGGTGCGCCATCCGGAACGCGATCGACGTTGATCACCGGAATGCCGGCTTCGCGGGCAAGGCGGGTCGGCACGGCAGCGGCCGCGGCACCGGCCGGGATATAGATGAAGGCATCGATGTCCTGGATCATCAGGTCCTGCACCTGGCTGACTTGCGTGTTGGTGTCGTTCTTCGCGTCGACGACGACTACTTCGAGGCCCTTTTCCCTGGCGTGCTTTTCGACCCCGAGCTTGATCTGGTTGAAGAAGTCGGCCTGGAGGTTCGGAACGGCAAGGCCGATCTTCTTGACCTCGGCGGCGGATGCGGGAAGCGCAAGGCCCGAAGCGGCGGCTGCCGCCATCAGCAGTGTGGAAAGTTTCATGGTTTCTCCTCCGAGTTGCCCGGTGGCGCCCTGCCCTCGCAGGAAGTCACCTTCTCCTTTTCCGGCCTGCACCATTGCTGGCCGTTTTCAGCACCCCGCCGCACCTCGGCAGCGGGGCGAAAGTCGTTATTTCCGCTTTCGGTAGGTTTCTGCCGTGACGGCGAGCACGATGACGGCACCGATGATCACCTGCTGCATGAACGGAGACACGCTCAGCAGGTTGAGACCGTTTCGCAGGACACCGATGATGAGCACGCCGATAATGGTGCCGCCGATCCCGCCGGTGCCGCCGGAAAGCGAGGTACCGCCGATGACCACCGCCGCGATGGCGTCGAGCTCGTAGGATACGCCCGACGACGGCTGGACCGAGTCGAGACGAGCCGCGAGCACCATGCCGGAAAGGCCCGCGAGGAAGCTGCAGACGACATACACGAGCACGGTCGCGCGCTGGACGTTGATGCCAGCAAGGCGTGCCACTTCGGCATTGCCGCCGATGGCGTAGAGCACGCGCCCGCCATGCCGGTAGCGCTGGTAAAGAAGCCCCACGATGAAGACCACGATCATCACGGCAACCGTCAGCGTCAGGAAGTCGCCAAAGCGCACGATGGCCATCATGTTGAACCAGGCCGGAAAGCCTATGATCTGCTGGCCGTCGGTAATCATGTTCGCAAGGCCGCGCGCGATCGACATCATCGCCAGCGTCGCGATGAAGGCCGGTACGTTGAAGCGCGTTATGAGGAGGCCCGCGACGAGGCCGTTTAGCGATGCGGCGGCGAGCGCCAGGGGAATAGCGAGCCACATCGGTACGCCGGCCACCACGTTGAGGTAGCCGAGCACCATCATCGCAAGCGCCATGACCGAGCCGACCG
Organism: Sinorhizobium sp. M4_45; assembly: GCF_002885915.1. Taxonomy (NCBI): domain Bacteria; kingdom Pseudomonadati; phylum Pseudomonadota; class Alphaproteobacteria; order Hyphomicrobiales; family Rhizobiaceae; genus Sinorhizobium; species Sinorhizobium sp. M4_45. The sequence goes on from NZ_NWVE01000005.1 coordinate 245,005, forward strand.
CAAGGTCGATACCTCCGATCAGGATGACGAAAGTCATGCCGACGGCCATGACGCCGAGCACCGTAATCTGGTCGAGCACATTGAGGAAATTCCGCACCGATAGGAACTTGTCCGTTGCGAAGGTGAGGAAAAGGCACAGCACGATGAGCCCGATCAGCGGGCCGGTCGCGCCCTTCAGTGACGGAAGCTGCCTCACGGCAGTCCCTTGCTTCTCTTGCACTGCAGCCCGCATGCGTCGTCCTCCCGCATAATCCGCCTCCTGACCGGCGGTTGGCATATTTATTCATCACTGTGTGTAAATGCGTACATGACAGATCGTGGGCGTGTCAATACGACCACGCCGTGAATTTTCATGGGGTGCGAAACGCATTTTCGCTTGACTTGCCGGATCGAGATGCAAGTATACGTGCAATCGCATAATTATTCATCAAGAGGATTTCATGCAGCCGAACGATCTCGACCGCATCGCTCGACAGATCCGCCTTCGCGATCTGCAAGCGGTTTTCGAAGCCGGCGCCGGCCACATCGGCGGGGAGATGTCCGCCATCGACATACTGACGGCACTCTATTTTCGCGTGCTGCGCATCCGGCCCGAACAGCCGAAGCATCCGGAGCGCGACCGTTTCGTGTTGTCGAAAGGCCATGTGGCGCTGGCGCTCTATGTGACGCTGGCCCGGCGAGGCTTCATTCCGGAGGAAGAGATCAGCACATTCCTGAAGCCTCATTCGCGTCTCAACGGGCACCCGAACTGTACCAAGGTACCGGGTGTCGAGACCAATACCGGCCCGCTCGGCCATGGCCTTCCGGTGGCGGTCGGCATGGCGAAGGCCGCAAAGGTAACAGGCGCGAAATACCACACCTATGTGTTGACCGGTGACGGCGAGATGCAGGAAGGATCCAACTGGGAGGCTATCGCGTCAGCCGCGCAGTTCGGACTCGACAACCTGACCCTGATCATCGACCACAACCGCTTCCAGCAAGGCGCGACTCTGAAGGACACCAACAACCTCGCCCCATTCCCCGCCAAACTCGAAGCCTTCGGCTGGGATGTGACCGAGATCAACGGGAACGCCATGGACGAAATCGTTCCGGCGCTGGAAAAACGCGGCGAGCGCCCACACTGCATCGTCGCCCATACCAACAAGGGCCATGGTATTTCCTTCATGCAGGACAAGGTCGATTGGCACCACAAGGTGCCGAATGCCGAACAATACGAGATTGCCGTGGCTGAGCTCTCGGAGGCGCTGTGATGAAGGACGTGATGACCTCTCCCAAACTGCATGATTGCCGCGACGCCTTCGTTGCCGTGTTGGAGCGCCTCGGCGCGGAGAACCCCAGGATCGTGGCCGTCTGCAACGATTCCGTCGGCTCCTCGAAGCTCGGCGGCTTCAAATCCAAATGGCCCGAACGGCTGGTCAATGTCGGGATCGCCGAACAAAACATGGTTGGCGTCGGCGCCGGCCTTGCCAATGGCGGGCTGCTGCCCTTCGTCTGCGGCGCCGCATGCTTCCTCACTGGCAGGTCGCTGGAGCAGATCAAGGCCGACATCGCCTATTCAAACGCAAACGTAAAGCTCATCGGCATTTCTTCCGGCATGGCCTATGGCGAGCTTGGGCCGACGCACCATTCCATCGAAGATTTCGCCTGGACCCGCGTATTGCCCAACCTTCCGGTCATCGCGCCATGCGACTCGATCGAGACCGCCGCGGCCGTCGAATGGGCCGCCCGCTATGACGGTCCGGTCTTCCTGCGCCTGTCGCGCGTCGGCGTTCCGGACCTGCTGCCGGCTGACCACACATTCGAAGTAGGCAAGGCCAACCTGCTGCGCGACGGCGACGCGATCACCCTCGTCGCCAACGGCACGGTGTCACACCGCATGATGAAAGCCGCCGATCTGCTGGCGGCAGAGGGCATAGAGGCACGCGTGCTGAACATGGCGACGGTCCGTCCGCTTGATATCGATGCCGTCGTGGCCGCCGCTCACGAGACCGGCGCGATCCTGACGGCGGAAGAGCACTCCACCTTCGGCGGCCTCGGTTCGGCCATCGCCGAGTTCGTCGTGGCCGAAGCCCCCGTGCCGATGAAGATTCTCGGCGTTCCGGGCATCTTCGCGCCTACCGGATCGGCGGAATTCCTGCTTGACGAGTTCGGCATGTCCCCTGCCGCCATCGCCGAAGCGGCCGTTGCATTGATCGCACGGAAGCCTTCCCGCGCATGATCACGCGCGATTAGATTTTTCGTGCCGGGCGCGGCAATCCTCCTGCCGCGCCCACAATTCCTGCCTGCCGGAGCCGCCATGACGACTGCCATTCTCGCCATCGACCAGGGCACCACGAATTCCAAAGCCGTGCTCGTTTCGACGACCGGGGAGATCCTTTCGCGCGGCGCATCTCCGGTCGGCATCGAACATCCGCAGCCTGGCTGGGTGGAGCAGAACCCGCTTCGCATCTGGGAATCGGTTCTGGAGGCGATTGCCGCGTGCCTGGAAACGGGACCTTGCGCCGACATTCTCGGGATCGCGATCTCCAATCAGCGCGAGTCGGTCACCGTCTGGGATGCCGTGACGGGCAAGCCGCTCGGCCCGGTGGTCAGCTGGCAATGCCGCCGCAGCGCGCCTGCTTGCGCCGAACTCACCGTCGCGGGCCATGCCGAACGCGTTCAGGCGCTCACGGGTCTCCCCATCGACCCAATGTTCCCCGGTCCCAAGATGAAGTGGCTGCTCGATCGCGTGCCGGCAGGCCGCGAGGTCCGACTGGGCACGATCGACGCTTGGCTGATCCATTGCTTCACGGATGGCGCGATCCATGCCTGCGATGCCGCCAATGCCGCGCGCAGCCAGCTTTACGACCTCAACCACCAAGTCTGGAGCGACGAGCTTTGCGACTTGTTCGGCGTGACGAAGTCCGCCCTGCCCGAGGTGCGCGACAGCGCCGCCCGCTTCGGCGTGACGAAGAATGTGCCGGGGCTGAAGGACGGCATCCCGATCGCCTCGGCGATCGGCGACAGCCATGCCGCGCTTTTCGGCCATGGCGCCTTTAATCCCGGCGACGGCAAAGTGACCTTCGGCACCGGCTCGTCGGTCATGACGACTCTGCCTCGCTTCATCGCACCCCAGCAGGGCATCACGACCACGATCGCCTGGTCGATCGCCGGCCGGCCGACCTATGCATTCGAGGGCAATATTCTCGTTTCGGCCGCAGCCCTCCCCTGGATGACCGAAATGCTCGGCCTTTCCGATGTCCAGGCCCTGATCGATCTCGCCGCCACCGCCGAGCCGGGAGGGCCGGGTTTCGTGCCGGCTTTCGTGGGTCTCGGTGCGCCCTATTGGCAGGCCGATGCACGAGCACTGTTTTCCGGCATCACCTTCAACACGACACGCGCCCAGATGGCGCGTGCGGTCACGGATTCGATGGCCTTCCAGGTCCATGACGTCTTCAAGGCGATGTCCGCGCAATCGCCGACACCGCTCGGCCGTCTCTATGCGGATGGCGGGCCGAGCAAGAACACCTTCCTGATGCAATGCGTCGCCGATACTCTAAGCCACGTCATTATCCAATGCGACGCGCCTGAGGCCTCCGCTCTTGGCGCGGCCTATCTGGCGGGTCTCTCGCTGGGCGTCTGGCCCGATCTCGCCGCTGTCGCTTCCCTGCCGCGCGCCGGCAATCCCCTCCTCCCGCGCGTATGCGACGCCACAGATCGCCTTGTGATTTGGCAGGACGCAATCTACCGCTCGACCGTGCGAGGTCCGTCGATTATGAGTGAATAAAAATTCACTGCTGGAGGACCCCAATGGGACGGCTCAACGAGCTTCGACTGATCGCCCGCGTTGCCCAGATGTACCATATCGAAAGCAAGAGGCAGGCGGAGATCGCCGAGATCATGCACATGTCGCAGGCGACGGTTTCGCGCATGCTGAAGCGCGCCGAGCAGGAAGACATCGTGCGCACGACGGTCATCCCCCCGGCCGGCACCTTTGCGGATCTGGAAACCGCGCTGCGAGAGCGCTACGGCCTGACCGAAGCCATTGTCATAGACTGTTCGGAGGATCGCGATGGGGCGATCATGGCTCGTATCGGCGAGGCGGCCGCCCATTTCCTCGAAGTCACTCTGAAGCAGGACGAGATTGTCGGCGTCTCGAGCTGGAGTCAGACCATTCTGCGCATGGTCGACAACATCCACCCGTTGAAGAACGCCAAGGCCAAGTACATCGTTCAGATCCTCGGCGGCATGGGCGACGCCTCGGTGCAGACCCATGCCACGCAACTGACCGCGCGCCTCGCAAGACTCACCGGCGGCGAGCCGAGACTGCTTCTCGTCCAGGGCATCACCTCCTCACGCGAGGCGAAACTCGTCATGCTCGCCGACCCGGTCGTGCGCGAAACAATGGACCTCTTCGGCCGCCTTAGCCTTGCCATCGTCGGCATCGGCGCGGTGGAACCATCCGAGCTGCTCGCCCGCTCCGGCAACACCTTCTCCCGCCAGGAAATGGCGATGCTGCATGAGGCAGGGGCGGTTGGCGAGATTTCCTACCGGTTTTACGACAAGGACGGAAAGCCGGTCGAAACTCCGCTCAACGACCGCGTAATCGGCATCTCGCTCGAAGACCTGCGCAGGACCGACCGCGTCATGGCGCTCGCGGGCGGAGAATCCAAAACTCAAGCCATCGCCGGCGCGCTTAAACTGGGCGTTATCGATGTGCTCGTCACCGACAAGTTCACAGCAGCTCGGCTCACGGCCTGATCCGGCGATCAGTCTTGGCCCGTTGCGCATATGGAGGAAAAAACCATGAGACGTTTCGCAGGCCAAACGGTTTTCGTCACCGGCGGCAACAAGGGAATCGGGCGCGGCATCGCCAAACGCTTTGCCGAAGAGGGAGCAAAGGTCGCCATCGCCGCAATCGAGAAGGATACGTCCGCGGCGGCCGAGACACTGGCTGAGGAGACCGGCACCGATGTGATCGGACTGACGCTGGATGTAACCGACGTCCGAGCGGTTCAGGAAGCCTATGGTGAAGCCGAGGCGAAGCTGGGCGCGGTATCCGTATCCGTCCAAAACGCAGGCGTCATCACCATCGCCAAGGTCGAAAACCTCACCGAGCGCGAGTGGGACCTCAATCTCGACGTGAACACCAAGGGCGTCTTCCTCTGCTGCCAGGAAGCCATTCGCCGCTTCCGCGCCAGCGGAACCAAAGGGCGACTCATCAACACCGCCTCCGGCCAAGCCCGCCAAGGCTTCATCTATACTCCGCACTACGCCGCCTCGAAATTCGGCGTGGTCGGCTTGACGCAGAGCCTTGCCAAAGAACTCGCTGGCGAGGGCATCACAGCCAACGCAATTTGCCCCGGTATCATTCACACCGAGATGTGGGATTACAATGACCGCGTCTGGGGTCAGATGCTCGGTGAGTACGGCCCCGGCGAACTGATGGCCGAGTGGGTCCGCGGCATCCCTATGGGGCGCGCCGGAACGCCTGCCGAAGTCGCAGCGCTGGTCGCATTCCTGGCCTCGGAAGATGCCGCCTACATCACAGGTCAGACGATCAACGTCGATGGCGGCTTGATCATGTCGTGACGTTCAGCCCATCCGATGGGATGACGGCGCGCGTAATCTGACGCGCGCTATCAGATCGTCGGAAAGCGAAGGCGCCGCCTGGTCACTCCGCGGCCGCCTGGCCGTGGCCGAAGCGTTTCTCGATATAATCGGCGACGAGCAGCTGAAAGTCCTCGGCGATCTTCGGTCCGCGCAGCGTCAGCGCCTTCTGCCCGTCGATAAAGACGGGTGCGGCCGGCATTTCCCCGGTTCCAGGAAGCGAAATACCGATATCGGCATGCTTGCTCTCGCCGGGGCCGTTGACGATGCAGCCCATCACGGCAACCTTCAGCGCCTCGACGCCCGGATATTTCTCACGCCAGACCGGCATGCTCGCGCGGATATCCTCCTGGATCTTCTGGGCCAGTTCCTGGAACACGGTCGAGGTGGTGCGGCCGCAGCCCGGACAGGCCGCGACCACCGGAATGAACTGACGGAAGCCCATCACCTGCAGAAGCTCCTGCGCCACCTGCACCTCGCGCGTGCGGTCGCCGCCGGGCTCGGGCGTCAGGGAAATGCGGATGGTGTCGCCGATGCCCTGCTGCATCAGAATGCCGAGCGAGGCGGAAGAGGCGACGATGCCCTTGGTGCCCATGCCCGCCTCGGTGAGGCCGAGATGAAGCGCATGGTCGGAACGGGCGGCAAGCATCGCATAGACGGCGATCAGGTCCTGCACGCCAGAAACCTTGGCGGACAGGATGATGCGGTTGCGCGGCAGGCCCAGCTCCTCTGCAAGTTCCGCCGAGAGAAGCGCCGACTGCACGATCGTCTCGCGCATCACCTGCTGTGCCGTCAGAGGGGAGCCATTCGCCTGGTTCGCGTCCATCAGGCGCGTCAGCAGTTCCTGATCGAGCGAGCCCCAGTTCACCCCGATGCGCACCGGTTTGTCGTAGCGGATCGCCATCTCGATGATTTCGGCGAACTGCTTGTCCTTCTTGTCCTTGAAACCGACATTGCCGGGATTGATGCGGTATTTGGCAAGCGCCTCGGCACAGGCCGGATGATCGGCGAGCAGCTTGTGCCCGATATAATGAAAATCGCCGACGAGCGGCACGTCCATGCCGAGGCGCAGGAGCCGCTCGCGGATCTTCGGCACGGCCGCGGCGCTCTCGTCGCGATCGACCGTGATGCGCACCAGTTCCGAACCTGCCTTGTGGAGTGCGGCCACCTGCGCCACCGTCGCATCGATATCGGCCGTATCGGTGTTCGTCATCGACTGGACGACGACCGGAGCACCACCGCCGACGATCACGCCGCCGACATCGACGGCGACCGAGGCGCGGCGCGGCTGTGGCTCGAAATCGAAGGCAGAAGACATGAAGGCCTCTTCTTGGGTCCGTTGCTGCAGAGCGGAACGCGCACGGACCGCCCGATACTTTCACTTTTCAGGTGGCGAAGGAACGCCCGCTTGTCAACGGCAACATCACGCGCTGACGGCGAATTGATGGCAGCGGCTACGCGAGCAGTCGCTTGCGCCAGTCTGCGCCCCGCCCGAAGGACGATCACCCCTTGCCATGATCCGCATGAACGGCGTGATGCGAAAGCAGCAGCACCACGATGAACAGCACGGGGACACAGGCGAAGATGATCGCGAAGCCGCTGTGTTCCGCGATGAAGCCGATCAATGAGGGCGCAAACAGCATGCCGGAATAGCCCATGGTGGTCGCGACCGACAGCCCGATGCCCGGCTGCAGACCCGGCATATTGCCGGCGGCCGAAAAGGCGATCGGCACCATGTTGGAAATGCCGATGCCTGCAAGCGCAAAACCGAGGATCGCGAGAACGGCATTGGGAGCGAGACCGGCCAGCACCATGCCGACGAGAGCGGTCACGGTGCAGATGCGCAGGGTCAGAGTGGCGCCGAGCCGGTCGCGCACGTGATCGCCGGCAAAGCGCATCGCCGCCATGGTCCCCGAGAAGGCCGCAAAACCGAAGCCTGAAAGCTCGACGGAGGCGCCGAGTTCATCCTTCAGATAAAGTGCACCCCAGTCGAGAACGGCCCCCTCGGGCACCATCGAGAAAAGCGCCATGATGCCGATCAGCCAGGGCAGCGGTGTCATCGGCAGCCTGAGCTTCTCTTTGGTTGCCGCATGATGCGGCCGGTCGGCAAGGATCATCGGCCAGGCAACCGCGAGTATCGCAAGGCACAGACAGGTGACGACGATCGCATGCGGCAGCACGCCGAAGCGGGCCATCAGAAAGCCGCCGATCCCGGCGCCGATCAGCCCGCCGAGGCTCCAATAGGCATGGCACGAGGACATGATTGCACGGCGCATCGACTTCTCGACCTCGACGGCATTGGCATTCATGGCCACATCCATCGCGCCGACGAAGCCGCCGAGCAGGAACATGCCGAGTGCTGCCGTCCACAGATCCGGCAGAAGCGTCAGAAGGAGAAGCAGCGGTGAAAGGATGATCGCCGTGACCTTGACCACCTTCTGCGAGCCGAGACGGGCGATGAAGCCGCCGGCAATCGGCATCAGCACCAGCGAGCCGATGCCGAAACCGAGGATGAGAAGACCGAGAACGCTCTCGCCGATGCCGAGGCGCTCCTTGAACTCCGGGATTTTCGGCGCCCAGCTTCCGGTGACGAAGCCGTTCATCAGAAACAGGAGAGACACGGCTAGCCGGTTTTTCGACATGTAGCCCTGCCGGCCAACGGCTTTCTGGGCGGAATCTGTACGCTGATCCATGGGTTAACCTTCCGCTGCCGGATCGTCCGGCTCAATTGGTAATTTCGATGAGATTGCCGTCGGGATCGCGGATCACCGGATAGGCTCCTTCGCGAGAACGACGTTCGCCCCCCGCGCCGTGAAGGCCGCGACATGGGCTTCCGGCGCATCCGCCTCGAGAACGAGCGTGGAGGCACCGTCTATGGCGACCACCGGATGCGGCGCAGCGGTACCGAGCTTGTCGGTCGTGACGGCCGCAAGCAGGGCGCGGCTCCTGGAAGCGATCAGCCGCTTGAATTCCGCATCCTCGAAGTGGAAGGCGGTCAGCCCTGCTTCGGCATCCGCACCGCAGGTCCCGAGTATCGCGAGATCGGGCCGCAAGAGCTCGGCGTCGCGCTGCGCCCGCGCACCGACCGCCGCGCCGACAGCGCGGTTCAGCGGCCCGCCCACCAGAATGACTTCGATGCCCGGCTTCTCCATCAAAGCCGCCGCGATCGGCGGCGTATTGGTGATGATCGTCGCGGGGAGGTCCGGTCCGATCGCCTGCGCAATCGCCAGATTGGCAGAGCCGGCGTCGAGGAACACGGTCATGCGCGGCCTTAGAAAGGCGACCGCAACCTGCGCCAGCGCCGCCTTCCGTTCGGGCGCGCGCGATATCCGGCCCACGAGCGAGCCTGCGTCGGGCGCAACCGGCAACGCTCCGCCATAGACGCGCTCGCAAAGACCGGCGGCGGCCATTTCGCGCAGGTCGCGGCGGATCGTGTCTTCCGACACGCCGAATTCGCGCGCGAGATCGGCCGCAAGCACCCGGCCCTCGGTTCTGAGCCTTTCCTGGATCAGACTCTTTCTCTCTCGCAGCAGCAGATCGATGGACATCCTGAAACCGTGCATAATCGTGCATGAATCGATGGAAACGTGATTATCACTCCCGACCACGGCTTTCAATCCCGCCTGCCGCAAAACTGCAGGCACGCAACGGAACATTTCACGCCGCAGCGTTTTCGGTAGGAATCGGCCATCTGAGGAAAAATCTTCATCGAAACCGTTCGGAATTGGTCTTTTATACGCTTGGAAACTGGCGGGTTTATGCGAAATTCGCTGCAATCCGGATGACGGGCCGGAGAACCAGAACTGGAAACAACCATGAAACTCCTTCCGACGCTTTTTGCTGCCGCCCTCCTGCAACTCGCCGCCTTCGTTCCCGCTGAGGCGGGGCAGAACCTGGACGAGGTCAAGTCCGCAGGCGTGCTGAAGATCGGCACCGAGGGCACTTACGCCCCCTTCACCTATCATGACGCGAGCGGCGCTCTCGTCGGCTTCGACGTCGAGATCGGTCAGGAAGTCGCCAAGCGCCTCGGCGTGAAGCCGGAATTCCTGGAAGGCAAGTGGGATGGCCTGATCGCCGGCCTCGACGCAAACCGTTACGACGCGGTCATCAACCAGGTCGGCATCACCGAGGAACGCAAGAAGAAATACGACTTCTCCGAACCCTATATCGCCTCCAAGGCGGTGCTGATCGTCCGCGGCGACGACGAGGAGATCAAGGACTTCGCCGACCTGAAGGGCAAGAAGTCCGCACAGTCGCTGACCAGCAACTTCGGCAAGCTCGCGCAAGCCTCGGGCGCCGAGCTCGTCGGAACCGACGGTTTCGACCAGTCGATCCAGCTCGTGCTGACGGGCCGGGCCGACGCGACCATCAATGACAGCCTTTCCTTCCTCGACTTCAAGAAGCAGAAGCCGGATGCGAATGTGAAGATCGCCGCCGAAAAGCCCGATGCCGATTATTCGGGCATCATCATCCGCAAGGGCGAGCCGGAGCTGCTCGAAGCGATCAACAAGGCGCTGGCCGAGATCAAGGCCGACGGCACCTATGAGAAGATCTCGCAGAAATATTTCGGCGCCGACGTTTCGAAATAGGGCCTGCGGAAGCGCGACCGGTCGAACAACCGCCCCCGCTCTTCACGTTGCACGGATGTGGGCTTCACACCTTTCCCCATCCTGCTTATGAATCGCGATCCGTCCCGGCATCCGGGACGGATCGCGCGTTTTGAAAGGTTCTCCCTTGCCCCACTGGCTTCAACTGATGGCGGATTCGTTGCCGGCCCTGCTCTGGGCGGGGCTGATCTTCACGATCCCGCTAACGCTCCTCTCCTTCACCCTCGGCCTGGCTCTCGGCCTCGTCACCGCCGTCGTCCGGCTGTTTGCTCCGGCTCCTTTCGCGGCCGTGGCCCGGTTTTATGTGTGGGTCATCCGCGGCACGCCGCTGCTCGTGCAGCTCTTCGTCATCTTCTACGGCCTGCCGAGCATGGGCATACTGCTCGACGCCTTTCCCGCAGCGCTGATCGGCTTTACGCTCAATATCGGCGCCTACAGTTCCGAAATCATCCGCGCGGTGATCTCGTCGGTTCCGAGGGGGCAGTGGGAAGCGGCCTATTCGATCGGCATGAGCTGGAGCCAGGCGATGCGCCGGACGATCCTTCCGCAGGCGGGCCGCGTCGCCGTTCCGCCGCTGTCGAACACCTTCATCTCGCTCGTCAAGGACACCTCGCTCGCCGCCGCGATCACGGTGCCGGAGCTATTCCAGACGGCGCAGCGCATCGTCGCCACCAGTTATGAACCCTTGGTCCTCTACATCGAAGCCGCCCTGATCTATCTTGTCATGAGTTCCGTCCTTTCGGCGCTGCAGGGGAAACTGGAGCAGCGCTTCGCCCGCTATGGCGGCTTCCTGGAGGCGCGCGCATGATCGAACTCTCCCACATCGTCAAGCGCTTCGGCACCAACACCGTGCTGAACGACATCAGCGTCTCGCTCGCGGAAGGCAGCGTGACTGCGCTCGTCGGACCGTCCGGCGGCGGCAAGAGCACGCTGCTGCGCTGCGTCAACCTGTTGGAGATCCCGACGGCGGGGGCAATCCGCCTCGGCGACGAGCGGCTCGAATTCGCGGAAGGCCGGAAGGTCGGCTGGCAAGCGATCCAGAGACTGCGCCGTCAGACGGGAATGGTGTTCCAGAACTTCCAGCTTTTCCCGCACCAGACGGCGATCGGCAATGTGATGGAAGGCCTCGTCACCGTCCTCAAGTGGCCGGCCGACCGGGCCCGCACCCGGGCGCTCGAGCTGCTGGAGAAGGTCGGCATGGCGCATAAGGCGGATGCCTGGCCGGCCACGCTATCCGGCGGCCAGCAGCAACGCGTCGCGATCGCCCGGGCACTTGCTCCCTCGCCGCGCGTGCTCCTTTGCGACGAGCCGACCTCGGCGCTGGATCCGGAACTGGCGGAAGAAGTGGTGGAGGTCCTGAGCCGCCTTGCGCGGGAAGGCACCACGATGATCATGGCCACCCACGACCTTCGCCTCGCCTCCCGCGTCGCCGATCACGTCGTCTTCCTGGATGGCGGCGTCGTCGTCGAAAGCGGTCCCCCGCGCAAGATCTTCTCGACGCCGGAGCGCGAGCGGACGAAGCGGTTCATCGCCTCGCTGAGCGCGCCGATGAGCTATGACATTTGAGGTATCGGGCGGTGCCTAACCCCCGAACACGACCAGCAGATCTTTCGCATCGATCTGATCGCCGGCCCTGACGAGCACCTCGGAAATCACCCCGTCCTTCTCGGCATGAAGCGCCGTCTCCATTTTCATCGCCTCGATGGAGAGCAGCACGTCTCCGGCCTTGACCGATTGGCCGGAGACCACCGCGACGGTCGAGATCACGCCCGGCATCGGCGCGCCGAGATGGGCGGCGTTGCCGGCTTCCGCCTTGCGGCGGACGGCGGCCGAGGCGCCGCGATTGCGGTCGGGCACCTTGATGGACCGCGGCTGGCCGTTCAATTCGAAGAACATCTTGACCATGCCCTTCTCGTCGATCTCGCCCTGCGCCTGGTTGAGGATGACGAGCGTCTTGCCCTTTTCGATGTCGGCGAAGAGTTCCTCACCCGGCGCCATACCGTAGAAATAGGCGGGCGTCGGCAGCACGCTGACGGGGCCGTAGGTTTCGCAGGCCACCGCATAATCGGTGAAGACCTTCGGATACATGAGGTAGGAGGCGAACTCGAAATCGGTCACTTCACGGCCGAGCTTCTCCTCGATGCCCTTGCGCTCGGCGTCGAGATCCGCGTCTTCGAGAAGCGAGCCCGGACGGGCGTCATAGGGCTCTTCGCCTTTGAGCGCCTTCTTCTGCAGCGCCTCCGGCCAGCCGCCCGGCGGTTGGCCGAGATCGCCCTTGAGCATGGAGACGACCGATTCCGGGAAGGCGATGTCCTTGCCCGGATTCTCGACATCGGCGACCGTCAGATCCTGGGAGACCATCATCAGCGCCATGTCGCCGACGACCTTGGAAGACGGCGTCACCTTGACGATATCGCCGAACATCCGGTTGGCGTCGGCATAGGCCTGCGCCACCTCGTGCCAGCGGGTCTCGAGGCCGAGCGAGCGGGCTTGTTCCTTCAGATTGGTGAACTGGCCGCCCGGCATCTCGTGCAGATAGACTTCCGAAGCCGGTCCCTTGAGGTCGCTTTCGAAGGCCGCATATTGATGGCGTACCGCCTCCCAGTAGAAGGAGATGCGGCGGATCCATTCCGGATCGAGGCCCGGGTCGCGCTCCGAGCCGGACAGCGCCTCGACGATCGAGCCGAGGCAGGGCTGCGAGGTGTTGCCGGAGAGCGCGTCCATCGCCGCATCGACGATGTCGACGCCGGATTCGACCGCCGCGAGCACGGTCGCCGCCGCAATGCCCGAAGTGTCGTGGGTGTGGAAATGGATCGGCAGATCGGTCGCTTCCTTCAGCGCCTTGAACAGCACCCGGGCGGCGGCCGGCTTCAATAGCCCGGCCATGTCCTTGACGGCGATGATATGGGCGCCGGCCTGTTCCAGCTCGGCCGCGAGCGCCGTGTAGTATTTCAGGTCGTATTTCGGCCGGGCGGAATTGAGGATATCGCCGGTATAGCAGATCGCCGCCTCGCAGATCCTGTCCTCCTCGGCCACCGCATCCATCGCGACGCGCATGTTCTCGACCCAGTTCAGGCAGTCGAAGACGCGGAAGACGTCGATGCCGCCTTTCGCGGCCTGGCGGACGAAATATTTGACGACATTGTCCGGATAGTTCTTGTAGCCGACGCCGTTGGCCCCACGCAGAAGCATCTGCAGGAGCAGGTTCGGCGCACCCTCGCGCACCATCGCCAGCCGCTCCCACGGGTCCTCTGTCAGGAAGCGCATCGACACGTCGAAGGTCGCGCCGCCCCAGCATTCGAGCGAGAAGAGGCTCGGCAGCGCCCGCGCATAGGTGCCGGCGATGCGGGCGATATCGTAGGTGCGCATGCGGGTGGCGAGCAGCGACTGGTGGCCGTCGCGCATCGTCGTGTCGGTGATCAGCACCTCCGGCTGAGCCTTGACCCATTCGGCGAATTTTTTCGGGCCGAGCTGATCGAGGCGCTGCTTCGTACCGGGCTTCACCTCGCCGCCGATGAACGGCACGACGGGCGCGGCGATATCGTCGGAGGGCTTCGGCCGGCCCTTGACTTCGGGATGGCCGTTGACGGTGACGTCGGCGAGGTAGGTGAGAAGCTTGGTGGCGCGGTCCTGGCGCTTGACCTGCTGGAACAATTCCGGCGTCGTGTCGATGAAGCGCGTCGTATAGCTGTTATCCTGGAACTTCGGGTGGCTGATGATAGCCTCGAGGAAGGTGAGGTTGGTCGCCACGCCGCGGATGCGGAATTCTCTCAGAGCACGGATCATCCGCTGGATCGCTTCGCCCGGGTTCGGCGCCCAGGCGGTGACCTTCTCGAGCAGCGGATCGTAGTAACGGGTGATCACCGCCCCGGAATAGGCCGTGCCGCCGTCGAGGCGGATGCCGAAGCCGGTGGCGCCGCGATAGGCGGTGATGCGGCCATAATCCGGAATGAAGTTCTGCTCCGGGTCTTCCGTGGTGATGCGGCACTGCAGCGCATGGCCGTTGAGGCGGATGTCCTCCTGGCGCGGCACGCCCGATTCCGGCGCACCGATGGCGAAGCCGTCGAGAATGTGGATCTGCGCCTTGACGATGTCGATGCCGGTTACGACCTCGGTGACCGTATGCTCGACCTGGATGCGCGGATTGACCTCGATGAAGTAGATCTTGCCGGTGTCGGAATCCATCAGATACTCGACGGTGCCGGCGCCGATATAGTTGGTCGCCCGGGCGATCTTCAGCGAATAATCCGCGAGTTCCTGGCGCTGCGCATCATCGAGATAGGGCGCCGGCGCCCGCTCCACGACCTTCTGGTTGCGACGCTGGATCGAGCAGTCGCGCTCGAAAAGATGGACGACGTTGCCATGCGTGTCGCCGAGGACCTGGCTTTCGACGTGCCGGGCACGCTCGACCAGCTTTTCGAGATAGACCTCGTCCTTGCCGAAGGCGGCCTTGGCCTCGCGCTTGGCCTCGGTCACCTCGCGGATCAGGTCCTTGGGGTCGCGGATCGCCCGCATGCCCCGGCCGCCGCCGCCCCAGGACGCCTTGAGCATGACCGGATAGCCGATCTCCTCGGCCAGTCGCTTGATCTCTTCCGGATCGTCCGGCAGAGGCTCGGTCGCCGGTACGACCGGAACGCCGATCGAGATCGCCAGGTTGCGGGCCGCGACCTTGTTGCCGAGCTGGCGCATCGTCTCCGGCTTGGGGCCGATGAAGGTGATGCCGTTTGCGGCACAGGCCTCGGCGAATTCCGGGCTTTCGGAGAGCAGCCCATAGCCCGGGTGTATGGCGTCGGCGCCGGACAGTTTGGCGACGCGGATCACCTCGTCGATCGACAGGTAGCTCTCGATCGGCCCGAGGTCGCGGGGAAGGTGCGGCCCGCGTCCGACCTGATAACTCTCGTCCGCCTTGAAGCGGTGCAGCGCCAGCTTATCCTCCTCAGCCCATATCGCGACCGTTTTAAGCCCCAGCTCATTGGCCGCGCGGAAGACGCGGATGGCGATTTCGGAACGGTTGGCAACAAGGATCTTGGAAATGGACAAGTCGGACTCCTCATAGACTTGGACACGCGGGAATGCTGCACCCGCGAAAAGAACTATTAGCGAGTCAAGGAATGAAGCGCAATTTCAGATGCGACACGAATGCTGACCCATTCGGTCAGGAGCACGGGTCGTCAGGAGATCAGTCCCAGACGGAAGGCGATCGCCACGACGTGATGCCGGTTCTTCGCCTTCAACTTTTCCTGGATGCCGTTCATGTACCAGTCGACCGTGTGGCTGGAAATGTCGAGGACCTTGCCGATGTCGTTCGATGTCATGCCGTCGGCGAGATAGTGGAGCGCCTCCATTTCGCGCCGCGTCATCTGGACTTCGACGCGCGAGACGAGTTCCGCCATGATCTCCGGATCGGTGAGTTCGAGCAGCTTCCAGAAAAGCCGCTTGGCGATGGCGTCGAAAAGGCTCAACTCCACCGGGCTCAGATCGACCACCCGGCCGCCCACGGTCAGGTTGCCCATGAGCCCGCGCCGGCCGTGCACCGGAAAGATATAGCCGTCGAAGAGGCCGTGATTGCGTGCCTCGACCATCATGCTTTCCATGCGCTTGCGGTGCGGGTCCGAGCGGAAGGCCACGAGCGTGTCGCGCCAGCGGAAGCCGCGCTGGGCATGACCGAGGAAGCGAATAGTCGGATCAATGACGACGTATTTCTTGCGGATGTAAATCTGCGGCCAGCCCTCCGGCCAGCGTCCGGCCAGAAGAAGTCTCAGCGGATTCTCGTGCGGTTTCGGCTGACGCACGATGCCGTAGAAGTCGAAACCGCACCGGTCGAGCAGGCGCTCGAACTCGGGCAGGATCTCCTCGCGCGTCTTCATCTCTTCCAGTAGCGCCAGAAACTGTACGAGCAACGTAATATTCATAGAGCATCCTCGAATCAAAAACGCGCCGCGCAACCCGCCAGGCCATATGAATACGCCGTTCAGAAGCCATTCATGTTGCAACCGCGATAATTCTTCATATCACGCCCGGTCTTGCAGGAAACCTGCAAAAACTCGGAGTCGGGGCATCAAGATAGCTAACGATGGATCATCCCGCCAACCCTCCCATGGTATCGGATGATCCTTCTCGCTGATCCGCCCCGTCTACCGCGTTTTTTGGGAAGAACGCAAAGGCCGTCACCCGCGGCTTTGCCGGCACGCAAGGTGGATGAAGATCATCTTGCCGTCGGTTCAAGACGCAACGCATCGCCGCTTCGTGCCGTTGCGGCGAAATTCCGATACCCGAAAGGGGTGAGACAGTGTCCTTGTTTCAGGTGTATGCAAGAGCGCTTCAGTATCTTGCTGTCCACAAGTTTCGCGTCGGGGCGATCGTCATAGCCAATATCGTCCTGGCTGCCATCACCATTGCGGAGCCGATTCTGTTCGGCCGAATCATCGACGCGATCTCCTCACAGAAGGACGTCGCGCCGATGCTGCTCCTGTGGGCGGGCTTCGGCGTCTTCAATACGATCGCCTTCGTGCTCGTTTCCCGAGAGGCGGACCGTCTCGCCCACGGTCGCCGCGCTTCGCTCCTGACCGAAGCCTTCGGCCGGATCGTCTCGATGCCTCTCTCCTGGCACAGTCAGCGCGGCACTTCGAATGCGCTGCATACGCTGCTGCGCGCCTGCGAGACGCTCTTCGGCCTCTGGCTCGAATTCATGCGGCAGCATCTGGCGACGGCAGTGGCGCTCGTCCTTCTCATTCCGACCGCCTTTGCCATGGACGTCCGTCTGTCGCTCATCCTCGTCGTGCTCGGTGCTGCCTATGTGATGATCAGCAAGGTCGTGATGAGCCGCACGAAGGAGGGTCAGGCTGCCGTCGAGGGCCATTACCACACGGTCTTCTCGCACGTGTCCGACTCGATCAGCAACGTTTCGGTGGTTCACAGCTACAACCGCATCGAAGCTGAAACGCGCGAGCTGAAGAAGTTCACGCAGCGCCTGCTGTCGGCCCAGTATCCGGTGCTCGACTGGTGGGCTTTGGCGAGCGGCCTCAACCGTATTGCCTCGACCATCTCGATGATGGCGATCCTCGTCATCGGCACCGTTCTGGTGCAGCGCGGCGAGCTCGGCGTCGGCGAGGTGATCGCTTTCATCGGCTTCGCCAATCTGCTGATCGGCCGCCTCGACCAGATGAAGGCCTTCGCCACGCAGATCTTCGAAGCGCGCGCCAAACTCGAAGATTTCTTCCAGCTCGAGGATTCCGTGCAGGACCGCGAGGAGCCGTCCGATGCCGGGGAACTGAAGGGTGTCGTCGGCGAGGTCGAATTCAAGGACATTTCCTTCGACTTCGCAAACTCCGCCCAAGGCGTGCGCAACGTCTCGTTCAAGGCCAAGGCCGGCCAGACGATCGCCATCGTCGGCCCGACCGGTGCCGGGAAGACCACGCTCGTCAACCTCCTGCAGCGGGTCCACGAGCCGAAGCACGGCCAGATCCTGATCGACGGCGTGGACATCGCGACCGTCACCCGCAAATCGCTGCGCCGGTCGATCGCCACGGTCTTCCAGGATGCCGGCCTCATGAACCGCTCGATCGGCGAAAATATCCGCCTCGGCCGTGACGACGCCTCTTTGGACGAGGTGATGGCAGCCGCCGAGGCCGCCGCCGCGAGCGATTTCATCGAGGACCGCCTCAACGGCTACGACACGGTCGTCGGCGAACGCGGCAACCGGCTGTCGGGCGGCGAACGCCAGCGCGTCGCGATTGCCCGCGCGATCCTGAAGAACGCGCCGATCCTGGTGCTCGACGAGGCGACCAGCGCGCTCGACGTCGAGACCGAGGCCCGCGTCAAGGATGCCATCGACGCCTTGCGCAAGGACCGGACGACCTTCATCATCGCCCACCGCCTGTCGACGGTGCGGGAAGCCGATCTGGTCATCTTCATGGATCAGGGCCGGATCGTGGAAATGGGCGGCTTCCACGAACTCAGCCAGAGCAACGGCCGCTTCGCGGCACTGCTTCGCGCCAGCGGTATCCTCACGGACGAGGATGTCCGCAAGAGCCTTACGGCAGCGTGATCGCCTCACCGACCATCGGATCTACAACGAAATGCCCCGGATTCCGGGGCATTTCTATGTGACCGGGAAGGTCGCGAGATCCGAGAGCGTCATGAGCGCAAGGGCAAATCCATCGAACGGTTGCGCGGACTGTGACATACGGCCACGCCGGGAGGGGACGACTCTCCTCCCGGCGTGCGGATAAGGGTCCCTCACGCCGCCTTCAGTGGCGGCGCCACGGAGACCTCCTTCAGCCATTCGAGGTAATAGGCATAGGCGAAGTGCAGGCCGATGCCGCCGATGACGAAGATCGTGCCGATGATCCGGTCCCGGTCGGTGACGAGAAGCAGCACCTGGCCCGCCATTGCGAGGATCGTCCCGAAAATAAAGACGGCAAGCGAATGGCGCCCGATCATCACCAGGGGGTGGTTGCTTCCGACCCGCGTCAGCCGGCTGAAGACGGGGACGGTTGCGAGAATATAGGCGAGCGCCAGCACATGCAGCAGCCGCGTCAGCGACAGGAAGGTCTTGTCGAAGCCGGTCAGCACCGCAGGCAGGCCGAAGGAGAGATCGATGTTCCACCAGGAAAACAGCACCCAGAAGGCGGAAATCGCGAGATAGGCGACGGAAAGGCCGAGAAGCCAGGGGCTCCGCGGGAGACTCCCGCCCCGCCGCACATGGCTCATGCACAGAATGCCGATCACGAACAGGAACTGCCAGGACCAGGGATTGAGGAACCAGTAGCCGTCGTCGAGAAAGTTATAGGGCACCATTTTGAAGCAGCCGGCAGCGAGCCAGAGCGTCGCGGAAAACGCGAACAGCAATCTGGGGCGCACGGCATTCAGCCACAGAAACCCGGGCAGCAGCAGGAACAGCACCGCATACATCGACAGAATGTTGTTGTAGCCGAGCTGGTGCCCGAGCAGCACCATGGCGACGATCCCCTGCTCCGTCTGCTCGACGATCGGCCGGATGTTGATCTCGCCGATCAGCTCCTGACGGCCGAAATAGAGGGCGCCGCCGGCGAAGATCGCAAGCGTCACCACGCTCGTCATGATGTGCGCAACATAGAGCGCCAGGGCGCGCCGCCATATCTTCAGCGTGAGGGCGAGCCGGCCGCCGGCCAGGAACTTGCCGGAATAGGCCGCCCCCACCGACAGGCCGGAAATCAGCACGAAGGCCTCTGCCGAATCGGAAAAGCCGAAGTTCTTGTGGGTCAGATATTCGAGATACTGGCCCGGTACATGGTTGACGAAGATGGTCAGCAGGCAAAGTGCCCGAAAAACGTCGAGGCGTGTGTCGCGCCCGGTCGGCATCGGAGGGGCGACCCCTCTCTGATCGTTGCCGCCCTCAAAGGTCTTCTGCAGCATGCGCGTTCATATCCGGGATTTGGCGCCCCGCCCCACCCCTGTTGAAACCGGCGCCGCCGTGCCGGCCCGATGCGGGCGGCGCCGACGCCATGAATGAATGACGAACCTGACACGGCAAAGAAAAGCCGGCCTTGCCTCCGAGCGGAATGAGGAAAAGTGTGTACCGTTTTGCGCCCTGCATTCCGCTCGACTTGTTGGATCGGATCACGATTGCTTTGGGTCGTTCGATCCAAGTCATCGTGATCCAAGAAAACAAAGCCGGTTCAGCTCGTGCTTCAAGCCGGCAGCTACAGCAAAACCCCTTCATGCGCGTTTTCTGTGACACTATTATTTACGCTTACGACCGGTTCGCCAGTTTTTGGATCGCGGCTGACGGAAATCCGGTGCGTGGTGCCGTTCACGCGCACTTCGGCCGAATAGCCCGGCCATTCGGAGGGTAGGACGGGCCGGATCAAGAGCTTGTCGCCCCGCTTGCGGATGCCGAGAATCCCCTCGACACCGGCGCGGTAGAGCCAGCCGGCGGAGCCCGTGTACCAGGTCCAGCCGCCGCGGCCGGCAAGCGCGCCTTCTCCATAGATATCGGCAGCAACCACATAGGGCTCGACACGATAATGCTCGGCGTCCTCCTGGCTGAGAGCATGCGACACGGGGTTGAGCATGCTGAAGGTGCGCCAGGCCTCTTCCGCCCGCTCCTGGGCGGCGAATGCCAGCACCACCCAGGTGGCCGCGTGGGTATATTGCCCGCCATTCTCCCGCACGCCCGGGGGATAGGCCTTGATGTAGCCCGGGTCCTGCTTCGTCGTCTCGAGCGGCGGCGTGAACAGCCGGACGATGCGCTTTTCGGGATCTACGAGCTCCGCCATCACCGCGTCCATCGCGCGCAGAGAACGCTCCTTGTCGCCCTCTCCCGAAAGCGTGCTCCAGGATTGCGCGATCGAATCGATGCGGCACTCGCCGTTCTCCGCCGATCCGAGCGGCGTGCCGTCGTCGTAATAGCCGCGGCGATAGTAATCGCCGTCCCAGCCTGCCTGTTCGAGCGCATCCTTCAGTGCTTCGAGATGCCGCTCCCATAGGGCCAGGCGCGGCTTGTCCTTGCGGGCACGGGCATAGGGCAGGAACGCGCGCAGGGTGCCTGCCAGGAACCAGCCGAGCCAGACGCTCGTGCCCTTTCCGGCCTCCCCGACACGGTTCATGCCGTCGTTCCAGTCGCCGCCGAGAATGAGCGGCAGACCGTTGGCGCCGGTCCGGCGGATGGCGAGATCGACCGCACGGGCGCAATGCTCGTAGACGTCGCCCACCTCGTCGGCCACATCCGGCTTGTAGAAGCTGTCGTGCTGGCCTTCTTCCAGAGCCGGCCCGGTAATGAAAGGAACTTTCTCCTTGAGGATGTCTTCCTCGCCGGTGACGGCGCAATAATGCGCAACCGCATGAGCGAGCCAGACCACGTCGTCCGAGATCATCGTGCGGACGCCCGCGTCCGTGCCGGGCAGCCACCAATGCTGCACGTCGCCTTCGACGAACTGCCGCGCCGCGGCATTGAGGATCTGCGCACGGGCAAGCGCCGGCCGATGGATGAGGAAGGCAAGCGTATCCTGCAGCTGATCGCGGAAACCGAAGGCACCGCTTGCCTGGTAGAAGGCCGAGCGTGCCATGATCCGGCAGCCGAGCGCCTGGTAGGGAAGCCAGTGGTTGATCATGTGGTTGAAGGCGCGATCGGGCGTCTCCACCTTCACGACTCCGGTGAAATCACCCCAGAACGCCTTCGCCGCCTCGAGCGCAGCGTCGAAACTGTCCGCCCTGAGTTCCTCCAGCACCGCCTGCACCTGATCGG
This sequence comes from Sinorhizobium sp. M4_45, assembly GCF_002885915.1. Taxonomy (NCBI): domain Bacteria; kingdom Pseudomonadati; phylum Pseudomonadota; class Alphaproteobacteria; order Hyphomicrobiales; family Rhizobiaceae; genus Sinorhizobium; species Sinorhizobium sp. M4_45. Next base: position 266,428 of record NZ_NWVE01000005.1, read on the forward strand.
AATTGTCGGCATCACCGAGGAAGAAGGTGACCTGTCGCTCCACCCCCGCCTCGATGGTGAGATCCGTCGCGAGCGCCGCGCAGGCATCCCCGTCCACATCCGTCGATCCGGTGAGCTCGGCGCCGGCGACCACTGCCTGCGGGGCGAGGATTCCTCCGGCCCGGCCAAGGAATTCCCGCCGGCTCGCCGTATAGCCGGCGATATCTCCGTCGCTGGCGAAGAACGCGCACCGGCCCGGATAGTCGATGCTGTAGGGATTGGTGGCGACGAGCGTCTTCGCGCTTTCGTCCCACTCGCTGAGGACGAAGGGCGCGGTACGGCTGCGATTGTTGCCGAGCACCCACTCCGCATAGCCGTAGACGCGCAGCTTGCGTGCGGCCGAACTGCGGTTGCGGATCGTCAGCCGGACGAGCTTGGCCGGCAGGCTCCTGTGGATCGTATGCATGGCCTCGATCTCGAGCTCGTCCTGCGTGCTGAGAAAGCGCGAATAGCCGAGGCCGTGACGGGTCTCGAACCGGGCGGACTTGCGTCGCGACAGTGCGGCATAGGGCGTCAGCACCGCGCCGTTTTCCATGTCGCGCACGAAGATCGCCTCGCCCGGACGATTGACGACCGCATCGTTGCTCCAGGGCGTCAACTGATAGTCGCGGGAATTGCGGCTCCAGGAGAAGGCCGCACCTTCGGCGGAGATATGGAAGCCGAATTGCTCGTTGGAGATGACGTTGATCCAGGGTTGCGGCGTCGCCTCGCCTCCGCGCAGCCGCACGGCATATTCGCGGCCGTCCTCGGCAAAGCCGCCGAAGCCGTTCCAGTAATCCAGGTCGCCGCCGTCGAGTTCGACCGCCACCGGCTCGTCGGTCTCCCGTATCACCGGCAGCAGCATCTCGGCGCCCTCCTCCTTCTTTTCGGAAGGTTTGGAGTAGAGCGATGTGGCGCGGGCTATCTGATCCGAGATCGTGCCGTTGCGGGCATGGAAGACGGCCCGCGATGCCGAGATCAGCGTCGACCAGGTTTCCGGTTCCATCAGGTCCCGGCGCACCGCAAAGATGTGCTGGCGCGGGCCGTCCGAAAGGCCGCGAAGCCTCAAATTCTCGCACATGGAGTCGAGCGTGTGCTGCAGATCCTGCGCATAGGAGGAGGCGCGCTCGTTGACCACCACCAGATCGGCGGTGATGCCGCGAGCTCTCAGATATTCCTGCGCCCGCAAGGCCTCGCGGGCGATGCCGAGATCGCCGTCGTCGTTGATCCTGAGGCAGAAGATCGGGAAATCGCCGGAGATCGCCAGCGGCCACAGCGCCGATTGCGAGGCAAGCCCGGTCTTGACGGTCTCCGTGTCGGCGCGAAGGTGCATATCCGGATAGACAAGATAGCGGCCGAGCATCTGGAAGCTCGCGGCCTCCTTCGAGGTGATCCCGACATGGCGCATCTGCACCTGGCTGCGGGTCCAGGCATGGATGAGCTCGTGATTGAAGGTTTCCGGATGCCGGTAGCGGTCGATCGCCCGATCGACGCCTTCCCTGTCCGGGGCGGCGATCGTCCAGAAGATGACGCTCACCTTCTTACCCGCCGGCACGCGTACGACGCGACGCAGCGACACGATCGGATCGAGCGTGAAGCCGTCGGTGCCGGAAAGCGTGGCGCCCGGGTCGAATGCGGCCGCCTCGGCAATCGTGCGGCCCTGGCCGAGGAAGCGCCGGCGATCGGTCTCCGCCTGCGTGTGGCGATCGCTGCCGGCATTGTCGGTGACGAGATGGGCGACCTCGATGTCCGGATCGCCAGGGCTGCGCTTGTTGCGCGAGACCCATATCACGTCTCCGTGACGGCTGATCTCGGTGCGGATGAACATTTTCGAGAAGGTCGGGTGCGAGCTGTCGGCATCGTCCATGGCAAGCACGGGCTCGGCATAAGACGTCACCTCGATGAACCGGTCTTCCGTGCCCGTGTTGAGCAGGATAACCCGACGGCCTTCGGCATCGTGCTCGGTGGCGACGATGCATTCCACCTCGCTTGTCAGATCGCCGACGGTCTTGACGTATTCGGCCTTGTCGTCGCCGAAGCGGGTAACGGTCTTTTCGCCCGGCGCACGCCGCGGCTCGGCCGTCGCCGACCACCAGTCGCCCGTCACCGTGTCGCGCAGGAAGATGAAGGTCCCCGTCCTGTCCTCCACCGGGTCCGGAGTCCATCTCGTGACCGCCTGACCGTTCCAGCGGGCATAACCCGCCCCTGTCGCCGTCAGCATGACGGAGTAGTGACCGTTCGACAGAAGAACCGTCTCGCGATCCTGGTTGATCGGGTCTTCGACGACGCGGACTTCGGGGCGCAGGAGATCGGCCTGGCCCTTGCCCAGCGCTTCCGGCTCGCGCTTGGCGGCCATCACCGGAATGTCGCGCGGCGCCTTCTCCTGCAGGAGGAGTTCGGCGGCCTCGATGACGGGATCGGCATGGAACCACTCGCGCAGCTGCCCGTTGAAGACGACATTGGCGACCGCCGCGACCGACATGCCGTGATGATGGGCATAATAGTTGCGCACGACGGCGCATTTCTGGCCTTCCGGCACGCGCGTCGGCGTGAAGTCGACGGCGTCGTGATAGCCGTAGGCCCCAAGGGCGCCGACCTCCCGGAGCCGCGCCAGATTGGCGAGCGCCGATTTCGGATCGTACATGCAGGCGAGAATGGACGCGTAAGGTGCGATGACGGCATTCTGCCCGAGGCCGCGCTTCAGACCCAGCGTCGGCACGCCGAAGTTCGTATACTGGTAGGTCAGCTCGTGGTCGCGCGCATTAAACGCCGCCTCGGAAATGCCCCAGGGCGTCCCGAGCCGGCGGCCGTGATTGATCTGCTCCTGGACCACCAGATTGTTGGTCTGGTTGAGGATGCCGCCCTGCCGCTCCTGCATGACGAGCGGCGGCATCAGATATTCGAACATCGAACCCGACCAGGAGACGAGCGCACCGCGCGCGCCGATCGGCACGATCGGACGGCCGAGCTTGTACCAGTGCTCGGTCGGCAGATCCCCCTTGGCAATCGCGAAAAGGCTCGTCAGCCGCGCCTCGGAGGCGAGCAGATCGTAGCAGGCCTCGTCGAGCTCGTTGGCGTTGACCCGGTAGCCGATCGACAGCAGCCGCCGCTCCGGCCGGAACAGGAAGCTGAAGTCCATGGAGAAGGCGATGTCGCGTGCGCGCTCCTTGAGCACCAGCAGACGCTGGCGCAGAGCCTCGATGGCACCGAGGTCGAAGACGCCGTCGGCGATATGGGCCTCGCAGGCGGCCACCAGCGAACCCGCCCATGTCGCCACTTCGCCGCTGGGGACGGTGCGCACCTCATGGTCGAGATTGACCGTCAGCTTGTGCATGTCGCGTGCGAGCACCGCGAGGTTGATCACCCGGATGGAGGCGAATTCGCGCTCGCGCTTGACCGCGGCAAGCGCGTTCTGGAAGCCGGCGATGCGCTCCTCGATCAGGCGCCTCAGCGGCCGTACGGTCTTGCGGTCGTCGGGAAGCTCGCTCAACACCTCCTTGAGGATCGCCGCGACGTCGCCGATGCCGTCGAGATTGCCCTGGACGTGGGCGGATGGGGCTTCGGCCCATTCGCGGCACATGGACGAGACCGCGATCAGGTGTCCGGCGAGGTTGCCGCTGTCGACCGAGGAGACATAACGCGGCTCCATTGGTTCGAGCCCGCGCGTGCGATACCAGTTGAAGAGATGGCCGCGATATTTCGGCATGCGGTCGATCGTGGCGATCGTCTGCTCGAGGCGCGTGATCGTCTCCTCGAAACCGATCCAGCCGAAGGAGCGCGCCGACATGACCGACAGGAGATAGACGCCGATATTCGTCGGCGAGGTACGCTCCGCGAGTACCGGCTGCGGCGTTTCCTGGAAGTTGTCCGGCGGCAGGAAGTTCTGCTCGGCGGTGACGAACGCCTCGAAGTAGCGCCATGTCCGCCGGGCGATCTTGCGCATCTCCTCGATCGCCTCATCGGAAACGGCGAGCTGGTCTTCAGTCTCGGCGGACTGGCTCACGAACCAGGCGACCGCGGGCGAGGCGGCCCAGATAAGGGCGAAGGGCAGCCCGATGAAGGGCAGCCCCGTATCGGAGATGGCGGCAAGCGCCAGCGACACCAGCGCAAGCGCCGGTGCCGTCCACATTGCGCGGAAGTAGTCGCCGATCGAACCGTGGCCGGCGCTCTGCACCTGCGCGGCGGTGCGCCATTCGAGCATCAGCTTGCGGCTGACGAAGGTGCGATAGAGCGAGCGCACGATCGCATCGGCCATCATCGCCGCATTGTGCGCGATGAAGACGATGCGCAACGCGACCTGCGCGTTGGCGGCGCGGATGTCCGACAGCACCGTGTGGAGATGCGCACGCGCGACGATGTCGTTGCGCCGGGGCATGATCCCGGAGATCAGCGACAGTGTCGGCGCGACGAACAGGCTGAAAATCAGCACGAGCTGCCAGATCAGCGCCGGGGTCGGCTCCATGTAGTACCAGCCCATGACCGAGGCGGCGAGCCAGGCGACGGGAATGAGCGAGCGGCGCAGGTTGTCGTACATCTTCCAGCGCCCGAGCATCGAAAGGCCGTTCTTCGGATTGAAGATATACGGCAGGAGCTGCCAGTCGCCTCGCGCCCAACGATGCTGGCGCGACATCTCGACCTCGTAGCGGATCGGAAAATCCTCGACGAGCTCGATGTCGGTCACCAGCGCGCAACGCGCATAGGAACCTTCGAGAAGGTCGTGGCTGAGCACCGCATTTTCTTCGATCCTGCTCTTGAGAGCAGCCTCGAAGGCGTCGACATGATAGAGGCCCTTGCCGGTGAAGCTGCCTTCGCCGGCAATGTCCTGATAGACGTCCGACACGGTGAAGACGTAAGGGTCGATGCCGCGATTGATGGTGAAGATGCGCTGGAAGGCCGAGGCCTCGCTGCCGGTGGTGAGCGACGGCGTCACGCGCGGCTGCAGGAGGCTGTAGCCGGTCACGACCTCCTGTGTCCTCGGATTGACGACCGGCCGGTTGATCGGGTGATAGAGCTTGCCGACGAGCTTGGTCACCGCGTCGCGCATGAGACGCGTGTCGGAGTCGAGCGTCATCACATATTGCACGCCCTCCGGCACCGTGTTGGCGCCCTGAAGGAAGGAGGTATCGCGGTCGCCGCGAAGCAGCAGATTCAACTCGTGCAGCTTGCCGCGCTTGCGCTCCCATCCCATCCACACGCCCTCGGCCTCGTTGTAGAGGCGGCGGCGGTGCAGCAGGAAGAAGCGCGTCTTGCCGTCATAGGCATAGCGGGCAGAGAGAGACGCGATCTCGCGCTTGGCATATTCGAGAACATCCGTGTCGGCAGGAGCCTCCTCCGACTTGCTGTCGGCCCAATCGCTCAGGAGCGCGAAATAGATCTCGCCGCGCGGATTGGCGAGATAGTGAACCTCGAGGTTGCGCACGAGCTCGTCTACATGATCGCGCTTGGCAATCAGGCAAGGCACCACGACCAGCGTACGTCCATCCTCGGGTATTCCGTCGAGAAACTCGTAACCGACCAGCCGCGACGGTTTGGCAAACAGCGTGAAGACCGTGTTGAACAGGCCCATCGCGCCTTCGGAGGCAGGCAGCGCGAAGAGCAGGAGCATGATCAGCTTCGCGCCGCTCGGAATATCCATCGGGCTGACGAAGGCATAGACGACGATCATCGCCAGGATCGTCAAGAGAATGTTCGGCCCGGCTATGGCGAACCAGTCGAGCTTGCGGACCGACCGGATGATGTGCTGGAAGATCGAGGGCGAATAGCCGATCCTCTTCTCGAGTGCCAGCCGCTGCTTGCCGACCAGGAAGGAGCCGACATTCGGCTCCTGCAGAGGCGCTTCGACGGCCGCGGCGGCCTTCGCCTCCTCGACCATCTCGATCGCGATCTTCGTGACTTCATGCTCGCTGTGGCCGGACCGGCGGGCAAGCTTCTCGATCGTGTCGCGATACGTGTTGCGCGATCCGAAATCGAGCGCCGCATAGTCGGACCCTTCGCGCAGCGTCGCATCGATCTTGCTGACGCTTTCGAACCAGACGGCCCAGTCCGTGTCGTCGATCTCGCGCAGACTGCGGATGATATTGCTCATCGTCGCGTTGCCCGACGACAGGCGGTTCTGCTCCGCTACCAGCGCCTCCTCGACGTCGGTGCCACGCCTCTCCAGCCTCTCCTCGATCCAGGCGATGACGGCACCCGAGCTCTGGGAACCGTCACGCATGCGGTAAAGGAGCTGTGCGATGAAGGTGTTGTCGGCGGCAAGCGCCTCGGACTCCACCAGAAGCGTCCGGCAGCCTTCCGGATCGTTCAGCCGGATGAGCTGGTCCGCGACCTCGTTCGCCTTCCGCCGCATGCCGCGCGAGCGCTCGACGCGGATGGCGATGCGCCTCAGATTTTCGATGAGGACGAAACGCAGGATCGACGGCAGCGCCCACAATTCGCCGATCTTGAGGGTCTCGTGCTCCTGGAAGCCCCCCACCATCGCGGTGATGCTTTCCCGCGTGACGGTACTGTGGGTATGGGCAACGTAGAGCCAGGCAAGGGCCATCGTGCGCGGGATGACGGTTCCGGAGACCGAGAGCGTCGGCAGTTGCCGGTAGAAACGGCGTGGAAAGTCCCGCCGTACCTCCTGGATCGCCTCTTCGACGACGTGGTGGTTGTCGAGCAGCCATTCGGCTGCAGGCGTGATCGAGGCGCCGGCTTCCACGTCGGCTGCGGTCGCCCGGTAGACGCGCAGGATTTCCTTCTCGTTCTCCCGATGGCGGACGCGAAATTCGAAAGGAAAGAAGCCCGGCAGAGCGGAAGTGCCGTGTTCGGCGAGGCTCGCGCCGCATGCTCGCAGGTCGTCGATCGAGAAATAGGTCGAGCGGATCGAATCGTTGTAGTCGATCTGCTTCGCTTCCGGTTCGCGCGGTAAGTTGGACTGCGTTGTGTTCTGGAGCATGGGTACGGATTCTGGTTCCACTCGGGACTGATCGGCCCGGTTGTCGTTGTTCTGCCGGTGTGGCTGCGACCCCGAGGATGCAGACGGCGCCGGCGCGTTTCTAGACACGGTCATGTGCCCTCCTTCGCCGTCATTGTCCCGGGAAGAGAGTATGGGTGAAGGCAGGCGCCGAACGCAAAGCCGGCGGCGCGCTGGATTTCACGGCCGCGTGGTGCATGAAGATGGCATTTTTTAGCCGTGATGTCAGCAGCTTGCAAGGAATGCGAGCATCGCCCGCAGCCGGCTCCGGAGACCCGTACCGCGAGGAGCCGGACTGGCCGGCGAGCTCCCTCGATTCGATGGATATCTCTGTCAAAGTCCGCCCTTCCTGGTGTAAGCCCGTCCGCAGGCTGAGATCCGTAGGCCCTCAACCGGACTTGCTACTGCGACCGATCACCGACCTGTTCGGTGATCCACTCCCGGAAAGCGCGACTGATCGGATTTTCGAGCTTGCCTTCCGGAATGGCGAGATAATAGCTGTTCTCCGTCTGCATCGGTCGATCGAGAACGATCCGCAGGGTGCCTGCGGTAAGTTCCTGCTCGATCAGATAGCGAGGCAAAAGGGCAAAACCGAGACCTGCAGTCGCCGCCTCGATTACCATCGAGAATTGATCGAAGCGGTTGCCGCGATAGGCGCCGTCCTGTTCGACGCCGTTTACCTCGAACCATTGCGCCCAGAGCTTGGGCCGCGTCGCCAGATGCAGCAGCGGGCCGCCGCCGATGTCCGCAGGCGCCTCCACCGGATGCATCGAGAGAAGGGTCGGGCTGGCGGCCGGCACGATGACTTCGCTGCAGAGATAGTTGCAAATGGCGCGCGCCCAGACGGGCTGGCCGTAATGGATCGCGAGGTCGAAGTTCTGCTCTTCGAAGTCGAACGGCTCCGAACGGGAGGCGATATTGACGACGGTGCCCGGGTGGCGCCTCAGGAAATCGGGCAGGCGCGGCACCAGCCAGCGGCTGCCGAAGGTCGGAAGCGATGCGATGGAGAGGCTCGAGTCGGCCCGCGCCGACGCCATGGCGCGCACCATCAGCTCTTCGGTCTGGTTCAGAAGCCGGCGTACCTCCGGCAGGAATTTCTGCCCCGCATCGGAAAGAATGACCCGCTGGCGCACCCGCTCGAAGAGCAGCACGCCCAGCTGGTTTTCGAGATCCTTGATCTGCCGGCTGACGGCGCTCTGCGTGAGATTGAGCTCCGCGGCGGCCTGGGTGAAACTGCCATGGCGCGCCGCGCATTCGAAGGCCTGCAGCGTCGTCACGTCGGGAACCAGTCGGCGGCTCAACTTCATTCCAGCCTCGCATCAACATAGTCAGAAGCAGCGCGATCCAAGCTCACAGCCTTCCGATATGATCAGAATTAAGAATGACCTTGTCCTTCATCCATAGCGCGAGGCGAGCCCCAGTGAAAGAGAATAGTTTCGTATCCGCCGACGATATCCGCTCGGCCTTTTCCGCTGCGATGTCGCTGATGTACCGCGAAGAAGTACCCGCCTACGGCACGCTGATGGAGCTCGTCGCAAGGGTCAACGGCGAAACGCTCTCGGCCGACGCCACCCTCAAGGAGAGGCTGGAGGCGACGGATTCGCTCGAACGCATTTCCGAGGAGCGTCACGGCGCGATCCGTCTCGGCACGCCGGCGGAGCTTTCGATGATGCGCCGTGTATTTGCCGTGATGGGCATGTATCCGGTCGGCTACTACGATCTGTCGACCGCCGGGGTGCCGGTCCACTCCACGGCCTTCCGGCCGGTTGGAGACGCGGCCCTGAAGCGCAACCCCTTCCGCGTCTTCACCTCGCTTCTGAGGCTCGACCTCATTGCCGACGAGGCCCTTCGCGCCGAGGCGGAGGCGATCCTGAAAGAGCGCCGGATCTTCACATCCGGTGCGGTCGATCTTACCGAAAAGGCCGAGCGCGACGGCGGCCTCGACGAGCGCGATGCCGACCGTTTCGTCGCCGAAGTGCTCGAGACCTTCCGCTGGCACGACGAGGCGAATGTCGGCGCCGACATGTACGAGCGCCTGCACGATGCGCACCGGCTGATCGCCGACGTGGTCTCCTTCAAGGGGCCGCATATCAACCATCTGACGCCACGTACGCTCGACATCGACCGCGTCCAGGCGCTGATGCCGGAATATGGCATTGCCCCGAAGGCCGTGGTCGAAGGGCCGCCGACACGCAAGTGCCCGGTCCTGCTTCGCCAGACCTCCTTCAAGGCGCTCGAAGAGCCGGTTTCCTTCCGCGGCGCCGATGGCGGCTGGAAGACCGGCTCGCATACCGCCCGCTTCGGCGAGATCGAGCAGCGCGGCATCGCCTTGACGCCGAAGGGCCGCGGTCTCTACGACCGGCTGCTCGACGAATCGCGCAAGATCGTACGTCCGGCCGCCGATGGTTCAAATGCCAGAGAATACGAAGCGGCCTTGACCCAGGTCTTCGAGGCCTTCCCCGACAGCTGGGCGGAAATCCGGCAGGCCGGCCTCGGCTATTTCAGCTATTCCCTGACGGAGAAGGGCCGGCGGACGAAGCTGCCCGGCCGGCGCGATCTCAATTCCCTGATCGCCGACGGTCTTATTCGGTTCGATCCGATCGTCTATGAGGACTTCCTTCCCGTCAGCGCCGCCGGTATCTTCCAGTCGAACCTCGGCGACGGTGCGCAGCAGGAATTCGAGGCGAGCCCGAACCAGAAGCGCTTCGAGACCGACCTCGGCGTCGCCGTCCTCAACGAATTCGATCACTATGCCGGCATCGAGCAGGCATCGATCGAAGGCTGCCTCAAGGCGCTTACCGCCGCCATGGCAGCGGAGTGATACGCCGGCAATGATTGACGAGCACCATATCGACGCATTGACGAAGCTCCTTGGCGACAAGGGCGTCGTCACGCGTCGGGAGGACATGGAGGCTTACGAGACCGGCGCACGCTACGACCGCGGCCGCGCGGCGGCCGTCCTGCGTCCGGCAACGACGGAAGAGGTCTCGGCCGCCGTCGGTTACTGCGTCCGCAGCGGCATCGCCCTCATCCCCCAGTCGGGCAATACGGGCCTGGTCTCGGGGTCGACGCCGGACGAGTCGGGCAGCGAGGTCGTCGTCAGCCTCGACCGGCTGACCCGCCAGTTTGCGCTCGACGTGGACAATCGCTCAGTGCGCGTCGACGCCGGCTTTCGCCTGTCCGAGCTCAACCGCCGGCTGGAGGAACACGGCCTGTTCTTCCCGATCGATCTCGGCGCCGACCCGCGGATCGGCGGCATGACCGCCACCAATACCGGCGGCTCGCGCTTTCTCAAATATGGCGACGTGCGCCGCAACATGCTGGGTCTGAAAGTGGTCCTCGCCGACGAAGCGGGCACGGTGCTCGACCTCGGCTCGGACCTGCGCAAGAACAATACCGGCATCGACTGGAAGCAGATCTTCATCGGCACCTCGGGCGCCTTCGGCATCGTCACCGAATGCGTGCTCAATCTCGAGCGCCTGCCGAAGCAGACGGCGACCGCCTTCCTCGTGCCGGCGAGCGGCGCGCATGTCCTGCCGCTCCTGAAGGCCATGGAAGAGCGGCTCGGCGCCTATCTCTCGGCCTTCGAGGGAATGTCGGCGAACGCGATCGCCGCGGCCTTCGCCCATGTGCCGGCGCTGAAGAACCCCTTCCAGGGCGGCAAGGTCCCCGACTACGTGATCCTTGCCGAGATCTCCCGCACCTCGAGCCCGCGCGAGGGCGAGCAGCCGCTCGACGCGGTTCTCGAAAGCGTGCTCGCGGAGATATGGGAAATGGATGAGGCGCCGCTCGCCGATGCACTCGTCGGCCCGCCGCACGAGATCTGGTCGCTGCGCCATGCGCTTTCGGAGGGCGTAAAGCACCTCGGCAAGCTGATCGCTTTCGATCTCTCCTTCCGCAGGGGTGACATCATGGTCTTCTGCGACCATATGAAGGCGGAAATGCCGGAAAAATTTCCGGGCGTCACGGTCTGCGATTTCGGCCATATCGGCGACGGCGGCGTTCACTTCAACCTGGTCGTCGCAAAGGATAGTTCGCTACTGGCCGATGCGACCTTCGAGCAGCGTCTGCGCGATTGGGTCTTTGCGGTCGCGGTCGAGCAATATCACGGCAGCTTCAGCGCGGAACATGCGCTCGGCCGCCGCAATCAGGCTTATTACGATCTCTACACGCCGGAAAAATTGAAGAACATGGCGGCCGGCCTCAAGACGCTCACCTCGCCGGGCAAGCTCGGCAGCGTGCGCTTCGGTTAGGTCATCGCGCCAGCTACAAGACGGGAGTCACCACATGAACATTGCAGCCAAGAAAATCGACGTCGCGAGCGAGGCAGCCGCGCTCCTCGAGAAAATGGGCGTCGCCAAGGACCTCTACACCGGCGGCGACATGCCGTCCTTCAGCCCGGTCACCGGCGAGAAGATCGCCAGTCTCAAGACCGTGTCTGCCGCTGAAGCCGCCAGGAAGATCGAGAAGGCCGACGAGGCTTTCCGCGTCTGGCGTCTCGTGCCGGCGCCGAAGCGCGGCGAGCTCGTCCGGCTTCTCGGCGAGGAACTGCGCGCCTTCAAGGCCGATCTCGGCCGCCTCGTCTCGATCGAAGCCGGCAAGATCCCGTCCGAGGGCCTCGGCGAAGTGCAGGAGATGATCGATATCTGCGATTTCGCCGTCGGCCTTTCCCGCCAGCTCTACGGCCTGACGATCGCCACCGAGCGTCCCGGTCACCGGATGATGGAAACCTGGCACCCGCTCGGTGTCGTCGGCATCATTTCCGCCTTCAACTTCCCCGTCGCGGTCTGGTCGTGGAATGCGGCGCTCGCGCTCGTCTGCGGTGACGCCGTCGTCTGGAAGCCGTCGGAAAAGACGCCGCTCACCGCGCTCGCCTGCCAGGCGATCCTGGAACGCGCCATCGCCCGTTTCGGCGACGCTCCGGAAGGCCTGTCGCAGGTCCTGATCGGCGACCGTGCGATCGGCGAGGCCCTCGTCGACCATCCGAAGGTGCCGCTGGTCTCGGCGACCGGCTCCACCCGCATGGGCCGCGAGGTCGGTCCGCGGCTTGCCAAGCGCTTTGCCCGTGCGATCCTGGAACTCGGCGGCAACAATGCGGGCATCGTCTGCCCGTCCGCAGACCTCGACATGGCGCTGCGCGCCATTGCTTTCGGGGCCATGGGCACCGCCGGCCAGCGCTGCACGACCCTGCGCCGCCTCTTCGTCCATGAAAGCGTCTACGACCAGCTCGTGCCGCGCCTGAAGAAGGCCTATCAGTCGGTCTCCGTCGGCAACCCGCTGGAATCGGCCGCACTCGTCGGGCCGCTCGTCGACAAGGCGGCCTTCGACGGGATGCAGAAGGCGATCGCCGAGGCAAAGAGCCATGGCGGTGCCGTCACCGGCGGCGAGCGCGTCGATCTCGGCCACGAGAACGGCTATTACGTCAAGCCGGCACTGGTCGAAATGCCGAAGCAGGAAGGCCCGGTTCTCGAAGAAACCTTCGCGCCGATCCTCTACGTCATGAAGTACAGCGACTTCGACGCCGTGCTCGCCGAGCACAATGCGGTTGCCGCCGGACTTTCCTCCTCGATCTTCACCCGTGACATGCAGGAATCGGAACGGTTCCTCGCGGCCGACGGCTCGGATTGCGGCATCGCCAACGTCAATATCGGCACCTCCGGCGCCGAGATCGGCGGCGCGTTCGGCGGCGAAAAGGAGACCGGCGGCGGCCGCGAATCCGGCTCCGACGCTTGGAAGGCCTATATGCGGCGCGCCACCAACACGGTGAACTATTCGAAGGCTCTGCCGCTGGCGCAGGGCGTCTCTTTCGACATCGAATAATCGAACAGGATCGGCCATGACCATCAATGCAACGGTCAAGGAGGCGGGCTTTCAGCCCGCCTCGCGGATTTCCTCGATCGGCGTTTCGGAAATCCTGAAGATCGGCGCCCGCGCCGCCGCCATGAAGCGCGAAGGCAAGCCGGTGATCATCCTCGGCGCCGGCGAGCCGGATTTCGACACGCCGGAACACGTGAAGCGGGCCGCCTCGGATGCGATCCACCGCGGCGAAACGAAATACACCGCACTCGACGGCACGCCGGAATTGAAGAAGGCTATCCGCGAGAAATTCCAGCGCGAGAACGCGCTGGCCTACGAGCTGGACGAGATCACGGTCGCGACCGGCGCCAAGCAGATCCTCTTCAACGCCATGATGGCGTCGCTCGATCCGGGCGACGAGGTCATCATTCCGACGCCCTATTGGACCTCCTATTCGGACATTGTCCAGATCTGCGAGGGCAAGCCCGTTCTGATCGCCTGCGACGCCTCTTCCGGCTTCCGCCTGACGGCGGAGAAGCTGGAGGCGGCCATCACGCCGCGGACCCGATGGGTGCTCTTGAACTCGCCCTCCAACCCGTCGGGCGCCGCCTACAGTGCGGCCGACTACCGGCCGCTGCTCGAGGTACTTCTGAGGCACCCGCATGTCTGGCTGCTCGTCGACGACATGTATGAGCACATCGTCTATGACGGTTTCCGCTTCGTCACCCCCGCGCAGCTGGAGCCGGGCCTGAAGAACCGCACGCTGACCGTAAACGGCGTTTCGAAGGCCTATGCGATGACCGGCTGGCGGATCGGCTATGCCGGCGGCCCGCGCGAGCTCATCAAGGCGATGGCCGTCGTCCAGAGTCAGGCGACCTCCTGCCCCTCTTCGATAAGCCAGGCGGCTTCGGTCGCGGCGCTGAACGGACCGCAGGACTTTCTGAAAGAACGGACAGCCAGCTTCCAGGGCCGCCGCGATCTCGTGGTCGACGGCCTGAACGCGATCGACGGCCTCGACTGCCGCGTTCCCGAGGGCGCCTTCTACACTTTCTCCGGCTGCGCCGGCGTTCTCGGCAAGGTGACGCCATCGGGCAAGAGGATCGAGACGGATACGGATTTCTGCGCCTATCTTCTGGAAGACGCCCATGTCGCCGTCGTCCCGGGCTCGGCTTTCGGCCTCTCACCCTTTTTCCGCATTTCCTATGCGACTTCGGAGGCGGAGCTGAAAGAGGCGCTCGAATGCATCGCGGCGGCCTGCGAGCGGCTTTCGTAAGCGAAGGGCGGGAGTCTCCTCAAAAGGCCCCCTCCCCAACCCCTCCCCACAGGTGGGAGGTGGGTGGGGAGGGGCGTTCTCGCCCGGTCAAAACGTCGGCGGCGTACAGGCGCTGATCACTTCGCAGGGTACCGGTCCGATACAGCGAAAGCGGTGCGGCCGCCGGCTTTCGAAATAATAGGCATCGCCCGGCCCGAGGATGCGCCTCTCGTCGTCCACGGTCACTTCCAGCCGGCCTGAAAGCACGATCCCGCCTTCCTCGCCCTCATGCACCAGCGGAACCTTGCCGGTGTCCGCGCCCGGCTGGTAGCACTCCTTCAGGATCTGAAGGCTGCGGCCGAAAAGGTTGTCGCCGATCTGGCGATAGGAGATCGGTCCCTTGCCGATCTCCACCAGCTCCTCCGCCGCATAGAAAGCCCTGCGCGGCTTCTCCGGCTCGAAGGAGAAGAACTCCGCAAGGCCGATCGGAATGCCGTCGAGGATACGCTTCAATGCGCCGACCGAGGGGTTCGATGCATTCGATTCGATCAACGAGATGGTGGAGTTGGTAACCCCCGCCCTCTTGGCGAGTTCGCGCTGGGAAAGCTTGTGCCTCAGCCGAACATGCCGCAGGCGGTTGCCGATATCGACGCTCATGGCGAACCCCGGTGTTGCCCTTGTTTGAAATAGCGAAATTCTAGCAAACTGACCTATTTAAATACAATAGCTTAGATGGCCATAGAAAAGGACTTGTTCGGAAATCCAAATCATGGCGTCAATCAGCTAACGACAGGAGGATGCCATGAACGCCCACAACAAGCCCAACGCTCCGGTTCTCGACAGCTACTGGATGCCCTTCACCGCCAACCGTCAGTTCAAGGCGGCGCCCCGGCTGCTCGCCGCCGCTGAGGGCATGCACTATACCAGCGTCGACGGCCGGACGGTTCTCGACGGCACCGCCGGCCTCTGGTGCGTGAATGCCGGGCACGGCCGCCGGCAGATCGCCGCCGCGGTCGAGCGGCAGCTTTCGACCATGGACTTCGCGCCGTCCTTCCAGATGGGACATCCGATCGCCTTCGACTTCGCCGAGCGGCTGGCCGAGATTGCGCCCGGCCCGGTCGGCGCCAAGCTCGACCGGGTGTTTTTCACCGGCTCGGGCTCGGAATCCGTGGACACAGCGCTGAAGATCGCACTTGCCTATCAACGTTCGATCGGCCAAGGCACGCGCACCCGCCTCATCGGCCGCGAACGCGGTTATCACGGCGTCGGCTTCGGCGGCATCTCCGTCGGCGGCATCGTCAACAACCGCCGCGTCTTCCCGCAGCTTCCCGGGTCCGACCATCTGCGCCACACCCATGACCCGGCGAAGAACGCCTTCGTCAAAGGGCAGCCGGAGCATGGGGCCGAGCTTGCCGACGACCTCGAAAGGCTCGTGGCGCTCCACGGCGCCGAGACGATCGCCGCCTGCATCGTCGAGCCCGTCGCCGGCTCGACCGGCGTGCTGATCCCGCCGAAGGGCTATCTCGAGCGGCTGCGCGCGATCTGCGACAAGCACGGCATTCTCCTGATTTTCGACGAGGTGATCACCGGTTTCGGCCGGCTCGGTGCGGCCTTCGCGACCGACTATTTCGGTGTCACGCCGGACATCGTCACCACCGCCAAGGGGCTTACCAACGGCGCGATCCCGATGGGCGCTGTCTTTGCCAGCCGCAAGGTGCACGACGCCCTGATGCACGGCCCGGAAGGCCAGATCGAGCTCTTCCACGGCTATACCTATTCCGGACATCCGGCCGCCTGTGCCGCCGGCATCGCCACGCTCGACATCTATCGAGACGAAGGCCTGATGACGCGCGCCGCCGAAATCGAGGGCGACTGGCACGAGGCGATGCATTCCATGAAAGGCCTGCCGCATGTCATCGACATCCGCACCATCGGCCTCATCGCCGGTATCGAGCTCCAGTCGCGCGACGGCGCGCCCGGCGCTCGCGCCTATGACGTTTTCGTCGATTGCTTCGAGCGGGGCCTGCTGATCCGCGTCACCGGCGACATCATCGCCTTCTCGCCGCCTCTGATCGCGGAGAAGCAGCATTTCGGCGAGATCGTCTCGACCCTTGCCGATGCGTTGAAGCGGGTGAAATAACGGCGCTTGAGATAGTTTAAATGCCCCCTCCCGACGCCTTGGAGGGGGCATTCTCACATTCATCCAGGGGTCGCTTCAGCGTATCAGGATGGCCCGCAGATCATTGACATTCGTCCCCGTCGGCCCGGGTACGAACAGGTCGCCGCTGGCCGCGAAGGCCGTCCAGGCGTCATGGCGCGCGAGGTGAGCGCGGGGATCGGCGCCTGCCGCCCGCATCCGGCCGACGCTTGCGCCGTCGGCAAAGGCGCCGGCATTGTCCTCGGATCCGTCGATGCCGTCGGTGTCGGCGGCAAGCGCATCGATACCGCCGATGCCGTCGATGTCGAGCGCGAGCGACAGGAGGAATTCGCTGTTGCGTCCGCCCTTCCCGTAACTTTCGCCGGAGATCGTCACTGTCGTCTCGCCGCCGGAAAGCAGCACGACCGGCTTCGAAAAGGGACGGTTGCGCGAGGCCACTTCCCGCGCGAGCGCCGCATGCATACGGCCGATGTCGCGCGCCTCGCCCTCGATCGCATCCGACAGGATCATCGCCTCGATGCCGCTTTCCCGCGCCCGTGCCGCCGCCGCTTCCAGCGAAACGGCCGCCGAGGCGATGACGTGCACTTCGTTGCCGCCGAATGCAGGATCGTCGGGCCGGGGTGCCCGCGCCGCTTCGGAAGCGAGATGCGCCGTCACCCGCTCGGGCAGGGCGATAGCGTATCGCGCGACGATCTCGCGCGCTTCTTCGAGACTGGACCGGTCGGCCACCGTCGGGCCGGAGGCGACGAAGGCCGGATTGTCGCCGGGCACGTCGGAGACGACGAGGCTCACGACTCGCGCCGGGGCGGCGGCAAGTGCAAGCCGCCCGCCCTTGATCCGCGAGGCATGCTTGCGCACCACATTCATGGCGGAAATCGGTGCTCCGGAGGCAAGCAGCGCCTTGTTGACGGCGATCTCGTCCTCCAGGGTCAAGCCGCCGGGCGGGGCCGGTAAGAGAGCGGAGCCTCCGCCGGAAATGAGCGCCACCACGAGATCATCCGCCGTCAGTCCCCCGACGGTTTCGAGGAGCGCCGAGGACGCGGCAAGCCCCGCCTCGTCCGGCACCGGGTGAGCCGATTGCAGGACCCTGATCCGCTCGCATTTCTCTATGGGCCCGTGGCGGGCAACGACGGCGCCTGCAAGCGGCCCGTCCCAGAGCCGCTCGAAAGCGGCCGCCATCTGGCTCGCGGCCTTGCCGGCGCCGACCACGATCGTGCGGCCCTTCGGCCGCGCCGGAAGGTGCGCCCGAATGGCGGCTTCAGGATCGGCCGCGGCAACGGCGGCCTCGAAAAGCGATATGAGAAAAGGGCGCGGCTCTATTGACGTCATGGAATCAGACCGAAGTTTCTAGATACGGAGGCACCTTGAACGCCGCCTTCGGCCGCCGCAACGTTTTTCGACCGGCCGCCCAAAACTGCAACGCCCGATCGCTCCTTCAGCGGACCTCCGCGCGCGCCCGCGGGCGCGCGTCGTTACGTTCGTGCTGGAACACGGCCGGGGGCAGCGGCGGCAATCCGCGGATGATGTCGGCCCCCTTTTCACCCATCATGATCGTCGGGCCGTTGGTGTTGCAGGACGGGACCCGCGGCATCACCGAGCTGTCGCAGACGCGCAGCCCCTCGATCCCGCGAACCCTGAGCTCCAGGTCGACCACCGCCGCCGCGTCGGTCCCCATCCTGCAGGTGCCGACCGGGTGGTGGTCGGTCTTGGCGTTGGCGCAGCCATAGTCGAAGAGCTGCTCCTCGGTGCGCACATCCTTGCCCGGCAAACGTTCGTCTAGGACGAAGGGCTTCAGCGCAGGCTGCTGCATGATTTCCCGCGCGATCTTCAAACCTTCGAGCGACATCTGCCGATCGTGCGGATCCTCCCAGTAGTTCGGATCGATCAGGGGCGCGGCCGCCGGGTCGGCCGAGGAGAGCCGGACGGTGCCGCGCGAGCGCGGGTGCAGATAGGCGGAATTGAGTGTGACCCCGGCATTCTTGAGCCGGGCGACGCCGGCCTCGATGCCCGAACCGAGGCCGAGATGGAACTGGATGTCCGGCGAGCGGGCATTCGGATCGGCATACCAGAAGCCGCCGGTCTCGAAGAGAGACGAGGCAACCGGGCCGGAGCGGAAGAGCACATATTGCAGTCCGGCCCAGAGCGTGCGGTGCAGCCTGGCGACGCCGTCGTAAGTGTGATCGCCGGTGCATTCGGAGATGACGAAGAGATCCAGATGATCCTGGAGATTGCCGCCCACACCGGCGAGATCGTGCCTGACCTCGACGCCGACGGATCGAAGGTGATCGGCCGGGCCGATGCCGGACTGCAACAGCAGCTTCGGCGATCCGATCGCACCCGACGAGACCAGCACCTCGCGATCGGCGCGGATGATCTCGACGCCCCTCTTCGTCGCGACTTCCACCCCGACGGCGCGCCTGCCCTCGAGCACGATGCGCGCGACGCGGGCACCGGTGCGCACCGTCAGATTCGGGCGATCCCTGATCGGCGAGAGATAGGCGAGCGAGGCGGAGGACCGGCGGCGGTTGCGCTGCGTCAGCTGATAGAAGCCGACGCCCGCCTGCTGTTTGCCATTGAAGTCGTGGTTGTAGGGAATGCCGAGTTCCTGCCCGGCGCGGATATAGGCGTCGCAGATCGGCAGCGCCGAAACCGGCATGGAAACGCCGAGCGGGCCACCATAGGAATGATAGTCGTCGGCGAAGCGCTGATTGTCCTCGGCGCGCTTGAAATAGGGAAGCACGCTGCGATAGTCCCAGCCGGCGCAGCCCTCCTCACTCGCCCAGAGGTCGTAATCGGCCGCATTGCCGCGGGTATAGAGCTGCGCATTGATGGAAGAACCGCCGCCGATCACCTTGGCCTGGGTATAGCGCAGCACCCTGCCCTTCATGTGCTTCTGCGGCACCGTGTGCCAGCCCCAACTGGCGACCCCCTTCGTCATCTTGGCGAAGCCGGCCGGCATGTGGAACAGCGGATTCCAGTCGCCGCCGCCGGCTTCGAGCAGCAGCACCCTGACGTCCGGATCCTCGCTCAGACGATTGGCAAGCACGCAGCCGGCCGGACCGGCCCCGGTGATGATGTAGTCGTAGGTCATTCACATGTCCTCAATGTCACGCGCTTCGGGCGCGGTATCAGCTGTCTCGCCATGCCCCTCATCCGCCTGCCGGCACCTTCTCCCCGCAGGCGGGGAGAAGGGACTCGCGGTGGCCGCATTCGCAACCATGACCGCCGGCGTTTCGGTGGCCACGTCCCCTCTCCCCGCACGCGGGGAGAGGGTTAGGGTGAGGGGCAAATCTCGACGACCGGGTGACGGGAACGCCCGCACACAATTCACAAGCGCCCGATCGACAATCCCCCATCCGCCTGGATCACCGAGCCCGTGGCGAAACCGAACTGCCCGCCGGCAAGCCCGGCGACGATATTGCCGATATCCTCGGGTTCGCCCCAGCGCCGCATCGGCACCAGGCCACTTGCGATCAGCCCGTCGTATTTGCCGGAAACCGCAGCCGTCATGTCCGAGCGGACGATGCCGGGACGGACTTCGAAGACCGCGATGCCGGTCTCGGCGAGCCTCAGCGCCAGGCCCTGGCTGAAGGCCGCAAGGCCTGCCTTGCTCATGCAATAGTCGAGCCGCTCGGGCGACGTCATCGCCGCCGAGACCGAGGTGATGTTGATGATTGAGCGCCGCGCTTGAATCTCGCTCGCGAGCATCGCCTTCAGCACGGCCTGCGTGAAAAACACCGTGCCGCGCAGATTGACGCCGACGATCGTGTCGAAATTCTCCGGCTTCAGATCGAGAAAATCGCCGCGCACGATGGAGGCGATGCCGGCATTGTTGACAAGGCAGTCGATCCGGCCGAATTCCGCGACGGCCGCGTCGACGGTCGTCTGATGGCTCGAAAGGTCGGCCAGATCGGCGCGCAGGAAGATCACCCGGGCGCCGAGCCCGTTGAGTTCGGCGATTACGGGAGCGACACCCTCCGCATCGCCAATGCCGGTGATGGCGATGTCGAAACCGGTCGCCGCGAGCGCCCGGGCGATCCCTAGCCCGATGCCGCGGCGGCCGCCGGTGACGATCGCGACGGGGCGTGCCTTATCGGTCATGGCCGCAGATCCTGTTTCACGATATGATCGGCGACACGCAGCGCCTGGGCGGCGACGGTCAGCGCCGGATTGACGGCGGCGGAGGTCGGCAGGAAGCCGGCATCGACGACGAAGAGATTCGGGTGATCGAAGGCGCGGCAATAAACGTCGAGCGGCGCCTGGCCGGGATCATTGCCGATCCGTACCGTGCCGCACTGATGCGAAGGCGTCCGTTTGTCGAAGGCCCGCGCGAGCACGACCGGGAAGCCGGCTTTCTTCAGCACCGCCTTCAGCTTGGCGACGAGATCGAGATGGGCCTGCCAGTTGGTGCGCACCCATTTCAGCACGACGCGCTCGCCGTCGACCATGACGCGGCTCTCCGGTGACGGCAGGTCCTCGCTCATGGCGTAGAAGTCGATGCCGCGGGCGGACATCCGGTTCAGCAGCCATTCCGGCATGGCCGGCATGTTCGCCTTCAGGATCGCGCCGGAAATGCGGCCGAGAAGCTGGATATTGCCGAGCGGCGGCCCGCCCGCACCGTCGGAGAGATAGAAGTCGTTGAGGCCGAAGGTCTTCTGATAGACCGAATCGTTGCGGTACCAGGGGCTGAGCGCTACGACGGCGCTCGAATTATGGTTCATGAAATTGCGGCCGACCTGATCGGACCGGTTGGCAAGCCCGGTCGGGTTGCTGTCGTCGGCAGAGCGCAGGAGCAGTACGGCCGACTGCACCGCGCCGGCGCAGAGAATGACGAGCTTCGGCGAAAGACGGTGCTCCGCCCCGTCCTTGGCGTAGAGCACGGTTTCGATCGCCTTTCCGCCCGGCCCGGTTGCGAGCCGCGTCACCCGCGAGCCGGTCTGCAGCCGCACATTCGGAAATTTAAGCGCCGCCGCCAGCGCCGCCGTTTCGGCATCCATCTTGCCGTCGGATGAGTTCGGATGCGCGTCCCACGGCGTCTTGCCCTTGGCGAGCCAGCGCTCGATATCGACGCCGAGCGGCAGCGAATAGGGATGGAGGCCGATCTCGGCCAGGCGCTCACGGACCATGGCGATCGCAGGCTCGTCCGGCACCGGGCCATGGGGATAGCCGCTCGAATGAGCGGGTTCCGTCGGGTCCTCGCCCAATTTGCCTCGTACTTGGTAAAGCTGCTCTGCCTTGGAATACCACGGCTCGAGCTCCTCATAGGAAAAGGGCCAGGCGGGGGAGACGCCGTCCCGGTGCTGCATTTCCTCGAAATCCTCACGGCGGTAGCGGGTCAGCACCGCGCCGTAGAACTTCGAATTGCCGCCGACATTGTAGTAGTTGCCGGGATTGAAGCCGGGGCCGCCCGCCTCGTACCAGGTCTCCTTCGGGCGGAAATGGCCGCGCTGGAAGATCGCCCGCTGGTCGCGATTGACCGGCAGGTCCTCGATATGTGAGCCCGCTTCGAGGATCAGGATCTCGGCGCCCGAGGCGGCGAGGCCTGCAGCGACGGTTGCGCCGCCGACCCCCGATCCGATGATGACGATATCCGGCTGGCTCTCCATCGTCTTCCTCATGCAATCCGCTTTTCGCTTTGCGGGTCGAAGAAGACGGCCTTGTCGAGATTGAAGGCCAGCCGTGACGTCTGTCCCGGCGCAATGCGCGCATCGGCCCTGAGCCTTGCGACGATTTCCTTGCCGCCGAGCCTCGTGACGGCAAAGGTATCGGAGCCGGCCGGCTCGACCACCTCGATCAGGCATTCGCCTTCGGCGACGAATTGAGCATTGCGATCCGCCCCGTCCGGATCGGTGAGCGCTTCCGGACGGATGCCGAAGACCACCTCCCTGCCGGCATAGGCGGAGAGCGCGCCGTTTTGCGGCACGGCTAGTCTCAGGGGTTCGGCATTCGGCCGCTCCAGCGTCACCGAGACTTGAGAGCCTGCGGTTTCTATCTGCGCTTTGAGCAGGTTCATCGCAGGCGATCCCATGAAATCGGCGACGAACATATTGGCGGGGTTGTTGTAGATCTCCGCCGGCGATCCGAATTGCTGCAGCACGCCGTCCTTCAGGACGGCGATCTTGGTCGCGAGCGTCATCGCCTCGATCTGGTCGTGCGTCACATAGACGATGGTCGTCTTCATGCGGTGATGCAGCCGCTTGATCTCGGTGCGCATGTCCACGCGCAGCTTCGCGTCGAGGTTCGAGAGCGGCTCGTCGAAGAGGAAGACCTGGGGATTGCGCACCAGCGCCCGGCCCATGGCGACGCGCTGGCGCTGGCCGCCGGAAAGCTGGCTCGGCTTGCGGTCGAGCAGATGGCCGATCTGCAGCATTTCGGCTACCTGCTTGATCGCCTTCTCGCGTTCCTCCTTCGGCACGCCGCGGATCTCCATGCCGAAGGCGATGTTCCCGGCCACCGTCATGTTCGGATAGAGCGCATAGGACTGGAATACCATGGCGATGTCGCGCTTCGACGGGTGCAGCCCCGAAACCGAGCGGCCGTTGATGGCGATGTCGCCCGAGGTGATCGGCTCCAGGCCGGCGATCGTGTTCAGAAGCGTCGACTTGCCGCAACCGGAGGGGCCCACGAGCACGAGGAAGCCGCCTTCTTCGATCTCCAGGTTGATGTCCTTCAAGATCTCGAGAGCGCCGTAGGATTTGCGCAGGTTGGTGATCTTCAGAAACGACATGGCTTATCCTTTCACGGCGCCGGACATCAGTCCGCGGACGAAATAGCGGCCGGACACGATGTAGACGATGAGCGTTGGCAGGGCGGCGAGGATCGCGCCCGCGAAGTGGACATTGTATTCCTTGACCCCCGTGGACGAGCTCACGAGATTGTTGAGAGCCACCGTCATCGGCGTCGAATACGGCCCGGAGAACGAGGCCCCGAACAGGAAGTCGTTCCAGATATTGGTGAACTGCCAGATGACCGAGACGACGATGATCGGCCCTGAGGACGGCAGCAATATCCGCCGGAAGATCTGGAAGAAGCTGGCGCCGTCGATCTGTGCCGCACGCACCAGCTCGGTCGGGAAGGCCTCGTAGTAGTTGCGGAAATAGAGCGTCGTGAAGCCGATACCGTAGACCACATGCACCAGGATCAGACCCCAGATCGAACCGGCGATGCCGAGAATGCCGAGAATGCGCGCCATCGGGATCAGCACGATCTGGAAGGGAATGAAGCACGAGAGAAGCAGCATGCCGAAGAAGATGTTCGCCCCGGGGAAGCGCCATTTCGTCAGCACGTAGCCGTTGAGCGCGCCGATGATCGTCGAAATCGCCACGGCCGGGACGACCATCAGGATCGAATTGATGAAGAAAGGCCGAAGGCCGGTGGGCTGCACGCCGATCTGGGCGGTCGACCAGGCCGAGAGCCACGGTTCGACGGTCCAGGTCCGAGGCAGGTTCAACATGCCGCCCTGCCGGATCTCATCCAGCGGCTTCAGGGAATTCACCAGCATCACATAGAGCGGCAGCAGCGAATAGAGTGCGAAGAGGATCAGCGCCGAATAGATCAGAGCGCGCGTCAGCCGGTTGTGCGAGATGACGTTTTCGGAATTGGGAGCGCCCATCAGCGTTTTCCTCCCCGGACTTCGGAATAGAGATAGGGAACGATGATCGAGAAGATCATCACCAGCATCACGATCGCCGACGAGGCCCCGATCGCCATCTGGTTTCGGGTGAAGGTGTAAGAATACATGAAGGTCGCCGGCAGCTCGGTCGCCTGCCCCGGCCCGCCGCCCGTCAATGCGATGATCAGATCGTAGGCCTTGATGGCAAGGTGGGCGAGTACGACAAAGGCCGAAAGGAAGACCGGCCGCATCAGGGGAATGATGATCCGCCGATAGATGGTTGGGGTCGTCGCCCCGTCGATCTGGGCGGCCTTGATGATCTCGTTGTCGACGCCGCGCAGGCCCGCCAGGAACATCGCCATGATGAAGCCGGTCGACTGCCAGACGGCCGCGATGACGACGCAGTAGATCGCGTAGTTGCGGTCCTTGATCCAGTTGAACGAGAAGCTTTCCCAGCCCCAGAGATGCATGGTGTTCTCAAGCCCGATACCGGGATCGAGGAACCACTTCCACGCGGTGCCGGTGACGATGAAGGAAAGCGCCATCGGATAGAGATAAATCGGACGAAGGAAACCTTCGGCGCGGATCTTCTGGTCGAGCAGGATCGCCAGCCCGAGACCCAGCACCGAGCAGACCACGATATAGAGAGTCGCGAAGATCGCCAGATTGCTGACCGCGCGCCACCAGTGCGGCAGGGCCCATAACCGGCTGTAATTGCTCAAACCCACGAAATTGTAGGACGGCAGCATCTTACTGTCCGTCATCGACAGGAAGCCCGTATAGGCTATGAAGCCGTAGACGAACACCAGAACTATGAGAAAGCTGGGGGCGAGCACGAGCTTTGGCAAAAGCTCCTGCAGCCGGTTGCGGCTATCCATGTTTGCTACCACCGTATGTTTCGTTCGGAGCTGCCCCTCATCCGCCTGCCGGCACCTTCTCCCCGCAGGCGGGGAGAAGGAAGATGCCGCAGCGCCTTCGTCCCCTCTCCCCGCTTGCGGGGAGAGGGGATAGGGTGAGGGGCAAACCTCTCCCCCTATGCGCTACTTCGCAGCCTCGACCGCCGCCACGAGTTCCGTCACCGCCTCTTCCGAGTCGAGTTCGCCGTTGAACTGGCGTGTGACCACGTCGTAGATCGCGTTCTTGACGGCAGCCGGATTGGCATGGCCGTGGGCCATGGAGCCGAAGAGCGTGCCGTTGGTATTTGCTTCCGCGAGGTCCTTGATGCCCTTCTTGCCGCAGGCGTCGAAGTCGGTATCCGGAACGTCGGTGCGGGCGGGAACGGAACCCTTGACGACGTTGAAGGCCGACTGGAAGGCCGGGCTCTCGATTGCCGAGGCCATCTGCAGCTGTGCCGGAACCTTGTCTTCCGAAACCTTGAACATCGCGAACTGGTCGGAATTGAAGGTGACCGAACCTTGCGTTCCGGGGAAGCGCATGCAGACAAAATCGGTGCCGGGCACCTTCTTCGCCTTCAGGAACTCGCCCTTCGCCCAGTCACCCATGAACTGCAGGCCGGCCTTGTTCTCGATGACCATCGCCGAGGCGAGGTTCCAGTCGCGGCCGGAGAAGTTGTCGTCCACATAGGAGCGCAGCTTCGTCATGCGGTCGAAGGCTTCCTTCATCTTGTCGCCGCCGAGCGCCGCCGGATCGAGATCGATGAAAGCCTGCTTGTAGAAGTCGTTGCCCAGCGAAAGAACGACGGCGTCGAAGATCGTCGCGTCCTGCCAGGGCTGGCCGCCATGGGCGACCGGCGTGATGCCCTGCTCTTTAAACTTGTCGAGCAGCGCGATCAGTTCTTCCCAGGTGGTCGGTTCCTTGCCGCCGGCCTTGTCGAGGGCGGCCTTGTTGATCCAGACCCAATTGGTCGAATGGACGTTGACCGGCGCGGCGATCCAGTGTCCGTCATATTTCGAGAACTGCTGCAGTGCCGCCGGAATGACCTTGTCCCAGCCCTCCTTGGAGGCGACCTCGTCCAGATTGCCGAGCGCGCCTTCCTTGGCCCAGTCGAGAATGTCGAAGCCGAGCATCTGCACGGCCGTCGGCGCGTTGCCCGCGGTGACGCGGGCACGAAGCACCGTCATCGCTTCGGTACCGCCGCCGCCGGCGACCGGCATGTCGGTCCAGCTGATGCCCTTGCTCTCCAGGTCCTTCTTGAGGACGTCGAGGGCAGCGGCTTCGCCGCCGGACGTCCACCAGTGCAGTACTTCCACATTCTCGGCTGCACGCGCAGCTGTCGCCGCCAACATCAGTGCTGCAACAGCAGTCGTCGTCATGAACTTGCGCATCGTTATCCTCCCGTTTGCAAGTTTCCTAAGCGGAACCTCCTCCGCTCTTTTCCGGTGCCGCCCGTTCCCGCGGACGGCTGGCCTGCGACTGACGTCACCCGGCCAATTCAAGACGTTACACCCTTTCGGCGATTACGAAACCTCGCCCCTTCCCTTCTTCAGCGCGGCATCCACCAGTTGCTGCGCTGGCCGATATGCATGTTGAGCGTCTTCGTCTCCGTATAGTCCTCGACCGCATGGCGACCGAGCTCGCGGCCGAGCCCGGATTGCCGGTAGCCGCCGAAAGGCAGCTCCGATGCGCCATCCATGAAGGTGTTCATCCACACCGTGCCGGCGCGTACGCGCCGCCCGATCGTCAGGCAGGTGTCGAAGTCGCGGCTCCAGACCCCGGCGGAAAGCCCGTAATCGATCGAATTGGCGATCCGGATCGCCTCTTCCGTCTTCTCGAAAGTCAGAACGGAGAGAACCGGCCCGAAGACTTCCTCCCGGGCCACGGCCATTTCGGGCCGAACGGCCGACAGAATGGTCGGGGCCATGAACTGTCCCATGCCGAGATCGAGCGTGGTGCCGCCATGGGCTATTCTCGCGCCTTCGTTCGACGCCGAAGAAACATAGCCGGCGATCTTTTGCAGATGCTGCGGCGTGATGATTGCGCCGACCTGCGTTTCAGGGTCGAGCGGATCTCCGACCTTGACCTTGGCCGAGAGGCTGGCGATGCGCGTCGTCACCTCCTCGGCGATATCGCGATGCAGGATCAGCCGCGAGCCGGCATTGCAGCATTCGCCGGCATTGAAATAGGCGCCGAAGACGGCCGCATCGATGAATTCGTCCAGGTTTGCGTCCGGAAAGACGATCTGCGGATTCTTGCCGCCGAGTTCCAGCGAGACCTTCTTCAATGTCTGCGCCGCATTGGCCATGGTCAGCCGGCCGATTCCGGTCGAGCCGGTAAAGGAGACCATGTCGACATGCGGGTGAGTGGTGAGCGGCGCGCCGGCCTCCGGCCCCGTGCCGACGATGATGTTCACGACGCCCTGGGGCACGCCGGCCGCTTCCAGAATTTCGCCGAGAACCAGCGTCGAGGCCGAGGTGAGTTCGGAGGGCTTCACCACCGTCGTGCAGCCGGCGGCAAGGGCGAAGGGAAGCTTCTGGCTGACGATCAGGAAAGGGAAGTTCCACGGCGTGATGATCGATACGACGCCGATCGGCTCGCGCAGCACGACGCCGAGCGTACCCTCCCCGAGCGTGTTGTAGCTTTCGCCCGAGAGTTCGCGGGCAAGTGCCGCCGCATAGCGCCAGATGTCGGCGGCGCCCGCCAATTCGCCCTTCGCCTGGCTGATCGGCTTGCCGGATTCGACCGCATCGAGAAAAGCGAGCTCATCCGCGCGCGCGGCAATCATGTCGGCGGCCCTGAGCAGGATCAGCGACCGTTCCGAGGCTGTCATGCGCGGCCACGGACCTTCGTCGAAGGCGCGCCGCGCGGCGGCGATCGCCCGTTCGGCATCCGCTTTCGCCGCCGCCTGATAGCGGCTGACGACGACGCCGTGACCCGGCGCCACGCGCTCGATCGAGCGGCCCTCGGCGCCATCCACCCACTGACCGTCGATCAGCATCCGGAATTCGCGGACCTCGTAATCGCCGAGCGCCTTCGGCCTCACCACCGCCGTCATCACCATTCTCCCTTGAAGCGAGCTTCACGCTTTTCACTGAAGGCGGCTACGCCTTCCTTGAGATCGCCGGTCTTGGCGACGAGGATCGATCCCAACGCTTCCACCGCCGCGCCCTTGTCTTCGCCGCTGGCCGAGGCGATCATCAGCTTCGATATTTCGAGCGCCGCCGGCCCGCGGCCGGCGACCCGCGCGGCGTAGTCGCGCGCCGCCTGCATGACCGCGCCGGTCTCGACCACTGCGTCGATAAGCCCCTCGGCCTTGGCTTCCGCCGCCGAGAACATCTCGCCGCCGAGCACCATGCGGCGAACGATCTGCGCGCCGAAGCGCGCGACCAGGCGCTGCGTACCCGACCAGCCCGGAACCATGCCGAGGCTCGTCTCCGGCAGGCCGATCTTCACCTGTTTTTCGGCCAGACGTATATCCGCCGCCGCCGCAAGCTCCAGACCGCCGCCAAGCGCATGGCCGTTGAGTGCCGCGATCACCGGCATGCGCAGCGTGGCGAGCCGTTCGAAAACGCGGTGGCCGAAACGCACCCAGTCATGGCCGAAGGCGGCTGGCTCCATGCCGCCCCAGGCCTTGATGTCGCCGCCGGCGGAAAAGGCCTTGCCCTCGCCGGTAAGGATCAGGACGCGCACGTCGCGCTTCGCCTCGGCCGTATCGCAGGCCGCGTCTAGCGCCTTCAGCATGCCGATGTCGAAGGCGTTGAGCTTTTCCGGGCGCGCGACCGTCATGATCGCTATGGGACCGTCGAAATCGATGCGGATGCGTTCGTCAGTCATCGTCGCCTCCCGTGAGACGGCGCGGTCCCTTGGCGGGCAGCGTCAGGCCGATCGGCCCCTCGCCGAACAGCGCCGGATCCATCGGCTTCAGCGCGTCGGAGACGATAAGCGGAAACTCCGACTGACCAAGGATATCCGTTTCGAGATCGACGCCCGGGGCGATTTCGGTGAGCACCACGCCTTCCGGGGTCAGTTTCATCACGCAGCGCTCGGTGACATAGGTGATGTCCTGCCCCTGCTCGACGGCCCGGCGGCCGGAGAAAGTGACGTGCTCGACCGTGTTGACGAGCTTCTTGAGCTTGCCTTCCTTCTCGATCACGAGCCGCCCGTCGCCGACCGCCAGCTTCGCACCCGCATTGAACATGCCGGAGAAGACGATCTTCTTCGCCCGCGCGGTTATGTCGACGAATCCGCCCGCCCCCGCCGTTACATGCGGGCGGAAGCTGAGCTTCGAGACGTTGACGGAGCCGGTGCGGTCGATCTCCAGGAAGGAGAGCAGAGAAGCATCGAAGCCTGCGCCCTGGAAATAGGTGAACTGGTATGGCGACGGCATGAAGGCGTCCGCATTCGAGGCGCAGCCGAAGGCGAAATCGAGGAGCGGCACGCCGCCGACGGCGCCCTGTTCTATGACCCAGGTCACTGCGCCGTGCAGACCCTCTTCGATGAGGATGCGCGGGACGTTCGCGGAAATGCCGAAACCGAGATTGACCGCACTGCCCGCTTCGAGCTCCTTGGCGACGCGGCGCGCGATCACTTTCTGGATATTGAATTCCGGCAGTCGGAAGCTGTCGAGCGGACGGAATATCTCGCCGGAAATGGCGGGGTCGTAGAGCGTCTGCGTCGTCTGCTTCTGTTCGGGGTCCACGACGACATAGTCGACCAGAACGCCCGGTACACGCACATCATGGGGCTTCAGCGAGCCTTCTTTGGCAATGCGTTTCACCTGGGCAATGACGATGCCGCCATTGTTGCGGGCGGCAAGCGCCTGGTCGAGGCCGCCTAGATAGGCGCCCTCGTGCTCATAGGTGAGATTGCCGCGTTCGTCGGCGGTCGTCGCGCGGATGATCGCCACCTGAGGCGCGATCGCCTTGAAATAAAGCCAGTCCTCTCCCTCGAAGGAGATCTTCTTCACCACCGGTTCGGCGGCGGCTGACGCATTCATGGCGCAGCCTTCGCGCGAGGGGTCTACGAAGGTGTCGAGCCCCACCTTGGTCATGACGCCCGGGCGCTTGGCCGCCGCCTCGCGATGCATATCGAAGAGAATGCCCGAGGGAATATTATAGGCGGCCACCTCGTTCGCGCCGATCATCTGCCAGATCAGCGGCGGTTCGGCGCTCGACGGGCCTGAGGGATAGGAGCCGCCGATGATCTTTTTCAGGAGGCCCTTCCTGGCGATATGATCCACACCCTTGATGCCGCTCATGTCGCCGGCGGCGATCGGATGCAGCGTCGTCAGATCGCGCGGGTGTCCGGTCGCCTCGAAGCGCTCGCCGATCGCCTTCAGCATCAGGTCCGGGCAGCCAAGCCCGCTGGAGGAGGAGACCGAAACGATTGCGCCGTCCGGAATCAAGCCGGCAGCTTCCGCAAGCGAAATATGTTTGCCCGTCATGCGCATCAAAGTCCCGTTTCGATCTCGACGGCACCGCCGGTAGCCGCCGCCTTTACCACCGCAAGCCCGGTGGCGAGCGACCAGACGCCATCCTCGCCGCTCGCCGACGGACGGCCATTGCCCCCGATCGCGGAATGGAATGCCTCGAGCGCCGTCTCGTAGAGATTGCGGTGGTCGAGCGGCAATTCGCTCTCTCCCTCTTCATTGCGCAGCACGACCGTGCCGACAGGCCGCTGCGTCATCACGTTGCGACCGATCAGCGATCCCGCGGTTCCGTGAACTTCGAGACCCGTCTCGGCAAATTTCGTGGTGAAGGCATCATGAAACTGGGCGATGACGCCGGAGCGGAAGCGGAGCACGCCCATGACTCCGTCCTCGAGTCCTTCCTTGCCCATGCCGGCGCTGTGGCTGATCGCGACGGCCTCGATCGGGTCGTCGTTCAGAACGAAGCGCAGCGTGTCGGCGTCGTGCACGGTGATATCGAGAATGACGCCGCCGCCCGCCTCCGGCCTGTCGAGCCGCCAGCCCTGGAGGTGCGGCGGCAGATAGACGGCATGGAAGACCCGTGCCGCGATCGGGCGGCCGATCCGGCCCGCGGCGATCGCTTCGCGCATGGCCCGATGGGTGGCGGCGTTGCGCAAGTGATGATTGGTGCCGAGCACGACGCCGGCCTCGCAGGCCTTGAGCACCATTTCACAGCCGTCATTGAGATTCATCGCCAGCGGCTTCTCGCAGAGAACGTGCTTGCCGGCGCGGATCGCCGCGAGCGCCTGATCGTGGTGAAGCTCGTTCGTCGTGGAGATGTAGACGGCGTCCACGTCGGGATCGCCGACGAGATCGTCGACGCTCGTGACAGCCTTTACGATCCCGTTCTCGGCGGCATAGGCCTCTCCTCGTTCCGCGCTCGAACTCATCACCGAGACGACGTCGCCGCCTGCGGCGCGGATGGCGCCGATCACCCATTCGCGCGCAATCGTGCTCGCGCCGATCAGTCCCCAGCGAATCATGACGAAATCTCCTTCACTCTGCGTCCGACGGCAGCACCGCAGCTCTGACGAATGGCGAGCCGGACCGGGCTGACGATCGCTTCCGGCTCGACACGGCCGCTATTGATCTGTTTCAAGAGCAATTCCGCCGCACGCTCGCCCATGCCATGCGGATCGACCGAGACCGTGGTCAGCGCCGGCACCGCGGTCTTGGCCTCGATCACGTCATCGAAACCGATCACCGCGAAATCCTCGCCGGGCTCCAGCCGGCGCGCACGCAGCCCGTCGCAGACGCCGAAGGCGACGGCATCGTTAAAGCAGAGGGCCGCGGTCGGCCGCTCCTTCAGCATCATCGCCTGCTCGATCGCCGTCACCCCGCCGGCGCGCGAGGGCGCCGAACCGATGACCAGGTCGTCTGAGACCTGGAGGCCGGCCTCCCGAAGGGCATCGCCATAGCCGCGCATGCGCGCTTCGAAGACCGCGGTATCGGCGAAGCCTCCGAGGAAGGCGACGCGGCGATGGCCACGCTCGACCAGATGGCGCACGGCGGCAACGGCGCCGGCATGATTGTCCGACGTCAACGAGGATACACCGGCGCCGGGAATGTCGCGCACGACGAGCACGACCGGAATGCCGGCGGCAACGAGCGGCGCGAGATCCGCGGCTTCCGTTCCGCGTGCCAGGGATATGATGAGCCCCGACACCCCGTGCTCGCGCATCGAGGCGATGACCTCGCGCTGGCGGTCGAGCTTTTCGCTCGTATTGGCGAGGAACTGCACGAAACCGGCGGCCTGCACGACCTCATCGACGCCGACCGCGAGCTCCGCAAAGAAGCTGTTCGTGAGATCGTTGACGACGATGCCGATGATCTTCGATCTCGCCTGGCGCAGATTGGCGGCGCTGCGATTGTACACGTAGCCGAGCTCACGGATGACTGCATTGACTTTCGCCCTCGTCGATTCGTTGACGAGCGGACTTGCCTGCAGGACGAGCGACACGGTCGACTTCGACACGCCGGCGGCGCGCGCGATGTCGACAACCGTCACCCGCTCCTTCCCCATGAACATCCTCCCCGAAATTTCGTCTCTCTCCTCCTTAATAATTGGAACGTTCCAATTTCGTCAAGAGGCTCCTGTTCACATTTTTGCCGGCGCCCCTGGCAACGCGTGGACCCGCAGTGCCCCCTTAAGTAGCTGTTATAAATAACCCGAGAGGATTACCTCATTTCAAAAAGACAAGGATTCCCCGAGGAAGCGCCGCTGTTGCGATGACGAAGTTTGATTTTCATCTTGAAATTTGGAACGGTCTAAATTATTCGATGCGATGAGTTAGAGGAGGACAAAAAGCCGATGACCAGCGTTTTTCTGCCGCGCCAGGACGGTTCGCTCGAAGAGTACCGGCCTCGGGGCGAACCGATCACCCGACCCGGAGCGGCCCCGACCTTCAACCGCATCGCCTACGCGGCCGCGCATGTCGTTTCCGATCCGCTTCGCGATAGCGATCCCTGGGGCAATCCGGCAATCGACTGGGAAGCGACGATGGCCTTCCGCCATCACCTGTGGGGCCTCGGCTTCCGGATCGCCGAGGCGATGGATACGGCGCAACGCGGCATGGGACTTACATGGGCGGCGGCGCAGGAACTGATCCGTCGCTCGCTCGCTGAAGCGCGAAGCGTCCCGGGCGCCGATCTCGCCTGCGGCGCCGGCACCGACCACCTTTCGCCGGCCGACGCGCGCTCGATTGACGATGTCATCGCGGCCTACGAGGAGCAGGTCGGCTTCGTCGAAGCCGAGGGCGGCCGCGCGATCATGATGGCGAGCCGGGCGCTCGCGCGCGTGGCGCGCTCCCCCGACGCCTACCGGCGTGTCTACGGCCGCATCCTGTCCCAGACCAGGGACAAGGTCGTACTCCACTGGCTGGGCGACATGTTCGACCCGCAGCTCAAAGGCTATTGGGGCTCGGAAAACTTCGGGCAGGCACTCGAAACCGTGCTGGCCATTATCGGCGAGAACAGCGCCAAGGTAGAGGGAATCAAGATTTCGCTGCTCGACAACGCCAAGGAATTGGCGCTGCGCAGCCGGCTACCCGAGGGCGTGCTCTGCTTCACCGGCGACGATTTCAACTATGCGGAACTGATCGAGGGCGACGGCAACACGTACAGCCACGCACTGCTCGGCATCTTCGACGCCGTCGCGCCGTCGGCCTCGAAGGCGCTCGCGGCCCTCGCCGAAGGCGATCTTGCGACCTTTCGCGGCGTCATAGAGCCGACCGTGCCGCTCTCGCGCAAGATCTTCGAGGCGCCGACGCAATATTACAAGGCCGGCGTCGTCTTCCTGGCCTGGCTGAACGGCCACCAACAGCATTTCACCCTGCCGGCCGGCCTGCAATCGGCTCGCGGATTGCTCCACTATGCCGATATCTTCCGCCTGGCGGATCAGGCCAATGTGCTCGACAAGCCGGAGCTGGCTACCGAGCGGATGCGCAATCTGCTGGCTGTGCTGGGGGTGGAGCAGGCATAGATCTCACCTGTCTTCATCGGGCCGGTTGTGCCCCCTCGTCGCCTTCGCGACCTTCTCCCCGCAAGCGGGGCGAAGGGGCGACGGCGCGCGCGGTCCCCCTCCACACCATAGGCGTAGCCGCAATGAGATCGCCCGTGCGGCTCACGTCCCCTCCCGCCGCTTGCGGGGAGAGGGTCGGGGGCAATCACCTCCTATTTTCTCAAAGACAAGAGCCTAAGCCGCCAGCCCCTTCTTCGCCAGCATCGCGTCCGGGCTAGGCAGCTTGCCGCGGAAGGCCTTGTAGGCGTCTTCCGGATCGACGGAGCCGCCGACCGAGTAGATATTGTCCTTCAGTCTGGCCGCCATCGCCGGGTCGAAGGGATCGCCGGTCTCCTCGAAGGCCGCGAATGCATCGGCGTCGAGCACCTCCGACCACATGTAGGAGTAGTAGCCGGCCGAATAGCCGTCGCCGGAGAAGACGTGAAGAAAATGCGGGCTGCGGTGGCGCATGACGATCGACTGCGGCAGGCCGATCTTCTCGAGCGTCGCCGCTTCGAGCGCCATCGGATCGCCGACCTGTTCCGCCGTGTGATAGGCCATGTCGACGAGCGCCGAGGCGGTAAACTCGACCGTCGCGAAACCGGAATTGAACGTCCGCGCCGCCAAGACCTTGTCGAGCAGCGCCTGCGGCATCGGCTCGCCGGTCCTGTAGTGCACCGCATATTTCCTGAGAATGTCCGGCACCGTCAGCCAATGCTCGTAAAGCTGCGAGGGCAGCTCCACGAAATCGCGCGCGACACCGGTACCCGAAACCGAGGGATAGGTGACATTGGAAAGCATGCCGTGCAGCGCATGGCCGAATTCATGGAAGAGCGTGCGCGCGTCGTCGATCGAGAGGAGCGCCGGCTTGCCCTCGGCGGGCTTGGCGAAGTTGCAGACATTGTACACGATCGGGATTTCGCCAATTGTGCCGTTCCCGAGCTTCAGCCTGTGCTGCGACTGAAAGGAGCTCATCCATGCGCCGGAGCGTTTCGAGGAGCGCGCGAAATAATCGCCGAGGAAAAGGGCCGTAAGTCTGCCTGAGGCGTCGCGTATCTCGAAGACGCGGACGTCCGGGTGATAGGCGGGAACGCCATTCTTCTCGGTTGCGGTGATGCCGAAGAGGCGACCGGCGACGGCGAAGCAGGCGTCGATGATCTTCTCCAGCTGCAGATAGGGCTTCAGTTCGCTTTCCGAAAAGCTGAATTTCCGGGCCCTGAATTTTTCCGCATAGTGTCGCCAGTCCCAAGGCATGACCTCGTGGTTGCGGCCCTCTTCGGCAATGAGCGTGGCGAGTTCCGCCTCCTCTTCCCGGGCCCGCGCCACCGCCTTTTCCCATACCTGCATCAGCAGGCCGTTCACGGCATCAGGCGTCTTCGCCATGGTATTGTCGAGCTTCAGCGCCGCATAATTCTCATAGCCGAGCAGTTTCGCCTTCTCCGCCCGGAGAGCCAGCGTTTCGGCGATGATGCCGCGATTGTCGGTCTCGCCGCCATTTTCGCCGCGCGCCGTCCAGGCCCTGAAAGCCTGTTCGCGCAGTTCCCGCCTTTCGGAGAAGGTCAGGAACGGCTCGATGATCGAACGCGACAGCGTGACCGCATATTTATCTTCCTCGCCGCGCTCGCGCGCAGCCGCCGCCATCGCATCTCTGAGGAAATCCGGAATCCCCGCCAGGTCCTCTTCGCTCGACAGGATGAGCGCCCAGCCCTTCTCGTCGGCGAGAACGTTCTGCCCGAACCTGGCGCCGAGGCCGGCGAGCTTCTCGTTGATCGCCGCGAGACGCTCCTGCTCGGGCTTGTCAAGCTTGGCGCCCGCCTTCACGAAGCTCTTCCAGTGCCGTTCCAGAACGCGCATGGCTTCGACACCGAGGCCGAGCTCTTCCCTTTTCTCCCAGAGTGCGTCGATGCGGCCGAAGAGTGCCGGGTTGGTGCCGATCTTCGAATAATGGCGCGACATTTTCGGTGCGATCTCGCGCTCCAGCGCCTGAATCACCTCGTTCGTATGGGCGCCCGCCTTGCTCCAGAAGAGAGCGGAGACGCGCGAAAGTTCATCGCCGGCGATTTCCAGCGCGGCGACGGTGTTGTCGAAGGTGGGCTCCTCCGGATTGTCGGCAATGGCCTCGATCTCCGCCTCGTGACGCGCCAATGCCGCATCGAAGGCAGGCGCGAAATCCTCGTCCATGATCGCCTCGAACCGGGGCAGGCCCTCGTGTCCGGTCCAGTTGACGAGGGCGGGATTGAGCGAAGCGCTGTCGGTCATCAGGATTCCTTTCGAATGCGGGAGCGCGGCGAAAACCGCAAAGCAGGTGCTTGAAGTGGTCGATCGGCGCCGGACCGTCAAGGTTTGCGCAGGGCGAAAAGGCCGGGCGCTGCGTGCCAGACCGCCTGCGGAAAGGCACCGAAAAGAAGCGTTTCCGACATGGTGAAATCCCCGGTTGAGTTCAGCCATTCGAGCGCCGGCGCGCGATTCCGTCAAGCGGAAACAGGGTAGCGGTGACACCGGAGCACGCACAATTCTTTCGCAGACGCAATTTCCCTTGATACGAAGTTGCGCTAAGAACCCGGCCGAGTTTTCACGCGAGAAGGACTATCCATGACTGTGCGCAATCTCTTCCTTCTGCCCGGCGACGGCATCGGCCCGGAAGCCATGGCGGAAGTCCGCAAGATCATCGCTTACATGAATGCCGAGCGAGATGCCGGCTTCGTGACGGACGAGGGGCTTGTGGGTGGCTCGGCCTATGACGCCCATGGCGCGGCGATCTCCGAAGGGGATATGGCGAAGGCGCTTGCCGCCGATGCGGTGCTCTTCGGCGCCGTCGGCGGACCGAAATGGGATGCGGTGCCCTATGAGGTGCGGCCGGAAGCCGGGCTCCTGCGCCTGCGCAGGGACCTCGAGCTTTTCGCCAACCTTCGCCCCGCCATCTGCTACCCGGCGCTTGCCAACGCATCGTCGCTGAAGCCCGAGCTGGTCGAGGGCCTCGACATCCTCATCGTGCGCGAGCTGACGGGCGGCGTCTATTTCGGCGAGCCCAAGGAGATCATCGATCTCGGCAACGGCCAGAAGCGCGGCATCGACACGCAGGTCTACGACACCTACGAGATCGAGCGCATCGCCGGGGTCGCCTTCGAGCTCGCCCGCACCCGCAACAATCGCGTCTGCTCGATGGAAAAGCGCAACGTGATGAAGTCGGGCGTGCTCTGGAACCAGGTCGTGACCGAGACGCACAAGGCGAAGTATTCCGACGTCCAGCTCGAGCACATGCTGGCGGATGCCGGCGGCATGCAGCTCGTGCGGCAGCCGAAGCAGTTCGACGTGATCGTCACCGACAACCTTTTCGGCGACATGCTGTCCGACGTCGCCGCCATGCTGACAGGCTCGCTCGGCATGCTGCCCTCCGCCTCGCTCGGCGCACCGGATGGCAAGACCGGCAAGCGCAAGGCGCTTTACGAGCCGGTGCACGGCTCGGCGCCGGACATCGCCGGCAAGGGTGTCGCCAATCCGATCGCCATGATCGCTTCCTTCGCCATGTGCCTGCGCTACTCCTTCAACCTCGTGAAGGAAGCCGACGGCCTGGAGAAGGCGATCGCCAACGTGCTCGATCAGGGCATCCGCACCGGCGACATCATGGCGGAAGGCTGCCGGAAAGTCGGTACGGCCGAGATGGGCGACGCGATCCTCGCCGAGTTCAAGAGCCTTTCGGCCTGACGACTGCGCATTCGCTCGCGCCCGAATAGTCGAAACCGCACCTCCGGCCTTGCCGGGGGTGCTTCGCGTTTACGGGGTCTTGATTTTGCCGGCCGAGCCTTCACATCCATAAGGCGAAGGAAGGAGCAAAATGAACCGAGCGCTTTCACTGACCGTCTGGATCTGGCTGATGACGGTCGTCCTCGTCGTCGCCTTCACCCCTTTCGACCCGCATCTTTCCGAATGGGCGCAAGGTCTGCCGAAGGAGATCGTCGGCTTCAACCGCGCCATCACCGATATCGGCACCTTCGCCTGGATGATCTACAGCTCGGCCCTGCTGCTGCTGATCGCCTTCGTCGTCCGCCGATCCTCCGCGCGCGACACCTTGCGGCAGAGGGCGCGCGCGGCGCGCAATCTGTCCGCCTATTTCCTGCTGACGATCGGCACGGCGAGCGCGCTGGTGCACGGCCTGAAATTCCTGATCGGCCGCGCCCGTCCCGAGCTCCTTGCAGATTACGGCCCCTACAGCCTCACGCCGTTTACCGGCGACACGCTGTTCGAAAGCTTCCCGTCGGGACATTCCACGGCGGCCGGCGCCTTCTTCGGCGCCTTCGCGATGGTGATGCCGCAGCTTCGGCCGCTGTTTCTGCTGCTGGCCCTGCTCGTCGGCATCTCGCGCGTCGTGGTCGGCGCGCATTATCCGAGCGATGTCGCCGCCGGCCTGCTGCTTGGGCTCTGGGTCGCGCTGATGATGGCTTTCCTCTTTGCCCGGCAGGGCTGGCTGTTCAAGCGCGGTGCGGCCGGCTGGCCTGTGCTGAGGCATGTGGAGCACAGGGCCGAGGAAAGGGGAGCCGAGTAGATCGAAAAAAGCCGGCGCGGAAGCCGCGCCGGAGTCAGGAGAGCTGTTGAGATGGCGGAATGGGAAACACGCTCCCATCCCGCTCCCGTAAGCCGGCTCACTCCATCGTGTGGATATCCCGGTCCTTCGTCTCGGGCAGGAACAGAAGACCGATCACCAGCGTGATGCCCGCGAAAACGATCGGGTACCAGAGGCCGTAGTAGATATCGCCCTTTGCCGCGCTCATCGCGAAGGCCGTTGCCGGGAGCAGCCCGCCGAACCAACCATTGCCGATATGGTAGGGCAGCGACATGCCGGTATAGCGGATGCGGGTCGGGAAGAGTTCGACGAGCAGCGCCGCAATCGGGCCGTAGACCATCGTCACATAGATGACGAGCACGGTCAGTACGGCAATGATCACCGTCCAGTTGACGCGGGCCGCGTCGGCCACCATCGTGAAGGCGCCGCCCTTGTCTATGCTGTAGACCGCCATTTCGGTGGCGCTGCCGACTTCTTCCTGGGTGAGCAGCTTGTCGGCGACGAGCTTGTCGGCCGGCACCATGGCCTTTTCCCCGGCGCGCACGGCAGCGGCGTCGAGGGCAAGTTCCGGATTGGCAGCGACGAAGGCGTCGAGCTTCGATTCCGGAACCTTGGCAACACCGCGCACCAGCGGATAGCCCGCGGCCTGCAGCGCCATGTTGATCTGCTTGCCGAAAGCCGCTTCCTCGGCCTTGGCCCTGTCGCCGGCCGCAATGGCGTCGAAGCTGGTGATCGTCGTTTCGCCGATCTTCACCGTCGCCGGCGTACCCGCAGCCGCCGTGGTCACGACGTCATAGGGAACCGAGTTCTTGGTCAGGAAGGCGGTGGCGATGTCGCAGGAGGTGGTGAACTTCGCCGTGCCCGTCGGGTTGAACTGGAACTTGCAGTCGCCCGGAGCCGCGGTGACGGTGGCGCGAACGTTCTGCTGCGCTTCCGCAAGCGCGGGGTTGCCGGCCCAGGTCATCGCCTTGAACAGCGGGAAGTAGGTGAGCATGGCAAGCAGGAGGCCCGCCATGATGATCGGCTTGCGGCCGATCTTGTCCGACAGCCAGCCGAAGAAGACGAAAAAGCCTGTGCCGAGAAGGAGCGAGGCGGCAACCATCAGGTTTGCCGACTGGCCGTCGATCTTCAGAATGCTCTGCAGGAAGAACAGCGCGTAGAACTGGCCGGAATACCAGACCACAGCCTGGCCGACGACCGCGCCGAAGAGCGCCAGAAGGGCGATCTTGGCGTTGCGCCACTGGCCGAAAGCTTCCGTCAGCGGCGCCTTCGAACCCTTGCCCTCTTCCTTCATTTTCTTGAAGGCAGGAGACTCGTTCATCTTCAGGCGGATCCAGACGGAGACGCCGAGCAGCACGAAAGAGAGCAGGAAGGGTATGCGCCAGCCCCACTCGGCAAAAGCTTCCTTGCCCAGCATGTACTGGACCAGAAGGATGACCACCAGCGAGAGGAAGAGACCAAGGGTCGCCGTCGTCTGGATCCACGAGGTGAAATAGCCGCGGCGGCCGTGCGGCGCATGCTCTGCCACATAGGTCGCGGCGCCTCCGTATTCACCGCCGAGCGCAAGACCCTGCAGGAGGCGGAGCACGATCAGGATGATCGGAGCCGCAATGCCGATCGAGGCGGCACCGGGCAGGACGCCGACGAGGAAGGTCGACAGGCCCATGATCAGAATGGTGACGAGGAATGTGTATTTGCGGCCGACGAGGTCGCCCAGGCGGCCGAAAACCAGCGCGCCGAACGGCCGGACAAGGAAGCCGGCGGCGAAGGCGAGAAGCGCAAAGATGTTGCGCGTGGTCTCGGGATACTGGCTGAAGAAGGTTGCACCGATATAAACGGCAAGCGAACCGTAAAGATAGAAATCATACCATTCGAAGACGGTACCGAGCGACGAGGCGAAGATGACCTTCTTCTCCTCGCCGGTCATCGGGCCGGCTTTTGTGCCGCCCGCTGTCACGACGTTTGCCATTTTGATATCCTCCACTCCAAAATCGGTCTATTGGAGCGCCCATTCCCCGGTCCGGACATTCCTCCCTGAACGTCGGGTCCCCTTTGACATCCGGGCGTGGTGCGCCTCGCAACAAGATGTCAGAAAAGTGGCACGTGAGGCAGGGATGCTTTGGGCTTATGACTTTCGTCTAATGCCGGGATCACCACGCTCGCGCCCCGCACATCATGAAGTCTTCCCTCGTGCGGCCGCCAGCGCTGCCTTCCGTGACGACCACTAGGGAGGCTCCGCGGCTTGACTCTTGCCGAAAAGCCGGTAAGAGCAGCGGCGAACGAGGAAACCGCCATGGGACCGAAGGGTTCGTCCATCGCTGCGCTGAATTTGCCGGCCCATACCGCCGGGCGGATCAGCCATTTCTCGCTCGCGCGCAAAACCACGGCCAAAACGACGACGAAAACCGTCTGACGTCTCTGGCCTCCGCTCTCTCCCCGGTAAGGCCGGGGACAGGAACTTCGCGGTCGCACCGCGCAGTTTCCCCCTCCACCAGACGAGGAGAGACAGAAAGAGAGCTTAGACCATGGGTTTCAAAATTGCTGTCGCAGGCGCCACCGGCAATGTCGGCCGGGAGATGCTGAACATTCTTTCCGAGCGCGGCTTTCCGGCCGACGAAGTGGTGGCGCTCGCCTCCTCGCGCTCGGTCGGCACCGAGGTCTCCTACGGCGACAAGACGCTGAAGGTGACGAACCTCGACACCTATGATTTCTCCGACACCGACATCTGCCTGATGTCGGCCGGCGGCGCCGTCTCGCAGAAATACTCGCCGAAGATCGGCCGGGAGGGTTGCGTCGTCATCGACAATTCCTCGGCTTGGCGCTACGACGCCGATGTTCCGCTGATCGTACCGGAAGTGAACGCGGACGCGATCGCGCAGTTCTCCAAGAAAAACATCATCGCCAATCCGAATTGCTCGACGGCGCAGCTCGTGGTGGCGCTGAAGCCGCTGCACGACCACGCCAAGATCAAGCGCATCGTCGTTTCCACCTATCAGTCGGTGTCCGGCGCCGGCAAGGACGGCATGGACGAGCTCTTCAACCAGACCCGCGCTGTCTTCGTCGCCGATCCGATCGAGAGCAAGAAGTTCACCAAGCGCATCGCCTTCAACGTCATTCCGCACATCGACGTCTTCATGGAGGACGGCTACACCAAGGAAGAGTGGAAGGTACTGGCCGAAACCAAGAAGATGCTCGACCCGAAGATCAAGGTGACCTGCACGGCCGTGCGCGTTCCGGTCTTCATCGGTCATTCGGAATCGGTCAACATCGAATTCGAAAACGAGATC
Source organism: Sinorhizobium sp. M4_45 (assembly GCF_002885915.1). Lineage (NCBI taxonomy): Bacteria > Pseudomonadati > Pseudomonadota > Alphaproteobacteria > Hyphomicrobiales > Rhizobiaceae > Sinorhizobium > Sinorhizobium sp. M4_45. The sequence continues at coordinate 307,930 of NZ_NWVE01000005.1, forward strand.
ACCGCCGACGAGGCGCGCGAGATCCTGCGTGAAGCGCCGGGCTGCCTGGTCGTCGACAAGCATGAGAACGGCGGCTATGTGACGCCTTACGAATGCGCCGGCGAGGACGCGACCTACATCTCGCGCATCCGCGAGGATGCGACGGTCGAAAACGGCCTCAACATGTGGATCGTCTCGGACAACCTGCGCAAGGGCGCGGCGCTCAACGCGGTGCAGATCGCAGAGCTGCTGATCAACCGCGGCCTGATCAAGCCGCGCAAGCAGGCGGCTTGATCGGCCTCGGCCGGGCAAAACGTTAAGCCCCGCCTGCCTCGTTACGGCGACAGGCGGGGTTCGCAGTTCGTCGGCGGGCAATGGATTCACGTGAAACCATCGTGCCGGCGGCGAGCGGATGACGAAGCGGCATTTCGAAGGCAACAAATTCGGGCAATCGACGGGGTAATCCATGCATAGGGTGAAGAGCGCAGCAGCGGGCCTGGCGGCCCTGATCTCAACCGTAATTCTTCCGGCGGACGCCTCTGCGGCGCAGTGCGGCAATGACGGCAGCGGCTTCTCCGCCTGGCTGTCGGAATTCAAGCGCGAAGCCGCCGGGAACGGCATCAGCCCTTCGGTGATCGACCAGGCACTCGCCAACGTCTCCTATAGCAGGGCGACGATCCGCGCCGATCGCGGCCAGAAGAGCTTCAAGCTGTCGCTCGACCAGTTCATGCAGAAGCGCGGCGGTCAGGTGATCATTTCGCGCGGCAAGAAGCTGCGGGCGCAGAACGCCAAGCTCTTCCAGAGCATCGAGCAGCGCTACGGCGTTCCCGCCGGCCCACTGATCGCCATCTGGGGCATGGAGACCGGCTTCGGCTCGTTCCTGGGCAAGGAACACACGCTTTCCGCCGTCTCGACGCTCGCCTATGATTGTCGCCGCTCCGACTATTTCACCAATCAGCTCTACGCCGCCCTCCAGCTCGTCGAGCGCGGCGACCTCAGCCCGGCCGCCCGCGGGGCGGCGCACGGCGAGATCGGGCAGACGCAATTCCTCCCGGTGAACGTGCTGAAATACGGCGTGGACGGGGACGGCAACGGCCATGTCGACATGGTCCGCTCCAAAGCGGATGCGCTTGCCTCAACCGCAAATTTCCTGCGCGGCCATGGTTGGCAGCCGGGTGGCGGCTATCAGCCGGGCGAGGTCAACTTCGCCGCCATCCAGGGCTGGAATGCCGCCAGCGTCTATCAGCAGGCGATCGCCATCATCGGCGCCGAAATCGACGGCAGGTGACAGTGCGTTTGCCCCTCAGCCCGCTGCCGCGACTTCTCTCCCGCTAGCGGGGGAGAAGGGACAGGCGGGCGGATGAGCGGCCTTGAACGGCGACCGTTACGTTCCCGGTCGGGAAAAATCGCCGGTCTTCGCGTCCATCACCCAGAGCTCGCCGGTCGAGATGTCGAACCATGCGCCGTGGAGACGAAGCTTTCCCTTCGACTCCAGAACGTTCACGCAGGGGAACGTCCTCAGATTGGCGATCGAATTGCGGATCGAGACCCGCTCGAGCGCACGCTGTCGTTCCGCCGGCGTCATCACGTCATTGCTCTGGATCTGCTCGGCGGCCGGCTTCAGGAGGTTCATCCAGCGGCCGATGAAATCGCCCGGGGAGAGGGGCTCGGCGTCCGGGTCGAGTGCCGCCTTGATGCCGCCGCAGCGCCCGTGGCCCATGACCACGATGTTGGTGACCCGCAGCGACTGGACCGCGAATTCGAGCGCGGCCGAGGTCGAATGATAATGTCCGTCCGGTTCATAGGGCGGCATCATGTTGGCGACGTTGCGCACGACGAAGAGTTCTCCCGGGCCGGCATCGAAGATCGTTTCGGGCGCGGCGCGGGAGTCGCAACAGGCGATGACCATCGTCCTCGGTTTCTGACCGCTCTCGGCGAGGGTTTTGTAGCGCTGCTGCTGTTCGGTGAAGCGCCCGCTCATGAAATTGCGGTAGCCGGTCAGAAGATGTTCCGGAAAGCCCTGTATATCCATCGGTAACCCCGTTTCATCCACTCGTTCCTGCTGCATCGTCCTGGTGCTCCTGTCTTTGATCGGGATTCAAGGAAACATGCGGGTAGCGTGTCTGAAAGACGCACCGGGAACCATGAAGCGTCGAACTGTTACAGCGTGCTCCCGCCATCCGAAAGGGCGAAATGCGTCTATGAGGCAATTCTTCCATATCTGGCGCTATTTCTTCCGCGCCTGGCTCGGATGCATGAGGCGGCGCATCTGCACCATTGCCATCGGCGTCGCCAGGCTCGATGCATCCTGTTCGAGCGTCAGCTCGTCGGAATCGCGCTTACGGCTTCTCGCAATGATCTCGTAGACGCTGGCGGTCGCCATCTGCAGCGCGCGTTCCTCCGGAAGCCCTTCCAGCAGGCGCGCCAGGAATACGGCCGAGAGCAGATCGCCGGTGCCGTTCGGAGGATTGTCGATCAGGCGGTGCTCGGCAAGCAGCGCATGGCGTCCGGACAGGTAAAGATTGCCCGTGCCGCCGCTCATCATCGGTATCGCCGATGTCACCAGCACGCGTGACGGCCCGAGGTCGACCGCCGCGTCGAGAATGGCCGCATTCGTCTCGAGCGAAGCACCTGCCAACCAGGAAAGCTCGAACCGGTTGGGCGTGGCCAGCGTCGCAAGCGGCAGCAGCAGGTCGCGGATGGCGCTGGCGATCTCCACCGGGACGTAGAGGCCGCCCGCATCGCCAAGAATCGGATCGCAGGCATAGAAGAGCGCGGGATTGCGCTGGCGCAGCGCCTTCACGAGGCCAGCAACGACCGCCGCCTGTTCGGGGGAACCCAGATAGCCGGACAGCACCGCGCGCACCTCACCGATCCAGGGCGCAGCGACGAGATCGTCGATGATCGAGCGGAAGTCCTCGTCCGGCATGGTCACCCGCGTCGACCGACCGTGTCCCGGATGCCAGGGAAGCACGACCGTCGGCAAGGCCCAGACCCGGTGGCCGAGCATTTCCAGCGCGAAGACGGCAGCCCGGTTGCCCACCGCGCCGCGCACCACATGACTCGAAATGACGATGACGGCACCGGGCGCGGCAGGCGTGTCGGACATTGGGAGACCCCGTTATTCGCTTTCGAAGTGTGATCGCCCGCCCCTCACGGACTGTCAACTGCCGCTCGTGCAGACCCACGTGACAGAAACTTCGGCGTTTTCGTTCGTTTTTGCGGTTTTTCGGGAAATTTTTGCAAAATTGGCTTCGATTTAAATGGATTTAGGTCGAATCTACGTGATTTTCTCCAAAATCCGGCTCGATTTTGCCGAAATCCATCATAAAAACGGTCGCCATTGGGCATGGTTCTGCTAGGTTCAACCATCATGAGTGGAGAGCGATTTCATGGGCGTGAAGCATAATCCGAAGCGGGACCGGCACATCGATGCGGCCCGGGCGGCAGGGTCCAGATTCGGGGCCGAGACACTGCCACCGGAAATCCTCTTCGGCGGAGCGAGCAACGACGACCTCGACCGTTACACGCCTGAGATGCTGGCGCTCACCGCTGCCCACGCACGCAGCGAACTCGCACGCTGGGACGGCGGCAAGCCGCAGGTCTCGGTGGAGACGGTGGCAGGGGTCGCACCGGGCGGTATCGAGGTTTCGATCATCGCGATCACCGAACGCAACATGCCCTTCCTTTACGATTCGGTGATGGGAGAGGTGACGAGCACCCACCGCGACATCCACCTGGCGATCCATCCAATTCTGGTGATGGAGCCCGGCAAACCCGTGAAGCTGTTCGATCCGGACGAGGAAAGCGCGCCCGAGCACCGCGTCAGCCACATTCAAATCCACTTGAGCAGGCTGACTCCGCTGGAGGCACGCTCATTGAGCAAGCGCATCTCGGATGTGCTGGAGCAGGTTCATCAAGCCGTACACGACTGGCCGGCAATGACCGCTCTGCTCGACCAGGCAATGCGGGAGCTCGAGGAATACAACGCTTCCCGCAAGAAGAGCGACCGCGACGAGGCGCTGGCGTTCCTTCGCTGGCTAAGGGATAGCAACTTCACCTTTCTCGGAATGCGGGAATATACCTATTCCGGCAAGGGCGAACGGGCGACGGTCGAGCGCGGCAAGGGCAGGGGCCTCGGCATCCTGTCCAATCCGGACGTGCGGGTCCTGCGCCAGGGCAAGGATGCGGTGCTGACCACCCCGGAAATCCTCGCCTTCCTCGAGGGGCCCGACTTCCTGATCGTCACCAAGGCCAATGTGAAGTCGGTCGTCCACCGGCGTGCCCACATGGACTATATCGGCATCAAGCGTTTCGACGCCTCCGGCAACGTCGTCGGCGAACTGCGCATCGTCGGTCTGTTCACCTCGACGGCCTACACGCGCCAGGCGTCGGAGATCCCGCTGCTCAGGCACAAGATCGAGAAGATCGTCGATCATTTCGGCTATGATCCGCAGAGCCATTCCGGCAAGACGCTGGCCAACACGCTGGAGGCCTATCCGCGCGACGATCTTTTCCAGATCGATATCGGGCTGCTCGCCGCCTTCTGCGAGCAGATCAACGAGCTCGGCGACCGGCCCCGGGTGCGGGTGCTGCCGCGCATCGACCACTTCGACCGCTTCGTCTCGGTCATCGTGTTCGTGCCGCGCGAACAATACGATTCCGACGTCCGCGAAAAGATCGGCGACTATCTGAAAACGGTCTATGACGGCCGGGTCTCGGCCTATTACCCGGCCTTTCCCGAAGGCGGGCTTGCACGCGTCCATTTCATCATCGGCCGCTCGGGCGGCAAGACGCCACGGGTTCCCCAGGCGAAGCTCGAAGAGGCGGTCCGCGCCATCGTCACCCGCTGGATCGATCGGTTCAATCTGCTCGCCCGCAAGGAGGGCACGGAGATATCGGTTGGTGAAGCCTATCAGGCGGCCTTCACGCCCGCGGAAGCCTATGCCGACCTCGGAGACATCGCCGCCTGCACGGCCGGCGACCCGATCCGCATCTCCTTCTACCACCGGCACCAGGAGCGGCCGGATACGCTGGAACTGAAGATCTTCCATGCCGACACGCCCGTTTCGCTGTCGCGCCGCGTGCCGCTTCTCGAAAATCTCGGCTTCCGTGTCATCAGCGAGCAGACCTACGACATCGGCGTGCACGTCCATGGGGACGAGCCCCGCGAGGTCGTCCTTCACGACATGGAGCTGATCCATCGCGACGGGCACACGCTCAATCTCGCCAGGATCGGCCCGGCCCTGGAGGAGGCCTTCCTGGCGGCCTGGAACGGCACGACGGAGGACGACAACTTCAACCGGCTGGTCCTGCTTGCCGGGCTCACCGCCCGCGAAATCACGGTGCTGCGCGCCTATGCGCGCTACCTGCGCCAGGCCGGCATCACCTATTCCCAAGGCTATATCGCCGATACTCTGAACAAGTATCCGACGATCGCCGCCGACATCTTCCGCCTCTTCTCCACGCGCATGGATCCGACGACGGAGGGGAAAGCGCGCACCAAGAAGTGCAACGCCTTGCTGTCGGGCATCGAGGAGGCTCTGTCGGCCGTGCCCAGCCTCGACGAAGACCGGATCCTGCGCCGCTACGTCAATGCGGTCCAGTCGACGCTCCGGACGAACTATTTCCAAAAGGACGCCGAAGGCAGGCCGCGCGCGGTTCTTGCCTTCAAGCTCGATCCGAAACAGCTCGAAGGCCTGCCGGAACCGCGGCCTTTCCGAGAGATTTTCGTCTACGGCACGGAAGTGGAAGGCGTCCATCTGCGCTTCGGCAAGGTGGCGCGCGGCGGCCTTCGCTGGTCCGACCGGGCGCAGGATTACCGGACCGAGGTGCTCGGCCTCGTCAAGGCGCAGCAGGTGAAGAACGCCGTCATCGTTCCGGTCGGCGCCAAAGGCGGCTTCTATCCGAAGCAGCTGCCCGTCGGCGGCAGCCGCGACGAGGTCTTCAAGGCGGGAACGGAGGCGTACAAGACCTATATCCGCACGCTGCTCTCCGTCACCGACAATATCGTCGGCCAGGACGTCGTTCCCCCGGAGGACACGCTGCGGCTCGACGGCGACGACCCCTATTTCGTCGTTGCCGCCGACAAGGGAACGGCAACCTTCTCCGACACGGCGAATGCGCTCGCCCAGGAAGCGGACTTCTGGCTGGACGACGCCTTCGCTTCAGGCGGCTCCGCCGGCTACGACCACAAGAAGATGGGAATCACCGCGCGCGGCGCGTGGGAGGCCGTCAAGCGGCACTTCCGCGAAATGGACGTCGACATCCAGACGACGCCCTTCACCGTCGCCGGCGTCGGCGACATGTCGGGCGACGTCTTCGGCAACGGCATGCTGCTTTCGGAAAAGATCCGGCTGATCGCCGCCTTCGACCACCGCGACATCTTCATCGATCCCGAGCCGGATATCGATCTCTCCTTTGCCGAGCGCAAGCGAATGTTCGCGCTTTCGCGCTCCAGCTGGCAGGATTATGACCGTAAGGCGCTCTCGCCCGGCGCGATGATCATTTCGCGTTCGGAAAAACTGGTGACACTCACCCCCGAAGCGATGGCGGCGATCGGCATCGACAAGCCGAAGGCGACGCCCTTCGAGATCATGAGCGCAATCCTGAAGAGCCCGGTCGACCTGCTCTGGTTCGGCGGCATCGGCACCTATGTGCGCGGCACCAACGAGACGGATGCCGAGGTTGGCGACCGTGCCAACGACGCGATCCGCGTCTCCGCCGAGGACGTGCGGGCGCGCGTGATCGGCGAGGGGGCCAATCTCGGCGTCACCCAGAAAGGCCGGATCGGCTTCTCGCTCAATGGCGGGCGTTGCAACTCCGATGCCATCGACAACTCGGCCGGCGTCAATTCCTCCGACGTCGAGGTCAACATCAAGATCGCGCTTGCCTCCGCCATGCGCGAAGGCCGCCTGACCCGGCCCAAGCGCAACACGCTTCTGGCATCGATGACGGACGAGGTGGGACATCTCGTGCTGCGCAACAACTACCAGCAGTCGCTGGCGATCTCGCTCACCGAGATGCAGGGCCTCGCCAACCGCACCCCGCTGGCGCGGCTGATGGCGCGGCTGGAGGCCGACGGCCACCTCAACCGCAAGGTCGAGACCCTGCCGACCGACCAGGCGATGAGCGAGCGCTACCAGGCGGGCCGGCCGCTCACGCGCCCGGAGATCGGCGTGCTGCTCTCCTATGCGAAACTGGTGCTCTTCGACGAGCTGCTCGTCAGCGAGCTTCCGGACGACCCCTATTTCACGGCGACCCTGGAGCGCTACTTCCCCGCAAAGATGCGCAAGGCCTATGCCGGCGACATTCACGGGCACCGGCTGCGCCGCGAAATCATCGCGACCGTACTCGCCAACGAAACGATAAACCGCGGCGGCCCCGCTTTCGTTTCGACGCTGACGGATGCCACCGGCTTCCTCTCCGCCGATGTCGTGAAGGCAGCGGTGCTGGCCCTGGATGGCTTCGATCTGCCGCGCATCTACGGCGAGATCGACGCGCTCGACAACAGGATCAGCGGCGTGATCCAGAACCGGCTCTATCACGAGGTGGGGCGTATCTTTGCGCTCGTCGCCGAACGGGCGCTGCGCACCCGCGCCTCCGAGGGCTCCGTGGCCGAAGCGGTTGCCCGGCTTCGCGACGGGCTGCAGAAGCTGCGCGGCACCATGCGGGCGGCGATATCCAGGGAGGGTGCCGAGGAAGCTCGCCTGAGGGCCGCCGGCTTCATCGAAAACGGCGTGCCGGCAAAGCTTGCCGAGGAAGTCGCCGAACTGTCGCTCATGACCCTGGTCCCTGAGATCATGCAGATCGCCACGGTAACCGGCGAGCCGCTGAGCCGCACCGCCCAGGCCTATTTCACCGTCACCGAAAGCCTGAGGATCAACCGCCTGCTGGCGGCCGCCGACCGCGTGCCCGCCACCGAGCAGTTCGAGTCGATGGCGCTCTCGCGGGCGGTCGGCGATATCGGCACCGCACGCCGCGATATCACCATCGCCGCCCTGGTCGAGCATAAGGGCGAGCGAAACCCCGTTCTCGCCTGGCAGGATCGCGATCGCCAACGCGTCGCCACTGTCGGCGACCAGCTGAGGCTCCTGACCGAAAAGGGCGAAACGACGCTCGCCAAGGTCACTGTCGCAGCCGGTCTCCTCAGCGATCTTGCACGCGGCTGGACGAAATGACACAGTCCCTCCGGCCATAACTCGGCCGGAGGAACCAATTCCGCTCCGGTCGAAGGTTGTTCTTCATTGCCCTGCCCGCCGCCCCCGAACGCGGCGCGCTTGCGCAAGTGCCGGGGAGGGATGAAGTGGATATCGCGGCTGGGCGAATGGAGGAGCGGCCTCGGACTTCCCGTCTCGGCATTGCCGGCTGGATGCTGTTCGACTGGGCCGCGCAACCCTTCTTCACCGTGATCACCACCTTCATCTTCGCGCCCTATTTCGTTTCCCGGCTAACGGCCGATCCCGCCCAAGGGCAGGCGGTCTGGGGCTATACGCTGACCATTGCGGGGATCGTGATCGCTCTGCTTTCGCCGGTCCTCGGCGCCATTGCCGATGCGGCCGGCCCGCGAAAGCCGTGGATCGCCTTTTTCGCCGCCGTGAAGATCATCTCGCTCGCCCTGCTCTGGAACGCGGCGCCGGGCTCGTCCCTGATCTATACGGCGGTCTTTCTTGCGCTGGCGACGGTGGCCGCCGAATTTTCCATCGTCTTCAACGATTCGATGATGACGCGGCTCGTGAGCGAAAAGGAAGTGGGGCGCATCTCCAACATCGCCTGGGGCCTCGGCTATCTCGGCGGCATGATCGTGCTGATCGCCGTGGTCGCGCTGATTGCCGGAAGCCCGCAGACCGGCAAGACGGCGATCGGACTCGAACCTCTGTTCGGGCTCGATCCGGCAAAGGGCGAAGACGCCCGCATCACCGGCCCCATTTCCGCCGCCTGGTACATGGTTTTCATCCTGCCGATGTTCCTCTTCACGCCGGACGCGACCAGGGCAACGATGTCGATGGCGAAAGCAACCGCTCGGGGCTTCGAGGAACTGAAGGGCACGCTTGCCGAACTCAAGGAGAGGGCCGGCATCTTGCGGTTCCTGATTGCCCGGATGATCTTCCAGGACGGCGTCAACGGACTGCTCGCGCTCGGCGGCACCTTCGCGGCCGGGATGTTCGGATGGCAAACGATGGAACTCGGGCTCTACGGCATCATCCTGAATGTCGTGGCGATTTTCGGCTGCCTTTATGCGAGCAGGCTCGATGCACGGCTCGGCTCCAAGACGATCGTCATCGCAAGCCTCGTCTCACTGACGATCGCCACGCTCGGCATCGTCTCCACGGGGCCCGGTTTCACGCTCTTCGGGCTTGTCCCGCTTGGCTCGACGGACTCGGGCGGCCTCTTCGGCACCGCCGCCGAAAAGGCCTATATTCTTTACGGCCTGCTCGTCGGCGTCGCCTTCGGGCCGGTCCAGGCCTCGTCCCGATCCTACCTCGCGCGCAGTGTTTCGCCCGACGAAGCCGGGCGCTATTTCGGTCTTTACGCCCTTTCCGGCCGCGCCACCTCGTTCCTGGCGCCCGCCTCGGTCGCGACGATCACGCTTATGACCGGTTCGGCCCGGATCGGCATGATGGCGCTGGTGGCCTTTTTCGCCGTCGGTCTCGTGATCCTCCTGCGGACTCCCTATCCGGCGCACCGGCCGCGATAGGAATGTCGAGCAGGAGGCCGGAGCGGGATGCGGTTTCCTCCGCATCCGGCGTCTTAACGGCTTGGAATCGATCGCGTTCATGTTTCAGGTCGAAACGGCCTAAGGAGGGTTGCAATCTCTCCTCATCCTCATCCCTGTGCTCGTCACAGGGATGAGAGCAGCGCCGCGTCTGCGGCGCGGGAAGCGTTCTTTCAGCCCAAGGACTTGGTCTGGCTGGATTCCTGTGACGGGCACAGGAATGAGGAAATCAAATAAGCCGCGGCGGTATCTTAGGGCCTTAGAGCACTTCCAGGTGTCACGGTTTTCCGCCCGGAAGTGCATTAGACAAAAGGCCTCTAGTGCCGGAAATGCCGCATGCCTGTGAAGACCATCGCGACATTGTGTTCGTCCGCCGCCGCGATCACTTCTTCGTCGCGCATCGAACCACCCGGCTGGATGACGGCGGTTGCGCCGGCCGCGATGGCTGACAGAAGACCGTCGGCGAAGGGGAGGAAGGCTTCCGAGGCGACGGCCGAACCGCGCGTCAGCGGCTCGGCGAGGCCGAGCGCCTTGGCTGCTTCTTCCGCCTTTATGGCAGCGATGCGCGCGGAATCGACGCGGCTCATCTGGCCGGCGCCAATGCCCGCCGTCTGGCCGTCCTTGGCATAGACGATGGCGTTGGACTTGACGTGCTTCGCCACCTTGAAGGCGAACTTCATGTCTTCGAGCTCCTGCGCCGTCGGCGCGCGCCTGGTGACCACCTTGAGCGTCAGGTCCTCTACCATACCGTTGTCGCGCGTCTGGACGAGCACACCGCCGGCGACCGTCTTCGCCGTCAGGCCGGGCGTGCGCGGATCCGGCAGGCCGCCGGTCGCAAGCAGCCGCAGGTTCGGTTTGCGGGCGATGACGGCTTTCGCCTCGTCGCTGACCGACGGCGCGATGATGACCTCGGTGAAGAGTTTGACAATCTCTTCCGCAGTCTCGGCGTCCAGTTCCTGGTTGAGCGCGATGATGCCGCCGAATGCCGAGGTCGAATCGCAGGCGAGCGCCCGGCGATAGGCTTCCGCGAGCGAGGACGCGGTCGCAACGCCGCAGGGATTGGCATGCTTGATGATGGCGCAAGCCGGTGCCTTTTCCGGCAGGAATTCCGCCACCAGTTCGAAGGCGGCATCGGTATCGTTGATGTTGTTGTAGGAGAGCTGCTTGCCCTGCAGCAGCGCCGCCGTAGCCACTCCCGGCCGTTTCTCGCCGGTCACGTAGAATCCGGCTTTCTGGTGCGGGTTTTCGCCGTAGCGCATCTCCTCCCTGAGCACGCCGCCGAGAACGCGGTGGCGCGGCATGGGCGTGTCGAGCACCTCGGCAAACCAGTTGGAGATCGCCGCATCATAGGCGGCCGTGCGGGCATAGGCCTTGGCCGCCATCTTCTGGCGGAAGGCGTAGCGCGTCGTCCCGTCTGCGATTTCCTCCAGCAGCGGCGAATAGTCCGCCGGGTCGGTGACGATCGTCACATAGGCATGGTTCTTGGCCGATGCCCGGATCATTGCGGGGCCGCCGATATCGATATTCTCGACCGTCGTCGGATAGTCGCCGCCTTTGGCGCGGACGTCTTCGAAGGGATAGAGATTGATGACGGCGAGATCGATCGCGGTGATGCCGTGCGCGCTCATGGCGTCCGCATGCTCCGCGTCGTCGCGGATCGCGAGAAGACCTCCATGGACGCCGGGGTGAAGCGTCTTGACGCGCCCGTCCATGATTTCCGGAAAGCCGGTCAGCTCCGAGACGTCGCTGACGGGAAGGCCGGCATCGGCAAGCGCCTTGTGCGTACCGCCGGTCGATACCAGCCGTATGCCCTTGTCGTTGAGGGCGCGGGCGAGTTCGACGATGCCCGTCTTGTCGGAGACCGAAAGGAGGGCGGTTTTGATCCGGACCTCGTCCGGGGCGGGGATTTTCTTGGAGGCGACAGCCATCGACCTTGCTCCTTTGGCAGCGCCGGACGCGTGGGCAAGAGGTTCCGGCGATTGGGATGGCTGCCCGTTAGCATAGCTTGTTGCCGGAAGGAACCTTCGGCGCCGCAACAACCGGAAAATAGGCCCGGCGCAGTTTCGACGTCATCCCTCCCGCGTGAAAGTCCACTGGATCTCCGGCTGCGAGGCGGCGGAGAAGGTCACGCTTATCTGCGACGAGGCGCGAACGCCGGAGGGATCGGCGAAGAAGATATCCTCCTCGATCGCGAGCGCACCGTCGCGGCAGGCGAAGAGCCATGTCTCTCCGTCGGGCGCCGTCAGATATATCTCGCTCTCGCTGTGCCGGCGCATGCCGATTGCCGGGTGGATGTGGAAACGGGCGACCGCGGCCGCGTCGTCGTCATTTGCCGGATCGCTGCCATCCTCCAGCAGCAGGCGGTCGCGGCCGCGGATCAACCGCCCGCCATTGAGAATTCCGATGTCGCGCTCGTGGATCAGGCCGAAGGGCGCAAGGTAGCCGTCGTGACTCGCTTTGACCTGCTCGATGCTTCCCGGCTCGTCCTTTCTCTCGACCGCGACGCGCGAGGGGCCGCTGATCATGATCGGGCCCAGAAACCGCGACTGCGAAAAGCGGCAGGAAGAGGTGTCGTCGACGGTGACGGTGGAATGCGCGGCGGTCGTGCGCGCCATCTGCCTGAATCGTTCGCCGGCGAATTTCGGCGCGCCGGAGTTGACGACGAAGCGATTCCTGCCGGAGGACATCTCGAAGGAGAGGCAGCCGGCATGGGCGGTTCGCGACAGGTCGACCGAAAGCGGACGCCCCGTGTCCATGATGATGACGGTATCGCCCATTGACAGGCGTTCGTAATGGGCGTGCGGCAACGACCGGAACGGCTCGCCGGACGTCTCGTCATATCTGAGCACCGAGGCGAGCTCATGGGCGAGAACCGATGTCGCGCCGTTGAAGAGGGCGAGCTCCCCGCTCTGGTGGCGGAAGAAGCGGAGCGCCGGATACATGCGGTCGATGCAGGGAATGAGCCTCGAGGGCACGTCGTGGCCGAGATTGACATAGGTCTGGCGCAGCGGCAGCAGATCGAGCAGCAGCTCGAGCCCGGCCCGGGGGTTTCGGGAGAAATGCGCCCCGTCAGGCAGAAGCTGCCGCTCCAGCTCCAGATCCAGATTGCGCGACGCCTTGCGGATAGCCGAAGCCGTAGCCGGCATCGAAACGGAGGCCATGGCGAGTGCCAGGCGAACCCTCAGGCGCGCCTCTCCGTCGGTCACGGTGTCGGCGACATTCCGGAGGTAGCGGACCTGAAGGGCAAGGCTTCTCAGGAAGCGGCGATAGAAACCGTGCTCGGCATTACGCAGCACCACCGGCGAATGGGACAGCCAGGCGATGACGCGCTGCGCAACCACATCCGCTTCCCACGAGATTTCGCCGATGCTTCGGCCATGGCAGCCGATCCAGTCGTCCATGATCTGGCGCAGCCTGATAGAGCCTGCTTCGTCCTGAATCGCCCGCATGTGCCGCAGCCAGCCGAAGGAATGAAGGCGAACCGCGAACTCGTGCGACGGCAGGTCGATTTCGAAAGGCGACTCGCCTTCGGTATCCAGAACGCGGCCGGCGAGCGGAAAGCGACCCGCGAGAATCTCTTCGGCGGCGAAGGGATCGATGGCCCGAAGATCCGTGGGTGCGACGATCAGACGGGCGGGCGTGGAGCCCGCAACGCGCAGCGCCGCCGTCTTCCCGCGCGAAAGCAGGCGCGCCAATCGGCGTTGGCCTTCGCGCAAATACAAATATAGGAGCCTGGTTTTACTGGAAAACGGCATCGGCGCCCGTGGGTTTCCTCTTCAACCGGAGCCGATTCGAGGATCATGCAGAAGATCGGAATCGTGCGGGAAAGATCATTAAATATTTATCAACCCTGTCGCCATTGATAGGCGGGCCGTCCGAGGGCGTCAATTGTCACAGCAAAACAGTCTGTTGATGAGCGCCCTCAGGCTCCCGCACGGCGCAGCACGGCGGCATAAAAGCCATCGAGGCCACCGGCGAAGGGCGGTTCCAGTGGAAGCATCGCAGGTGTCGTGCGGAACTCTCCAAGCGCGGTGATCGCCTTTTCGAGCCCCGGCCAATCGGCTGCGTCGATCGGCACCCGTTCGCATCCGCCGTCGGCGACGACGCGGGCGACGACCTCCTCGCCCTCCAGAGGGTCGAGCGAGCAATTGGAAAAGACGATGAGGCCGCCGGGCTTTACCAGGGTAAGCGCATGCCGCAGCAGCCGTTCCTGCAGCCTGGCAAGCTTCTCGACGTCCGGCGGGCCTTTCGTCCAGAGCACGTCGGGATGCCGCCGGGTGGTGCCCGTCGAGGAGCAGGGGGCGTCGAGAAGGGCCGCGTCAAAGAGCTCTTCCGGCCGGAACTCGGCCATGTCGCTCTCCTTGGTCCGGGCCTCGAAGCCCAGCCGCTCGAGGTTCGCCTTGAGCCGCCGCAACCGGCTTGACGACTGATCGAGCGCGGTCACCTCCGCCCCCGCGAGGACGAGCTGCGCCGTCTTGCCGCCGGGCGCAGCACAGAGATCGACCACCTTTTTCCCGTGGACATCGCCGAAAAGGCGGGCCGGAATGGAAGCGGCCGCGTCCTGGACCCACCAGGCGCCTTCCGAAAAGCCTGAAAGCGACGGGATCGAACCGGAGAAGTCCTGAAGACGAACGGAGCCGGTCGGCAACACGGTGCCAGCGAGCCGTTCCGCCCAGGACGCCGCATCGGATTTCACGGTCACGTCGATGGCGGCGGGTACGAGCTGCGCCTCGGAGATGCGCTCGGCCTGGTCGGGACCGTAACAGGCGACGAGCCTGTCGAAGAACCAGCCGGGCATCGCCGGCACTTGCTGCAGCTTTTCGAGAATTTCGTCCTTTTCACGCGAAAGCCGCCGCAATACGGCGTTGACGAGGCTTGCGAAACGGCGGTTGCGCGGGTCGGACTGGGCCTGTTCCACTGCGAGATCGACTGCCGAATGATTCGGAACGTCGAGATAGAGAATTTGCGCGGCGGCAACGGTCAGCACGTGTTCGAGAGCCCGCGCACCCTCGGGCAGAGGCGTTTGCAGAAGCGAGTCGATGGCCGCGCGAATGCGCGGCAGATGGCGGAGTGCCGAGTTGAGAATGGCGCGCACCAGCGCGCGATCTGCTTCGCTCAACTCGCGATAGGCCGGGTTCCCGCGCTCCGGATCGAGCATTCCGTCGAGCGGCGTCTTGCGGTCCACCACCGCCGCCAGGATCTTGGCAGCCGCCTGGCGGCTCTTCAGGCCCGGTTTGGCCGCGGCATCCGCGCCGGGCCGGGCTCCTCCCGCTCTTGAGCGATTGTGCTCGCGGGATCGTTTCGGACGTGAATCGTTCTTGCGGTTTTCGGGCATCAGGACCAAGGGCCTTTCGGCGGTTCGGAACCACCGCGACCCCAGCCGGTTCTCGGGACAGAGCGCGATTTGCGCCCTGCATTATCAGGGCGGACCGGCGCCGTCGAGCCCGTGGACGTCTCGCGGGCCATTCTCTCCAGAGCCGCCACCCGGTTCTCCGTGTTCGGATGGGTCGAGAACAGATTGTCCATCCGCTCGCCCGAGAGGGGATTGATGATGAACATATGCGCCGTCGCCGGATTGCGCTCGGCGTCATTGTTATGGATGACCTGCGCGGCACCGGCGATCTTGCGAAGCGCCGAGGAAAGCCAGAGTGGATTGCCGCAGATCTCCGCCCCGCGGCGGTCGGCGGAATATTCGCGTGTACGGCTGATCGCCATCTGTACAAGCATGGCCGCGAGCGGGGCGACGATCATCGCGATCAGCACGCCGATGAAGCCGAGCGGATTGTTGTTCTCGCGGTTGCCACCGAAGAAGAAGGCGAAATTGCCAAGCATGGAAATCGCACCGGCGAGCGTCGCCGTCAGCGTCATCGTCAAAGTGTCGCGATACTGGATATGAGCGAGCTCATGCGCCATCACCCCGGCAACCTCTTCGTAGGAAAGCGAATGCAGCAGTCCCGTCGAAGCGGCGACCGCAGCGTTCTCGGGATTGCGGCCGGTGGCGAAGGCATTCGGCTGGGGGCTGTCGATGACGTAGACGCGCGGCATCGGCAGGCCGGCATTCTTCGCCAGATCGCGGACGATGCCGTAATATTCCGGCGCGCTGCGCTCGTCCACCTCCTGCGCCCGGTACATCCGCAGGACCATCCGGTCGGAATTCCAGTAGGAGAAGAAGTTCATGCCCGCGGCGATGACGAGGGCGATCATCATGCCACCGCGGCCGCCGATGACATAGCCGACGGCCATGAAGAGGACGGTCATGAAGGCAAGCAGCATTGCCGTGCGCATGAGGTTCATGAATGAGCTCCAACCATATCGGTGTCCTTTCCGCGCCTCCTGGAAAGCCGCTTGCAGCCGCTTCGTTCCATTCGGTACGCGCAAAGGTTTCACGTGAATCAAGCTTTTCCGTTCACACGGAAGTGCCTATATGATGGGTATAGACGGCCAGCTCTTCAATATCGTTACGGAAACCGCGATCTGTATGCAGAACGACAACGACAATTCTCCCGACCGACCCAAACGTCCGCTTTCCCCGGCAGCGCTGCGTGCTCTGAAGGAGGCCGAAGAGAGGCGACGTGCCGAAGCGCCGAAGGATATGCCGGCGGAACTAGGCGGGCGCGGCGGCCTCGACCCGGCTCGCTTCGGCGATTGGGAGATCAAGGGCCGCGCGATCGATTTCTGAGGCAGGTCGTTTCAATTTCGTTTCGGTAGCGAATCGAGCGCTGCGTTCGCGGCTGGTAGAGGGCGGGGTTGAGCCCCTCATCCTAACCTTCTCCCCGCAATGCACCTTCGCCCCGCTTGCGGGGAGAAGGTGCGGCAGCGGGATCAGTGGCTCTCGCCACCCAGCTCACATCACGCGCGGTTCTGACGATTGGCGATCAGGTCGTCGACGACACCTGGATCGGCGAGCGTCGACGTGTCGCCGAGCGAACCGAAATCGTCCTCGGCGATCTTGCGGAGGATCCGGCGCATGATCTTGCCCGAGCGTGTTTTCGGCAGGCCGGGCGCGAACTGAATCTTGTCCGGCGTCGCGATCGGCCCGATCTCCGAACGCACGTGCTTGACGAGCGCCTGGCGCAGTTCGTCGTCTCCGACCTCGCCGGCCATCAGCGAAACGTAGCAGTAGATGCCCTGACCCTTGATCGGATGCGGATAGCCGACGACCGCCGCCTCGGAAACGAGGTTGTGCGAGACGAGCGCCGATTCCACTTCCGCGGTTCCCAGCCGGTGGCCGGAGACGTTCAGCACGTCGTCGACACGGCCGGTGATCCAATAGTAGCCGTCCTCGTCGCGGCGGCAGCCGTCGCCCGTGAAATACTTGCCCTTGTAGGTGGAGAAGTAGGTCTGGATGAAGCGTTCGTGGTCGCCATAGACCGTCCGCATCTGCCCGGGCCAGCTGTCGGTGATGCAGAGGTTGCCGTCGGCCGCGCCCTCTACGACCTTGCCGTCGCTGTCTACGATCTGCGGCTGGACGCCGAAGAAGGGCCGCGTCGCCGAACCGGGTTTGAGATCGGTGGCCCCCGGCAGCGGCGTGATCAGTATGCCGCCGGTTTCAGTCTGCCACCAGGTATCGACGATAGGGCAACGCTCGTCGCCGACAACGTGATAGTACCACTCCCAGGCTTCCGGATTGATCGGTTCGCCGACCGTTCCGAGCAGGCGCAGCGAAGAGCGTGAGGAGCGCTTGACGAAATCGTCGCCCGCTCCCATCAGCGAGCGGATCGCGGTCGGCGCGGTGTAGAAGATGTTGACCTTGTGCTTGTCGACCACTTCCCAGAATCGTCCCGCGTCGGGGAAGTTCGGCACGCCCTCGAACATCAACGTCGTCGCCGCATTGGCGAGCGGCCCGTAGACGATGTAGGAGTGGCCGGTGACCCAGCCGACATCGGCCGTGCACCAGTAGATGTCGCCGTCCCGGTAGTCGAACACGTATTGATGTGTCATCGAAGCGTAGACGAGATAGCCGCCGGTCGTGTGCAGCACGCCCTTCGGCTTGCCGGTAGAGCCGGACGTATAGAGGATGAAGAGCGGGTCCTCCGCGTTCATCTTTTCCGGCGGGCAATGCGGCTCCACCGTCGCGGTCTCCTGATGATACCAGAGATCGCGGCCCGGAGCCCAGCCGACTTTGCCGCCGGTGCGGCGCACGACCAGGACCTTGCTGACCATTACGTGCTGCCTGGCAGCGATATCGACCGCCGTATCGGTATTCTCCTTGAGCGGAATCGGCTTGCCGCCGCGCAGGCCCTCGTCGCAGGTGATCACGAAGGTGGACTCGCAATCGACGATTCGGCCGGCCAGCGCCTCGGGCGAAAAGCCGCCGAAAACGACCGAATGGATCGCGCCTACGCGCGCGCAGGCGAGCATCGCATAGGCCGCTTCGGGGATCATCGGCATGTAGATGGTGACCCGGTCGCCCTTCTTGACGCCGTGCTTCTTCATGACGTTGGAAAGCCGGCAGACCTTGTCGTACAGCTCGTTATAGGTGATGTTCTTGTCGAGATAGGGATTGTCTCCCTCCCAGATGATCGCCGTCTTTTCGCCGTGCGTCTTCAGATGGCGGTCGATGCAATTGTAGGACACATTGGTCAGTCCGTCTTCGAACCACTTGATCGAGACATCGCCCTCGAAGGAGGTATTCTTGACCTTGGTATAGGGCTCGAACCATTCGATCCGCTTGCCGTGCTCGCCCCAAAACTTCTCCGGATCGGCAACGCTCTCGCGATACCATTCGAGATAGGTCGCATTGTCGAGCAGCGTGCGGTTCCTGGCCGCTTCGAGGACCGGGTAGGTCTTGACGTCCATAATTTTCCTCCCTGCGCATTTCTGGTCAGATCATGGGCGGATGCCGGCGGAAAACTGCGCACAGAGTTCCTCATTCCGCCCTGGATCGGCTCCCACCGGTCCTTTGCGACAATTCATAAGCAGGTCGCTTCCGGTCCGCAATTAGACAAAAGCACATTTGAAAGTGAAGAATTGCAATTTCGAGACAAGAACGGTATAGAACCCCCAATTCCCGGAAATGAGTGGTAGACTCCACGGCCCGCGACACCGGCGCGGACGGACAAAAGGACTATATCCATGGCTCAGCAACTGCTTATGCCCAAGGCAACAGCCGTCTGGCTGGTTGACAACACCGCACTCTCGTTCGACCAGATCGCGCAGTTCTGCAAGCTGCACCCGCTCGAGGTCAAGGCGATTGCCGACGGTGAATCGGCGCAGGGTATCAAGGGCCTCGATCCGATCGCTACCGGCCAGCTTTCGCGCGACGAGATCGCACGCGCCGAAGGAAATCCGAATCACAAGCTCAAGCTTTCGGAGCCGAAGGTCCGCGTCCCGGACTCCAAGCGCAAGGGCCCGCGCTACACGCCGGTCTCCAAGCGTCAGGACCGCCCGAACGCCATTCTGTGGCTGGTCCGCAACCATCCGGAGCTGAAGGACGCACAGATCTCGCGTCTTGTCGGCACGACGAAGGCGACGATCGAGCAGATTCGCGAGCGCACCCACTGGAACTCCGCCAACCTGACGCCGATGGACCCGGTGACTCTCGGCCTCTGCTCGCAGATCGACCTGGACCTGGAGGTCGAGCGCGCCTCCAAGGGGCGCCCGCTTCCTTCCGCAGCCGAGACTGGCGCGACGCTCGAATCCGCGCAGGAGACCGAGAAGCTCGACTACGGCCACGATCGCGAAGAGGAGAAGGAAATCGACGCCGATGCCGTCTTCGCCAAGCTGAAGTCGCTGAAGTCGGACCGCAAGGACGACGAGGAAGACGACTACTGATCGCTTCGCCATCTGCGAGATGAGAAAACCCGGATCGCAACATCCGGGTTTTTTATTGACCGTCGCTGACGGAAAACAGTTACACGCTTTCCTGGAAGTGCTCTAAGCGCCAATCCCCTTTGACCGCAACAGTTCGGTAATCTCGTCGAGGATCGCCGGATCGTCGATCGTCGCCGGCATCGTCCAGGGCTGGCGGTCGATGATCTTCTGGATCGTAGAGCGCAGGATCTTGCCGGATCGCGTCTTTGGCAGCCGCTTGACGCAGACCGCCGTCCTGAAGGCGGCGACCGGCCCGATGCGCTCGCGCACGAGACCGATGACCTCCTTCTCGATTTCTTCTGTTTCACGGGAAACATTGGCGTTGATGACCAGGAAGCCCGCCGGCACCTGCCCCTTGAGGGGATCGGCGATGCCGATCACGGCGCATTCGGCGACATCCGGATGGCTGGCGCAAACCTCTTCCATGGCCCCCGTCGACAGCCGGTGTCCCGCAACGTTGATGATGTCGTCGGTCCGCGCCATGATGAAGATATAGCCGTCCTCGTCGAGATAGCCGGCATCCGCCGTTTTGTAGAAGCCGGGATATTCCTCGAGATAGGCCGCATGGAAGCGGTGATCGGCATTCCAAAGCGTCGGCAGGCAGCCGGGCGGCAAAGGCAGCTTGATCACGACATTGCCGAGCGTGCCGGTTTCCACCGGGTGCCCCGCGTCGTCGACGACCTGCACGTCGTAGCCGGGGAGGGGAACGGCCGGGGAACCGTATTTTACCGGCAGGAGGCCGAGACCCAATGGATTGCCGGCGACGGGCCATCCTGTTTCCGTCTGCCACCAGTGATCGATGACCGGAACCTTCAGCGCCCGTTCCGCCCAGCGGATCGTGTCCGGGTCGGCCCGCTCGCCCGCAAGATAGAGCGCCCGGAACCGCGACAGGTCGTAACGGCCTGCATAGACAGCTTCCGGATCCTCTTTCCGGATCGCTCGCAGCGCCGTCGGCGCAGTGAACATGACGGCGACGCCGTGTTCGGAAATCACGCGCCAATAGGTTCCGGGGTCGGGCGTCCCGACCGGTTTTCCTTCGAAGAGGATCGACGTGCAGCCGGTAAGGAGCGGCCCGTAGACGATGTAGGAATGACCGACCACCCAACCGATGTCGGAAGCCGCCCAGAACACGTCGCCGGCATTGACGCCGAAGAAGTTCTCCATCGACCATTTGAGCGCGACCATATGGCCGCCATTGTCCCGCACGACGCCTTTCGGCTGGCCGGTCGTCCCGGACGTATAGAGGACATAAAGCGGATCGGTGGAGGCGACCGGCGTGCAAGAGGCTTCCTCACCGGCGTCTCTGGCCTGCGCAAGCGCCTCGGCGAAATCGATGTCGCGGCCGCGAACCATCGAGGCGGCGAGCATATCGCGCTGATAGATCAGGCAATGGGCCGGCTTGTGGCCGGCCGTTTCGATCGCCTGATCGAGCAGAGGCTTGTAGGCGACGGTCCGACCGGGCTCCAGCCCGCAGCTTGCCGAGACGACGAGCTTCGCCTGGCAATCATCGATGCGCATGGCAAGTTCGTTGGCGGCAAAGCCGCCGAAAACGACAGAATGCACCGCGCCGATCCGCGCTGCCGCGAGCATGGCGATCGCCGCCTGCGGAATCATCGGCATGTAGATGATGATGCGATCGCCCTTGTCGACGCCCAGCTTGCGGTAGATTGCAGCCATCGCCTTCACATCGGCGAGCAGGTCCGCATAGGAGATCCTCTCGATCCGGCCGGTGACGGGGCTGTCATAGATAAAGGCCGGCTGCTCGCCTCGGCCGGCCTCGACATGCCGGTCGAGGCAGTTGTGGCAGGTATTGGTGACGCCGTCCGGAAACCAGTGGCCATAGGTGCCGCCGGCAGGCTCGAAAATGCGCGCAGGCCGCTCGAACCAGTCAATCGCCGATGCGGCATCTGCCCAGAAGCCGTGCGGATCGGCCTTCCACGCGGCATACACTTCGGAATAGCGGCTCGCCATATCCGTTTCCTCCCACTCGCTCTCCGGACGAGAAGCCCGGTTCCTCCACTTCGCAAGATAGGCGAACCGAGGTAAACGGGAACCCCGACGAAAGGGTAATGGAATTGGAACTCAGCGTGCTCCGAAAATGGCGGAGCCTACCCGCACGCCGGTGGCGCCGAAGGCGATTGCCGTTTCGAAATCGCCCGACATGCCCATGGAGAGCCTGGAAAGGCCGCACTGATCGGCAAGCTTGGCGAGCAGGGCGAAGTGCGGTCCCGGATTTTCGTCCAGCGGGGGAATGCACATCAGTCCTTCGATGTTCAGAGCCAACTCGTCACGGCAGAGCCTGACGAAGGCGGCCGCGTCTTCCGGCGCGATGCCAGCTTTCTGCGGCTCGAGACCCGTGTTCACCTGAACATAGAGGCGGACATTGCGCCCCTGGCGCTGCATTTCGGCGGCGACCGCGCGCGCGATCTTCTCCCTGTCGATCGTCTCGATGACGTCGAAGAGCGCAACGGCGTCTGCAGCCTTGTTGGATTGCAGCGGACCGATCAGGTGCAGCTCGATGTCCGGGGTCTCACGCTTGAGCGCGGGCCATTTGGCTTGCGCCTCCTGCACGCGGTTCTCGCCGAAGACGCGCTGGCCAGCCTCGATGACCGGCCGGATCGTCTCGGCGTCGAAGGTTTTCGACACGGCCACCAGACTGACGGCATTTTCCGAACGCTTCGCCGACTTCTCGCTTGCGTGAATCCGGCTCAGCACTTCGTTCAGCCGTTCCTCGACTTCCATTCCACGCTCCCGTTCAAGATCGTCTAAACATCTTCGCTTGTGGCTTATTGAAACTTGCAACGCTTGCCAAGTCCAGCGCAAGCCGGAGCGGGCGGGTTCGCTTTGGCCGCGGCGTTATCCTTCCCGTGCTTGAAATGCCAAATCGAAGGGATCACCCGGCGAATCCTTCAAAACTTGACGCTTGGGGCGTTTCGTGGTGAAGGTCACGCCAGCTATCACGCGCGGGCGCTCGCGCCCGGCAGAATTTCCGGAACATCGACAAAGACATGGCTACCGAACGATATAATCCGCGCGATGCCGAACCGCGCTGGCAGCACCAATGGGAAGCGGGCAAGGTCTTCGAGACCAAGAACGACGATCCGCGCGACAAATATTACGTCCTGGAGATGTTCCCCTATCCGTCCGGGCGGATCCACATGGGTCACGTGCGCAATTACACGATGGGCGACGTGGTCGCCCGCTACAAGCGCGCCCGCGGCTTCAACGTGCTGCACCCGATGGGCTGGGACGCCTTCGGCATGCCGGCGGAAAACGCTGCCATGGAGCGCGGCGTTCATCCGGCGAGCTGGACCTACCAGAACATCGCCTCGATGAAGGCGCAGCTCAAGGTCATGGGGCTTTCGCTCGACTGGAGCCGGGAGTTTGCGACCTGCGATCCCGAATATTACCAGCGCCAGCAGCATCTTTTCCTCGATTTCCTGGAAAAAGGCCTGGTCTACCGAAAGCAATCGAAGGTCAACTGGGACCCGGTCGACAATACCGTGCTCGCCAACGAGCAGGTGATCGAAGGCCGCGGCTGGCGCTCCGGCGCGCTCGTTGAACAGCGCGAGCTGACGCAATGGTTCTTCCGCATCACCGACTTCAGCCAGGATCTGCTCGACGCGCTCGACACGCTCGACGAGTGGCCCGAAAAAGTGCGGCTGATGCAGAAAAACTGGATCGGCCGTTCGGAAGGGCTGTCGGTGCGGTGGGAGCTCGATCCGGCGACAGTCCCCGGCGAGGAGAAGGAAGTCACCGTCTATACGACGCGGCCCGACACGCTGTTCGGCGCCTCCTTCCTGGCGATCTCCGCCGATCATCCGCTCGCCAGGGATGCCGCAGCCAAGAACGCCGAGATCGAAGCATTCTGCGAGGAATGCCGGCGCGCGGGCACGTCGCTCGCCGCATTGGAGACGGCAGAGAAAAAGGGCATCGACACCGGCATCCGCGCGCGGCACCCCTTCGATCCGAACTGGGAGCTGCCGGTCTACGTCGCCAATTTCGTGCTGATGGACTACGGCACCGGCGCCATCTTCGGCTGCCCTTCGGGCGACCAGCGCGACCTGGACTTCGCCCGCAAATACGATCTGCCGGTCGTTCCGGTGGTGATGCCGAAGGATGCCGATCCGCAGACCTTCACGATCGGCGACGAGGCCTATGACGGCGACGGCGTGATGATCAATTCGCGCTTCCTCGACGGGCTCTCGGCGCAAGAGGCGTTCGAGACCGTCGCCTCCAGACTCGAAAACGATCTGCTGAACGGCACGCCGCGCGGCGAGCGCAAAGTCAATTTCCGCCTGCGCGACTGGGGCATTTCCCGCCAGCGCTACTGGGGTTGCCCGATCCCGGTCATCCATTGCGACGACTGCGGCGTCGTTCCGGTGCCGAAGGCAGACCTGCCCGTGACGCTGCCGCCGGACGTGACCTTCGACAAGCCCGGCAATCCGCTCGACCGTCACCCGACCTGGCGTCACGTCGCCTGCCCCCAGTGCGGCAAGGACGCGCGCCGGGAAACCGACACGATGGATACCTTCGTCGATTCCTCCTGGTACTTCACCCGCTTCACGGCGCCCTGGGAGGACAACCCGACGGATCCGAAAGCGGCCAATCACTGGCTGCCGGTCGACCAGTATATCGGCGGCATCGAGCATGCGATCCTGCATCTGCTCTATTCGCGCTTCTTCACCCGCGCGATGAAGGCGACCGGCCACGTGGCGCTGGACGAGCCTTTCAAGGGGCTGTTCACCCAGGGCATGGTCGTCCACGAGACCTATAGCCGCGGCGAAGGCGCGCAGCGGGAATGGATCACGCCCGCCGAAATCCGCGTCGAGGAAACAGACGGACAGCGGCGCGCGGTCCACATCGAGACCGGCGAGGAAATCGCCATCGGATCGATCGAGAAGATGTCGAAGTCGAAGAAGAACGTCGTCGACCCGGATGACATCATCGGCTCCTACGGCGCCGACACTGCACGTTTCTTCGTGCTCTCCGATTCGCCGCCGGATCGCGACGTTATCTGGTCCGAAGCAGGCGTCGAAGGCGCCCATCGCTTCGTGCAGCGCGTCTGGCGTCTTCTGACCGAGGCCGCGGAGAAGCTGCGTGCCGTCGATGCCGCACCGGCAAGCGGAGGCGAGGGGCTGGCCGTGTCCCAGGCCGCGCATCGCACTCTCAAGGCGGTAGAGGCCGACTATGACAAGCTCGCCTTCAACAAGGCGGTCGCTCGCATTTACGAACTGGTGAACGCCATGGCCGCCCCGCTGACGCAGGTCGCGAGCGGCAAGGCGGACAACGCTCTGACTGCTGCGGTAAAGGACGCCGCCACGATCCTGATCAACCTGATCGCGCCGATGATGCCGCATCTTGCGGAAGAATGCTGGCGCGAGATCGGCGGCAAAGGTCTGATCGCCGAGAAGGCCTGGCCGAAATTCGATGCTGCGCTCATCGTCGAGAACGAGATCACGCTGCCGGTCCAGGTCAACGGGAAAAAGCGCGCCGATTTGACAATCGCGCGCGACGCAGATCAGAGTGCGATCGAAAGCGCCGTGCTCGCTCTCGACGCCGTAAAAGCCGCGCTCAACGGCGGCAGCCCGAAGAAGATCATCGTCGTGCCTCAGAGGATCGTCAATGTCGTTGTCTGATATAGCTGGCTTCCGTCTTCGGTCCTTGGGCTTCGTAGCCGGCGCATTGTCGCTCGCGGCACTTGGCGGCTGCCAGGTCAGGCCCCTTTATTCCGACGGTCCTACCGGTTCGACCTCTGTCGCGCTTGCCGCGATCGAGATTTCGGAAGCCAACGATCGCGTCGAGCAGGAAGTCCGAAATGCCCTCGTCTTCCTGACGTCGCGTGGTCAGGGCGAACCGGTCAATCCGCAATATCATCTGGCGCTCAGCGTCTCGCACCGGACGATGGGCGTGCTCTATGAGAGCACGGATCTCGACAATGACGACGACGACGCCGGAGCCGGCCGCATCGTCGTGAAAGCGGACTACAACCTGACCAAGACCGCCACCGGCGAGACCGTGAAGTCAGGGAACCGGACGGCCGTCGCTTTGGTCGACTTCCCCCAGCAGGAATTCGCGAAGATACGCGCCGTGCGCGATGGCGAGAATCGCGCCGCCAAGGAACTGGCGGAGATCATCGGGGCCGACCTCGCAGCCGCTCTCGGCCGCTGATCCGTTCGTCAGATGAGCGAGGTCAAGTCGCACGAATTCGATAATTTCCTGCAGCGATCTGCGGCGATCTACCGGCTTTTCCTGCTCTACGGTCCCGATCGCGGCCTCGTCTCGGAACGCGCGTCCGAGCTCGCCGGCAGCTTCGGCCTTCCTCTCGATGATCCTTTCGCCGTCGTCAAGCTTGATGCCGGGTCATTGCAGGGCGCGGGAAGCGTGCTTGACGAAGTCAATGCCATCGGCCTCTTTGGCGGCGATAAGCTGGTCTGGGTGCGCGGTGCATCCGCTGAGAAGGCGCTCACCGAAGCGCTGCAGATTCTCGCGACCGACCCGCCCGCCGGCGCCCGGCTCATCATAGAAGCGGGCGACCTCAAGAAGGGGGCGGCGCTCAGGAAAGTGGGCGAAACTTCCCGCTCCGTCGCTTCGATCGCCTGCTACAGCGACGATATCAGGGGCCTGCAAGCACTTGTCGACAAGGAACTTTCGGAAGCGGGCCTGCGCATAGGTCCCGCCGCGCGCGAACGCCTGGTGGAGGCGCTCGGGGGCGACCGTATGGCTTCGCGCAACGAGCTCCGGAAACTCGCCCTCTATTGCCGCGGCAAGGATTTGGTCGACGAGGACGACGTTCTCGGCATCGTCGGCGACGCCAGCGCCATTTCGGTCGATGATGCGGTCGATGCGGTATTGAAGGGCGACGCCGACGCGCTGCTGCATGCAATGAAGAAGATCACAACATCCAAGACGCCGCCTTTCCTGGTGCTTCAGGCCTGTCTGAGGCAATTCCAGCAGCTCGACGTGATGCGTGCCGAAATGGATGCGGGCCGCCAGTCCGCGGGTCAGGTCGTCGCAAGCCTTGGCCG
Organism: Sinorhizobium sp. M4_45; assembly: GCF_002885915.1. Taxonomy (NCBI): domain Bacteria; kingdom Pseudomonadati; phylum Pseudomonadota; class Alphaproteobacteria; order Hyphomicrobiales; family Rhizobiaceae; genus Sinorhizobium; species Sinorhizobium sp. M4_45. Next base: position 334,465 of record NZ_NWVE01000005.1, read on the forward strand.
CGGCCTCCACTTCCGCCGCAAGCCGGTTGTCGAAGCGGCGCTGAAACACTGGACCGCTCCGGCGATCCGGCGCGAATTGGGCCGCCTGCAGGCGACCATCTATCAAAGCCGCAACCGCCAGAGCCTCGAGGAGAGCCTGGTGATCCAGAATCTCCTGGCGATCACGATCCAGTCTGCGCGGCGTTGAGGTTATGCGTCAACGCCGCTCGAGCAGCCGGCAAATCTCTTCCAACTGGTCGAGCGTCTTATATGTAATCTTGAGGTGCCCGCCACTGGCCTTGTGGTTGACACTCACTTCCAGGCCGAGGCTATCGGACAGGGTGCGCTCCAGCGCCAGCGTATCGGCGTCCTTCTCCTCGCGCTGGCGGCCCTTTGCGTAGTTGGGATCGTTCTGCGACTTGATGTCATTCTGCGCCAGCCGTTCGGCCTCGCGGACCGAAAGACCTTTCGAGACGACCGCACGCGCCAAGGCCACTGGGTCCGATGTGGGTATAAGGGCGCGGGCATGGCCCGCGGAAAGGCTGCCATCGGAAAGCATGTCGCGCACGGGCTCCGGCAGCTTCAGAAGGCGAAGGCTGTTCGCAACATGGCTCCGGCTCTTGCCGATGATGTCGCCGAGATCGTTCTGCGTGTAGCCGTGTTCCGCGATCAGTTGCTCGTAGCCCAGGGCTTCTTCGAGGGGATTGAGGTCGGAGCGCTGAACGTTCTCGACAATGGCGATCTCGAGCGCTGTCCTGTCGTCGACATCGCGCACGATGACCGGTATTTCGGTGAAGCCCGCAAGTTGCGCCGCGCGCCAGCGCCTTTCACCGGCAATGATCTCATAGCGGTCGTGACCGACGGTGCGCACGACGACCGGCTGAACGATGCCGTGCTGGCGGATCGAGCTTGCAAGGTCCTGCAGCTCAGCCTCGTCGAACTGCCGGCGGGGGTTGCGAGGGTTGCGGGAAACGAACTCGATCGGGATCCGCCGATCGGCGCTGATGGCGGCGGCCGGAGCCGCGCCGGCGTTCAGCGGCTGGTCCATTTCGCCGATCAACGCGGCAAGGCCGCGACCCAGACGCCTCTTGGAGCTGTCATCGTTCATCTGACACCTGATTAGTTACGCTACCGAAACGATTAAGCGGCCTTCCGCTGCCTCTCGCGCTGAATGACTTCCGAAGCCAGTTGGAGATAGGCCTGACTTCCGGCGCATTTGAGATCATAAAGAATGGCCGGCTTGCCATAGGAAGGGGCCTCGGACACCCGCACATTGCGGGGAATGAGGGTATGATAAACTTTATCTCCCAAATGCAAGCGAACGTCGCTGACAACTTGCTGGGCGAGATTGTTCCGGGAATCGAACATGGTCAGCACGATGCCCTGAATATCGAGGCCCGGATTCACCGTCTGCCGCACCTGATCGACCGTCTCCAGCAGCTGGCTCAAGCCTTCTAGCGCAAAAAACTCACACTGCAATGGTACGAGAACCGAATGCGCGGCTGCCATTGCGTTCATCGTCAAAAGATTGAACGATGGCGGGCAGTCGACCAGCACATAGGAATAGGCAAGAGCGTCCACCGAAGCCAAAGCCTTACGCAGCCTGAAAACTCGATCCGATTCCTTGGAAATCTCCATCTCGACGCCGAGCAGATCCATGGTCGAAGGCACGATGGCCAGATTTGGCACCGCCGTATCCTGGGCAATCTGGCCGATCGAATGGGTCCCCATCATCAGCTCGTAGGAAGACAGATGCCGGGCACGACGCTGGATACCCAGCCCGGTGCTCGCATTGCCTTGCGGATCGAGATCGACGATCAGCACCCTTTCACCGATGGCGGCCAGCGCCGTAGCAAGATTGATGGCCGTCGTCGTTTTGCCGACGCCGCCCTTCTGATTGGCAATAGTGATGATCCGATTCTTTGGGCCAAACATGTTTCGCTCGCCTATCACTTCGTCCGACGTGAAAGATTTGCAATCTCGAGCACAACCGAATCCGGCTCGACGACACTTGCATGTTTTAACAGATCGAATTGAAAGCGGCTAACGGCTTTGTCGACTTCCTGCTGATAATCCCGCCCTTTGTGAAAGAATGCCACCGTTTTGGAGCCTTCCATGAGCATCCATGGCGCACAAAGATCGAGCAGTTGGCTCAGATCGGCGAGCGCACGCGCCGAAATCGCGTCGCAATTCGGGATTTCAGCGGGTGCCGCTTCGATTCGAATCGGATGAACGGAACCCCTGGCACCGGTTTCCCTGAGCGCGACGCGTAAAAAGGCAGCCTTCTTGTTATTGCTCTCGACCAGGTGAACCCATCCGTTCTCTGCCTCGGAAAGACAAATGGCCGTAATGACCCCAGGAAATCCTCCGCCGCTTCCGAGATCGACCCAGGTCTTCGGGGCAGGGGAGAGTTGATAAAGCTGGATGCTATCTAGGATATGGCGCTGCCATAGATCCCCCAGCGTCGAGGGGGCGACGAGATTGATCGATCGCGCCCATTTCTGGAAGAGGGAGGCAAAATGCTCGAGCTTTTCGACCGTTTCACGTGAAACACGCAATCCGTTCAGTGCCGGAACTAGACTCGCTTGCATTGTATACCCTATCCACCCACACGTTGTGCCTGGCGATCCTGCCTTCGTAGCCAGGACAGAATGAGAGATATCGCCGCGGGCGTCACGCCATCGACCTTCATAGCCTGGGCGAGGTTCCGCGGCTTGTGTTGTGCCAACTTTTGCTTCAGCTCGTTCGAAAGCCCGGGAAGCACGTCGTAATCGAAATCATCCGGTATGATCGTATTCTCGTCACGCCTTACACCGGCAATGTCAGTGGCCTGGCGATCCATATAGACAGCATAGGCCGCATCGATCTCCAGCGCCTCGACCACCCCGGCCGGAATGTTTTGAAGTTCGGACCAAACCGGTTTCAAAGCAGCGATCGACTGATCCGGATAAGAGAGGATATCGAAAGCGGTACGACGCTGGCCGTCCTGATTGAGCTTCAGGCCGAAACGCTTGCCCTCGCTTGGCGTAACCGAAAGTGACTGCAGGAGCCTGCGTCCCGTCTCGAAGGAATGCTTCCATGCCTCGAAGCGTTGACGGCGCGCGTCGCCGACACATCCGAGCGCAATGCCCGCTGGCGTCAGCCGCATATCGGCATTATCTGCGCGCAACGACAGCCTGTATTCCGCCCGCGAGGTAAACATGCGATAGGGTTCGCTTATTCCCCGCGAGGTCAGGTCATCGATCATCACGCCGATATAGGAGTCCGTGCGGCTGAAGACATAGGGAGCTCGTCCGCTCGCGCGAAGCGCGGCATTCAAACCGGCAACGAGGCCCTGAGCTCCGGCTTCTTCATATCCCGTCGTGCCGTTTATCTGACCCGCAAGATACAGTCCGGGCATTTTGCGCACGCCCAGGGAAAGTTCCAGCTCCCGCGGATCGACATGATCGTACTCGATCGCGTAACCCGGCTGGAGAATCTTGACCTGCTCCAGACCGGGAATCGTACGAATGAAGGCGTCCTGCACATCCTCGGGAAGGGAGGTCGAAATCCCGTTCGGATAGACGGTGTCATCGTCTAGTCCCTCCGGCTCCAGAAAGATCTGGTGTCCATCTCTCTCGCCGAAGCGGACGATCTTGTCCTCGATAGAGGGGCAGTAGCGTGGGCCAACGCCTCCGATCTGTCCCGAATACATCGCGGACTGGTGGATGTTATCGGCGATAATCTTATGCGTCGCATCCGTGGTCCGCGTCACGCCGCAATCAATCTGGCGATTGATGATCGCATCGGTCATGAAGGAGAACGGGACCGGATTTTCGTCCGGGCCTTGACGCCCGACGCGGTCCCACTCGACCGTGCGTCCGTCCAGGCGCGCCGGCGTGCCGGTCTTCAATCGACCAAGCTGCAGGCCGAAGCGCCGCAGTGTCTCAGAGAGACCCAAGGACGGTTCCTCGCCCGCGCGACCGGCCGGTATCTTGCGCTGGCCGATATGAATGAGGCCCTTTAGAAACGTGCCGGTCGTGAGAACGACGGCTGATGCGCGAAAGACTCGGCCGTCCTTCATAATCACGCCACGAACCACACCGTCTTCGGTCAACAGGTCGAAGGCATCCCCTTCGATCACCGAGAGGTGCTCGATCCCGTCGATCTCCCGCTGCATCGCCTCGCGATACAGCTTGCGGTCTGCCTGGGTGCGGGGACCGCGCACTGCAGGCCCCTTACGCCGGTTGAGAAGCCGGAACTGAATACCCGCGGCATCGGCCACACGTCCCATGAGGCCGTCGAGCGCATCGATCTCCCGAACGAGGTGGCCCTTGCCCAACCCGCCGATCGCGGGGTTGCAGGACATTACCCCGATCGTATTCCTTTTATGTGTGATGAGAACTGTACGGGCGCCGAGCCGCGCGGAAGCAGAGGCAGCCTCGCAGCCTGCGTGGCCTCCACCGATCACAATGACATCATAGTCCATCTCAGACATGCTCCAGCCTAGCTTTGCTCAGCTTCCGCCTTGATTGTCAGTTCATGCCGTCGAGTCAAGGGCGTTTCACGTGAAACGCCCGAGGCGACTCGCCTGCGTTGTATCCGTCGCGTTATTTTCCGATACAGAACTCGGAGAATATCACGTCCAAAAGGTTCTCCACATCGACCCGCCCGGTAATCTTACCCAGGGCATCTCCTGCTTGCCGAAGCTGCTCAGCACGCAGTTCGAGTTCGGAAAAACTCAGGCTCCGCTCCAGCGCCGAACTGGCCTGTCGCAGACAATCGACGTGGCGCTTCCGGGACGGCATCGCTAGGGCTGTCTTACCGGCCAGATCGGGGAGATGCGACTGCAGTGCCGTCAATAGATCGGCCATGCCCTCACCGGTCCTCGTGGAAAGAAAAATGTCCGCATCCGATGGAGCCCAACTTGGTGAGGGGCGGTCGACCTTGGTTGCGACCCGAATGACGGGGACCTTTTCCGGAAGAGCCTCATCAAGCCGGAATGATCCCGGTTTTTCCGATAGCAGAAGGACAAGATCGGCATCGGCGATAACCTGCCGGGCTCTCCGAATACCCTCCCGCTCCACAAGCTCATCCGTTTCACGAAGTCCCGCCGTATCGAAGAGTTTAACTGAGAATCCGGCTAAGGAAAGGTCTACGGACAGAACGTCGCGTGTAGTTCCCGCGACCTCCGTCACGATCGCGATGTCCCTTCGGGCCAGTGCATTCAGCAAGCTCGACTTGCCTGCGTTCGGCTCACCGGCAATGACGATCTTGAGCCCGTCCCGGATGATTTCGGCCAGGCCGGCGCGCGCGATATGTTCATCGATTTCCTGGCGGAGCCTGCCGATATCCTCCCAGATCGCGGCGCTGACGGAACCCGGCACATCGTCTTCATCCGCAAAGTCGAGCTCTGCCTCGATCATTGCCCGCGAATGGGTCAGCCGTCGGGCCCAACCGGCATAGAGTGCGGATTGTCCGCCGCCCGAATGCTCTATGGCGAGACGACGCTGCATTTCCGTCTCTGCAGCAATCAGGTCGGCCAGCCCCTCCACCTCCACCAAGTCCAGTTTGCCGTTCTGAAACGCCCGCCTTGCGAACTCTCCGGCCTCCGCATGCCGTAGCCCCTCAGTTGCGGCGAGCTCCTCGAGGATGGCGCTTACCACGGCTCGTCCGCCGTGAACCTGCAATTCGCAGCAATCTTCACCGGTGAAAGACGCCGGCGCCGGGAAATAGAGCACCAGGCCGCTGTCCAGCGTCTCACCGTTTCGAGTCCGAATCGTTCTGAGCGCCGCGATGCGTGGCGCAGGCAGAGCTCCGCAAAGTCGCACCAGCGCATCAGCGGTCGCCGGACCGCTCACACGTATAATGGCAACGCCTGCAGGCAGCGAGCCGCTCGAAAGAGCGTAGATCGTATCGGTGGATGGCATCGGCTTACCGGTTTACGCAACGACGAGCAGGTTTGGCGCCGGCCATACCCGCCATTTCGGCATATTGAACATTGGGGATCGGGCAGAGCCTCGGAAGCGCAATTGGTGCGACACTCGTCCGGCTATTGCGAAGCCGCCTTATGCACCGAGCCGCGCTCGAAATCAAGTGTCGCTCTGTTTGGGCGCATATCCACCCCGGCGTTTCACGTGAATCACTCCCGTCCCGGGATCACGGTCGATGGGGGAAAATGGCGGCAGAAGGAAGTGCTCCATCCCGGATACGCGAGAGGCCGGCGCTGGGCGGCGCCGGCCTCTCGGCTGAGAAAGAGAGTCTCGATCTTACGTATTCATCGAGTCGAAGAAGTCGCCGTTGGTCTTCGTCTGCTTCAGTTTATCGATGAGGAACTCGATCGCGTCGGTGGTGCCCATCGGCGCGAGAATGCGGCGCAGCACGAAGATCTTCTGCAGGTCCTGACGCGGGACAAGGAGGTCCTCCTTACGCGTGCCGGACTTCAGAATGTCCATGGCCGGGAAGATGCGCTTGTCGGCGACCTTGCGGTCGAGGACGATTTCCGAGTTGCCGGTGCCCTTGAACTCTTCGAAGATGACTTCGTCCATACGGCTACCGGTGTCGATCAGAGCCGTTGCGATGATCGTCAGCGATCCGCCTTCTTCGATGTTGCGGGCCGCGCCGAAGAAGCGCTTCGGACGCTGCAGAGCGTTTGCGTCGACACCGCCGGTCAGTACCTTGCCCGATGAGGGAACGACCGTGTTGTAGGCGCGGCCGAGACGGGTGACGGAGTCGAGCAGGATCACCACATCGCGACCGTGTTCCACGAGGCGCTTGGCCTTTTCGATCACCATCTCGGCGACCTGGACGTGGCGCGTCGCCGGCTCGTCGAAGGTCGAGGACACTACCTCGCCCTTGACCGAGCGCTGCATGTCCGTGACTTCCTCCGGCCGCTCGTCGATCAGGAGGACGATCAGGTAGCATTCCGGATGGTTCGCCGTGATCGAATGCGCGATGTTCTGGAGAAGCACCGTCTTACCGGTGCGCGGCGGCGCGACGATCAGGCCACGCTGGCCCTTGCCGAGCGGCGCGACCAGATCGATGACGCGCGCCGAGAGATCCTTGGACGTCGGGACCTCGAGTTCCATCTTGAAGCGCTCGTTCGGATAGAGCGGCGTCAGGTTGTCGAAGTGAACCTTGTGGCGGATTTTCTCCGGATCGTCGAAGTTGATCGTGTTGACCTTCAGAAGCGCGAAATAGCGTTCGCCTTCCTTCGGCCCGCGGATCGGGCCCTCGACCGTGTCGCCGGTCTTCAATGAGAAGCGGCGGATCTGCGACGGCGAAATGTAGATATCGTCGGGACCGGGGAGATAGTTCGCATTCGCCGAGCGCAGAAATCCGAATCCGTCCTGCAGGACCTCGACGACGCCCTCGCCGATGATCTCGATCTCCTGCTGAGCCAGCATTTTGAGGATCGCGAACATCAGCTCCTGCTTGCGCATCGTGCTGGCATTCTCCACCTCGAGCTCTTCGGCAAAGGCCAGGAGGTCGGTCGGCGTCTTGTTCTTAAGTTCTTGAAGCTTCATTTCAGCCATGAAGGGTCCGTGCTTGATAGGGGATTGGGAGCCGGCGCGATTTGTCAGGGAGCTGCGAGGGGGGAAGAGGCAGGCTCTAAAACTTCGTCACAGGCCACAGGAAGAAGGAGATGAGGGAAAATAGCGATTCACGTGAAGCGCCGCAAGGGGTCGCGGCAAATTAGCAGCAACTATTGCAACTGCGAATCGATTGAATTCAAAATGGTTTCACCACGACGAGGATGACGATGGCGATCATAAGCAGGGTTGGCGCCTCGTTCATCAGCCGCCAATAGCGCGCGTCGCGGCGATTCTCGTCCCGCTGGAAGGCTTTCACCGCGCGGCTGAAATGCACATGCACCAGCGTCAGCAGAAAAACGCAGAGAATCTTCGCATGCAGCCAGCCGCCCATAAAGCCGTAGACGCTCCAGGCGAGGTAAAGTCCGAGCACCCAAGAGATCATCATGGCCGGATTCATGATGACCTTGAGCAGTCGCTGTTCCATCATCTTGAAGGTCTCGGACTGTTCCGATCCGGGCGCTGCATCGGTGTGATAGATGAACAGACGCGGCATGTAGAGCAGCGCCGCCATCCAGGAGATCACCGCGATGATGTGGAGCGCCTTGATCCACAGATAGAGGTCGTCCGGCTGCCCGGCGAAGAGGCCGATCAGCAAAGCCGCAAAGGCCGCGACCGCGATCGCCGCACGAAGGCGCGCCCGTTTACCCGGAACGCTGTCGGTTTGGCGTTCCCCTCTCATAGCTGCCCTTTCATCGCGATCCCCGAACGCGGGCGACGAGTGCGGCAACGTGATCCGGATCGGCGTCCGGCGTTATGCCGTGGCCGAGATTGAAGATCAGCGGCCCCTGGCCGAGGACGTCCAGGATGCGATCGGTTCCATGCTCCAGCGCCGCGCCACCTGCCACGACCCGTACCGGATCGAGATTGCCCTGAACGGGACCGTCCTTCTGCAATTCGGCGGCGAAGGAGAGCGGCACCGACCAGTCGAGGCCGATCGCATCCGCACCGGTCGCCTGCCGATAATTCTTCAGCAGAAGGCCCGCACCCTTCGCGAAAGCGATGATTTTCGCAGAGGGGCGGCGCGCGCGGACGGATGCGATCATCCGCCGGACGGGCTCGATCGCGAATCGCTGAAACTCCTCCTCACCAAGCACACCGGCCCAGGAATCGAAGATTTGCACCGCATCGGCGCCGGCATCGATCTGCTCTACCAGATAGTCGGCGGAAATATCGGCGAGCAGCGTCAGAAGGCGCTCGAAAGCCTTGGGATGACGGTAGGCGAAAAGACGCGCAGGCGCCTGATCCGGCGTCCCGCGGCCGGCGATCATATAGGTCGCCACCGTCCAGGGCGCCCCGCAGAAACCGAGGAGCGTGGTCTCCGTCGGCAGTTCGCGTCTCAGCCGGGCGACCGTCTCGAAAACCGGAGCCAGGTGAGCGATGACGCCATCGGGGCTCAGCCGGCCAATCCCGTCCTCGTCGATCGGATCCATTCGTGGACCCTGTCCCTCTTCGAAGCGGACATTGCGCTTGAGCCCATCGGGCACCACGAGAATATCGGAGAAAAGGATCGCGGCGTCGAAGCCGTAGCGGCGGATCGGCTGTAAGGTCACTTCGACCGCGAGATCCGGCGTGTAACAGAGGTCGAGAAAGCTTCCGGCCTTCGCACGCACCGCCCTGTATTCGGGGAGATAGCGTCCTGCCTGTCGCATCAGCCAGATGGGGGGAGGGGTGAGCGTTTTGCCGCTCAAAACCTCCAGCACTTTGCGATGCGTTCCGCTCACTTGCCGCTTCCTAATCTAAAAATAAAACTGAATTTATAAGGTTTCTATTTCTTAGAGTCGGTGGGTATCAAGGATTAAAATCGATCCTCATCCTATCCAGTCCGCCTCAATCTCCCGCAAAAAGGCGGGAGGGATTCCGGCCAATTTGCGCGTTGAGCGGGGAAACCCGGGAAAACACTGCAGAGTCAGTCCTTTGCCGGCGGTCGGGAGTTTGCGGTTCCTGTGGATGAGGAGTCGATCCGCGTGACAATTTGTCGTGGCCATGAGTCTTGTCCACATGCCCCGGCAAGAGATTTCCGGTTCGGTGTCAGATGTGAACAAGTCGCCGCTTTTCCACTTGCCTGAAGCCAGGCGCCGCCGTTAGCTGTTTTTGTCCCGCCTTATCAACAGACCGCGGAGAATTGCGTGGAGAACCGCAAAAACTACTTCCATCTGCATCTGATCTCCGATTCGACCGGCGAAACTCTGATCGCCGCCGGTCGAGCCGCTGCAGCGCAATTCCAGACCTCCCATGCGCTGGAACACGTCTATCCGCTGATCCGCAACCGGAAGCAGCTGATGCAGGTCATGGACGCGGTCGACGGGGCACCGGGAATCGTCCTCTACACGATCGTCGACCGGGAACTTGCCGGCCTCATCGATCAGCGGTGCCGCGAGATCGGCGTGCCCTGCGTCTCGGTCCTCGACCCGATCATCGAACTTTTCCAATCCTATCTCGGCTCGCCCTCGCGCCGCCGCTCGGGCGCGCAGCATGTCATGGATGCCGAATACTTCGCCCGTATCGAGGCGTTGAACTTCACGATGGATCATGACGACGGTCAGATTCCCTCCGATTTCAACGAGGCGGATGTGGTCCTTGTGGGTGTGAGCCGCACGTCGAAAACACCGACGAGCATCTATCTCGCCAATCGCGGTATAAAGACGGCGAACATTCCGATCGTGCCCGGCGTGTCCCTGCCCGATGCGCTCCTGAAGGCGACGAAACCGCTCATCGTCGGGCTCATCGCTTCGGCCGAGCGCCTCTCCCAGGTGCGCCAGCATCGCGTGCTCGGAACGACGCAGAGCTTCCACGGGGAAGACTATACCGACCGGGCGGCGATCGCCGAGGAGCTGAAATATGCCCGCTCGCTTTGCGCGCGCAACAACTGGCCGCTGATCGACGTGACGCGGCGCTCGATAGAGGAGACTGCCGCCGCAATTGTTGCCCTGCGGCCGCGGCTTAGATAGAGCGAGCCGCAAGAACAGCTTGCAGACCGCGAACACGGAACCGGAAAAATGAAATCCTTGCTCGTATTGGCCTCGGCCAGTCCTTTTCGTCGCACTCTGCTTGCCAATGCAGGATTGGCCTTCGAGGCCCGGGCCGCCGCGATCGACGAGCGTGCGCTCGAGCAGCCGCTGGAAGCGTCTGGTGCTTCGCCGGCCGATGTCGCCCTGGCGCTTGCCGAGGCCAAGGGGAAGGATGTCGCACGGTATTTTCCGAACGCCCTTGTCATCGGTTCGGATCAGACGATGTCGCTTGGAACCCGCGTCTATCACAAGCCCCGCGACAAGACGGAAGCCGCCGAGCATCTCCGGTCGCTCTCGGGCAGGACGCACAGTCTCAACAGTGCGATCGTTCTCGTGCGCGACGACGAGGTCGTTTGGCGGCACGTCTCGACTGCGAAGATGACCGTGCGGCCATTGAGCGACGGCTTCATAGATCGACATCTTGCAAGGGTGGGCGAGAAGGCGCTGACAAGCGTCGGCGCCTATCAGCTCGAAGGCGAGGGCATCCAGCTCTTTGAGACCATCGAGGGCGACTACTTCACCATACTCGGCCTGCCGATGCTGCCGCTTCTCTCCAAGCTCCGCGAACTGGGTGCGATCGATGCATGATTCACGTGAAACATTTGTTAACCATGCCTTTGTAACCGGCTATCCGGTGAAGCATTCGCGATCGCCGCTCATTCATGGCCATTGGCTGAAGCAGTTCGGAATTCGGGGAAGCTACCGGGCCCACGAGGTCACGCCCGAGGCCTTCCCCGATTTCATGCGGCAGATCAAGGAAGGAAGAACCGATTTCTGCGGCGGAAATGTCACGATTCCGCATAAGGAGACCGCCTTCCGGCTGGCCGATCGGCCGGACGAGCTCAGCGCCGAACTCGGAGCGGCCAACACCCTCTGGCTCGAAAATGGAGAAATCCGCGCGACGAACACCGACGGGCGTGGCTTCGTCGCCAATCTGGACGAGAACGCCAAAGGATGGGACCGCATCTCGGCCGCAGTGATTCTCGGTGCCGGCGGCGCCAGCCGGGCGGTGATCCAGGCGATCCGGGACCGAGGGGTCAAGACGATCCATGTGGTGAACCGCACCCCCGAGAGGGCGAGGGAACTGGCCGATCGCTTCGGCACGGCGGTGCACGCACATTCGATGGCGGCGCTTCCCGAGGTCGTTTCCGGTGCCGGCCTCTTCGTCAACACGACCTCGCTCGGCATGAACGGCGAGCCGGCGCCGGCGATCGACTTTTCGGGCCTGGCGCCAGAGGCCGTCGTCACCGACATCGTCTACGTGCCGTTGACAACGCCGCTGTTGCGGCAGGCGGAAGAGCAGGGCTTCCGCACCGTCGACGGACTCGGCATGCTTCTCCATCAGGCAGTGCCCGGATTCGAGAAATGGTTCGGTCTGAGGCCGGTCGTCGACGAAACGCTAAGACAGATCATCATCAGCGATATGGACAGGCACGCATGATCATCGTCGGGCTTACCGGCTCCATCGGAATGGGAAAATCGACCGCTGCGGGCATGTTCCGGGAACTCGGCGTGCCGGTGAACGATGCCGACGAAGTGGTGCATATGCTCTATAGCGGTGAAGCGGTGGCTCCGGTCGAAGCGGCCTTTCCGGGCGTTGCCAGGGGCGGCGTCATCGACCGGGCCGAGCTTTCGCTTCGGCTTGTTGCGGCGCCCGAGCGGCTCGCCGAGCTGGAACGGATCGTCCATCCGCTGGTGCGCGCCAAGGAGCAGGAGTTCATTGCGCGGCACAGAGCGGACGGTGCGCCTTTCGTGCTGCTCGATATTCCGCTCCTCTTCGAGACCAAGGCGGAAGCGCGCCTCGACCGCATCGTCGTCGTGACCTGCGATCCGGAGATGCAGAGGGAACGCGTCATGAAGCGCCCGGGAATGACCGCCGAGAAATTTGCGATGATCCTCGAGCGGCAGGTGCCCGACAGCGAGAAGCGCGCCCGCGCCGACTATATCGTCGACACCAGCGACAGCTTCGACGTCACACGGCAGCAGATCCGTGCGATCGTCGATGATTTGCGGGCGGCTTAACCTTCGCAAACGTCCCTGACCCTAGCCGTCTCCCGAATGCGGGGAGAGGGAACGAGTACGACGCTGCCGCGAGTTTCCTTCGCCCCGCTTTCCGGGAGAAGGTGGCCGGCAGGCCGGATGAGGGCGGCGATGGCCTTCAATTGCGCAGCAAATGACATTAAGAATGGAGGTCAGCTTCGGGTGATTCGTCCCGAAACATCGTCCACAGGGCTCCCGCATGCGTGAAATCATCTTCGATACGGAAACGACCGGCCTCGACAATCGCGAGGACCGGGTGATCGAGATCGGCGGAATCGAGCTCGAGAACCAGTTTCCGACGGGGCGCACGATCCATATCTATATCAATCCGGGGGAGCGCAAGGTTCACCCGGAAGCTCTGGCCGTCCACGGCATCACCGACGAGTTTCTGAAAGACAAGCCGCCCTTTGCCGATGTCGCCCGGGAAATCGTCGATTTCTTCGGCGATGCCCGTTGGGTCGCCCACAACGCCACCTTCGATATCGGCTTCATCAATGCGGAGTTCGAGCGGCTCGGCCTGCCGCCGATCGGCAGCGACCGGGTTATCGACACTCTGGCTCTTGCCCGCCGCAAGCACCCGATGGGACCGAATTCGCTCGATGCGCTCTGCCGTCGCTACGGTATAGACAACTCCCATCGAACCAGGCACGGGGCCCTGCTCGACTCCGAGCTGCTGGCCGAGGTCTATATCGAGATGATCGGCGGCCGCCAGGCCGCGCTTGGTCTCGTGATGACGGAGACGGATGGCCGGTCGATGGAGGCCGACGACGGACCGGTCGTCGTCATCAAAAGGGAGCGGCCTTTGCGGCCACGATTGACGGAGGCAGAAATCGCTGCCCATGCGGCGCTCGTCGCGAAGATCGGCGCGAATGCGATCTGGGAGAAATACAGCGAATCCGACTATGCCCTCAGATCGGAAGCCGTTTAGAGCACTTCCAGGAAAAGTGTCTAACGGTTATCCGTCCGCAAGTGCGTGGGATCAAATGCTCTAGGCCTGTCCGTATCGCGGCGCCCGCGGGTCTCTCAAGCGAATCGCGCAGGCCGGGCATAAAAAACCCGGCTCGGTGAGCCGGGTCTACCAGTCGTTCGGACCGATCAGTTGGCCGTGTCGTTGGTATTGGCCACCTGCGCGCGGACCTTTTCCTCAGCCATGCGCTGGGCAAACATCTGCGCGAAATCGATGGGATCGATCATCAGCGGCGGGAAGCCGCCGTTGCGGGTGGCGTCGGCTACGATCTGGCGCGCGAAGGGGAACAAGAGGCGCGGGCACTCGATGAAGAGCAGCGGCAGCATGTGCTCCTGCGGGAAGCCGGCGACGCGGAAGACGCCGCCATAGGCGAGTTCGACGTTGAAGAGCATCTTGTCGCCGTCCTTGGCCTGGGCGCTCAACGACAGGACAACGTCGAAATCATTCTCCGCCAGCGGATTGGCATTGACGTTGACATTGATGTTGATCGACGGGGAGCGGTCGCGAGCCTGCAGCGAACGCGGTGCGCCGGGGTTCTCGAAGGAGAGGTCCTTGACGTACTGGGCCAGGATATTGAGCGACGGGCTCTGCTGCTGCTGGGCACTGCCGTTGCCGTTGGATGCGGTATCAGTCGTCATAAGAGTTTCCTCGGACTTCGAAATGGTGAGGCCATCTAACATTTAGGGCTTGGGCTTACAACCCTCGTGGCCCGGCCCGGCCCGACGCAAGAGCACATCCGGCCCTTCTTTGGAAACCGGATTATAGACCCGATTGGAGCCGGGATCAGAAAAAGTGAAGCTCGGATCAATGAGGCAGACGATCCGGCGGCGGCGGGTCGTCTTCGTCCTTTTTCTTGCGCGAAAATTCGTCCTCGTCGAGATCGATCGTCAGCGGCCCGCGGCGCTCCTCGCGAGGGGTGCCAGCCGACCGGGGCCCTGCGGATTGAGGGCCAGAGGACCGGGAACCGGAGGATTGGGGCCTCGAGGCACGATAGAAGCCGGTTGCGCTGCTCAAAATCGTCATCCGGCTGCGCAGGAAGTCGGCTATGGCGCGCCGGACCGGGGGCAGAAAGATCAGAAGGCCGGCGAGGTCGCTGATGAAACCGGGCACGATCAGGAGGATAGCGGCGATGAAGATCAGCACACCGCCGAGAACGTCCAGCCCCGGATCGTTGCCCGTCCGTGCCGCCTCCTGCACGCGCCGGAGCACGCCGAAACCCTGGATGCGCAGGAGCACGATGCCGGCGACGGCACTTGCGAAAACGAGAAGAAGCGTCATCGCCACGCCGATCTCGCGCCCGACGGCGACGAAGCCAGCGATTTCCGCAAGCGGCAGCCCGAGAATGACGAGCGGGATCAGGAAACGCATCGCCCGTGCTCGCAAGAAGGTGAGTGCAATTGTCCGGTCTCCGGTTTATGGGTGCGACATCGTCGTTTGAATGGTCTATCCTTCCGGACTATATGGAACAGTACGAGAAATTCTAACAGCGGTTCCGGGTGGAAATGGGCTCTTTTGATTTCATCACATTTTTTTTCCTGATCGCTGCCGTGGTCATCTTCCTGCAATTGCGTAGCGTTCTAGGTCGCAGGACCGGCAGCGAGCGGCCTCCTTTCGATCCCTACTCTCCACGGGATATCGCCCAAGGGCCGGAAGCCAAGGATAACGGCAAGGTCGTTCAGCTTCCCCGTCGCGAGACGGCGGAAGACGAGTCGCGCTATGCCGCGATCGAGACCGTCGCCAAGGCCGGGACTCCGCTGAACGCCCAACTCCGGGCGATGACCGACGCGGATCCCAACTTCAATCCCACCGAATTCCTCAACGGTGCGAAGATGGCTTACGAGATGATCGTCATGGCCTTTGCCGATGGCGATCGTAAAACTCTCAAGGGTTTGCTGTCCCGCGAAGTCTATGAGGGTTTCGAGGCCGCGATTGCGGAACGCGAGGCCAAGGGCGAAGTTGTCAAGTCGACCTTCGTCGGCATCGACAAAGCCGATATCGTGCACGCGGAGATCAAGGACGCCGAGGAAAACATAACGGTCAGGATCATCAGCCAGCTTATTTCCGCGACCTACGACAAGCAGGGCAAACTGGTCGACGGAGACGCCGATTCGGTTGCCGAAGTGAACGACCTGTGGACGTTTGCGCGCGATATCCGTTCACGCGACCCGAACTGGAAGCTGATCGCCACCGAATCGGAAAACTGACCGGGAAGCGGGCGGCCATGACTTTTCATCTCGAGCCGGTCTCCTATTCGGAGCTGCCCGGCTGGTCTGCGGACGACCCGGCGCCGGTGATCGCTTCGCTTCGGCGCTGTCACCGGCATGTAACGCAGGTGAAGCCGTACAAGACCGGCTCGCTCGGTATTTCGGTCGCCGACCTCCTGCCCGCCTTCGACGCGGCAGGCAGCGATTTCTCCGATGCGGCCGCCGCACGCGGATTTTTCGAGGCGCAGTTCGTTCCCTTCCGAATCCGCCCGGAAGAGAAAAGGACCGGCTTCGTCACCGCTTTCTACGAACCCGAGGTCGAGGTACGGACTGAGCCGGATGCGGAGTTCCGATTTCCCTTCTACCGGCGTCCCTCGGACCTCGTCGAGGTCGACGACATAAACCGGCCGGCAGGAATGGACCCATATTTCGCCTTCGGCCGCTGTCGCGACGGCAGGATCGAGGAATATCCGGACCGCCGCGCGATCGAAGAAGGATTTCTCGCCGGCCGCGGTCTGGAAATCGCCTATGCCCGCGACAAGGTCGACGTGTTCTTCGTCCATGTGCAGGGCGCCGCGCGGCTGATCTATCCGGACGGATCCCGCCGCCGCATCACCTATGCCGCCAAAACCGGGCATCGCTTTTCCGCCGTCGGGAAGCTGTTGATCGATCGCGGCGAGATCGACGCCGCCACCGTGTCGATGGCGAGCATTCGCGACTGGCTGGCGGCCCATGCCGACAAGGCGGACGAGGTTCTGTGGCACAACCGGTCCTTCATCTTTTTCCGCGAGGCGCCGGTCGAGGAAGAGGGGCTCGGCCCCGTGGCGGCTGCCAAGGTGCCGCTGGAGCCGGGACGCTCGCTTGCTGTCGACCGCCTCATCCACACATTCGGCGTTCCTTTCTACGTCGCGAGCGAAACCCTGCTCCATCTCGACGGCGGACATCCCTTCGGGCGCCTGATGCTCGCGCTGGACACCGGTTCGGCCATCGTCGGCCCGGCGCGCGGCGATATCTTCACGGGCTCCGGCGACCGGGCGGGGAAACTCGCGGGTTCGGTGCGCAACGACGCAGACTTCTTCATTTTCGTGCCTCGCGCGGCCGCGGTCCGATATCTCCCGCAGTCCAGCCATGGCTAAGGACAGGAAGCTTTCCACCGAGGACCGCATTCTCTGGGGGAAGGTCGCGCGTTCGGCGCGGCCCATGCCCGGGCGGTTGGACGCTCTCGAGGAGCTGCTGGGCGGGACCGCGGAAATCAAGGCTGTACCCGGCCCGGAGGCGACGCCTCCCTCGAGCGCGCCCGAAAAGGCCGGCAAAGGCTTTTCACTCAGCCGCGACAAGGCAGAACACCCCCCTCATCATCCGCTGGAGCGGCCGGTCAAACGCAAACTGGCGAAGGGCAGGCTGACGCTCGAGGCGAGGATCGACCTGCACGGCATGATCCAGAGCGAGGCGCACGGACTGCTGCTGCAGTTTCTCCTGAGGGCGCGCGACCGCGGCTTGAGGCATGTCCTCGTCATCACCGGCAAGGGGACGTCGCTCGGCAGCGACGGCGCCCTGAAGCGAGCCGTGCCGCTCTGGTTCTCGCTTCCCGAGTTCCGGCCCTTGATATCGTCCTACGAACCGGCAGCCCGCAATCACGGCGGCGAAGGCGCGCTCTATGTGCGGCTGGCGCGGGCGAAGGGGGGCGCATCATGACTCCCTTCGGCGAGGCAGTGCGCGAACTTCGCCGGCGCAAGGGCGTGTCTCAGAAAGAGATGGCGGCTGCAATAGGGGTTTCGCCCGCCTACCTCTCGGCTCTCGAACACGGCAAGCGGGGAGCGCCGAGCTTCGACTTTCTCCAGCGCGTTGCCGGCTATTTCAACGTGATCTGGGACGAGGCCGACGAACTCTTCCGGATAGCACATCTTTCAGATCCGAAAGTCGTGCTCGACACGTCCGGCCTTCCGCCCGGTCACACTGCCTTCGCCAACCGTTTGAGCATGGAGATTCGCGGACTGTCGGCGGAGACGATTCGGGCACTGGAAGATGTTTTGGAAAAAGCCACATTTCCTGATAAGGACAGGGGATGAAAGCCCATCCCGGCCGCGATCTTCGCGTCGGGATTTGGAACAATTGGACAAATTTTCTATAGTCCGCGAGGCATCTCGCGCTGTGATTCGCAATGAATCGCGACGTCCGAAAACCTGGAAAGATCTGAGCCCGAATGACCGATATTTCTGAGACCGAAGCCGGCGCAATCGCCGAATATGGTGCCGATTCCATCAAGGTGCTGAAAGGCCTCGATGCAGTGCGCAAGCGCCCGGGCATGTATATCGGTGACACCGACGATGGCTCAGGTCTGCACCACATGGTCTACGAGGTCGTGGATAACGCGATCGACGAGGCGCTTGCCGGCCATGCGGACATCGTAACGGTCACGCTCAATCCCGACGGTTCCGTCACGGTGACGGACAACGGTCGCGGCATACCGACGGACATCCACCGGGAAGAAGGCGTCTCGGCGGCGGAAGTCATCATGACGCAGCTTCATGCCGGCGGAAAATTCGACCAGAATTCCTACAAGGTCTCCGGTGGCCTGCACGGCGTCGGCGTTTCGGTCGTCAACGCCCTCTCCGTGTCGCTGAAGCTCAAGATCCGCCGGTCGGGCAAGATTCACGAAATGAGCTTCACCCACGGCGTTGCCGACGGGCCGCTCAAGGTAACGGGCGACGCCGGCGGCGAGACCGGAACCGAGGTCACCTTCACGCCGAGCGAAGAGACCTTCTCGAACATCGAGTTCGAGTTCGGTACGCTCGAGCATCGCCTGCGCGAGCTCGCCTTCCTGAATTCCGGCGTCCGTATCGTGCTGACCGACAAGCGCCATTCCGACATTCGTCGGGAAGAAATGATGTATGACGGCGGTCTCGAAGCCTTCGTCGCCTATCTGGATCGGGCGAAGAAGCCGCTCGTGCAGAAGCCGGTGTCGATCCGCGGCGAGAAGGACGGCATCACCGTCGAAGTGGCAATGTGGTGGAACGACAGCTATCACGAGAACGTGCTGTGCTTCACCAACAACATTCCGCAGCGCGACGGCGGCACGCATATGGCCGGCTTCCGCGGCGCGCTCACGCGTCAGATCACCTCCTATGCCGACACATCCGGCATCACCAAGAAGGAAAAGGTATCGCTCACGGGCGACGATTGCCGCGAGGGGCTGACGGCTGTGCTTTCGGTGAAGGTTCCCGATCCCAAATTCTCCTCGCAGACCAAGGACAAGCTGGTGTCCTCGGAAGTCCGCCCGGTCGTCGAAAGCCTGGTCAACGAGGCCCTGAGCGTCTGGCTTGAAGAACATCCTTCGGATGCCAAGATTCTCGTGGGCAAGGTCGTGGAAGCGGCCGCCGCGCGCGAAGCCGCGCGCAAGGCACGCGAGTTGACGCGCCGAAAAGGTGCGCTCGATATCTCGTCGCTGCCCGGCAAGCTCGCCGATTGCTCCGAGCGCGACCCGGCCAAATCCGAACTCTTCCTGGTGGAGGGCGACTCGGCAGGCGGCTCGGCCAAGCAGGGCCGCTCGCGTGAAAACCAGGCGATCCTGCCACTGCGCGGCAAGATCCTCAATGTCGAGCGCGCGCGTTTCGACAAGATGCTGTCGAGCCAGGAAATCGGCACGCTGATCACCGCGCTCGGCACGTCGATCGGCAGTGACGAGTTCAACGCCGACAAGCTGCGCTATCACAAGATCATCATCATGACGGACGCCGACGTCGACGGCGCCCACATCCGCACGCTGCTGCTCACCTTCTTCTTCCGGCAGATGCCGGTGCTGATCGAGCGGGGCCACCTCTATATCGCCCAGCCGCCGCTCTACAAGGTGGCCCGCGGCAAGTCCGTCCAGTATCTCAAGGACGAGAAGGCGCTTGAAGATTATCTGATCAACATGGGCCTCGAGGAGGCTTCGCTCGAACTCGCTTCGGGCGAAGTGCGCGTCGGCCAGGATCTCCGCGAGGTCATTAACGATGCGCTGCGACTGCGCTCGCTGATGGATGGGCTCCACTCCCGCTACAATCGCTCGGTCGTGGAGCAGGCTGCCATCGCCGGAGCGCTCAACGTGGAACTCAACGGCGAGCGCGACGAATATCAGTTGATCGCCGCCGAAGTGGCCCGCCGGCTGGATGTCATCGCCGAGGAGACCGAGCGCGGGTGGGAGGCAACGGTGACGGCGGAAGGCGGGCTGAAGCTCGAGCGCATGGTGCGCGGCGTCAAGGAAGCGGCTGTGCTCGACATGGCGCTGATCGGTTCTTCGGATGCACGCCATATCGATCAGCTCAAGGCACGGCTGAAGGAGGTCTATGGCGCTCCGCCGGTGCTGCGCCGCCGCGACGGCACGCAGGAGATCAGCGGTCCGCGCGCACTTCTCGACGCGATCTTCGCCGCCGGCCGCAAGGGGCTCACCATGCAGCGCTACAAGGGCCTGGGCGAAATGAACGCCGAGCAATTGTGGGAGACGACCCTCGATCCGAACGTCCGTTCGCTGCTGCAGGTCAAGGTTACCGATGCGACGGATGCGGATGGTCTGTTCTCGCGCCTGATGGGCGACGAAGTGGAGCCGCGGCGCGACTTCATCCAGGAAAACGCACTGAGCGTTGCCAATCTCGACATCTGACGCGCAAATATAGCCGCGGCACTTTGATATGGTTCCGACGAGAGCAGGGCGGTCCTCCGCCCTGCTCTCGTCTTACGGAAGCTCGATCGCTCGCGTATCATTCGCCCGTGAAACGTCCTTCGAAGACGAATTCGCTGACGGGCTTGCGCTGGCTTGGTTTTTCGCGTTCCCGCAGATCGTCCGGCAGGGTGGAAGGATCTGCAATCCTGCCGATCGCGACGGCTGCCTCGACCCGGTAGTGCTCCGGAACACCGAGCACCTGCATGGCCTTCTCCCTGTCGACCCCCGCCATCGCATGGGCATGCCATCCGGCGAGCTGCGCCTGCAGCGCGAGCGCGAACCAGGACGCCCCCGTGTCGAAGGCGTGCGTATAGGCCGGCCTCAGCTCGCCGGTCGATGTGACCCTGTGGGTCTTCGAAAGGATGATCACCAGGGCAGAGGCGTTTTTCGCCCAGCGCTGATTGCCTTCGTCGAGCGTCGACAGCAGGCGAGCGAAATGCTCGGTGCCGTGGCGGGCGTAGACGAAGCGCCAGTGCTGTAGATTGCTGGCCGAGGGCGCCCAGCGAGCGGCTTCGAAGAGGGCGAGCAGATCCTTTTCCCCGATCTCCTCGCCGGTGAAGGCGCGCGGCGACCAGCGCTCCAGAAAGATCGAGTGGATGGGGTGATCGGCTCTTCTATGGTTGATTTCTGTCACGAACGAACATCCTTATTTCTTGCAGATACGCACCCGTCCGACGCATCGCCATTCCTGCGCGTCAGCTCAGTAGGCGCGGAGGATCCGTAAACCGCAATCATGTGATTGTCGAACCGGCGAAAAAAGTTGTATAAGTTCTGTAGATTTTTTGAGGAAGGACTCGACATGAATCTGAAAGACCCGTCGCTGTTTCGCCAGGCTGCTCTCGTGGGCGATACCTGGATCGAAGCCGACCCCAAGAATGCGATCGAGGTGAACAATCCGGCGACCGGCGAAATCATCGGCCGCGTTCCGAAGCTCGGCGCCGCCGAGACCAGAACGGCGATCGAGGCCGCGGCGCGGGTGCAGAAGGAATGGGCGGCGCGGACCGCCAAGGAGCGCTCGGCGGTGCTGCGCCGCTGGTTCGAGCTGATGATCGAAAACAAGGACGATCTCGGCCGGATTCTGACGATGGAGCAGGGCAAGCCGCTCGCGGAGGCGACCGGCGAGATCGTCTACGGAGCGAGCTTCATCGAATGGTTCGCGGAAGAGGCGCGGCGTGTCTATGGCGACCTGGTCCCCGGCCATCAGAAGGACAAGCGCATTCTGGTGATGAAGCAGCCGATCGGCGTCGTCGCCGCGATCACGCCGTGGAACTTCCCGAACGCGATGATCACCCGCAAGGCCGGGCCGGCCTTTGCCGCCGGTTGCGCCATGGTCTTGAAGCCGGCCGCGCAGACGCCGTTTTCGGCGATCGCCATCGCCGTGCTCGCCGAGCGCGCGGGCATGCCGAAAGGCCTCTTCAGCGTCATCACCGGCTCAGCGCGCGAGATCGGCGCCGAGATGACTTCGAACCCGACCGTCCGCAAGCTTACCTTTACCGGCTCGACCGAGGTCGGCGCGGAGCTCTATCGCCAGAGCGCGGCCACGATCAAGAAGCTTGGCCTGGAACTCGGCGGCAACGCCCCGTTCATCGTTTTCGATGATGCCGATCTCGATGCGGCGGTCGAAGGCGCGCTGATCGCCAAGTTCCGCAACAATGGCCAGACCTGCGTCTGCGCCAACCGCATCTATGTGCAGGACGGCGTCTACGAGGCGTTTTCGGAGAAACTCGCCCAGGCCGTCGCCAAGCTCAAGACGGGCAACGGGATGGAGGACGGCGTCATCCTCGGACCGCTGATCGACCAGCCGGCGCTGAAGAAGGTCGAGGAGCACGTGGCGGATGCGCTTGCGAAAGGCGCGCGCGTGGTGCAGGGCGGCCGTCGCCATTCGCTCGGCGGCACCTTCTACGAAGCGACGGTGCTGGCCGACGTGACCCAGTCGATGGCGGTCGCGCGGGAAGAGACATTCGGCCCGGTGGCGCCGCTCTTCCGCTTCAAGGACGAGTCGGATGTGATCGCACAGGCGAACGACACCGAATTCGGCCTTGCCTCCTATTTCTATGCCAAGGACCTCGCCCGCGTCTTCCGCGTGGCGGAAGCGCTGGAATATGGCATGGTCGGTGTCAATACCGGCCTGATCTCCACGGCGGAGGCACCCTTTGGTGGCGTCAAACTCTCGGGCCTCGGCCGCGAGGGCTCGAAATACGGCATCGAGGAATTCATGGAGATCAAATATGTCTGCCTCGGCGGCATCGCCTGAGGCGGCGCTCTCTCGAAGAACCGGCCGGAAAGTTCTGGCCGGTTTTTTCTTTTGCCGGTAAGAGGCTGGGAAGCACTCGGTCGCCGCCGGCAGATTGCGGCAGACACACTCGGACGCAGAAGGAGAGCAATCGATGCCCGCCCCGAACAACACCTTCAAAGCGGCGATCCGCGAAAACCGCTTTCAGCTCGGTCTCTGGGTGGCGCTCGCCAGTCCCTATGCGGCGGAAGTGGTGGCCGGCAGCGGTTATGACTGGCTGCTGATCGATGGCGAGCATGCGCCGAACGATATTCCCATGCTGGCGGCGCAGTATCGCGCCGTCGCCGGCGGAGGCAGTCATCCGATCGTCCGCCTGCCGGTGGGCGACGCGGTCATGATCAAGCAGATCCTCGATGCCGGCGTGCAGACGCTGTTGATCCCGATGGTCGATAATGTCGAGCAGGCGCGGCAGCTCGTGCGCGCCGTGCGTTATCCGCCGCATGGCGTGCGCGGTGTCGGTGCCGCTCTCGGCCGGGCAACGAACTTCAGCCGCATCGGCGACTACCTCGAAAACGCCAACGACGAGATCTGTCTGCTGCTGCAAATCGAGAGCCGGGCAGGGCTCGAGGCGATCGACGCCATCGCTGCGCTGGACGGCGTCGACGGTCTGTTCGTCGGTCCGGCGGATCTTGCCGCGGACATGGGGCACCTCGGCAATCCGGGTCATCCGGAGGTGCGGACAGCCATAATCGAGGCCTTCGCGCGGATCGAGCGAGCCGGCAAGGCACGCGGGATCATGACCCTCGATCCCGCCCAGGCGCGCGACTATCGCGAGCTCGGTGCCGATTTCATGGCGATCGGCACCGACGTCACCTTGCTCGTCAGCGCAACGGAGCGGCTGCGCCGGGAATTTCTTGGAGAGAGCGAACCGATACGGACGGAATCCGGCTATTGATCGAAAGTTTTCGGAGGACTGCCATCCCTCCTCTCCTCATCGTGCTCGTCACAGGGGTGAGGCGATCAAGCGGCGAACACACACATTTCATGGAAATGCTCCAGTCATCGTGACCTACGGAATCGACTGGAGCAGCGTCTCCCGCGCCGATTTCAGGTGTCGCCGGCAGGCCTGTTCGGCGAGCGTGGGATCGCGCGATTGCAGCGCGGCGATATAGTCGAGATGCTCCTCCAGCGCCCGGGCGTTGCGCTCCCGCGCATTCGCCTTGTTCCACTGGTAGTGATAGTGAAAGACGATGGCGATGACATCGTAGAAGTCGATGATGAAGCGGTTGCTCGACGATTTGTGCACCAGCAGGTGGAGGCGCTCGTCGAGTTCGGAAAATTCGCTGTAGCGCCTGTCGATGTCGGCGAGAATTTCCCGATGCACCGCCTCGATCTTCTTCAGTTCCTCCCAGGCCGGGTCCTGATCGGGAAGGGAGACGAAGCGAGCGGCCGAGCGCAGCTCGAACATCTCCCTCACTTCCGTCAGTTCGAGTGCGAACTCGCGCGTGAACCCCTTGAGGACCCAATGGCTGTTCGGCCGTTTTTCGATTAGCCCGAAACGGCTGAAGCGGATCAGGAATTCGCGCACGCTGGTCGTTCCGGCACCGATCTCGCGGGCAAGCTCGAGCTCGTTGATCTGCATGCCGGGCTCGGCGCCGCCAGCGAGAATCCGGCGCATGAAGCTCCGCTCGATCCTTTCGGCAAGCGAATCAGTCTCCGCGGTCGGGAAGTAGTCCGAGGGCTCAGGTCGTCTCAACACCGTCTTGCTGCGCTTGTCCCAGGCGATGAGGCTCAGTTCCTCGCAGCGCGTCAGGATGGCGCGCACGGTCGTGCGGCTGACGCCGAGCGCCTGCCCGAGCTCCGGTTCGGAGGGAAGCGTGGAAGTCTCCGCGAACAGCTCCAGGCAGCGGTTGAAGGCATCCTTGAAAACGGTGTTCTGCTTCGCCATGGCGAGGATCCGGCCCGGTTCGGGTTTCTCGTGTCGGCACGTCGAGGCTCCCGTTCCGCGACGGCCGCAATGGGCCCATAATAGCCATTGACGAACATCTGTCTATTGTAGATAAAAGACAGAACCAGTGTTTTCACATGTGGGGAACCGTTCGGGAGGAGCTTGATTTGCCCGCACCGTCTTCGATCCTTCTTTCGCCGGACGATAACGTCGTCGTCGCCACCGCTGCGATTGCGCCGGGCGACCGGCTGGCCGGCGGCGTGTCGGCGGTCGCGCGCATCGAGCCGGGCCACAAGGCCGCGATCCGCAGGATCGACGTCGGTGAGTCGGTGGTCAAATACGGCCAGGCGATCGGCCGCGCCACGTCTCCCATTGCGCCCGGCGAACACGTTCATTCGCATAACCTTGCCTTCGATCAGGGTCGGCTCGCCATTGGTGCCGCCGTTCCGCCGGAGGCTGCCAGCGAGGCGGACAAAGCGCGCACGTTCCTCGGCTATCGACGGGCGGACGGCCGGGCCGCAACGCGCAACTATATCGGCATCGTCGCCAGCGTGAACTGTTCCACCACGGTCTGTCGCGCGATCGCCGACGAGGCGAACAGGCGCATTCTGCCGAAATATGAAGGCATCGACGGTTTCGTGCCGATCGTCCACGACCAGGGATGCGGCATGTCGTCTACGGGCGACGGCATGAAGAACCTGCACCGGACGCTCGCCGGCTATGCGCGTCACGCGAATTTCGGCGGCGTGCTGATGGTCGGGCTCGGCTGCGAGGTCAATCAGCTGACGCTCTACGGCCAGAGCGGGGCCGGGGCCGAGAAGCGGCATTTCAACATCCAGGAGGCCGGCGGCTCGCGCCGTTCCGTCGAGCGCGCGCTCGGCATTCTCGACGAGATCGCCAAGGAAGTCGCGGCCGCCAGGCGCGTGCCGATCCCGGTCAGCGAGATCATCGTGGGGCTGCAATGCGGCGGTTCGGACGGGCTTTCCGGCATCACCGCCAATCCGGCGCTCGGTGCGGCGGTCGACATACTCGCCGCCGCCGGCGGCACGGCGATCCTTTCCGAGACCTCCGAGATTTACGGAGCCGAGCATCTGCTGCGCAGCCGTGCGGTAAACGAGACGGTCGCGGTCAAGCTCGATGGCTTGATCGCCTGGTGGGAGGACTATGTGGCGATGCATGGCGCGTCGCTCGACAATAATCCTTCGCCGGGTAACAAGAGGGGCGGCTTGACGACGATTCTCGAGAAATCGCTGGGCGCCGTCGCCAAGGGCGGCCGCTCGCCGTTGACGGCCGTCTACAATTACGCCGAGCGCGTGACGGAGCCCGGACTGGTCTTCATGGACACGCCCGGCTACGATCCGGTTTCGGCCACCGGCCAGGTCGCCGGCGGCGCCAACGTGATCGCGTTCACGACCGGCCGCGGCAGCTGTTTCGGCTGTCGGCCGGCGCCGTCGATCAAGCTCACCAGCAACACGGCGCTCTATCGGGCCATGGAAGAGGACATGGACATCGACTGCGGCGTCATCGCCTCGGGTGAAGCGACGATCGCCGATCTCGGCCGGGGGATTTTCGAGCTCATCATCGAGACCGCCTCGGGCCGCAAGACCAAGAGCGAGCTTTTCGGCTACGGCGACAACGAATTCGTGCCCTGGCATCTGGGGGCGACGCTTTAAGGCTGAGGGGCGAAGCGAGACGCATGTAAGGGCGCAATCCTTGGGGGAGGAAAACAAGGAATGCAGACGAGAAGGATAGGCCGGACCGCGCTTGCGGTGACGGAGTACAGTTTCGGCACAGCGGGACTGGGCGGTCTCTATCGGGAATGCACCCGTGAAGCGGCGATGGCGACGCTCGACGCCGCCTGGGAAGCGGGTATCCGCTATTTCGATACGGCGCCGTTCTATGGGCTTGGCCTTGCCGAGCGGCGGGTCGGCGACTTCCTGCGCGACAAGCCGCGCGACAGCTTCGTGCTGTCGACGAAGGTCGGTCGCCTGCTTCACCCGGTGCCCGAGAACCAGGTTCCTGACTTTTCCTACGTCAAGCCGCTGAACTTCGACGTCACCTATGACTACGGCTACGACGCGATCATGCGGTCGGTCGAGATGAGTTATGCCCGTCTCGGTCTCAACCGCATCGATATACTTTATGTCCACGACATTGGCGGCTACACGCATGGCGCGGCGAAAAACGCCGTCTACCTGCGGCAGCTTCTGGATTCCGGCCTGAAAGCACTCGAGGAGCTGAAATCGAGCGGCGTCATTTCCGCCTACGGTCTCGGCGTAAACGAGGTGCCAGTCTGCCTCGACGTCATGCGCCAGGCCGACATCGATTGCATCCTGCTTGCCGGCCGCTATACGCTCCTGGACCGCTCCGCGGTTGCCGAGCTCCTGCCGCTCTGCGCGAAGAAACACACCTCGCTGGTCGTCGGCGGCGTGTTCAATTCCGGCATTCTCGCGACCGGACCTGTCGAGGGAGCGCGTTTCGATTACATGCCGGCGACCGACGAGGTGCGCGCCAAGGTCGCGGCGATGGAAGCCATCGCCGGGCAGCGCGCCATGCCGCTGGCCGCCCCGGCCCTGCAGTTCCCGCTGGCCAATCCCAACGTCGCCTCGGTGCTGCTCGGAACCGCCAAACCGTCGAGCCTGAAACGGAACATGGAACTGACCCGCTACGGGATCGCGCCGGAAGATTACGCGGCCTTCGAACCCCATACGCTTGTCGCGCCCGAGCTGGGGCCGGAGGCGGTAAGGGCCTGATGCTTCGCCGCCCTCGAGGGCGGCCGCCACTCTCCATAAGCAACCGGGCCGCATGCACCTGGCGACCCGGTCGATAACGGAACAAGGTGTAACTGAGGAGAACCCGATGAGCATAGCCAAGCGCATTCTTTCACGCCGTGCCTTCAATGCCCTGGCCGGCGCCGCTTTCGTCGCCGCAATGGTCCCCGCGACCTCTTTCGCGCAGGACGTCACCATTCCCATCATCGTCAAGGACACCACCTCCTTCTACTGGCAGATCGTGCTTGCGGGGGCGCGCGCCGCCGGCAAGGATCTCGGTGTCAACGTGCCGGAGCTCGGCGCCCAGTCGGAATCCGACATCAACGGCCAGATCACCATCCTGGAAAACGCCGTTGCGGGCGCGCCGGCCGCGGTCGTGATCGCGCCGACGGAGTTCAAGGCGCTCGGCAAGCCCGTCGACGAGGCCGCCAAATCGGTTCCGGTGATCGGCATCGATTCCGGGGCGGATTCGAAGGCCTTCACCTCGTTCCTGACCACGGACAACGTCCAGGGCGGACGCATAGCCGCCGACGGTCTTGCCGCCGCCATCAAGGAGGCGACCGGCAAGGAAGAGGGCGAGATCGCGATCATCACCAGCCTGCCGGGTGTCGGCTCGCTCGACCAGCGCCGCGAAGGCTTTCTCGATCAGGTCAAGACGAAATATCCGGGCCTGAAAGTGGTTGCCGACAAATATGCCGACGGTCAGGCGACGACCGGTCTCAACATCATGACCGATCTGATCACCGCCAATCCCAACCTCGTCGGCGTTTTCGCCTCGAACCTGATCATGGCGCAGGGCGTCGGCCAGGCGATCGCCGAGAACAAGCTCGGCGACAAGATCAAGGTGATCGGCTTCGACAGCGACGACAAGACCGTGGGCTTCCTCAAGGAAGGCGTGCTGGCGGGCCTCGTCGTCCAGGATCCCTACCGCATGGGCTATGACGGCGTGAAGACGGCTCTTGCGGTCTCCAAGGGCGAGAAGGTCGAAGCCAATGTCGATACCGGCGCGAATCTGGTCACCAAGGCCAATATGAGCGAGCCGAAGATCGACGCGCTTTTGAATCCGAAGGTCAACTGACGAGCGCGATTGCGCGGCGCCGTAGGACCGGCGCTGCGCATCGCCTTCAGGAGAACAGTGCAACGGCCGAAGGGAATCGGCCGCTGCGATCCCGGAAGTGGAGGACAATGCCATGATAGGGCTTCAAGAGGTCAGCCATCGTCATGACGAACAGGTGAGGGCGGCGGGCGCCCATCCGGTTCCAAAGGGCGAGCCCATCCTGGAACTCCGCGGCCTGCAGAAAAACTACGGCGCGGTCGAGGCTTTGAAGCCCGCGACCATGACCTTTCTATCCGGCGAAATCCACGCGATCGTCGGCGAGAACGGTGCCGGCAAATCGACGCTGATCAAGCTCCTGACCGGGGTCATCGCCCGCAGCGCCGGAGAAATCCGCTGGTGCGGCGAGACAGTCGACCTGGCCACGCCCAACGAAGCGATCGCGCGCGGCATCAACGCGGTTCACCAGGAGGTGGTGCTTTGCCCGCATCTGAGCGTCGCGGCGAACATGTTCCTGGGCGACGAGATGAACCGGCGCGGGCTGATGCGCAAACGCGCGATGACCGGCGCGGCCCAGGGCGTGCTTGACGATCTCGGCTTCAACCTGCCCGCCAATGCCGAACTCGGCAGCCTGACGATCGGCCAGCAGCAGCTGGTCGCCACCGCTCGGGCGGCCATGCGTGGCACGCAGTTCCTCATCTTCGACGAGCCCACGGCCTATCTCACGCGACAGGAATCGGCACAGCTTTTCCGCCTGATCCGCCGGCTGCAGGGCGAGGGCGTCACGATCGTCTATATCAGCCACAGGCTGGAAGAAGTGTTCGAGCTCGCGGACCGCGTCTCGGTGCTTCGCGACGGCACGCATGTCGGCACGCGCGCGATTTCCGAGACGAACGAGGCCGAGCTTATCGCTCTGATGATCAACCGCACGATCGAACAGATCTACCACAAGGAACGTTTCAAGCCGGGCGAGATGATCGTCGAGACGCGCGGGCTTTCCGGTCCCGGTTTCCGCGACATATCGCTCTCGGTCAGGGCGGGTGAGATCGTCGGGCTCTACGGTCTGATCGGTGCCGGCCGCAGCGAATTCGCGCTCGGACTTTACGGGCGCAACACGGTGAGCGAAGGAGAGATATTCTGGCAGGGCCGAAAGGTCGAGATAGCCAATGAGCGCAAGGCCATGGACCTGGGGATCGCGCTTGCGCCGGAGAGCCGCCGCGATCAGGGCCTGTGCCTCAACCTGCCGATCGGTCTCAACATCAACCTGCCTGTTTTCAAAAGGCTGACGCGCGGCTTGACGATCAACCGCGCGCAGGAGGCCTCCAATGCCGAACGTCAGATCCGGGATCTGAAGATCAAGACGCCGTCGCGGCGCGTGCTTGCCTCCGCCATGTCCGGCGGCAACCAGCAGAAGATCGTGATCGGCAGATGGCTGAGCCACGGCGCGAAGCTCTTCATCTTCGACGAGCCGACCGTGGGCGTCGATGTCGGCACCAAGGCGGAAATCTATCGGCTGTTTGCGCGGCTTCTGGAGAACGGGGCAGGGATCATCCTGATCTCCTCCTACCTGCCGGAGGTCTATGAACTGGCAGATCGCCTGCATGTGTTCCGGCAGGGACGGCTTGTGGCAAGCCACGACTACCGGGCCGCAAGCCATGAGGAAGTGCTGGCGCAGGCGATCAATGCCTGAGAGCCGGATGAGGAAGGACGCAGGGAGGAAGCGATGAGTGTGGAAACGGTTGAAAGCGCGGGACCGACGCCGAAGAAAGGCGTCAGCATCCTGTTCGGTCTTACGCTCGTGGGATTGCTGGTCGTCCTCTGGCTGCTCCTGGGCCTGGCGACCAATGCCTTCTGGACGCCGAACAACATCAGCAACCTCCTGCGTCAGGGGGCGATGACCGCGATTCTCGCCGTAGGCCAGACCTTCGTCATCATCACGGCCGGCATCGACCTTTCGGTCGGAGCCGTCGTCGGTTTCACCAGCGTCATCGTCGCCTGGCTGCTCGCGGCGGGGGTTCCGCTCTGGCTCGCGATCATCGCGACGCTGGCGATCGGCGTGCTGATCGGCGCCTTCCATGCCTTCGGCATCGTCCGCATGGGGCTGCCGCCCTTCATCATCACGCTTGCGACGCTGACCTCGCTTCGCGGCATCGGTCTCCTGATAACAAACGGCTCGACCATCTCGATCACCAACGATGCCTTCACCACTTTCTCACGCGCCGACTTCCTCGGAATTCCCAGTCTGTTCTGGATGGTGATCGTCGTTGCAATTCCGGCTTACGTCTTCCTGCATCTGAGCCGCTTCGGCCGCTATCTCTTCGCCGTCGGCTCCAACCGCGAGGCGGCGCGCCTTTCCGGCGTCAACGTAAACCGAACGATCTATCTGGCCTATATCCTGTCATCGACCTGCGCCGCCTTTGTCGGGCTTCTGCTCGCCTCGCGCATCGGCATCGGCAACGCCACGCAGGCCGAAGGCTGGGAGCTGCAGGCGATCGCTTCGTCGGTCATCGGCGGCACGAGCCTTTTCGGCGCGGTCGGCTCGGTTCACGGTCCCCTGCTCGGCGCCTTCATCCTTGCCACGATCAACAACGGTGCCAATCTCCTGAACGTCAATTCCTTCTGGCAGCGCATCATCACCGGGCTGCTGATCATCGTGATCGTCTATTTCGACCAGTTGCGGCGGCGGGGGACGCGGTGATGGCCGCCTGCCCGCAACCGGTCCCCAGCAAGCTTCGGAGCGCCGCATGAAAGCCGTCGTCTGTTCAGAGCCCGGCCGCCTCGCGCTCATCGCCCGCAGCGGGCCCGAGGCACCGCCAACCGGCTCGGTGCGCCTTGCCGTCAGCCGCGTCGGGATCTGCGGTACCGATTATCATATCTTCGAGGGCAAGCATCCTTTTCTCGAATATCCGCGCGTGATGGGCCACGAGATCTCTGCGAGGGTGATCGAAGGGGGCCCCGGCACCCGGCTCGCGCCGGGGACGCTCGTCGTCGTTAACCCCTATCTCTCCTGCGGGGAGTGCATCGCCTGCCGCAAAGGCAAGCCGAACTGCTGCACGGCGATCCGCGTCCTCGGCGTTCACACCGACGGCGCCTTCTGCGAAGAAATCGTCATGCCCGAACAGAACCTCTATTCGGCCGAAGGCCTTTCGCCGGAAGCCGCCGCGGCGGTCGAGTTCCTTGCGATCGGCGCCCATGCCGTCCGGCGCTCGGCGGCTGGCCGAGGCGACCGTTCGCTGGTGATAGGTGCCGGACCGATCGGCCTGGGGACGGCCGTCTTTTCCCGCATTGCCGGCCACGACGTACGGCTGTTCGACACGAGCGAGGAGCGCCTGGCCTTCGCCACGGACAAGCTCGGCTTTTCGCCCGGCATCCTGGCGGGCGACGATGCGGCGCTCGCGCAGGCGACGGGCGGGGAGGGCTTCGACGTCGTCTTCGACGCCACCGGCAATGCCCGGTCCATGGAAGGGGCGTTTGGCCATGTCGCCCACGGCGGCACGCTCGTCTTCGTCAGCGTGGTCAAGGAGGAGATCCGTTTCTCGGATCCCGAATTCCACAAGCGGGAAATGTCCCTCGTCGCCAGCCGCAACGCTACCCGCGAGGACTTCGATCACGTGATTCGGTCGCTTGCGGCGGGGCTGGTTCCGATCGAGGCGCTCGTCACCCACCGCACGACGCTCGAGGACCTCGTCCGCGATCTTCCCCGCTGGGCTCACGACAAGTCAGGGCTCGTCAAGGCAGTTGTGGCTGTGAGCGACGGGTGAGAGGCCTCGTTCCGCGCGCACGTCCTTCCCCAAAAAGTGAGGGGCGGGTTTGTTGCGCTGCACAAGAAAAATGCTAGTGTAGCAGCGATTGCGGACACCAGAGACGAACAACCGCAAGCTAGATCGTTCGCCGTCCCGGTGAAACGATCTTACTCTTCGTGACTACGCTTCCGACGGAAACCGATGCAACCGTTTCCTGAGGAGGCGCTCCGGCGTCGGACTGGGAGCGGCGTTTTCGTTGATTTGAGACAAGGGATACGCGCCCATGTTCTACCAGCTTTATGAGATGAACCATGCGATGATGGCTCCGTGGCGCACGGCGGCAGACGCCATGCGGCTGGCCTTCAGCAATCCGATGAATCCGGTTTCACATACCTATTTCGGACGCGCCGCGGCCGCAGGACTGGAAGTTTTCGAGCGTGCCACCCGCCGCTACGGCAAGCCGGAATTCGGCCTTGCGGAAACCGAGATCGACGGGCAGCCCGTGCCGGTCCGCGAAAGGATCGTCTGGCGGGAGCCGTTCTGCAATCTCATCCATTTCGAACGCAGCCTGCCGAGGGACCGCACTCCGGATCCGAAAGTCCTGATCGTTGCGCCGATGTCCGGCCACTACGCCACGCTGTTGCGCGGAACGGTGGAAGCACTGCTGCCCCATTCCGACGTCTACATCACCGACTGGATCGACGCCCGCATGGTTCCCTTGAGCGAGGGAACCTTCGATCTCGACGACTATATCGACTACGTCATCCAGATGCTGCATTTCCTCGGGCCGGATGCGCATGTGATCGGGGTCTGTCAACCGGCCGTTCCGGTTCTGGCGGCCGTTGCGCTGATGGAGGCGGCGGAGGATCCCCTCGCACCGTCGACGATGACGCTGATGGGCGGGCCGATCGACACGCGCATCAACCCGACCGCGGTCAACGAGCTTGCGAAGGAACGGCCGATCGAGTGGTTCCGCGACAATGTCGTCATGCCGGTTCCGTGGCCGCAGCCCGGCTTCATGCGCATGGTCTATCCGGGCTTCCTCCAGCTCTCCGGCTTCATGTCGATGAACCTCGACCGGCACCTGATCGCCCACAAGGAATTCTTCGCCCATCTGGTCAAGAACGATGGCGACGCGGCCGAAAAACACCGTGACTTCTACGACGAATATCTGGCGGTGATGGATCTGACCGCGGAGTTCTACCTGCAGACCGTGCAGGTGGTGTTCATGCAACATGCGCTGCCCAAGGGCGAGATGATGCACCGCGGCAAGCGGGTCGATCCGACGGCGATCCGGCGCGTGGCGCTGCTGACCGTCGAGGGCGAGAACGACGATATTTCCGGCCTCGGCCAAACCAGGGCGGCGCAGACGATCTGCACCGGCATTCCCGATTCGATGCGGCAGCACTACATGCAGCCCGATGTGGGCCATTACGGCGTCTTCAACGGTTCGCGCTTCCGCCGCGAGATCGCACCGCGCATCGTCGCCTTCCAGCGCCGGCATTCACGCCATGCGGAGCCGGTCAAACAGCTCATAAAGGGTGGCAAATCGGCCTGAGCAAGTCACCGGAGCGCTCGATTTGCCGGAGGAAAGTCAGGGGGTTGTCCGATTCCTTGATGCAATGTCTTGCGCCGGGGCCGTGGCTTTCCCACATCGTTTTCATCGGGCCGCGAAGGGCGGCCCGCCGACTGCGAGGAATCCTGAAGATGAACCAATCTGCACTGATCCGTCCGGACTGGACGCCCGCGACCATTGCATTGATGGTGCTGGGTTTCATTGTGTTCTGGCCGCTCGGCCTGGCAATGCTCGCCTACATCCTCTTCGGCGACAAGCTGAGGGCGTTCAAGAAGGACGCCAATGAAGGAGTGGATCGCATGTGTGCCGGCTTCAAACGGAACCACCGGGGACATTGGGCACATCATCGTACCGGCAATGTCGCCTTCGACGACTGGCGGACAGCGGAACTTGCCCGTCTCGACGAGGAGCGCCGCAAGCTTGACGAGATGCGCGAGGAATTCGACGGCTATGTACGCGAACTCCGTCGTGCCAAGGACCAGGAGGAATTCGACCGCTTCATGCGCGAACGCAAGAACGGCCGCACCGGTCCGGAAGCCGGCTTCGAATCGAGCTGATCCCGCAAGGCATCCGGTGTTTCATGTGAAACGCCGGATGTCGCTCGTCCATCTGCCAAGTCCCCTGCGAATCGGCTAGAACGGCCTCATGTTTTCATCTCTCAAGCGGCGCCGTGGCAGTGGACCGCCCCTTGATGTCGTCCGTGACATCGAGGTCGCCGGCAAGGTCCTTCCCCTGACCATTCGGCAAAATGCGCGCGCGACGCGGATGACGCTTCGCATCGAGCCCGGAGGGCGAGCGTTGAAGCTCACCGTGCCGGAAGGCCTGCCGGAGCGCGAAGTCAGCGCCTTCCTCACCCGGCACCAGGGCTGGCTGATGACCAAGCTTGCCCGCTTTTCCGGCGAAAGCGAGCTCGAGGACGGCGGCACCATCCTTGTTCGCGGCGTCGCGCACCGCATCGAGAGAACGGGCCGCCTGCGCGGCTTGACCGAAGCGCTCGTGATCGGCGAGGAGGCGGTTCTCAGAGTGGGCGGTGCCGAGGAGCATCTGCGCCGGCGCATCGCCGACTATCTCAAGAAGGAAGCCCGCAGCGAACTCGAACGCCTGGTCGCCGTCTATGCCGGCAGGACGGGAAGCAGGGCACGCTCCCTCAGCCTGAAGGACACCCGCAGCCGCTGGGGCTCCTGCTCCGCCGAGGGCGATTTGAGCTTTTCCTGGCGGATCGCCATGGCGCCGCCGAAGGTGATCGCCTATCTCGCGGCACACGAGGTCGCCCATCTGCAGGAAATGAACCATGGACCGCGTTTCTGGGCGCTATGCGAGAGCCTGTGCCCGGAAACGAAGGACGCCAGGCACTGGCTCAAGCGCAACGGTACGATGCTGCACGCGATCGATTTCGGGTAGATCGAGCGTGGCCGAAGGGCCCCTCACCCCGCAGGCGGGGAGAGGGAAATTGGGAGGCATGCGGTTTGTCCCGTCGCTCCGCTTGCGGCGAAAAGGTGCAGGAAGGGCGGAGGAGGGCGCGGGCTTGGTTCGCCCGAAAAACACCGGATGCCCGCCACCCCCTCTTCCTAAGATTGGCCGCTGGCGCGCAACGGTTTTGCTCGACTCGGGCGGCATTTCATGCAAGGTCGCTTTCCATGAAAACGGAAGTGAAGATCTGTGGTTTGAAGACGGTCGAAGCCGTGGAACGTGCCGTCGCGCTCGGCGCTTCCCACGTGGGCTTCATCTTCTTTCCCAAGAGCCCCCGCAACATCGAACCGGACGATGCCGGCCGCCTTGCCGCGCGCGCCCGCGGGCGCGCGAAGATCGTTGCGGTCACGGTCGATGCGGACAATGACGGTCTCGACGAGATCGTCTCGGCGCTCGCCCCCGACGTCCTCCAGCTTCACGGCTCGGAGACCCCGGAGCGGGTCCTTGCCATCAAGGCGCTTTACGGTCTTCCGGTGATGAAGGCGCTTGCCGTCCGTGAGGCCTCCGATCTGGAGCGGATCGATCCCTATGTGGACATCGTCGACCGCTTTCTCCTGGATGCGAAGCCTCCGGCTGGTTCCGATCTGCCGGGCGGCAACGGGATTTCTTTCGACTGGCGGCTTCTCGACGCGCTTGACGGAAGCGTCGATTACATGCTTTCCGGTGGATTGAACGCGAGCAACATCGGAGACGCACTTGCGCGGACCGGCGCCCGCGCCATCGATACATCCTCCGGAGTCGAGAGCGCGCCGGGGATAAAGGATCTGACGCTCATGGAAGCGTTTTTCGAAGCGGTCCGCCGGGCGGAAGCTTGAGCGGCCGCGATCAGGGAGCAAGACGTGAATCAACCGCCTAAACCGAACTCCTTCAGGTCCGGACCCGATGAAGAGGGCCGTTTCGGCATATTCGGCGGGCGCTTCGTCGCCGAGACGCTGATGCCGCTGATCCTCGATCTCCAGGATGAGTGGGCGAGGGCGAAGAACGATCCGGCCTTCAAGGCAGAGCTCGAAAATCTCGGCACCCACTATATCGGCCGGCCGAGCCCGCTCTATTTCGCCGAGCGCCTGACGGCCGAACTCGGCGGCGCCAAGATCTATTTCAAGCGCGAGGAGCTCAATCACACGGGCTCCCACAAGATCAACAATTGCATCGGTCAGATCCTGCTCGCCAAGCGCATGGGCAAGACCCGCATCATCGCGGAAACCGGCGCCGGCCAGCACGGAGTGGCATCGGCGACGGTCGCGGCGCGCTTCGGCCTGCCCTGCGTGGTCTATATGGGTGCGACCGACGTGGAGCGGCAGGCGCCGAACGTCTTCCGCATGAAGCTTCTCGGCGCCGAGGTGAAGCCGGTGACCGCCGGCAACGGCACCCTCAAGGACGCCATGAACGAGGCGTTGCGCGACTGGGTGACCAATGTCGACAGCACCTATTACCTGATCGGCACGGCTGCCGGCCCGCATCCCTATCCGGAGATGGTGCGCGACTTCCAGGCAGTCATCGGTGAGGAAGCCAAGCGGCAGATCCTCGA
The DNA here is from genome assembly GCF_002885915.1 of Sinorhizobium sp. M4_45. Taxonomy (NCBI): domain Bacteria; kingdom Pseudomonadati; phylum Pseudomonadota; class Alphaproteobacteria; order Hyphomicrobiales; family Rhizobiaceae; genus Sinorhizobium; species Sinorhizobium sp. M4_45. Next base: position 371,259 of record NZ_NWVE01000005.1, read on the forward strand.
AGCCGAAGGCCGGCTTCCCGATCTCGTGGTCGCTGCCGTGGGCGGCGGTTCCAATGCGATCGGCATCTTCCATTCGTTCCTCGACGACGAGGGCGTCAGGATCGTCGGCGTGGAAGCGGGTGGCAAGGGGCTCGACGGCGACGAGCACTGCGCTTCGCTCACCGCCGGTTCGCCCGGCGTGCTCCACGGCAACCGCACCTATCTTCTTCAGGACGGTGACGGCCAGATCAAGGAAGGCCATTCGATCTCGGCCGGGCTCGATTATCCGGGCATCGGACCGGAACATGCCTGGCTGAACGACATCGGCCGCGTCGAATATGTGCCGATCATGGACCATGAGGCGCTCGAGGCCTTTCAGACATTGACGCGGCTCGAAGGCATCATCCCGGCGCTCGAACCGTCCCATGCGCTTGCCGAAGTCATCAAGCGCGCGCCGAAGATGGGCAAGGACGAGATCATCCTGATGAATCTCTCCGGTCGCGGCGACAAGGACATTTTCACCGTCGGCAAAATTCTCGGTATGGGGCAGTAAAGATCATGACCGCACGCATGGAGCAACGGTTCGCCGACGTCGCGGCCGAGGGGCGCCCGGTTCTCGTGACCTATTTCATGGGCGGCGACCCGGATTTCGAAACGTCGCTGGCGATCATGAAGGCGCTGCGGCAGGCGGGTGCCGACATCATCGAACTCGGCGTGCCTTTTTCCGACCCGATGGCCGATGGACCGGCGATCCAGCTCGCCGGCCAGCGCGCGCTGAAGGCCGGGCAGTCGCTCGCCAAGACGCTGGAGCTCGCCCGGCTCTTCCGGGCGGAGGACCAGCGCACCCCCATCGTGCTGATGGGCTATTACAACCCGATCTATATCTATGGCGTCGAGCGGTTCCTGGAGGACGCGCTCGAGGCCGGCGTCGACGGCCTGATCGTCGTGGACCTGCCGCCGGAAATGGACGACGAACTGTGCATTCCTGCGCTTGAGAAGGGCATCAGCTTCATCCGCCTGGCAACGCCCACGACGGACGATCGCCGCCTGCCCAAGGTTCTCGAAAACACGTCGGGTTTCGTGTATTACGTGTCGATGACCGGGATCACCGGCTCGGCGCTGCCCGATCCGTCGTTGATCGCCGGAGCGGTCGCACGCATCAAGGCGCATACGCCCTTGCCTGTCTGCGTCGGCTTCGGGGTGAAGACCGCCGACCATGCGCGCGCCATCGGCGCATCCGCAGACGGCGTCGTCGTCGGCACGGCGATCGTCAATCAGATCGCGTCGAGCTTGACCGAAGAAGGCCAGGCAACGGAAGCGACGGTCCCGGGCGTCGAAGCGCTCGTCAGGGGGCTTGCGGCCGGCGTACGGGCGGCACGGCTTGCTGCAGCCGAATAATTGCCCATATTGACGCGCACAAGCCGAAGGAAAATCTTCAGGAGACTGCTTAATTGAACTGGATCACAAACTACGTTCGGCCGAAGATCAACTCGATGCTCGGCCGCAGGGAAGTTCCGGAGAACCTCTGGATCAAGTGCCCTGAAACGGGCGAGATGGTGTTCCATCGCGATCTGGAAGAGAACAAATGGGTCATCCCGCAATCCGGCTTCCACATGAAGATGCCGGCGAAGGCCCGTTTGAAGGATCTCTTCGACGGCGGAATCTACGAGGCCTTCCCGCAGCCCAAGGTGGCGCAGGACCCGCTTAAGTTCCGCGACTCGAAGAAATACTCCGATCGCCTGCGCGACAGCCGCGCCAAGACCGAACTCGATGACACGATCGTTGCCGGCCTCGGCCAGGTCCAGGGCATCAAGCTCGTCGCCGTCGCGCATGAGTTCAACTTCATCGGCGGGTCGCTGGGCATTGCCGCGGGCGAAGCGATCGTGAAGGCCTTCGAGCGCGCGATAGCGGAGAAGTGCCCGCTGGTGATGTTCCCGGCCTCGGGCGGCGCTCGCATGCAGGAAGGCATCCTGTCGCTGATGCAGCTGCCGCGCACGACCGTAGCCCTGAACATGCTCAAGGAAGCGGGGCTTCCCTATATCGTCGTCCTCACGAACCCGACGACCGGCGGCGTCACCGCATCCTATGCGATGCTGGGCGATATCCACATGGCCGAGCCAGGCGCGGAAATCGGCTTTGCCGGCAAGCGGGTGATCGAGCAGACGCTGCGGGAAAAGCTTCCCGATGGCTTCCAGACTTCGGAATATCTGCTGGAGCATGGCATGGTCGACATGGTCGTCAAGCGCCACGACATCCCGGAGACGCTCGCGCGCGTTCTCAACATTCTGATGAAGAAGCCGGCCAAGGCGGTCAAGCGCGATACCGCGACGGAGTTGGCCCCGCTGCCGGTGGCCGCGAGCGCCTAGATTAGGGCTACCATCATGACGGCGACACAGGTCAGCGAGGCGGCGCAGGAGATCGAGAAGCTTCTCGCCCTGCATCCCAAAGGGTTCGACCTTTCGCTCGACAGGATCACGCGGCTGCTTGCCGCCCTCGGCAATCCTCACGAGCGCCTGCCGCCGGTCATCCACGTGGCCGGCACCAACGGCAAGGGCTCGGTCACGGCCTTCTGCCGGGCGATCCTGGAGGCCGCGGGCCTCAGCGTCCATGTTCACACGTCGCCGCATCTGGTGAATTGGCACGAGCGCTATCGCCTGGGTGTAAAGGGCGGCAAGGGCGCCCTGGTCAGCGACCCCGTGCTTGCCGATGCCGTACGGCGCGTTGCCGAAGCGAATGGCGGTGAGAAGATCACCGTCTTCGAAATCCTGACCGCGGTCACTTTCCTGCTCTTCGCGGAGCATCCGGCCGATGTCGCGATCATAGAAGTCGGCCTCGGCGGACGATATGACGCGACCAATGTCATTGCCCGGCCGGCCGTCTCCGTGATCATGCCGATCTCGCTCGATCATCAGGCCTATCTCGGCGACCGGGTCGAACTGATCGCTGCGGAGAAGGCGGGGATAATGAAGCGGGGCTGCCCGGTGGTGATCGGCCACCAGGAGGAAGAGGGCGCACGCAATGTGCTGATCGCGACCGCCGAACGTCTCGGCTGCCCCATATCCGTCTACGGACAGGATTTCATGGCGCATGAGGAGTTCGGCAGGCTGATCTTCCAGGATGAGAACGGCCTTGCGGATCTGCCGCTGCCGCGCCTGCCGGGCCGGCATCAATATGCCAATGCCGCGGCGGCGATCCGTGCCGTTCGGGCAGCCGGTTTCGATGTTCCCGAGGCGGCCATCGAGAAAGGGCTGGCCGGCGTCGAGTGGCCCGGGCGCCTGCAGCGCCTCCCCGGCGGCAGGCTCTCGCATTTCTGCCCGCCGGGCGCCGAGATATGGATCGACGGCGGACACAATCCGGGCGCCGGCCACGTCATTGCCGAGGCGATGGCCACCTTCGAGGAGCGCGACCCGCGACCGCTCTTCCTGATCATCGGCATGATCAATACCAAGGAACCGATCGGCTATTTCAAGGCTTTCCTCGATCTGACGGAACAGGTCTTCACCGTGCCGGTGCACGGGTCCGACGCGGGACTGGACCCGCTGGCGCTGGCCGCCGATGCGGCCGCAGCCGGGCTCGAGGCCAATGCAACCTCCTCGGTCGCCGAAGCGCTCGGGCAGATCGCGGAACTCACCGACGAGGACCCCGTGCCGCCGCGCGTGCTGATCGGCGGCTCCCTCTACCTGGTCGGCGACGTGCTCGCGGAAAACGGCACGCCGCCGCGCTAGATCACGACGATTTCAGGCGAAAAAAAGCCCGGCCAGGCCGGGCTTCGCATTGTCGGATTGAAGTCCTGGCGGATCAAGCCACCGCGTTCGAAATCCAGGAGCTGAGCGCCGTCTTCGGTGCGGCGCCGACCTTGATGTCGGCGACTTCGCCGCCCTTGAACATGGCGAGCGTCGGGATCGAACGGACGCCGTATTGCGCCGCGAGTTCGGGGTTTTCGTCGATGTTGAGCTTGACGACCTTGACCTTGCCGGCAAGCTCGGTTGCGATTTCTTCGAGGCTCGGCGCAATCATCTTGCACGGGCCGCACCATTCCGCCCAGAAGTCGACGACGACCGGTTCGGCCGAGTTCAGAACTTCTTTCTGAAAATTGGAAGTATCGACTTTCACAGTAGCCATCGGGTGCTCCTTCGGAATGGCAGTGTCCAGATGTTGTGTCTCATGTGAGGCATCGCCACCGGATTTTCAATATCGTGTATCTCACTTTGTCGCGAGCTCTTCAAGACTCCTGTCTAGCATCGGCTCGGGAAGCACCCGGATCGCCGGGCCTTCGGTGAAGATCAGCACGCATCGGAAACGCTTGCCGGCGTAAAGAGGTTTTAGGATTTCGCGATAGATCGCGAGCTGGTTTCTGTAGACCGGCGCGATCTCTTCGGGCGATTCCGGGATTTCGCGGTTGGTCTTGTAATCGGCGATCGTCACAATGTCGCCGGTGACGGCCAGACGGTCGATACGGCCCGATACGGCGAATTCGCGTGTCCCGAGCTTCAGCGTCCCCATGACGGAGACTTCCGCCCGGCTGTGCTCGCCGAAAAGCGGTTGCAGATCCGCATGGTCGAGCACGTCCATGACGTTCCCGGCAAGTGCGCGCCGTTCGGCTTCGGGCCAGCGCGGCACGGAACGGGCGAGATAGCGCTCCGCCGCGGCCAGGCGCTCGCGGCCGTCGACCGACGGAAGAACCTGCAGCAACCGGTGCAGGATCGCGCCGCGGAGCATCGAGAAATTCGGCGCGCTCTTCCCGGCGAAAAGGGCCGAGCCGACGATCGCTTCGCCGTCGGGGTCGTCGATTGCGATGGTCGTGCCGGACGGGGCAAGAGGCCGGGGCAGCCGCCGCGGCGCGGCCGGAGGCGTGAAAAGCGCCGTCGGCAAGCCGGCTGTCGGCCGTTGCGATTCTTCGGATCCGCCTTCGGACGTCGGGAGGTCGCGCGGCACATGCGCTTCGCGCCAGGCAATGCCCTGCCACTCCTCGCTTCCGGCGCGGAAAAGCCTCGGCGTTCCGCGGCCCTTCAGGTCCTGTGCCAGCGTTCCCTGCACCATCGAATGCCAGGTGTCGGTGTTCTGCCGCTGTCCGCGATAGCCGCAGACGATCAGGCGGTCGGCTGCGCGCGTCATGCCGACATAGAGGAGCCGGCGGTATTCCTCCTCGGCGAGCTTCTTCAGCCGCTCGTTGTCGGCGGCGATGAGCGAGTTCGGCGCAGAACCCGGCGCGCGCCAGACCGGGACCGTGAGCCCGGAATGATCGGCCTGCGTTTTCTCCACGAAGCGAAGGTCCGAGACCTGCTGGCGGACGAAGGCCTCGCCGCCGCCGTCGACCAGGAAGGCGACCGGCGCCTCGAGGCCCTTGGCGGCATGTACGGTCATAACGCGAACCTCGTCGCGTTCCTTGTCCTGTTCGCGCTTGACCGTGGGCGCTTCGATCTCCAGCGTCGAGATGAAAGCCTGCAGGCCCGGCAGACCGCTCCTTTCATGATCGAGAGCGAAGGTGAGGAATTCGTCGAGAATATCGCTGACTTCGCTGCCGAGCCGCGCCAGGAAGGCACGCCGTCCGCCATCGGCGCCGAGGACGCGGGCATAGAAATCGTGCGGCAGCAGTTCCCGCGCCAGGCCGGCATAACGCGAAAGCGTGCGGACCGCTCCGTGATAACGGCTCGTCTCCTCCGCGCCCGCCTGACGCAGCCGTCGCCAGAGGCTTTCGCCCTCGGTCCGCCGTGCGGCGAGTTCGAAGACATCCTCCTCGGCAAAACCGAGGAGCGGGCTCTTCAGCAGCGCCGCGAGCGACAGATCGTCCTCGGGCAGAAGCACGAACCGGCCGAGCGCGATCAGGTCCTGCACGGCGATATGGCTGGTCAGAACCAGTCGGTCCGCGCCGGCGACGGGGATATTGCCCCGCCGCTTGAGGGCGCGCGTCAGGGCATTGACGAAGGCGTCGCGTTTGCGCACCAGCACGATGACGTCGCCGGGCCGCATGGCTCGGCGCACGCCTTTTTCGATCACCGTCTCCTGGCCGATCCAATCCTCGAGGACCGCTGCAATGCGCCGGGCGAGGATGTTGACCGGCGCGCGCTCGGGCGTCGCGTCGAAAGGAGCGGTCCAATCCTCTTCCGAAGCCGCCGGCTCGGGCGCGATCACATCCCAGAGGTCGACGGCGCCCGGCTGGCCGATCCGATTCGACGCATGCACGATCGCCTCGCTCCGAGCGCTCAGACCTCTCGCATTCCCGGAATTTGCAAAGACCGTATCGACGGCGGAGAGCACGTCCACCGTCGAGCGGAAAGAAAGCTGCAGGCGGATGGGGCTGAAGTGTCTGTTGCCCGCGCGCACCCGCCGCTCCGTCAACGTGCTCTCACGCGAGAAGCGCTCCGGCCGGGCTCCCTGGAAGGAGTAGATCGACTGCTTCTCGTCGCCGACGGCGAAAATCGTTCGGTCATCCGCGCGCGCCGTTTCGCCGGCAAAGAAATCCGCCGCGAGCGACTGGATGATCGCCCATTGCGCAGGACTCGTATCCTGCGCCTCGTCGACGAGGATATGGTCGATCCCCTGATCCAGCTTGTAGTGCACCCAGGCGCCGACGTCGCTTCGGGCAAGCAGTGCCGCCGTGCGGTTGATGAGATCCTCGAAATCGAGCTGGCTGCGTGCCTTCTTGAGCGCCTCGTAGTCGCGGTTGAGCCTCTCGGCGAGAATGAGGGCGGCGCGGGTCGCCCCGTACATCTGGACGATGCTCAGGCGGTCCACGCAGGCGAGCATGTGGCTGCGCGCCTCTTCCATCCTGAGTTCGAGCTGCGGCGCTGCACGGCGCATGGCAGCGTTCAGAAAGGCCGATTCCGCCTTGGGCTTGCCGCCGCCGTTGAAGAAGAGTTCCACGAGTTTGGCATAGCGGGCGGTGACATCTTCGATCGCGCGGACGGCCCGCAAGCCTTCTGCGATGGCAGAGGGCTTGGCGCCGCCGAGGCGCAATCCAAGGTCGATATAGTCATCGAGTGCCGGGCCGTTGAGTCCCGCCAGCGGCCAGACCGCGGCCATGGCAGTCTCGGCGGTCTCGCCGGGCTCGAGGCCGAGCGCCGTCCGCAGATGTGCGTCCATCCCGCCGCGTCCGGAGACGTGATCGAGAAAGGCCTGGATCGGCGCCCGGTTGGCGACGATCGCCGCAAGCAGCTTTTCAAGCCCGGTATCGTCGGCAAGATCGAGGACTGTGGCGAAGGCCTCCGCCAGTTCCCGGTCGCTTGCCGCTGCCGTGGCGGTCAAGAGAGCCCTGCGGGCGTCGGCGAGCAGCACCGCCGCTGCGCGGTCGTCGAGAACGGAGAAATGCCCTGCGACATTGGCCTCGAGCGGGAACTGGTGCAGAAGCGCCTCGCAGAAGGCATGAATCGTCTGGATTTTCAGTCCGCCCGGGGTTTCCAGGGCGCGCGCGAACAGCCGGCGGGCCTCCTGGATCTTGGCCGTTGGCGGCCGCTTGCCTTCGATCGCCTCTATGCGCTTTTCGAGGGTGCTATCGTCGAGGGTCGCCCATTCGGCGAGTTTCTCGAACACGCGGTTCGACATCTCGGAAGCGGCCGCCTTCGTGTAGGTCAGGCAGAGGATGGCGGACGGCCGGCAGCCCGCAAGCAGAAGCCGGATGACGCGCTGCGTGAGCACATGCGTCTTGCCGGAGCCGGCATTGGCGGAAACCCAGGCGGAACGCGCGGGATCGGAGGCGAGCGCCTGCCGCTGCGTCGTCCAGTCGAGCCACCCCTCGGGGGTTCTCTCCTCCGGGCCTGTCGCATCACTCCTCATCGTCGTCCTCGCCATCCGCGGTCGCCCATTCGGCGACGCGCGCCAGATGATCGTATTCGCCGCCGTAGTCGCGCTGTTTCTGAACGATCAGGCGCGAGGCGAAACCGAACCTGCCGCTCATAAGCGCGGAAAGCAGCTTCCGGAGCTCGACGAGCGACTCGTCCGCCAGTTGTTCGGTGGATTTCGTCTCCTTCGAACGGGCGCCCTCGTTGTTGACGGTGTCGACGGCAAACCGGCTGCCCGGCTTCAGCCGGACATAGCGCAGGGAGTGCGGCCGAGCCGGCCCGATCATACGGAATGCCCCGGCCCTGAGCGCTGCCGCCTCGAGCGCCAGCTGCGGGTCGAGAAGTGCCCGTGCCTCTTTGGGCGAGGGGCTCGATCCGGTCTTGTAGTCGATGATGTCGATCGTTCCGTCCGCCAGGCGATCCAGCCGGTCGGCGATGCCGGTCAGCCGGATATCTCCGATGCCGAGATCCATCGCCGCCGGAACCTCGGTGAACGAGTTCACAATGCCGTGCCGGCGCTCCCGTTCCCACTCGAGGAACGCCCTTCCGACTGCCTGGAAGCGTGGCCGCCAGATGGTGTCGATATGCGCAGGCAGTTTCTCCTCGTCGAAAGCCTCGTCGGTGAGGCGGATCATCGCTTCCTCGCCCTCGCATGTCGCCGGGTCGAAGCCGCCCTTGACAAAGCGATCGACGATCCGGTGATAAAGCAGGCCGCGTTCCGCCGCCCCCGGATCGCGGTTGAACGGTTGGATCGGTTCCAGCCGGAGAATGCGCCTCGCGTAGACGGCATAGGGATCGCGGCGCAGGCGCGTCACCTCGCTGAAGGAATATTTTCGCGGCTGCAGCTCCGCGGGAGGCTTCGGCTCCGGCCGGTCCGACAACGGCTGACGCTCGCCTTGGTCGAGAATGCGCATCCAGTGGAGATAGTCGGCGCCATTGGCCTTGAGCAGTTCCGTCAGCCTCTTGCCGCCGAGCGCCTGAAGGCGCTGCAGCCATCGGGAAGCCACCGTCGGCGCCGATCCCTGACGCATGGAGCGCGAAAGGATCAGCCGGCGGGTACCGCAGGCCATCTGGAAATCATGCGCGAGCTGGCCGATTCGCCGCTCCGGCGGCTCCAGTCCGATACCCGCCTTCATCGTTCGCGAAAGGAACGGATCGTTCGAGGTCTGCCCCGGCCAGGTGCCCTCGTTCATGCCGCCGAGCACCACCAGGTCCACACTTTGCAGGCGCGATTCAAGCGCTCCGAAAATGAAGACGCGGGGATGGCGCATCGATCGCGGCTTGACCGCTTCGCTTGCGGCAAGCGCCTCGAGAATGTCGCACCATTGCGGTCCGTCGGCCTCCATCTGGCCATCGGTTTCGATGATGCCCCTGAGGAGCGTCGCCAATATTTCGCCGGCTTCCGAAGCCCAGAGCGCCCCAAGGTTGCCTTGCTCGTCGATGGCGGCCGCCTCCAGAGCGCGCCCTGTACGCTCCGCCCAATCCGAAAGGGGCAGCACGGCCGAGCGGTGACGGCCGGTTTGCGGATCGGCAGAGAGAGTGCTGGCCAGGGGGGCGACCGCCGAGGCTATCCGGCGTGCGAGTGCGCGCGCGATGGCGATGTCGTCGGGGCCGATGCCCGCTCTCCAGGGCGGCGGGTGCCGGTCGGTCTTCTGCCTGTCGAGCGCCTTGTCGATGACCCCCTCCAAGGACGATATGTCGGCCGCATCGGTGCCGCCGCGCAGGGCCGCGAGCTCCAGCACGTCCGCGGCTCGGCGCGCACCCTCTGCCGTCTGGCCGAAGCGCGCCAGCGGATGCTTGAGAAGTGCGACCAGGGCAACCGGATCGTCCGGCCTCAGCGTCGCTTCCAAGAGCAGCCGGGCAAGTGCGCCCGCCGGCGTCGCCGAGAGCGGAATGCCTGCGGAATCGTCCGCCTCTATACCGAAGCGGGCAAGCTCGGTGCCGACGCGACGCGCAAGCCCTCGGTCGGGGGTGATGAGCGCCGCCTGGCTCTCCTCATCGGCTTCGAGCGCGAGCCGAAGCGCGATCGCGATGGCGGTTGCCTCTTCGCGTTCGTTCGCCGCTTCGATCAGCGCCACATCCGCAAAGGCGGACAGGAGTCTATCCGCATCGAAGCTCTGGCGGGCCTCCATCCAGACATTCGTCGCGTCGGCGGGCAACAGCGCCCGCGACAGGACCGCGCTGCGATAATCGAGATCATCGGCAGCGCTCGCGAGGGCGGGCACGTCGCCGCGTTCGATGCCCATGCGCTTGAGCAGACGGTGAAATCCATATTGCGGGTGGGTGCGGCTTGCCGGGCTCCTTGAAGAAGCGCCGGCGCCGGGGGTCTCTCCGGCGATCAGCCGCCACTCCGCGTCGCTCATCGATCCGTCGAGACCCGGGAGCACGATCGTACCGTTCGGCAGCGCCTTGACCGCGGCGATCAGGGCGGCCGTCGCCGGGATCGAACCGGTCGAACCGGCGATGATGATCGGTCCGCTCACTTTTCCGGCGGCGATACGCTGGGTTTCGGCTTTCAGCACCGCATTGCGGTGGCGTGCGGGCGAGGAGTGCTTGAGTTCCGCCAGCCGCTCCGGCCAGTAGGTGCGGGCGATCTTGAGGAAGGCGAGCGTCAGTTGCCACCAGAGCGCATGTTCGCCGCCGTCGAGTCCGTCGAGGGCCTCCCAATCGAGTTCCTCGGTCTCGATCGCGTCGATGAGTTCGGCGAGGTTCCGCGCGAGCCAGATGGCGTCGGCAGGGCTTGCCGGCGCGATCAGCGGGCTTTCCGCGTGGATGTCGAGGACCACCTGGGGCAGGCGGTTTCGCCAGGCGAGAATGAGGCGGCCGAGTTCGATGAGCCTTGCCGTTCCGGAAAGCGGCGGCGCGAGGTCGAGGATCGCCGGCACCTCGGCGTCGAAGAAGCCGCTGTCGTCGTCGGTCTCGCCGAGCGCCCGGATCATCGGCAGGATGGCCGATCGGCCGCCGAGCAGATCGACGAACTCCGAGCGCAGCACGCGGGCGGAGCGCCGGGTCGGCACGAAGATCGTCACACCGGCCAGTGCCAGCGGCTGCGCCGGATCGTAGCGGAAGCCCGGGGTCAGCTCGCCACTGCAGAGCCTTTCCGCGACCGTCCTCAGAAAAGGCAGGCCGGCGGGAACCGTGAAGACGTTCGGATGTGCGGGCACCTCATCCCTCCGGCCGGAAGCGGCGGATCGCAGCCTCGGCCTCCGCTATGGCTTCCGGCGAGCCGACGGTGATCCAGTGCCCTTCGAGCATCAGACCGAAAAGACGTCCCCTGGCGATCGCCCGGTCGAAATAGATGTTGAGGTTGAACGCCTCGTCCGGCGCGTCTGCAAGCAGCGCTGCGTCCATGGCGATCGCGCCGGCATAGACGACGGGATTCGCCATGCCGTCTTCATAGCGCGTGAGCCGGCCGTCTTCCGATAGCGAGAAATCCCGTTTGCCGTTGTGCCCGGTCGTGTTCTCGAGACGCACGCAGAGCAGCGCCATGTCCATGCGCTCCGGATCGAAGAACTCGGCAAGCTTTTTCAGGTTGCACGGTTGCCGCGGCTTCTCGCCGATCCAGAAAAGGTCGGCATTCATGACGAGCACCGGCCCGCCATCGAGCAGTTTCAGGCCCTTCGCCAGCCCGCCGCCGGAATTCATCAGCGCATCCCGCTCGTCCGAAATCAGGATATGCGGCGCCTCTCGCCGGCCGAGGTGCTCCTCCATCTGGCCGGCGAAATGATGGACGTTCACAACGGCCCTGGTGACGCCCGCGGCGGCGAGCAGATCCAGCACATAGTCGATCATCGGCTTGCCGGCTATCCTGACAAGCGGCTTCGGCAGCGTGTCGGTGACCGGCCGCAGGCGGGTGCCCAGTCCGGCCGCAAGCACCATGGCATTGGTGATGGGCATCGTGTCCTAACGGTTTGCTGATTCGGGAGCGAGGATTCCAGCCTTAATGCACCATTCGCGCAAGGGTGTCAGCACCTGATGGGAGAGCGCATGCTCGAGATAGGCGAAGGTGCGCGGCATGTGCTTCATGTAGCCGGGTTTGCCGTCGCGCTCCTTGAGCCGCACCCAAATTCCGGCGAGCTTGCAGTTGCGCTGAGCGGCCATCAGATGCCAGTCGCGCCGGAAGGCGGCCTCGTCGAAGGGACCCAGACCACGGCGCTCGGAGATGTAGGCAGTCATCATCCGCTGGGCGAGATCGGGTTCGATCGTCACTCGCGCATCCTGCACCAGCGAGGCCACGTCATAGGCTGTCGGCCCGATCATCGCGTCCTGGAAGTCGATGATGCCGATTCGGTCGAAGCCGGTGCGGTCCTGACGCCAGAGAATGTTCGGCGAGTGGAAATCGCGCAGAAGCAGGTTCTTCTCCGCGGAAGCGAGAACGCCGATCAGTCCATCCCATACGGCGAAGTATTCCCGCCGCTCATCGTCTGAGGCAGGCCGCCCCCGTTTCCACGGGAGATACCAGTCGACGAGCAGACTGGTTTCGATCTTGATCGCCGTCCGGTCGAAAGCGGGGATGTGGTGAACCACCCCTTCAGCCACTGCGATGTCGCGCTCCGCGGGCTGAGCATGCAGCCGGGCCAGAAGGCGTGCGCCTTCGATGTAGCGCTCCGCCACGGGGCGGCCATCGGCGTCGAGGATGCCTTCGGACCCAAGGTTTTCGATGAGAAGCAGACCCTGGTCGAGGTCGCGCGCGTAGATCGCCGGTGCCGCGAAACCACGTTTGCGCAGGAGTTGCGAGATCGCGACGAAGGGGACGACGTCCTCGGCGATATGGGCGAGCTGCTGGTAGTACTTGCCGTCCTCGAGGATAGGTCCCGGCTTGTGTCTCGGCGCATCCATCAAGATCTTCGCCGGCGCACCATCCCCGGTGTCGATGCGTTCATAGGCCCGGATCGAAGCGTCGCCGCTCAGGTGGCGCCGACGGGCGTCGGGATAGGCTGCATCGAGCAGGAACTTGCGAATGGCAAGCGAGCGGTTGATCCGTTCGAAAGCCGCGTCCGGAGCCGTCAGGTGAATGCGCCGGCCCTCGTCTTCATGCGAGAAGGTCAGGGTGATTCGGTCGGCCGGAAGCGCCTCCTCGGCCTTCTCCGGCCATTCCACGAGACAGATGCCGTGGGCGAGCGCCTCGTCGAAACCGAGCTCGTCAAGCTCGGATGCGTCCGCGAGCCGGTAGAGATCGAAATGAGCGACCGGGATCCTGAGGTCGTAGCTTTGAACCAGGGTGAAGGTGGGACTGGGCACCTCGAGCGTCTCGTCGTCGGCCATGGCCCGGATGAAGGCCCTTGCCAGGGTCGATTTTCCCGCGCCGAGGTCGCCCGAGAGAGCGACGCATTCGCCGCCCTTCAGCGCCAATGCGAGATCTTCGCCGAATTCGATGGTGGCGGCCTCGTCCTTCAGCAGACGTTCGAGAGATTTCATTTAGTTCATCTATTCCGCCGCGATGACCTTCGGCGCTTCGGCGGAGGGAATGCGGCAGGTTACTGCCGTGCCTTCGCCCTCCTTGCTGCGGATCGAAACATTGCCGTGGTGAAGACTGACGAAGCTCTCCACGATGGACAGGCCCAGGCCCGCGCCGCCGCGCTGGCCATAGCTTTCGAAGCGGTTGAACACGGTGTTGAGAACGTCCTGCGGGATCCCTGGCCCCGTGTCGGTGACAGAGAAGGCAAAGTCGCTCCCCTCGCGCCAGCATTTGAGCTCGATCGTACTTCCGTCCGGGGCGAAATTCGCCGCATTGGTGAGAAGCTTTATGAAGATCTGCTTCAGCCGTTGCTGGTCCGCGGTGATGCGGCCGAGATTGTCGGGCGCTTCGGTTCGAAGCGACACGCCGCTCTCGATCAGCCGGTCGCCCATCTGCTGCGTCACGTCGTCGATCAGATCGATGAGATTCACTTCCGCGAGTTCGAGCTCGACGATGCCGGCATCGACGGTCGCAAGATCGAGGATGTCGTTGACGATCGTCAGAAGCAGCGACGAGGAGGTGGCAATGTGGTCGACATATTCGGCCTGGCGCTCGTTGAGTTCGCCGAACACCGGCGTTTTCAGAAGGTCGGCAAAACCGATGATGTTCGTCAGCGGCGAGCGCAGCTCGTAGGAGACGTGGTGCACGAAATCGTTCTTCAGCGCATCCGCCTTGCGCAGCGCTTCGTTCTTTTCGGTGAGCGCGCGCTCTACGCGGACGCTGTCGGTGATGTTGACGAAGGTCAGCATCGTCTGGGCGTTGGGCAGCGGAATAACCGCGTAGTCGAGGATGAGGCCGGTGCGCAGCTCCAGAATGCCGCGGCTCGACGGCCGCTCGTCGTCGAAGCTTGTGATGATATGGGCGAAGCGCTTCCAGCCGTCCGGCTGGTCGTAGGAGGCGAGACAAGCCTGCTCGATCGCGCGGATATGGGTGCCCGGCTGAGCCTCGGTCTCGTTGATGCCCCAGATCGCCCGGAAGGCCGGGTTCGAGAGCCGGATGCGGCCGTCGGGTCCGAAAACGGCGACGCCTTCGGCGAGATGGTCGATCGTTTCGCCCTGGACCTGGACCAGCGTGTTGTAGCGCGTTTCCAGATCGACCCTTTCGGTCAGGTTCTCGAACACCCAGGTGGCGCCGCCCTGCGGCCGCGCGGTGGCGAAAACGCGTAGCGTCTGGCCGTTCGGCAGGTGCCAGAGATCGGACTGCGTGTCGATTGCCTGATAGACGGAAAGCGCACTCGTCTTCCATTGCTTCCAGTTGAGCTGCTCCGGCAGCTTGCCGCCGGCACGCAGCCGATCGAGCACCTCGCCGTTGTCGGGCTTGCGCTCGAGGAACCCCATGTCGAGATCCCAAAGCCGCTGGAAAGCCTGATTGTAGAACTGCAGCCGCTGATTGCCGTCGAAGATCGCCACCGGCGTCGCCAGGTGTTCGAGCGTCTCGGCATGGCTCTTGAGCGTCCGCGCCAGCTCCTCGCGCACCGCCTCGATGCCGGAAACGTCGATCGCGATTCCGGCAGAGCCGGCGGGCGTGCGGGCGTCCACGACGTCGAAAAACGTCCGGTTGCCCCTGACCACCGTCGAAACCTTGTCGCGGAACGGCGTCTGGAGCGTCGAGACCGCCCGGATCCGCTCGCGGGCCGTGGTCGCAAGCAGCTCGCGCTCTTCGGCGACGGCCGTGCTCGCGCTCTGGGTTTCGACCGCATTGGCATAGGCCGCATTGACCCATTCGAGCCTGCCGTCTCCTGCGCGCTGCCACGCGGGAAGATCGACCGCGTCGAGCAGCGTCCGAACCGTCGAAAGCGAAGCATGCAGCTGGTCGCGTTCGAGCTTCAACTCGGCGAGTTCGGCCCTGAGATTGTTGAGCGCGATGAAGCGCACGAAGGCCCGCCCGCCGGATACGCGGCCCTGGGCCTCGAGGACCTCGTTACGCTGGGTTTCGAGCACGAGATCGAAGCTCTGCGCCTGGGCACGCAAGGATTCGATCGCCTTTTCGAGCAGACCTGCCGATTGCGGCTTGATCCAGCGGCCGAAGGCGAGAAAGTCCCGGTCGTCCTGCGGCGCGCCGGTTTCGACCGGAAGCTGACCGAGGAATTCCGGGCGCTCTGCGAGCCCGTCCCAGATCACGATGCGCCTGTTCTTGTCCGCAATGAGAGCCTGGAAGCGGGAAATTCGCTGGTTCGCGTCGGATAGATTGGAACGAAGCTCGCGGTTCTCGGCCTCGATATTGCCGCGCTGGCGGATGAGCCAGATCGCCGAAATCATGGCGGCGGAAATGACGCCGATCAAAACGGAGAAGGTCACCACCTCCGTCGTGCCGAATATGCTTCTGCCGGGATCGGTGGCCTGAGCTGCGGCATCGCTTGCCGCAAGCAATACCGTTCCCGCAAGGAGCCGCTTGAGCAGTCTCGGCGCCCCCTGCCGTCCTGCAGAAGACATGGATTCATGTGTTTTCACGGCGCCGTCCCCGTTCGTCCGGAAAGTGCCGGCGACCTTGCGCCCCCGCGCGCCGGAGCCCGTTCAAAGGCTCCTGTCAGTTCCGATTGCATCTCCGGTCTGTCTCCGTCTGTTTGCCGCCTGTCCGACAAGACATCCCATTTCGACCGCGCCGCCGGCCCGAAAAATCCACACCGGCATAACGAATCGATAAGCTAAACATACTTCTTTGACGATTCGGCTGAAAGTGCGAGCCCCAAAAAAGCGGCCGCGATCTCTTGTCAAGATCGCGGCCACAAGATGTTGTGGATTGCTCGGGTAAGGATCAGTACCGGTAGTGTTCGGCCTTGAACGGACCCTGCTGCTTGACGCCGATATAGGAGGCCTGTTCTTCCGAGAGCTCGGTCAGCTTGGCGCCGAGCTTGGTGAGATGCAGGCGCGCCACCTTCTCGTCGAGCTGCTTCGGCAGCACGTAGACCTCGTTCTTGTACTGATCGCCCTTGGTGAAGAGCTCGATCTGCGCCAGAACCTGGTTGGAGAAGGATGCCGACATGACGAAGGACGGATGTCCGGTGGCGTTGCCGAGATTGAGCAGGCGGCCTTCCGAAAGCAGGATGATGCGGTTGCCCTTCGGGAACTCGATCAGATCGACCTGCGGCTTGACGTTCGTCCACTTCAGGTTCCGAAGCGCCGAGACCTGAATCTCGTTGTCGAAATGGCCGATATTGCCGACGATCGCCATGTCCTTCATCGCGCGCATGTGCTCGATGCGGATGACGTCCTTGTTGCCGGTGGTGGTGATGAAGATGTCGGCGGATGATACGACGTCTTCGAGTTGGACGACTTCAAAGCCGTCCATGGCCGCCTGGAGAGCGCAGATCGGGTCGACTTCCGTGACCTTGACGCGTGCGCCGGCGCCGCTGAGCGAAGCCGCCGAGCCCTTGCCGACGTCGCCGTAGCCGCAGACCACCGCGACCTTGCCGGCCATCATCACGTCGGTGCCGCGGCGGATGCCGTCGACGAGCGATTCCTTGCAACCGTACTTGTTGTCGAACTTCGACTTCGTGACGCTGTCGTTGACGTTGATCGCCGGGAAGGGCAGCAGGCCCTTGGCCTGGAGCTGGTACAGGCGGTTGACGCCCGTGGTCGTTTCTTCCGTCACGCCCTTGATCGCGTCACGCTGCTTGGTGAACCAGCCCGGTGTCGCGGCGAGGCGCTTCTTGATCTGCGCGAAAAGGATCTCTTCTTCTTCGGAGCCCGGATTCGTCAGAATGTTCTCGCCGGCCTCGGCGCGGGCGCCGAGCAGGATGTACATGGTCGCGTCGCCGCCGTCGTCGAGAATCATGTTCGAGACGCCGCCGTCGGCCCATTGGAAGATCTTGTCGGTGTAGGTCCAGTATTCCTCCAGCGTCTCGCCCTTGATGGCGAAGACGGGTACGCCGCTTGCAGCGATGGCGGCGGCAGCGTGGTCCTGGGTCGAGAAGATGTTGCACGAGGCCCAGCGCACTTCGGCACCGAGCGCAACCAGCGTCTCGATCAGCACGGCGGTCTGGATGGTCATGTGGAGCGAGCCGGTGATGCGGGCGCCCTTCAGCGGCTTCGATGCGCCGAACTCCTCGCGGCAGGCCATCAGGCCCGGCATTTCCGTTTCGGCGATGGCGATTTCCTTGCGGCCGAAATCGGCAAGCCCGATGTCGGCGACGATATAGTCCTGAGTTGCGCTCATGAAGTTCTCCAGGCTGATCCTAGGGCCGCGCGGCCACATGGCCGTTTGGCGGCATGACAGTGCCTCCCGCGATCGCGGGCAGCGTGCCTTCCGTCTATCAGGAAACCCCGTGGAGGGCAACCGACATATAAAGAGGTCTTTATATGTTTATATCGGTCACATCTCTTCGCCGAACTTGTCGCGAACCAGCGTATCCAGCGCGTTGAGCGCCTCTTCGGCCTGAGCGCCGCTGGCGGTGACGAAGACCGAGCAGCCGGTGCTGGCCGCCAGCATCATCAGCCCCATGATCGAGGTCCCGCCGACGGTCATGCCGTCCTTGGACACGGTGATCTCCGCGTCGAAGGTCTCGACGGTCTGCACGAATTTCGCGGAGGCACGCGCATGGAGGCCGCGTTTGTTGACGATGAGCAGTTCGCGCGTCAGAGCCGTGTCGGGGCGGTGATCCATCATTTTCCACTCAGAACCCGACTGGCGACGTTGATGTATTTGCGCCCCGCCTCGGAGGCTTCCACCAGCGCCTTGTCCATGTCGCTTTCGCCGCGCACGCCTGCGAGCTTGATCAGCATTGGCAGGTTGACGCCGGCGATGACCTCGACGCTGCCGCCGCGCATCACCGAAATGGCGAGATTCGAAGGGGTGCCGCCGAACATATCCGTCAGGATGATGACGCCGTCGCCTTGATTGGCCTTCTCGACGGCGTCGAGGATATCCTGACGCCGCTGATCCATGTCGTCCTCGGGGCCTATGCAGACGGTCTCGATAGCTTTTTGCGGACCGACGACATGCTCCAAAGCATGCCGAAACTCATCCGCCAGCTTGCCATGAGTGACAAGCACAAGTCCGATCATGGGTATCTTTGCTCCAACTGCATATGCAACTCGTTGATGGCCGGATATCGCAATGCAGCAATTTCGTCCACCTGTTGGGGGCGCCATCTTGGCAAGGAAAAGGCGAAGTGCAAGCCAAAAATGCCGAAAAAGCAGCCGCACTGCCTTTCGATAAGGCTAAAGTCCTACATTTTCGGGCAGAAGGGCGGCGAGCGCGTCGAGCGGCGACAGCGGCCCCTCGATGGGGAGGCGCAACAGCGGCAGATTTCGCCAGATCCCGAGCTCCAGCTCCTCCTCCTCCGGCGGCAGACGCGGCTCGAAGGGTGCCCTGACCGGCGTGATCGCCCAATCGAGAACACAGGCGGAGACGGTACCGACTTCCGCAATTCCGGATCCGCGGATTTCGAGGAGCCCGCGAATGGCGGCAGGGCAGCGCGCGACGATGCGCCCGTTCTCGAGCGTCAGATCCACGCGGTCGTCCGCGACGAGCGCGGCGAAGCGGCCCCGGCGTCTCACTTGCGAGAGGCAGGAAAGCGCGAGCGCCGACTTGCCCGAGCCGGACGGCCCTGTGATCAGCAGCCCGGTCGTGCCGAGAACGATCGCGGTTCCGTGGACATTGACGAAGGGCGCAGTCACGGGTGCGGCTCGGCGGGCAGCGAGAGAACGAAGCGGGCGCCGCCGATGTGGCCGTCCTTGCCGGCGATGTTCTCGGCTCTGAGCGTTCCGCCATGCGCCTCGGCGATCTGGCGCGAGATCGAAAGGCCGAGCCCCGAGTTCTGGCCGAAGTCCTCGCCCTCCGGCCTGTCGGTGTAGAAGCGCTCGAAGATACGGTCGATGTCCTCCGCCTGGATGCCCGGACCGTTGTCTTCGACATAGACGATGCAGCGCGATCGCGACCGGGTCAGCCGGACGACGATGCGGCCGTTCTGCTCGGAGACGAAGGAGCGGGCGTTTTCGATCAGGTTCGTGATGATCTGACCGATGCGCAGTTCGTAGCCGCTGACGATGAAGCTTGCGCGCGGGTTGTCCTTACGGTCGACGACGAAGTCGAGCAGCACCGGTTTCTTGCTGCCCCGGATCTGGCGTGAAATTTCGACGAGGTCGCCGAGCAGCTTTTCGAGGTCGACCTTCTTCGCGTCGGCGCGTGCAAGCTCCGCATCCAGACGCGAGGCGTCGGAGATATCGCTGATCAGCCGGTCGAGCCGTCGCACGTCGTGCTGGATGACGTCCATCAGCCGCTTCTTCGATTCCTCGTTGCGCGCGAGCGGCAAGGTTTCGACCGCGCTGCGCAGCGACGTCAGCGGATTCTTGAGTTCGTGGCTCACATCGGCGGCGAAGTTCTCGATTGCCGCGATGCGGTCGTATAGCGCGGTCGTCATTTCGCGGAGCGCCACGGAAAGATTGCCGATCTCGTCCTGGCGGGATGAGAAGTCGGGGATCTCCTCCCGTTCCTTGGCGCCGCCGCGGCGCACGCGGATGGCGGCGGCCGAAAGCCGCCGCAGCGGGTTGGCGATCGTCGACGAGAGAAGCAGCGAGAGTATGACGTTGACCAGCGCCGCCACGCCGAAAACGCGGATGATCGCCAGCCGTTCTGCATGGACGATCTTGTCGATGTCGCCGGCCTGGGTGGAGAGGAGGAGCACGCCGAGGACCGCGCGGAAGCGCTGTACCGGAACGGCAACCGAAACGATCAGCTCGCCCTTCTCGGTCACGCGCACCACGGCGCCGCGCACGCCGGTCAGGGCGTTCATCACCTCCGGATAGATAGAGCCGTTGCCGCCGGGCGGCTCCTTGTAGAGCGGCAGGTCGCCCGGCTGCAGCAGCCGGTTGAACCAGGTGCCGAACTCGTCGGCGAGGCTCGGACTTTCCGGATCGACCGGCGGCAGGTCGAAACGAAGCACCTGTCCGCCGCTATAGAGGTGGCGCGAATCGAGCAATAGGTCGGCATCGGCATCGAAGAGGCGAGCGCGCGTGCGCGTCGGCGAGATCAGTCTTCTCAAGACCGGCGCCACGCGTTCCTGAATGATCGGGAATTCGAGGTCTTCGTCGCTCGGCAGCGGCGTGATGCTTTCGCCGGCCTGCAATTCGAGCAGCTTTTCCGGATCGATGGTGATCGAATTGGTGTCCACCGAGGCGGAGGCCGAGATGGCGCCGGCGATGATCTCGCCCTGCGTCAGAAGGCTCTCCACCCGGGCGTCGATCAGACCTTCCCGGAACTGGTTGAGATACATGATCCCGCCGACGAGGACCACGAGCGCCACCAGGTTGAAGAAGACGATGCGCCGCGTGAGGCTCGAGAAGACCGCATTGCCGAACAGGCGCCGGATCAGCGTAAAGGGATGCGCCCATCGCCGCTGCCCGCGCAGCGTCGATGCCCGTCCTTCCGCTTCTTCGATATCGCCCTGCAAGACTTCTACCAAGTCTCCCGCTCCCGCGACGCGACCTTCGCTTCTGCCCGCGTCGCCTGTCGCATTCGCCCGTTCCCGCGATGCCCTACGCCAGCCGGCGCTGCTGCGCAAGCGCTAGCAAGGGAGGGACGGGCGGCAGCGCTCCGGCCACGAGTGATCCGCAATCCGCCGGCTCGCTCCCTCAGGCCGTTTCGCGGAAACGATAGCCGACGCCGTAGAGCGTCTCGATCATGTCGAAGTCGTTGTCTACCATCTTGAACTTCTTGCGAAGCCGCTTGATGTGGCTGTCGATCGTGCGATCGTCGACATAGACCTGTTCGTCATAGGCGGCATCCATCAGCGCGTCGCGGCTCTTCACCACGCCGGGTCGCTGCGCCAGTGCGTGCAGGATGAGGAACTCCGTGACCGTCAGCGTGACGGATTCGTTCTTCCAGGTGCAGGTATGCCGCTCCTGGTCCATGACGAGCTGGCCCCGTTCGAGCGAACGGGAAGGCGTGTCGGCATTCTTCACCGGTCCGGCGCCTCCGGCCGCAGCCTCCCGGTTGGCCGCGCGACGCAGGATCGCCTTGACGCGCTCCACCAGGAGGCGCTGTGAGAAGGGCTTGGTGATGAAGTCGTCGGCGCCCATCTTCAGACCGAAGAGCTCGTCGATCTCCTCGTCCTTCGACGTGAGAAAGATGACGGGCAGGTCGGACTTCTGCCTCAGCCGCCGCAACAGCTCCATGCCGTCCATGCGGGGCATCTTGATGTCGAAGATAGCGAGCTGCGGCGGACGCGCCAGCAGACCCTCCAGCGCCGATGCGCCGTCCGTATAGGTTTCGACCTTGTAGCCCTCGGCTTCCAGCGCGATGGACACGGACGTCAGGATGTTGCGGTCGTCATCGACAAGCGCGATGGTCTGCATCTTATTCTACTCCGTTTCGAGGCCCGGTTGCCGAGACGCTTCGAGATGCGTTGCAAGAATCGCGGCAACCGCGAGTCACGGCCGCGTTAATTGAGTATAAAGGTGGAACAAATTGTGGCGAAGTGCAAAAGCACCTGATCCGGTTCCCCGCAACCGGCCTCGCAGCTGGGTTTCCGGAAGCTGCGATTCAACCGATTAAAAAATGCATATTTTTCTTTAAATCGATTAATATACTGAATTCATTATTGTTTTAGAATTGGCTATCTTGTCTTGGATCGGCCTTGCCGGTATGTTCCGACGAAATTCAACGCCAATGGCCAACCACGAAGGAAGCTTGACCATGGATGAGCTCGGGAGCCGCAATCCCTCTATCGGACTGGAATCGATCGGATTTTCCGACCTCTCGGTCGTCCGCTACAACTTCGAGGCGCCACAGCTCTACGAAGAAGCCCTGGCCCGCGGTGAAGCCGAACTGACGGTCCATGGAGCGCTTTGCGCCCGCACCGGCCAGCACACGGGCCGCTCGCCCAAGGACAAGTATGTCGTGCGCGACGCCAACACCGCCGACCAGATCTGGTGGGACAACAACAGCGCGATTTCGCCGGAGCATTTCGAGCGTCTTCGTCAGGACATGCTCGCCCATGCCAAGGGCATGTCGCTCTACGTCCAGGACCTCGTCGGCGGTGCCGACCCGGAGAACGCGCTCCCGACGCGCGTCGTCACCGAGTTCGCCTGGCACTCGCTGTTCATCCGCAATCTGCTGATCCGGCCGGAGCGCGAGGCGCTTCCGTCTTTTCAGCCGAAGCTGACGATTATCGACCTGCCGAGCTTCAAGGCCGATCCCGCACGCCACGGCTGCCGCAGCGAGACGGTCATCGCCTGTGACCTGACCAACGGCCTCGTGCTGATCGGCGGCACGTCCTATGCGGGCGAGATGAAGAAGTCGGTTTTCACCGTCCTCAATTACCTGCTGCCCAAGAAGTCGGTGATGCCGATGCACTGCTCGGCCAATGTCGGGCCCGCCGGTGACACGGCGATCTTCTTCGGCCTCTCGGGTACCGGCAAGACGACGCTCTCCGCCGATCCGAACCGCACGCTGATCGGTGACGACGAGCACGGCTGGAGCGAAAAGGGCGTCTTCAATTTCGAGGGCGGCTGCTATGCCAAGGCGATCCGCCTGTCGGAAGCGGCAGAGCCCGAGATCTTTGCGACGACGCGCCGCTTCGGTACGGTGATGGAGAACGTCGTCCTCGACGAGCGGCGCCTTCCGGACTTCGACGACGGTTCGCTGACGGAGAACACCCGCTGCGCCTATCCGCTGCACTTCATTCCGAACGCCAGCAAGACCGGCACGGCGCCACAGCCACGCACGATCATCATGCTGACGGCGGACGCCTTCGGGGTTTTGCCGCCGATCGCCAAGCTGACGCCGGAACAGGCCATGTACCACTTCCTCTCCGGCTACACCGCCAAGGTCGCCGGTACCGAAAAGGGCGTGACGGAGCCGGAGGCGACTTTCTCGACCTGCTTCGGCGCTCCCTTCATGCCGCGCCATCCGTCCGAATACGGCAATCTTCTCAAGGATCTCATCGCCAGGAACGGCGTCACCTGCTGGCTCGTCAACACCGGCTGGACCGGCGGCGCCTTCGGCACGGGAAGCCGCATGCCGATCAAGGTGACGCGCGCGCTTCTTTCGGCGGCTCTCGACGGCTCGCTGAACAGTGCCTCGTTCCGCACGGATGCGAATTTCGGCTTTGCGGTGCCGGTGTCGGTACCGGGCGTCGAGGCCGGCATTCTCGACCCGCGCTCGACCTGGGCGGATGGTATGGCTTATGACGCCCAGGCACGGCGGCTCGTCGACATGTTCATCGCCAACTTCGCCAAGTTCGAGGGCCACGTCGACGGCAGCGTGCGCGACGCAGCCCCGGGCGCGAGGGTGGCCGCCGAATAATCCGGTCTCTTGCCATGATTCACGTGAAACCCGGCTGCCTGCGGCCGGGTTTTGCATTTGCGGCCGGTTTTCAAGCATGCGATAGAAACGGCCGAGGAAGATTCATGGCAAGCGAACCGCTTTACATCAACGAAAACATCGTGATCGCCGGATGGGAGCTCACGGAGCAATTCGTGCTGGCCGGCGGACCGGGCGGACAGAACGTCAACAAGGTCTCGACGGCCGTCCAGCTCTTCTTCGACGTGCAGGCTTCGCCGACCCTGCCGGAGCGCGTGAAGGCCAATGCCTTGAAGCTCGCCGGACGGCGCGCCTCGAAGGAGGGCGTCCTGATGATCGAAGCCAATCGCTTCCGCAGTCAGGAACGCAATCGCGAGGACGCCCGCGAGCGGCTGAAGGAACTGATCCTGAAGGCGGCGGAACCGCCGCCCCCGCCGCGCAGGAAGACGAAGCCGACGCGCGGATCGATCGAACGCCGGTTGAAGGAGAAATCCGGCCGTTCCGAAATCAAGAAGCTGCGCGGCCGCCCCGGCGGCGACTGACCGCGCCCGAAAGTTGCGCCCGCGCCCTTGTCTTTTGCGCGCAACCGCACTCTCTTATCCGCTGACGCATGTCGCCAAGCCGTACGGCGGTCGTGGGGAAGACGACATGTGCAGGCTCCAGCCGCGCGAGAGAGGAGACAAGCATGGGTTTGTTCGATTTTATCAAGAATGCGGGAAAGAAGCTCGGAATCGGCGGCGACGACACGCCGCCGGATGCGGCAAGCGTCGAAAAGGAGCTCGCATCCCATGACCTCGGCACCAAGGACGTCAAGGTCGACGTCGTGGACGACAAGGTCGTGCTGAAGGGTGTCGTCAAGGACCAGTCCACCTTCGAGAAGGCGGTCGTGGCCGTCGGCAATACGCTCGGCATATCCAAGGTCGAGGCATCCGAGCTCAAGGTCGCCGACGGCGCCGCCGCGCCGGCCGAGGCGAAGGCCCCGGTCTTCTACACCGTGAAGAAGGGCGACAATCTCTGGAAGATCGCCGAGGCCCATTACGGCAAGGGCAAGGGCGCCAAGCACACGGCGATCTTCGAAGCGAACAAGCCCATGCTCACCCATCCCGACAAGATCTATCCGGGCCAGGTGCTGCGCATCCCGGATCTGGATGCCGGCTGAACGAAGGCTGTTTCGGGTCGATCCCGACCCCGGTGAGCGCTATGTACCTGTCATCTCCCGCCGGATCTGCTGACGGGAGGATCGATCGAAGCCGTATGACAGGATGCCGCCAATGCTTGTGCTGCCGAAAGGGGTGAGACACATCCCCGGTTTCCTCGACCGTTCGCGCCAGCAGGAACTGGTCGAGGCCGTCCGCGCCGTCGTCGCGGAGGCTCCGCTCTTCGCGCCCGCGATGCCGAAGACCGGCAAACCCATGTCCGTGCGCATGACCAATTGCGGCGCGCTCGGCTGGGTCACCGACCGCGAGCGCGGCTACCGCTACCAGGCGACGCATCCGGTCACCGGCAAGCCATGGCCGCCGATTCCACGCATGCTGCACGACATCTGGAATGCCGTGGCCGGAAGCGACAAGTCCCCCGAGGCCTGCCTGGTGAATTTCTACTCGGCAGAGGCGCGCATGGGGCTCCACCAGGACCGGGACGAGCGCGATCTCGAGACTGCCGTCGTTTCGATCTCGCTCGGCGACGACTGCCTTTTCCGCGTCGGCGGCCGCACACGCGGCGGACAGACCGTGTCGTTCAGGCTCGAAAGCGGCGACGTCGTCGTGCTCGGCGGCGAAGGACGGCTCGCCTTCCACGGCGTCGACCGCATCTATCCGAACACATCGACGCTCCTGAGGAGCGGCGGCCGGCTCAATCTGACGCTGCGAAGGGTCAATCCTTGAAGCTTCGCCCCGTCCGAAGCGGTTCCTTTCCCGCAGGCGGCGCGATTCACCTCAAAGCTTCCTGAGCGCCACCGTCTGCGTCAGGTGGTTGGGGCCCTTCTGCAGGATGAGATCGGCGCGCGGCCGCGTCGGCAGAATGTTCTGATGCAGGTTCTTAAGATTGATATTGTGCCAGAGGCCCTCGGCGATCGCGCGCGCCGCATCCTCGCTGATCGTCGCATAGCGATGGAAGAAGGATTGCGGGTTCTGGAACGCGGTTTCGCGCAGTCGCATGAAGCGGTTCACGTACCAGCTGTGGATCAGGCTCTCCTCGGCATCGATATAGATCGAAAAGTCGAAGAAATCCGAGACCATCGGCACGATCTTGCCGTCGGCCGGCAGATCGCGCGACTGCAGCACGTTTATCCCCTCGAAAATCAGGATGTCCGGCCGGTCGATCACCTGGAACTGGTCGGGGATCACATCATAGGTCAGGTGCGAATAGGTAGGAGCCTTGACGTTCGGACGGCCCGCCTTGATCGCCGAGAGGAATCTGAGCAGCGCGCCGATATCGTAGCTCTCGGGAAATCCCTTGCGATCCATCAGGTTTTCCCGCTGGAGAACCGCATTCGGATAAAGGAAGCCGTCGGTGGTGACGAGGTCGACCTTCGGGCTCGAGGGCCAGCGCGCGAGAAGCTCCGCAAGGATGCGCGCCGTCGTCGACTTGCCGACGGCGACCGAGCCGGCGACACCGATGACGAAGGGCGTCTTCGTCTCGTTCGACATGCTCAGGAAGCGGGTGCGCTGCCGGAAGAGGATCTGCGACGCCTCCACATGGGCGGAGAGGAGCCGTGAGAGCGAGAGATAGATCCGTCGCACCTCGTCGAGATCGACCGGATCGTTGAGCGAGCGCAGGCGCTGCACCTCGTCGGCCGTCAGCGTCAGCGGCGTGTCGGCGCGAAAGCGCGACCATTCCTCCGCGGAGAAGACGTGATAGGGCGAATATTCGCCCCCCTGGAGATTGCCCGGAATGTCGGCCGGTTCGATGTCTTCCGCG
This sequence comes from Sinorhizobium sp. M4_45, assembly GCF_002885915.1. Taxonomy (NCBI): domain Bacteria; kingdom Pseudomonadati; phylum Pseudomonadota; class Alphaproteobacteria; order Hyphomicrobiales; family Rhizobiaceae; genus Sinorhizobium; species Sinorhizobium sp. M4_45. The sequence continues at coordinate 397,635 of NZ_NWVE01000005.1, forward strand.
GCGATGCTCATGGATTCTGCCGGTTCGCCTTTTCCTGCAGGCCGGATTGGCTTGTCCGCCTGGCCAGTTCGCTCATCACATCCTGCAACGGGACGGCGGCGATATTCAATACGACCATAAGATGATAGAGGAGATCGGCACTCTCATCGACCAGATTCTTCCGGTCCTCGCCGATCGCGGCGATGACCGTTTCCACCGCCTCCTCGCCGAGCTTCTTGGCAGCCTTCGTCTGCCCGGCCGCCACCAGCTTGGCGGTCCAGGACTCCTCCGGCGCCGCCCGGGCGCGGGACGCCACGATCTTCTCCAGGTCGGAAAGGGTGAAGTCGGTCATTATCGGATCCCTTCTCGTTGGCAGCGCCGCCTCAATCAAGCCGCATGGCGATGCCGTGCTCGGCCATGTGGCGCTTCGCCTCGCCGATGCTGTAGGTGCCGAAGTGGAAAATCGAGGCGGCGAGCACGGCAGTCGCATGGCCGTCGCGGATGCCCTCGACCATGTGGTCGAGCGTGCCCACGCCGCCGGAGGCGATGACGGGAGCGCGTACCGCATCGGCGATCGCCCGTGTCAGGCCGATGTCGTAGCCGCTCTTCGTACCGTCTCGGTCCATGGAGGTGAGAAGGATTTCGCCGGCCCCGAGATCGACGACCTTTTGCGCAAATTCGATCGCATCGATGCCTGTCGGTTGCCGCCCGCCATGGGTAAAGATCTCCCATCGGTCCGCCTCGCCTTGCGCCGAGACTTTCTTGGCGTCGATGGCGACGACGATGCACTGGTCGCCGAACTTGTCGGCGGCTTCAGCGACGAATTCCGGATTCTTCACCGCCGCCGTGTTGATCGACACCTTGTCGGCGCCGGCAAGCAGGAGCTTGCGGATGTCCGCCACGTGGCGCACGCCGCCGCCGACGGTAAGCGGCATGAAGCATTGCTCCGCGGTGCGGGCGACGACGTCGAAGATCGTTTCGCGATTGTCGGAAGAGGCGGTGATGTCGAGGAAGCAGAGCTCGTCGGCCCCGGCCGCGTCATAGGCGCGTGCCGCCTCCACCGGGTCCCCGGCGTCTATCAGATCCACGAAGTTCACGCCCTTGACGACGCGGCCGTCCTTCACGTCGAGGCAGGGGATTACACGGGCCTTAAGGGTCATGGCATCTTCCCCTTTCTTGCTTCGCGGATCAGATCCAGGGCTTCCTTCGGATCGATCCGCCCGTCATAAAGCGCCCGACCGGAGATCGCGCCTTCGAGCTTTTGCGCATCCGGTTCGGTCATGCGGCGGATGTCGTCCATCGAGGCGAGGCCGCCCGAGGCGATGATCGGGATTGAAACCGCGTCCGCGAGTTCGAGCGTCGAGGCCCAGTTGATGCCGGTCAGAATGCCGTCACGGTCGATGTCCGTATAGATGATCGCCGCGACGCCCGCGCCCTCGAACTTCCTGGCAAGTTCGATCACCCCGAGCTCGGACGCTTCCGCCCATCCCTCGACGGCGACCTTGCCGCCCTTCGCATCGATGCCGACCGCGACCCGTCCCGGGAACTTGCTGCAGGCTTCGATCACCAGGGCGGGATCGCGCACCGCGACGGTACCGAGGATGACGCGCTTCAGCCCGCGCGAAAGCCAGTTCTCGATATGCTCCAGCGTGCGGATGCCGCCGCCGAGCTGCACCGGGTTCTTCGTCGCCTTGAGGATGGCGTCGACCGCCGCACCGTTGACGGTCTCCCCGGCAAAGGCGCCGTTCAGGTCGACCACGTGCAGCCATTCGAAACCCTGCTCCTCGAAGGCGCGCGCCTGGGCGGCCGGGTCGGGATTATAGACTGTCGCCTGCTCCATGTCGCCGAGCTTCAGGCGCACGCATTGCCCGTCCTTGAGGTCGATCGCGGGAAAGAGGATCATTTGTTCGTCCGATCAGAAATGACGCGGCAGCCTCAGGGCTTCCAGCGCAGGAAATTCGAGATGAGGGCGAGGCCGAGCGCCTGGCTCTTTTCCGGATGGAACTGCGAGCCCGCCTTGTTGTCGCGCGCGACGAAGGCCGTCACCGGGCCGCCATAGTCCGCCTCCGCCACCACGTCTTCGGCACGCTCCGCCGCGAGGTGGTAGGAATGGACGAAATAGGCGTGCAGACCGTTCTCGCCGGTCGGAATGCCGTCGAAAAGGGCGTGCGCGCGCTTGAGATCAAGCGTGTTCCAGCCGATCTGGGGGATCTTGAGCGAGCGGTCCTCGGGCGCCATCTCGACGACATCGCCGGCGATCCAGCCGAAACCCTTCGTCACCGTCTTTTCGAGTCCGCGCGACGACATGAGCTGCATGCCGACGCAGATGCCGAAGAAGGGGCGGCCAGCTTTCTCGACCGCCTCCGTCAGCGCTTCCTCCATGCCCTCCACGGCGGCGAGGCCGCGGCGGCAGTCGGCATAGGCGCCGACGCCCGGCAGCACGATGCGATCGGCCGTGGCCACCCGTTCCGGCCTGTCGGTGAGATCGATTTCGGCCGCGATGCCGGCCTCGCGGGCGGCGCGCTCGAAGGCCTTGGTGGCCGAGCGCAGGTTGCCGGATCCGTAGTCAATGATGGCGACCCGCATCAGCGCTCTCCATAGGATTCAAAAAAGCCGAGCCCGACGGCGGCGCCCGGCCGTCCCGTAGCGGACCTGTCGGTCGACGGCATGGGAGTTGCATCTCCTGCATGGGCGGACGGCCCGGCGTTCGAATAATAGATTTCTTCGGCCGTCTCGAGATCGCGTGCCGGAAAGACCGAACGAAACGTCCAGTCGCGCGCCGAGAGCTTGCGGGCGATGAGAAGCGGTCCTTCGAGCGACACGATGAGACCGAGCGCCAGATGGACGAGCAGCGCTGCGCTGAAGCCGCCGGGCACCGATGCCGCAAGAAGCAACAGGAACTGCAGAACGGAAACGAAGATTCCGATGAGCCACGCGCGTTTGACGATGAGCCACGGACCGGGGAAGAAGAAGGCGGTCCAGGAGAATCCGTCGGCGATGAACCGTGCCCTTTCGTCGTCGGCCGGTGCGCCGGGCGGGGTCATGATCAGATAGGAGGCCATGGTCTTTAAACCAGATATTGGCCGGCTCAGGCGAGCGTCCCCTTGGTCGAGGGGACGCGTCCCGCCTGGCGCGGATCGATTTCGGTTGCCGTGCGGAGCACGCGGGCGACGGACTTGAAGCAGGTCTCGGCGACATGATGGTTGTTGGCGCCGTAGATGTTCTGCACATGCAGCGTGATCCCGGCATGCTGGGCAAGCGCCTGGAAGAATTCGCGCACGAGTTCGCTGTCGAAGGTGCCGATCTTCGGCGATGTGAAGGTCACGTTCCAGACGAGGAAGGGCCGGCCGGAGACGTCGACGGCGGCGCGCGTCATCGTCTCGTCCATGGCAAGGTCTATGGAGGCATAGCGGGTGATGCCGCGGCGATCGCCGAGCGCCTTGGCCAGCGCCTGGCCGATGGCGATGCCGGTGTCCTCGACGGTGTGGTGATCATCGACATGGAGGTCGCCCTCCGCCTTGATCTCCATGTCGATCAGCGAATGGCGCGAGAGCTGGTCCAGCATATGGTCGAAGAAACCGACGCCGGTCGCGATCTTCGATACGCCCGTTCCGTCGACATTGACCGAGACGGATATGGCGGTTTCATTCGTCTTTCGCGAAACTTGGCCGGTGCGGCTCGGCGTCACGTCTGCCATCAGGCTCTCCTGTCTGCACTCTCCGATGACTTTGGGCCAGCCGGCCTATCGGAGCAACATCGTTTTCGGGCGTCGCGGAGAGGGGCGACAAAGCCCACCTTCGATCTTCGCATTCCGTCACAGAGCCGCTCCTTATCAGGGGAGGCATGAAATATCCAGAACTGCGACGGAGATTCGGTGCGCCGCGGCGACGTGAAAACGAAAGCCGCCTGGGCGCGCGTTCGCGCATTTGCAATCGCGCGGCTGCGACTTACATAGGCCTCAGGCAACCAGGCTCATCGCGAGCCGCATCCCCCGGCTTACCGGGCCCAAAGGTACTTTCATGAGCGAACACAATCCTTACGGAACGATGCATGCGACCACCATCATCACGGTGCGCAAGGGCGGCAAGGTAGTAATGGCGGGCGATGGCCAGGTGAGCCTCGGCCAGACGGTCATGAAGGGCAATGCCCGCAAGGTCCGCCGCCTGTCGAAGGGCGACGTGATTGCAGGCTTCGCCGGCGCGACGGCGGACGCCTTCACGCTTCTGGAACGGCTGGAGGCGAAGCTCGAGCAATATCCCGACCAGCTGATGCGCGCGGCCGTAGAGCTCGCCAAGGACTGGCGTACCAACAAGTACCTGCGCAATCTCGAGGCGATGATGCTGGTTGCCGACCGGACGGTGACGCTGGCGATTACCGGCAACGGCGACGTTCTCGAGCCCGAGCACGGGACGATCGCCATCGGTTCGGGCGGCAACTATGCCTTTGCCGCGGCGCGGGCGCTCATGGACAGCGACAAGTCGGCCGAGGAGATCGCCCGCCGCGCGCTGGAGATCGCCGGCGACATCTGCGTCTACACCAACCACAACGTCGTCGTGGAGACGCTGGATGCGGAATGAGCCGGCAGAGGTCAGCTTCGAGCCGGTGGCCGAGGGCCATCTGCCGATGCTCCTCGCCTGGCTTTCCGAGCCGCATGTCCGGCAGTGGTGGGGCGATCCCGATGTCGAACTCGGGCTGATACGGGACGGTTGCGCGAAGGGCGAGGTCGACGGTTTCGTCTTTCGTGTGAAGGGGGAGCCGGCCGGCTATATCCAGTCCTGGATCCCGTCGGAATATGACGAGGAGCCCTGGGCCAAGGACCTGTCGAGCGACACGCCCGGCGTCGACATCTTCATCGGCCCGCCCGAAATGACAGGCAAAGGCGTCGCCGCCATGGCGCTCAGAGCCTTTGCCGCGAGACTGTTCGAAAGCGGCGCCGCGCGCATCGTCATCGACCCCGACGCCGGCAACCGCCGCGCCGTCCGAGCCTATGCGAAGGCCGGTTTCGTACCTTTTGGCGAGTGGATAGACGAGTCCGGTCGAACCCTCCTGATGGAGCTCGAGCGGACGGAATTTGAGAGGAATCGATGAGCAACTTTTCACCCAGGGAAATCGTGTCGGAGCTCGACCGCTACATCATCGGCCAGAAGGACGCGAAGCGCGCGGTTGCCATTGCGCTGCGCAACCGCTGGCGCCGCCAGCAACTCGACGACGAGCTGCGCGACGAGGTCATGCCCAAGAATATCCTGATGATCGGTCCGACCGGCGTCGGCAAGACGGAGATTTCCCGTCGCCTCGCCAAGCTCGCCGGCGCGCCCTTCGTCAAGGTGGAGGCAACGAAGTTCACGGAAGTCGGCTATGTCGGCCGCGACGTGGAGCAGATCGTGCGCGATCTCGTCGAGGTCGGCATCAGCCTCGTGCGGGAGAAAAGGCGCGCCGAAGTGAAGGCGAAGGCTCATCAGAACGCCGAGGAGCGCGTTCTCGACGCGCTGGTCGGCACCACCGCCTCGCCGGCAACCCGCGATTCCTTCCGCAAGAAGCTGCGCGCCAACGAGCTCGACGACAAGGAGATCGAGGTCGATGTCGCCGAAACCGGCTCGCCCGGCGGCGCCTTCGAAATCCCGGGAATGCCGGGCGCCAATATCGGCGTCCTCAACCTTTCGGAAATGTTCGGCAAGGCACTCGGCGGCAGGACCAAGAAGATCAAGACGACGGTCAAGGACTCCTATGCGCTCCTGGTCAACGACGAGTCTGACAAGCTGCTCGACAACGAGCAGATCCAGCGTGAGGCGGTGGCGGCGGCGGAAAATGACGGCATCGTCTTCCTCGACGAGATCGACAAGATCGCCACCCGCGAAGGCGGCATCGGTGCCGGCGTGTCGCGCGAAGGCGTTCAGCGCGACCTCCTGCCGCTGGTCGAAGGCACGACGGTGGCGACGAAATACGGGCCGGTGAAGACCGATCACATCCTCTTCATCGCCTCCGGCGCGTTCCACGTCGCCAAACCGTCGGACCTTTTGCCGGAGCTGCAGGGGCGCCTGCCGATCCGCGTCGAGCTTAGGGCTCTCACCAAGGAGGATTTCCGCCGCATTCTGACCGAGACGGAGGCGAGCCTCATCCGCCAGTACAAGGCGCTGCTCGAGACCGAGGGCGTTGCCCTCGACTTCACCGAGGACGCGATCGACGCGCTCGCGGAGGTCGCGGTCCAGCTCAACGCCAATGTCGAGAACATCGGCGCGCGCCGCCTGCAAACCGTGATGGAGCGTGTGCTCGACGATGTCTCCTTCAACGCGCCCGATCGCGGAGGCCAGGGCGTCACGATCGATGCCGATTACGTTCGCCGGCATGTCGGGGATCTGGCGGCCAATACCGACCTGTCGCGCTACATCCTCTGACGCCCGGCCCTCCGTCGAGGCCAGTCGATCACCGAATTGTGGGGCGCCTGTCACTCGACAGGCGCCTTCGTTTTCTCTAGATCGATCAGCAGCCGTTAAGAATTAAGGCATCATTCCGACATGATTCTGCCTTAGGGGCGCGCCGGAACCGGCGGGGACCGCCGGCTTCTTGGAAGAGTCTACAGGAAAACTGATAGTGCGCCTCACCGCCTGCATGCTCGTGATCTTCACATTTTGCCTCGCCGCCGGTCCTTCGGCTGCGAGCGGGATACTCATCGTTCCGCAGGGCAATCGCCACGTCGAGCAGCCGGGCGTTCCGGGCGCCTCGGTACGCCGCACCAAAGCCGGCCGCACATCCTTCGACGCGAAATACGAGAAGGTGCGCGAGCTTCTTGCCACCGACCGCAAGCTCGTCGGCAAGATCAAGTCGGTCGCCGGCGCCTACGGCATCGCGCCCATTCACATGGTCGGGGCGATCGTCGGCGAACACACCTACAATGTCGACGCCTATGACCGGCTGCAATCCTATTACGTCAAGGCGGCCGCCTATGCGGGCGACAGCTTCCAGTTCGGCTATCAGGGCGAGTCCATCGCCGAATTCGTCGAGCGGCCCCAATTTGCCGAATGCGCCGGCAAGAAAGGCTCCTACGCGCTCTGGACCTGCCGGGAGCGAATCTGGGACAGCCAGTTCCGCGGGCAGACGGTGGCCGGCAAATCCTTCCCGAACAACCGCTTCAGCGCCGTCTTCTTCCAGCCGTTCTTCGCCGGGCAGACCTTCGGTCTCGGCCAGATCAATCCGCTGACCGCATTGATGCTGACGGATATGGTGTCGCGCGTTTCCGGTTATGAGCGCCTCGACGAAAACAATGCCGCGGGCGTCTATGAGGCGATCATGGACCCGGACGTGTCGCTTGCCTATATGGCCGCCTCCATCCGGCATTCGATCGATGCCTATCGCACGATTGCGGGCATGGATATCTCCGGCAATCCGGGCCTGACGGCAACGCTCTACAATGTCGGCAATCCGGATGCGCGTGCGGCAGCGCTCGCCGCAAAGAACCAGGGGGGCGAGGTCCACTGGCCGGAGGAGAACTATTACGGCTGGCTCGTCAACGACAAACTGGCAGAGCTCGAAAGCCTGTTGTGATCCTTTATCGCCCGGCAGCGGAATCATCGCGATTCACGTGAAGCATTTTCTTGATTGCGCCGTAAAAAACTGGAACGGTACGCGACCAGAGCATTCCGCAATTCCGGACTGAGAACCGCTGCGCACTTTTCCTGGAATTGCTCTGGGAAAGGCATACACATGGATACGCGACCGGAGCCATTCGAGCCGCCCGCGCCAGTCCCGCGCACCGGCATCCCCTCGCGGCTCGAGATCATCCGAACGGTTCTGCGAAACCCGCTCGAGCTCTGGGGCGAGCCTTCCTACACGCTTCCCTGGATCGAGACGAAGTTCATCAATCAGCGGACGCTTATCGTCAACGATCCCGGCCTCATCCGCTACATCCTCGTCGAGAACGCCGCCAACTACGAAATGTCGAATGTCCGGCGGCTGATCCTGCGCCCGATCCTGCGCGACGGCCTCCTGACGGCGGAAGGCGAGGTCTGGAAACGGTCGCGTAAGGCGATGGCGCCGGTCTTCACGCCAAGGCACGCAAAAGGCTTTGCCGGCCAGATGCTTCGCGTTTGCGAGGCCTTCGTCGACCGCTACGCGGGTGCTTCATCGGAACCCTTCGTCACCAATGTCGCCGTGGACATGACGGAACTCACCTTCGAGATCCTGGCCGAGACGCTCTTTTCCGGCGAGATCGCCGTCGAAAAGCAGGGCTTCGCCGCCAATGTCGAGGAACTGCTGCATCGAATGGGGCGCGTCGATCCGATGGACCTCCTGGTTGCGCCGAGCTGGGTTCCGCGACTGACCCGCATCGGTGGCCGGAAAGTGCTCGACCGTTTCCGCGGCGTCGTTTCCGACACGATGTCTCTGCGCCGGCGACGGATGGCGGAAGCGCCCGGCGAGGTCCCGAACGACTTCCTGACCCTGCTTCTGCAGCTGGAAGGTCCGGATGGGCTTACGACCTCCGAGATCGAGGACAATATCCTCACCTTCATAGGTGCCGGCCACGAAACCACGGCACGGGCGCTCGCCTGGTGCTTCTATTGCGTCGCCAATACGCCCGCCTACCGCAAGACGATGGAGCAGGAGATCGATTCGGTTCTTGCAAGCGGCGCCGATCCGGTCGACTGGCTCGGGCGCATGCCGCATGTGCTTGCCGCCTTCGAGGAGGCGTTGAGGCTCTATCCGCCGGCGCCATCCATCAACCGCGCGGCGATCGAGGAGGATGCGTGGACTTCCCCGGAAGGCGAGCGCGTGCCGATCCGCAAGGGAATATCGGTGCTGGTCATGCCCTGGACGCTCCACCGGCACGCGCTCTACTGGCAGAAACCCCGCGCCTTCATGCCGGAGCGCTTCCTTCCGGAAAACCGGGACAAGATCAACCGCTTCCAGTACCTGCCCTTCGGCGCTGGCCCGCGCATCTGCATCGGCGCGACCTTCGCGCTGCAGGAGGCGGTTATCGCGCTTGCCGTGCTCATGCACCGCTTCCGCTTCGACCTGACGGACGAGACGCATCCCTGGCCTGTGCAAAGGCTGACGACGCAGCCGAGGGGCGGCCTGCCGATGAAGGTGTCTGCCCGGGTGAAGTAGGGCTCCGGTTGGTGGGATACGCCCGCCGTCAGACACGGAAACGTCGTTGTCGCGCGATGGTTTTTTTCAAGAATATGTCCTATCACCGGACAGACCCTTCCGGACCCTCATCATTGGACTGAGCAGAAATTGACCCCGCATCTTCTCCTCGGCATCGACACCGGCGGCACCTACACCGACGCCGTCCTTTTCAGCGAAGCTACCGGCGTCGTCGCCAAGGCCAAGGCGCTGACGACCCGCCACGACCTGGCCGAGGGCGTTTCCGGCGCGGTGGAGGCGGTGCTCGCGAAGGCGAGAGTGCCGGTTTCGGCGATCAGCCTCGTGTCGCTCTCGACGACGCTTGCCACCAATGCGCTGGTCGAAGGCCAGGGAGGCCGTGCCGGCCTGATCATGATCGGTTTTGCTCCCGAAGACCTGAAGCGCGACGGCCTTCAGGAAGCGCTTGGGTCCGATCCCGTTCTGTTCCTTCCCGGCGGCCACAACGTTCATGGAGGCGAGACGCCGCTCGACATGAGTGCGCTCGACGAGGCGCTGCCGGCACTCGGCTCTCAGGTGTCGTCCTTCGCCATCGCCGGTTATTTCGCCGTGCGCAACCCGGACCACGAGAAGCGCGTGCGCGATCGCATCCGCGAGGTCTCGCACCTGCCGGTCACCTGCAGCCATGAGCTTTCCTCCAAGCTCGGCGGCCCGCGCCGGGCGCTGACGACGCTTCTGAATGCGCGCCTCGTCTCGATGATCGACCGGCTGATCGGTTCGTGCGAAGACTTCCTCAAGGCCCGCGGCATCGACGTGCCGATGATGGTGGTGCGCGGCGACGGTGCGCTGATCTCGGCCGCCGAAGCGCGGCTGCGCCCGATCGAGACGATCCTTTCCGGGCCGGCCGCGAGCCTCGTCGGTGCTCGCTATCTGACCGGCCTGGACAACGCCGTCGTCTCCGATATCGGCGGCACGACGACCGACGTAGCCGTACTCGAAAAGGGCCGCCCGCGACTCGATGCGGAGGGCGCGGTCGTCGGAGGCTTTCGCACCATGGTCGAGGCGGTCGCCATGCGTACCTACGGCCTCGGCGGCGACTCCGAGGTGAAGATCAACGACCGCGGCCTCAAGGCCAAGATCGATCTCGGGCCCCGCCGGTTCCTGCCCTTGAGCCTGGCCGCGGCCCTGCACGGCGACGCGGTCCTGTCGGTGCTCGAAAGGCAGTTGCGGGCGCCTCATGCCGGCCGGCATGATGGACGCCTGGCGGTCCGCACCGGCTTGCCCGACCACCTGGCGAGCGGGCTTCAGCCGCAGGAGCAGGCACTCTACGGCCGCATCGGCATGGTGCCGGTGGCGCTTGCGGACCTGCTCGTCAGCACGCCGCAGAAGGCAACGCTCGACCGGCTCGTGGCGCGCGGGCTGGTGCATATCTGCGGGCTCACCCCCTCGGACGCGATGCATGTTCTCGGACGGCAGGCGCAGTGGAACGGCGAGGCCGCCCGCCTGGGCCTCGAGATCGCCGCCCGCACCAAGGACGGATCGGGACAGCCTATCGCCGCCTCCGTCGAAGCTCTCGCGCAGTTGATCGTCGACCGGCTGACGCGACAATCCTCTGAAGCCATCCTGCAAGCCTGTCTCAGCGAGGACGGCGCCGCCATCGACCCCGCCGCCTCACTTGCCGTCGACCGGGCGCTGAAACGGGAACCGGGCATCGTGCGCTTTTCGATCAGCCTCGACCGGCCGCTTGTCGGTCTCGGCGCCTCGGCGCCGGTCTATTACCCCGCCATCGCCGAGATGCTTTCCACCGAGGCCGCGATCCCGGCGGAGGCAGATGTCGCAAACGCCGTCGGCGCGGTTGTCGGTCAGGTGCGGGCAACGATCACCGTCTTCGTGACGACGCCGGAGGAAGGCATTTTCATCGTCAACGGTGCGGGCGCGAGCGAACGCTTCGTCGATCAGCAGGAGGCTTTCGGCGTCGCCCGACGGCGCGCCGAAATGATGGCCCTGGAGAGCGCCCGCGCCAACGGTGCAGAAGAACCCGCCGCGGTGCTTCGGGAAGAGATCGACGCGCCGGAAGTCGAAGGCAGCCGCAAGTTGATCGAGGCACGCTTCATCGCCTCGGCAAGCGGCCGGCCCCGTATCGCGCATCACGCGTCTTGACCTTTTCCATTCCGGAAACAATTCTTCGCATCCTTGCGGAATTGACAGGGAATGCTTTGATGAGAGAGTGTCCGCGCATGTGAGCGGGGCCAAAGCGCTTTTCCTCCCGGGCGCCGCTTCTATCTATGGCAATGGGAATACTGAATCAGGAGCTGTGGCATGGACCGCGTTGAGAAATATGGATTGCAGATCGATGCGGGGCTCCACCGCTTTCTGGTCGAAGAGGCGATGCCGGGCACCGGGGTCGAGGCGGAGCGGTTCTTTTCCGCCTTCTCGGATCTCGTTCACGATCTCGGACCGAAGAACCGCACGCATCTCGTCAAGCGCGACGAGATGCAGACCAGGCTCGACGGCTGGTATCGCGAGCATGGTGCCCCGGTCGACATGGAAGCCTATGAAGCCTTCCTGCGGGAGATCGGCTACCTTCTGCCGGAAGGTCCCGATTTTTACGTCTCGACCGCAAATGTCGATTCCGAAATCGCGACGATCGCCGGGCCGCAGCTTGTCGTGCCGGTGATGAATGCGCGCTATGCGCTCAATGCCGCCAATGCCCGCTGGGGATCGCTCTACGACGCCCTTTACGGCACCGATGCAATAGCGGAGACCGACGGGGCCGAGCGCGGCAAGGGATACAATCCGAAGCGCGGTGCCAAGGTCATCGCCTGGGCGCGAGAATTTCTCGACGCGAGCGCTCCGCTGGCGGCCGGCCGCTGGAGCGATGCCGAATCGTTCTCGATCGAGGGAGCGACGCTGACCGTAACGCTTGCCGACGGCACGAAGAGCGCTCCGCGCAATTCCGTTCAGTTCGCCGGCTATGCTGGTGACCCCGCGGCGCCGTCCGAAATCGTTCTGCGTCGGAACGGCCTTCACGTCGTCATCGTCCTCGACGCAACGACACCCATCGGCAAGGCCGATGCAGCCGGCATATCCGACGTCGTCTTGGAATCGGCCATCACCACGATCATGGATTGCGAGGATTCGGTTGCGGCTGTCGATGCCGAGGACAAGGTGCTCGTCTACCGCAACTGGCTCGGGCTGATGAAAGGCGATCTCGAGGAGGAGGTGACCAAGGGCGGCAGGGCGTTCACCCGGAGGCTCAACCCCGACAGGGCCTATACGGCTCCGGACGGCGCGACTCTGACACTGCCGGGCCGGTCGCTGATGCTGGTGCGCAATGTCGGGCACCTGATGACCAACCCCGCGATCCTCGACCGGGACGGCGAAGAAGTGCCGGAAGGCCTGATGGATGCCATGGTGACGGCGCTGATCGCACTCCACGACATCGGCCGGAACGGCCGGCGGGCGAATTCCCGCAGCGGCTCCATGTATGTGGTCAAGCCGAAAATGCACGGGCCGGAGGAAGTCGCCTTCGCCTGCGAGATCTTCGCCCGCGTAGAGGCGGCGCTCGGGCTTCCGGCCAACACGATGAAGATGGGAATCATGGACGAGGAGCGGCGGACGACCGTCAACCTCAAGGAATGCATCCGCGCCGCCCGCGAACGGGTCGTCTTCATCAATACCGGCTTCCTGGACCGCACCGGCGACGAAATCCACACCTCTATGGAAGCCGGCCCGATGATCCGCAAGGGCGACATGAAGCAGGCGCCATGGATATCGGCCTATGAGAACTGGAACGTCGATGTCGGTCTCGCGTGCGGGCTTTCCGGCCACGCCCAGATCGGCAAGGGCATGTGGGCGATGCCGGACCTGATGGCGGCGATGCTGGAGCAGAAGATCGCTCATCCGAAGGCGGGCGCGAACACGGCCTGGGTACCGTCGCCGACGGCCGCGACTCTGCACGCCACCCATTATCACCGCGTCAACGTCGCCGAAGTCCAGGCGGGCCTCAAGAGCCGCGCCCGCGCGAAGCTCGCCGATATCCTCTCCGTGCCGGTCGCTCCACGGCCGAACTGGACCGAGGAGGAAATCCAGCGCGAACTCGACAACAATGCGCAGGGCATTCTTGGCTATGTCGTGCGCTGGGTCGACCAGGGCGTCGGCTGCTCCAAGGTGCCGGACATCAACAATGTCGGCCTGATGGAGGACCGCGCGACGCTGCGCATCTCGGCGCAGCATATGGCGAACTGGCTGCATCACGGCATCGTCAGCGAAGCGCAGATCGTGGAGACAATGAAGCGCATGGCGGCGATCGTCGACGGGCAGAACGCCGGCGATCCGAATTACCAGCCCATGGCTGGGCGCTTCGACGAATCGATCGCCTTTCAGGCGGCGCTCGATCTCGTGCTCAAGGGCCGCGAGCAGCCGAACGGCTATACCGAGCCGGTCCTGCATCGCCGCCGGCTGGAGCTGAAGGCGAAGCAGCGGGCCTAGGGCCCGTTGCGATTTTAATGGCGTCGAAGCTCTGGTCGGTTTTGTCGGCACGCACGGTGATGCGCTTGAATTCCTCGCGTATCGACCGTGCGCCACTGCATGTTTCCTTTGATCGCGGCCGATCAATGGACAAAAACATCCAGCAGCTCAAAGGGTTACAGCGACCTTGGCGCGTCTCACAAGACGCGCGGCGCTGTAGAATACTCTTCGGAGGGCTGCAATCTTTCCTCCCCTTATCCCTGTGCTCGTCACAGGGATGAGAGCAGCGCCGCGTCTGCGGCGCGGGAAGCGTTCTTTCAGCCCAAGGACTTGGTCTGGCTGGATTCCTGTGACGAGCACAGGAGTGAGGGGATCAACAAGGCGCGCCGTGCGTCCAAAGGGACGCACAAAGAACGCGCCAGCTTCTCGAATCGAGCGCAATCAGCCGCGACGGCAAAAAGAAAGGGCCACCCGGCGCCACCGGATGGCCCTTTTTCGATGTGTTGCAGCCGTTACTGCTGCACGACGACGCGTGCGTTGCGGCCGGGGCGGACCCGCGAATAGAGATCGATGATGTCCTGGTTCATCAGACGGATGCAGCCGGACGAGGCGGCGGTGCCGATCGACGACCATTCCGGCGTGCCGTGCAGGCGGAAGAGCGTGTCCCGGCCTTCCTTGTTGAAGAGATAGAGAGCGCGGGCACCGAGTGGATTGCTGATGCCCGGGCCCATGCCGGCCTCTACATATCTGGCGACTTCCGGCTTGCGCTCGGCCATTTCCTTCGGCGGGTGCCAGGTCGGCCATTCCTGCTTCCAGGCGACATAGGCCTCGCCTTCCCACGCGAAACCCTGCTTGCCGACGCCGATCCCGTAACGTACGGCCTTGCCGCCGGGCAGCACGTAATAGAGGAAGCGGCTCGGCGTGTTGACGACGATCGTTCCCGGGCGTTCCTTCGTCGGGTAATCGACGATCTGCCGATGGAAACGCTGGTCTACGCGGTTGATCGGAACGCCCGGCACCGCATATCCGTGGTCCTCAACAGGGCCATAATTGCTGGAGAAGATCTGGTTCGTCGCCACTTTTTCGCCCTCGGGAGAGGAGCCGGCCGTGGTCGTGGTCTGTGAGCAGCCGGCGAGGGCAACGGTGGCCGCCAGGCTGCACAGAAGGAGAGCGTTGCGGAAGCGCATGATGGTCTCGTAAAAGAGGTCAGGAAAATACGGGGGAGGGTGTCCGGCCGTCAGCGGCAACAGCTTATTTTCTATTGCACCGCAGTGCGCAAGGGACCGGCCCCCCGCAATGTGGCCGAAAGGTGTAAATTCCGTGACGATTGCTTTTTTGCAACAAACCACCCTGCAGCGCCGCGCGTCTCGTCAGAGGCGCAAGGGTCGCCGTAGCACTTTGCGAGGGCGGCAATGACGATCTTGTCTATCCATGGCGACAATCCGCTCGCAGACGGACGCCAGTCAGAGCGGGCGATGAAGGTACGGCGCGGCGTTCAGCGGCTGCTGATGGAACTGCGCCACGCGGCTCTGCCCGAATTGACGCTTGCGAGCGGGAGGCGGGCCGATCTCATCTCGCTCTCGCCGAAGGGAGAAATCTGGATTATCGAGATCAAGACCTCGATCGAGGACTTCCGCGTCGATCGCAAGTGGCCGGAATACCGGCTCCACTGCGACCGCCTGTTCTTCGCAACGCATGCGCAGGTGCCCCTCGACATCTTTCCGGAGGAATGCGGGCTGATGCTTTCGGACGGCTACGGCGCGCATATGCTGCGCGACGCTCCGGAACACCGCCTGCCTCCGAGCACGCGAAAATCGGTGACGCAGGCCTTCGCGCGCACGGCGGCGCAGCGCCTGACGCTCGCAGAATGGGCAGCCGAGCGAAACGGCGAGCTCGGCCAGTCGATCAGCGACATCGTCAGCGGCGGGCGGGATTAAAAAGAC
This sequence comes from Sinorhizobium sp. M4_45, assembly GCF_002885915.1. Taxonomy (NCBI): domain Bacteria; kingdom Pseudomonadati; phylum Pseudomonadota; class Alphaproteobacteria; order Hyphomicrobiales; family Rhizobiaceae; genus Sinorhizobium; species Sinorhizobium sp. M4_45. The sequence goes on from NZ_NWVE01000005.1 coordinate 413,102, forward strand.
GGCGCGAGTTACTTCGGCGCCCGTTTCGCCAGAATGCGCTGCAGGGTCCGTCGGTGCATGTTGAGCCGGCGCGCCGTTTCGGAAACATTGCGCTCGCACATTTCATAAACGCGCTGAATATGCTCCCATCGCACGCGATCGGCCGACATCGGGTTTTCCGGAGGCTCCACCCGCTCGCCCGGGCGCTGAATCAGCGCCGCGAGAATGTCGTCGGCGTCTGCGGGCTTGGCCAGATAGTCGAGAGCTCCGAGCTTCACGGCGTTGACCGCTGTCGCGATGTTTCCATAGCCCGTCAGAACGATCATGCGCGTGTCGTCGCGGCGCCCACGGATCGCCTCGATCACGTCGAGACCGCTGCCATCGCCCAGGCGGAGATCGATGACTGCATGTTTCGGCGGGCGGGTCTTCGCCTTGGCTATGCCTTCGGCGACCGATTCGGCGATCTCGACCGCGAAGCCGCGCGCTTCCATTGCGCGGGCGAGGCGCCGCAGAAAGGCCGTGTCGTCATCGACGATCAGAAGGCTCTTGTCAGGCCCGATCAGGTCCGCATCGGCGGCGTGAGTGTTTGGCGCAGGCATCGACTTTTCGATCATTTCTCAAATCCCTACAGCGCCATGCGTCTCACCGGGCGCGCAAGGGCCGCTGTAACCCTTCAAGTGCTGCATGTTCTATTCTTTCACCGGACAGGATCAAAGGAAACATGCGGTAAGCATAAACCGGTGGTTTTGCCGGCAATCATGTGGGTTTCCCCGCACCTGTCTTCAATAAACCGTCAAAAGTCATTTCGCCAGTTTCGTGTCCATCAGCACGCGCGGCCATTCGACGCTGACCCGGGCGCCCGGGTGTTTCGAGCCGCCGTTCTCGAAGCGCAGCCGGGCACCGGAACGCTCGAGCAGCGTCTTGGCGATGAAGAGACCGAGGCCGAGCCCGCCGGCACTGTCGTCCTTCTGCCGCCGCGTCACGTAGGGTTCGCCGATCCGCGCCAGGATGTCCGGCGAAAAACCGTCGCCGTCGTCTTCGATCGTCACCCGCACGCGCTCGGCCGTGTGCTCCGTCGTGACGGTCACCTTCTTGCGCGCATAGTCGACCGCGTTCTCCAGCAGATTGCCCAGGCCGTAGAGAATGCCGGCATTGCGGATGCCGACCGGCTCCGAGGCGCGATCGCCCTGCTCCTTCAGCTCGATTTCTATGCCGAATTCGCGATGCGGCGCCATCACCTCCTCGATCAGCGATGAGAGCGGCAGAAGCCGCATATGTTCTTCGCTTTCGGACGAAAGGGTGGTCAGCCGCCTCAGAATGTCGCGGCAGCGTTCGCTCTGGCTGCGCAGAAGATGGACGTCCTCGCCGAAACGCGGATCGTCGCCAAGCTCCCGTTCCATCTCCTTGGCGACGACGCTGATCGTCGCGAGCGGCGTTCCGAGTTCGTGGGCGGCGGCGGCCGCGAGACCGTCGAGCTGCGACAGGTGCTTCTCCCGCTGGAGGACGAGCTCGGTCGCCGTCAGCGCTTCGGAAAGCTCGCTCGCCTCGAGCGAGACGCGATAGGTGTAGAAGGCGGCGAAGGCCGTCATCGAGACGATCGCGAACCAGATGCCCGCCGTCAGCACGCGCGGCATCAACAGAACGGTGCCTGGATACCAGGGCAGCGGGAAGGGCGAGAAGGCAAGGGCGGTGACGCCCAGGACGGCGAGGCCGGCCAGCACGATGCTCTGCGGCTTCGGCTGCGAGGCCGACGAGATGATGACCGGCACGCAGAGAAGCGGCGCGAAGGGATTGGCAAGGCCGCCGGTGATGAAGAGCAACGCAGTCAGTTGCGCAAGGTCGAGACCGAGCAGGGAGAAGGCGGCCGGCGGCGTCAACCGCTGCGTCGGCGGAAAGCGGAGCGTGAGAAAGACGTTGAGAAGCGCCAGGCAGGCGATCAATACGGAGCAGGGAACGATCGGCAGCGGGAACTGCAGCCACAGCGCCGTGACGACGACGGCGAGCGATTGTCCGCCCACCGCCAGCCAGCGCAGCCGGATGAGCGTCTGCAGCCTCAGACTGCGATTGCTGTTCTGATCGTTATAGAGTGTCGCAGCTGCCATGCGTTTCCGTTTCGCGATGCGGGTCGCATGCGCGACCGGGCGTCAATTCATCTTACCGGACTTTATTCCGAACCCGGCAAATAGGAAACGGCGGCGGACCGCGGTGCGCCGTAGAGCCGCATCCGGCCACTTTGGAGTACACTTTTCCGCCCGTTCTAAGTCCCGCGCGGTTTCGCGCGCGTCGTCGGCATCGCATTGGCGGGATCCTCCGGCCAGGGATGTTTCGGATAGCGGCCGCGCATCTCGGCTCTGACGTCCTTCCACGAACCGGCCCAGAAGCCGGGCAGGTCCCGGGTCGTCTGGATCGGGCGGTGGCCGGGGGAAATCAGCTCGAGAAGCAGCGGCAGCCGACCGTCGCCGATCGCGGGATGGGCTTTCAGGCCGAAGAGCTCCTGAACGCGGATCGACAGGAGCGGTTCGTCGCCGTCGTAATGGATCGGATGACGCTGGCCTGTCGGCGCTTCGAAATGCGTCGGCGCCAGCCGGGCGAGGTCGCGCTGAAGGCCGTATGGAACGAGCGAGATGAGGCCTTCGGCGAGATCGCGGCCCTTGATCCCGTCAATGCCGCCGGCGTCTCCCTGGAACGGAACGAACCACGCGTCGAGACGGGAGATCAGCGCCGCGTCCGACATGTCCGGCCAGGGCTCGCCGATGGAGCGGTGCAGGAATCCGATACGGTCGCGCAGTTGCTCCACGTCCTTCGGGAAGGGGACAGCGGCAAGCCCCAGTTGCCGGATACCGTCCGCGAGTGCCCGCGCCGCCGCCTGGCCGCTGGGGCGAGGCAGGGGTTTCTCCTCGAAGATGATCGCCCCGAGCCGTGTCACCCGGCGCGCACGCACCTGCCGGCTGGCCCGATCGAAGAAGCTTTGCTCCTCGGTGACGATGGCGTCCGGCATGTGCCCTTCGACATCGCCTCTCGTGATTTCCGCTGCAGCGAGCACCCGCTGCGCCCCGGCTCTGCCGGTAAGATCGGCAATGACGAGCATTCCGGCCGCAGCAAGCCGTTCGGTCTCGGGGATCTCGGCGCCGCGTCCGTTCGCCATGACGAAGCGGCCGCGCCCGCCGCGCTGCAGCGCGATGCGGTCGGGAAAGGCGTGCATCAGCAGGGCTCCAGGCAGAACGGGCTCCAGACCCGCCTTGTTCGATGCGCCGAGTTCGCCGGCCATTCGCCGCGCCAGACCGCGGGCGGCCTCGGCCCGGTCGCTGCGCTCGCTCCGGAACCGGCGCAGCCGCTCCTCGATATCGATGCTGTTGCCGCCGAGGCCCTGCTCGGTGAGCATCACCGCTAGAAGGCAGGCCTCCTGCGCCCGCCCTTCCTCGGCGGCTGCAACCGACATTGCCGCAAGCCGCACCGGCAGCGCCAGATCGCGGATCCTGCGGCCCTTCGGCGTCAGCGCGCCGCGGCTGTCGATCGCGCCGAGCTCGACGAGCAGGCCTCGCGCCTCGCGCAGGGCCGTCTCCGGCGGCGGATCGAGGAATTTCAGCGTCGACGGATCGGCCACACCCCAATGGGCAAGATCGAGGAGCAGGCCGGAGAGATCGCTGGCAAGGATCTGCGGCGGCGTGAAGGCGGCGAGCGCCGCAGTCTGGCCGGGATGCCACAGGCGGATCGCGATACCCGGCTCGGTCCTTCCGGCGCGCCCGGCGCGCTGATCGGCCGAGGCTCTTGAAACGCGCACGGTTTCGAGCCGCGTGATGCCCGTCGAGGCCTCGAAGACCGGCAGCCGCTGCAGACCGCTGTCGACGACGATCCTGACGCCGTCGATGGTGATCGAGGTTTCGGCGATCGAAGTCGCCAGCACGATCTTGCGTGTGCCCTTCGGTGCCGGGCGGATCGCCGCGTCCTGTTCCTTCTGGCTCAGATTGCCGTAGAGCGGGACGATTGCGGTCGCCTCCCCGAAGCGATCGGCGAGCCGCGCGGCCGTGCGGGCGATTTCCGCCTGCCCGGGCAGGAAGGCAAGGATGGAACCTTCCTCGGACCAATGCGCCTCTGCAATCGTGCGGACCATCGCGTCCTCGACGCTTTCACCGGCCGCTCTGTTTTCGTAGCGTATGTCGATAGGGAAGCTCCGGCCTTCGCTTTTCAGGACCGGCGCATCGCCGACGAGCCCGGCGATGCGTTCGACGTCGAGCGTCGCCGACATGACGACGATCCTGAGGTCCTCGCGCAGCGCCGATTGCACGTCGAGCGCCAGCGCCAGCCCGAAATCGGCATCCAGCGAACGCTCGTGGAACTCGTCGAAAAGGACAGCCGAAACGCCGGGCAATTCGGGATCGTCGAGGATCATCCGGCTAAAGACGCCCTCCGTTACAACTTCGATCCGGGTTTTGCCCGATACGCGGTTGTCGAGCCGCATCCGGTAGCCGACGGTTTCGCCGACCTTCTCCCCCAGAAGTTCGGCCATGCGTCCGGCCGCGGCCCGCGCTGCGAGCCGCCGCGGTTCGAGCAGAATGATCTTGCCGTCGCCGCGCCAGAGCTGGTCGAGCAGAAAAAGCGGCACCAGCGTCGTCTTGCCGGCGCCGGGAGGAGCCGACAGCACGACCGATCCCGACGAAGCGAGCGCGTCGCCAAGGCCGGGCAGGATCTCGCGGACGGGCAGGGCAGGAAGCGCGCGCATCATGCCTGCTCCTCCATTCCGATTTCGATCACGCGGCCGCCGGCGGCCTCTGCGTCGGCACTGTCGTGGGTCACCAGGATGGTGGGCAGCCCGGCCGCCCTCGCCTTGGAAAAGACAAGCTCACGCGTCTGCTGCCTGAGCGCCGCGTCGAGATTGGAGAAAGGTTCGTCGAGAAGCAGGAATCGTGGCGCGGAAACGAGTACCCTTTGCAGCGCCACGCGTGCCTTCTGGCCGCCAGAGAGCGTGTCCGGGTCGCGGTCGAAGAAGCCGGTAAGGCCCACCTCGTCGAGGGCTGCATCGGCCAGCCGGCGGCGTGCGGCCCGTCCTTTGACAGCCGGCGCTATGGCGAAGACGATGTTGCCGCCGACCGATAGATGGGGAAAGAGCAGCGGATCCTGAAACAGGATGCCCGCGTGGCGCCGGTTGGCGGGAACCGCCGTCAGGTCCGTGCCGTCGATCAGGATGCGGCCGCTCACATCGAATGCCGCATCGAGAAAGCCTCCCGCAAAGGCGAGCAGGGTCGACTTGCCGGAGCCGGACGGCCCCATGATCGTCAGCACCTCGCCCGGCGCGACCGACGCCGATATGGCGAGCAGAACCCGGCCGCCCAGACCGATCGTCACCTCCGAGAGCGTCAGGCATCCTGTCTTGATCGGGGATTTTGACCCGGCGTTTTCCTGCATTCACGTCCTCATTGCCCGCCGGTTGCGGAATAGCAACTGCGGGCCGAGCGACGCAACGAGAAATGCGAGGAAGGGCAGGAGCCCCTGAACGAGGGCGTAGATGCCGATGACCCGCCGGTCGCCGCCCGACGAGAGTGCGACGGCCTCGGTCGTGATCGTCGTCAGCCGCCCGGATCCGATGAGGAGCGTCGGCAGATAGAGGCTGACCGACACGGCGAAACCGACCGCGAGCGCGGTGAGGCAGGCACGAAAGAGCAATGGCAGCCGGACCGTGAACAGGATTTCCAACGCCGGCTTGCCGAAGCCGGCGGCGATTTTTTCGAAGCGCGGGTCGACCGCGCGCCAGGGGGCCGACAGTGACAGAAGCACGTAAGGGAGCACGAAAACGAAATGGACGCCCAGCACGCTCGCAAAGCCGGGAGTGAGCCCCGCCGAGAGCATCAGGACCTGCAGCCCGAAAACGAAGCTGATCTCCGGGACGAGCAAGGGGAGGTAAAGCAGCCGGTAGCCGGCTGCATTCTTCCGTCCGCCGGCGATGCCGTTGCGGTAGAGCAGGAGGATCGTAAATACGAGCGCCAGCGATGACGCCGAAAGAGCGAGCGCGACCGTAGTGCCGAGCGGCGCCCAGAGTTGGGGCAATGTGCGCATCCAGGTATTGGGCGTGAAACTTCCGGGCAACGCGTCGGGAAATGGCCAGAGGCCTGCAACCGACCAGATGGAAAGCACGCTGAGCCCCGCGAAAATGGTGACCGTGCAGGTGCTCATGGCGAGGGCGCCCGCGGCGCGAAGCGCGCCGTCCCGCGCAAAGCGCCGTCCGGAAAAGGTCAGGCGCGCGAGAACGGCTTTCCCGACCCGTTCGAGCACGATCCAGCTCGCCATTGCGGCAACGACGATGCCAAGCTGCAGGAAAGCGCCCGCCGATGCGAGAAATCGCGCACCGAGGTCGTCGTCTCCGGCCCATTGGGTTACTCGCACCGGCAATGTCGGCGGCAGCTTCGGCCCGAGGATCATGGCGACGTCGACCACGGATACCGAATAGACGAGCACCGCGAAGACCGGCAGACGGATCTGGCGGTAGAGGGCGGGCCAAAGACAGATGGCGAAGCCGGCGACCCGCCCGTAGCCGAGCGCCGCCGCAAGGCGCGATGCCCTCGTGACGGCAAGCTGCGGCAGGGCGGCAAGCGTCACCAGGAAGAGAAACGGCACCTCCTTTACGATGAGCCCGGCAATCATCGTCAGCGCGAAAGGGTCGTTGGGAAGAAGCCAGTCCGGGGGCCGCGTGAAGCCCGTCACCTCCGGCGAGATCAGCCGGAGCAGGAAGCCCGACGGGGCGACGAGGAAAGCCAGCGCAAAGGCGGCGGCGGCATGCGGGACGGCAAGCAGGGGAGAGACGAGATGCTGGATGCGGGCGAAAAGCGGCGTGCCGGCAAAGCCCGCGACGAATGTGCCGACGACCGCTGTCGCTGCGACCGTCGTCAGCAATCCCGCAGCGAGGCCGGTCAGGACCGAGCGGAGAATGTGCGGCTGGCCGGCGAGTTCGGCGAAATGAGCAAGCGTGACGCGAAAGCCGCCGAGCGCCGGCAGGTAGCCGAAGGCCGGCAGGATCGTTCCTGCAAGCCCGGCAAGGATGGGAAGCCCCAGAACGAAGGCAAGGAGGGCGTTTCCGCCGAGCCTAGTTGGCTGCGCCATAACGCCGGATCCATTCGGTTTCGATCCGTGTCATCCAGTCCGGGTGCGGTTCGTCGAGCGCGGGACCGAGTTCGTCGGGATGGAGCGTTGCAATGCCGAGGTCCAGGCGCTCGAAAGCGGACCGGTCGGCTTCCGGAAGTTTTGCAGGAGAAAGCACAGTCGGATCGCCCCAGATATTCGGGTCCTGCTTGCGAAGTTGCGCCTCGGGCGAGAGGAGGAAATCGGCAAGCAGAAGCGCGCCGGCCTTTGCCGTTGCGTTGTAGGGAATGGCGACGAAATGCGTATTGCCGAGCGTGCCTCCGGAAAAGACGAAGGAGCGGACCGTCTCCGGCAGCTCGCCATTGGCGATCGCGGAGGAGGCTTCAGCGGGGTTGAAGGCGAAGATGATGTCGAGTTCGCCGTCGGCGAGCTTCTGCTTCATGTCCGCATAGTTCTGAGGATAGGCCTTGCCTTTTCGCCATAGCAGCGGCGTCAGCCTGTCGAGATAGGCAAACAAGGGCGCGGCATCGGTCGCGAACGTCTTTTCGTCGACGGGTTTCTGCAGCTTGGCCCTGTCGTCTACGAGCTCGATCAGCACCTGCTTCAGGAAGGAAGAGCCGGTGAAGTCCGGCGGCTGCGGGTAGGAGAAGCGCCCGGGATTGGCCGTGGCCCATTCCAGGAGATCCGCTGCGGAATCCGGCAGCTCGCTCGCCTTCATGCGCGCCGAGTCGTAGAAGAACACGAGCTTGGCACCGCCCCAGGGACTCTCCAGTCCGTCGGTGGGGATGGTGAAATCGGTGAGCACCGTCGGTGTGTTTTCGTGGTCGACATAGCGCCAGTTCGGCAGTTTCGTCGCCCAGCCGGGCGCGTAAAGCAGCCCTTCGCGTTTCATCGCGGCGAAGTTCTCGCCGTTGATCCATACGAGATCGACCGATCCGCCCTCGTCCTTTCCTGCGGATTTTTCCGCGAGCACGGTCGCGGTCGCCTTAGCGGTGTCGTCGAGCTTTACATGGACGACGGTGACGCCGTAGCGCGCTGTCATTTCGTCGCCGGCCCATCTGATATAGGCATTGACGTTCTCGGAGCCGCCCCAGGCGTTGAAATAGACCGTCTGGCCCCTGGCCTCCGCGACGACCGCTTCCCAGTTTCCCGCGTCCGTGGCGGACGCCTTGCCGGCGAGGCCGAGCGCCAGCAGCGCTGCGGCGATGATCTTCCCTGCTCGCCTGATCATGACGCTCCTCTACCCCGGTCCATGCCGTTGCCGCCGAGGGTAAGACAAGGGCGGTCTGCGTCAATGCACGCGGCCGCCCTCGACCGTCACGTTTCGGTGAGACGTGCTCGGGTCGCCTCTTTTCGCGGAAGCGGCAACGGGCTTCGAGACCCACGAATTCTCATCGAGCGCGGCCCTTGAAAGGCGGAACTGCGTTAACCATATAGCTTGCATCCCCAGAAGCGCCGAAAGCCCGCAAAGCGGACCCGTATTGGTAGAAGCGTCGGACCACTTTTCGCGCGTCATGGAAAACCACCTTTAAAAACAGTCACTTACGATTTTCTGCTGATTTTTTGAAAATCGTTGTTGACGTGTCGGAGGGTGGGGGTCTATAAGCCCGATCACTGACGAGGGCGGCGGCGCTGCTGGCGACGATGTCCTTCGCTCTAGGGTTTCCAAGATTGGCGGATGCTGATTGTCGGGACTGGGCC
>NZ_NWVE01000006.1:0-397654 GCF_002885915.1 Sinorhizobium sp. M4_45
GGAGGCACTCAGCTGGCATTTGGCTGAGGGCAGCGAGGTCTTCCAACGCCAGAGGTGGCCAGAACGGTTCGCAGGTACGTTGGGTTGATTTCCGCTATTGGCGCTACCTGCTCGTCCCGATGAGCAAGACGGAACGACCGCCTTCCACCCAACCGAGGCAGTCGGCAAGCTGCTGAGCGCCCGTCCGTAGTGTCGGCTGTTTATTCCTCGCCTTGAGCGGATTCGGCGCGGCAGCCATCACTACAGCTTCTCCCGGCGGTTGCCTGATCCGCGCGTTTCACTGGAGGATAGCCGGTCGTCAGAACTACGAATAGTTGACCGGTAGCCAGTCGCAATTGGTGCTGTCTTTACGGACATGTCCGATGCCCGGAAAGGCGATGTGTGCGCCTGCCACCAGATATTTGCCTGCCACCGCCTGTCGGAACGCAATGTCGCGCGCATCAACGGCGGCCTTCTGGTCAATATCGAATTCGATTGCGATGCCGGGTTCATCGAATTGCAGGATATCGCCATGCGTGATGTCGCCCCAGAATACGATCTTCTGGCCTTCGCTTTCCAACGTGATGGCGCTGTGACCCGGTGTATGTCCCGCATAAAGAATGGAACCAAGGCCGGGAACGGGCGCTGCGTTATCCGCGAAGGTTTCGAATTTTCCGGCTTTGACGTAAGGCGTTACGCACTGGTCCGCCTCGCGAAAATGCTGCTTGACGATGCCGGTCGCTGCCCTGGCGTTCTTCGGGCTTAGCCAGAATTTGGCCTCCCGCTCATTGACCCGCAATGTGGCGTTCGGAAAGGTATGCTTGCCATTGCTCATCAACCCGCCGGAATGATCGGTGTGAATATGGGTGAGGATGACATCATCGATGTCATCCACCTTGTAACCGGAAGCCTCGATGTTGGCCACGAGTTTGCCGAGCGATGGCCCGAGATAGGCACCGGTGCCCGCATCGATCAGTATCAGCCTATCGCCGTTGTTGACCAGGAAGGCGTTGACGGACGTTGGTACGAGCTCCGGCAGAAAGGCATCCTTCAACACGTTCTGGGCATATTGTTGGCTGGTATTGGTATACAGCTTAGCCAGCGGCAGGGCGACCGTGCCGTCCGACAGGGCCGTGACCTCTACGGAGCCGATTTTCAGCCGGTAGAAACCGGGCGCCTGAACAGCGGCATAAGGTGCCTTGGCGAAGGCGGGCGACGGTGCGCCGAAGGGTGCAGCGATGATGCCGGACAAAACGCCTTTGAGAATGGAACGACGGGATGGCATGGGTTTGCTCCTTGAAAGATGGTTCGGAACGGCTTGCAAGTTCCTGCTCTTCAGCTAAGGATGTCTCGGTCAGCAATCAAATCGATATCGGTCATGCAAGTCATCGATCATTTCAATCTTCGTTCCTTCGACCTCAATCTTCTCGTTGCCTTCGATGCGATGATGGAAGAAATGAGCGTGACACGTGCTGCGCAGCGCTTGAAAATCCAACAACCTGCCATGAGCCACAATATATCCACGCTGCGCACACTGTTTCAGGATGAGCTTTTCGTCCGTGTAGGGCAGGTGATGAAGCCCACCGCACGGGCGCTCAATTTGTCCGGCCCGGTGCGGCAGGCTCTGCGACAGGCGCAGGCGGCCGTGTTGATGGCAGACGCATTCGATCCGGCCACCGAACGGCGCACGTTCCGGCTGGGGCTTTCCAGCGAGGTGGAACTGCTACTGCTTCCCGATCTGACGGCTCGGCTGCGCGATATCGCGCCGGGCATCCGTATTCTGGCCCGCGGTGGTGATGCCCAGGAGGTTGACGCGATGCTGGAGGCCGGCGTCGTCGATCTGTCCGTGGGGTGCAGCTATCTGCCCGATTCACGGCACCATTGCGAGCCGCTGTATCAGTCCAGCGTTTTGTGCTGTTTCAATCCACAATTGCTGAAGGTTTCGAATCCGGTAGGCCTCGATGCTTATATGACCGCACAACACGCCGTGATCTCACAGACAGACAGCCTGCATGGCTGCGTCAAGGATGCGCTGAAACACGCGGGCGCAGAACTGGAGGTGGTAGCGGCAGCACCCGATTTCATGTCGATATTGGCCACGGCACGCTCATCTGCCGTGATTGCCACCGTATCATCGCGCATTGCACTTCGTTACGGACCGCTGCTGGGACTTGAGGTGAGCCCGGTGCCACTGGAGCTTTCGTTTCCACCCGTGGCAATGGTTTGGCCGCTTCAGACGGACAGCGATCTTGGCTGCGCATGGTTGCGGCAGCAGATCCGTGAGGCGATGCTGAGGACGAACGGGAGTAACGTCGCGCATATTGCGGCGTGACGGGCGGTGGAGATCAGCGTGTGTGTGAAGGCCTCGCCTTGAACGGACTCGAACTGCAGACCCGTTATTACAATCTCCACCAAAACCACTATTTGATCTTAAGAACGTAGGCAGCGTCCTTGGTCATCCAGCTCATCGCGTCTCGGAGGACGGCACCAAAGATCTTACCGCCCGCTCCGGCCTTGATCCGCCGCAAGTAGGACTTTTCGGTGTGCTCAGTTCGATCGAAGTCACGGAGCTGTTGAGTTTATGCTTGCATAAACAGCAAGCGTCCTTATATTGCTAGCATGAACAGCAAGCAGAGAAAGACCCTTGCGGCCGTATTCAAGGATCCGGTTTCTGGAACCATTGAATGGGCCGCTATAGAGAACCTGCTTGTGGCCGCTGGAGCGAACGTAATCGAAGGAAACGGCTCTCGCGTGAAGTTCGAAAAAGACGGCATCATTGCGAGCTTCCACAGACCCCATCCGGACAAGGAAGCAAAGCGGTATCAGGTGCGCGATGCTCGCGAGTTCCTGATGCAAATTGGAGTAACGCCATGAACACCATGACTTACAACGGGTATCACGCTCGCATCGAATTCGATGCTGAGGACGAAGTGTTTTTTGGCAAGATTGCAGGTATTTCCGATGTTATCGGCTTTCACGGCGACAGCGTCGTTGAGCTTAAGAAGGCCTTTCATGAGGCAGTCGATGATTACCTCGAGACCTGCAGGAAAATAGGCAAAGAGCCTCAGAGGCCCTATTCAGGAAAGATGATGTTTCGTGTCGCTCCCGAAGTCCATCGCCGAGCGGCTCTTGCTGCTGAGCTTTCGGGAAAGAGCCTTAACCAGTGGGCAGAAGAGGTGTTGGAAGAAGCCGCCGACCACTTTGCCGAGGCACGCCTCTCAGCATAGTGCCCGTTGCGGCTCATTGTAAATCCGCAATTCGCCCTACGGCGACTGGCCGTTCGATGAATTGGCTTGAATGCGCTCCCGCGCAAGTGCTTGGGCTATCGAACGCCCACCGAGGTCTTCATGGCGCATTTGCGCGAATGCGCGTAGTGCCCTACTCTTCACCCGTCAATGTTGCACTTGGATTAGATTCTCCCGAACATGAACATCCTCGCAACAAGTCGTGCACGGGATTCGCGAAGAACGGCTCCCTTCGACCCCTTGCGGCAGTAGGGGACGAGGACCGGGAATGGCTCGATTGAGCCCGGTCCAGCTTCCCGCTTCGCTGACGACCGCCGTACGCCAAAGCTGTCACGAGACCTCTTCGAAATAGAAGCACAACCCGATCGCAGTCAGAATCCACCCTTCAGGTCTCGATGGCTCCTTCCGCCATCAACCTCGTCTTCGGAAAGGAAGTTTTCACCCATTCGGCGAAAGCCGCCGCCGCGAGGGATGGCGTTGCTCCCCGGGGAAGAAGGAGGTTACACGCGTGACGGACGACGGACGGCGCGTTGACGGGCTGGATCAATGCCTTGCTGGCGAGAAAGCGCTCGATCAGCGGCGGCCCAATCAGGGCAAAGCCCTGTCCATATGCTTGCTCTGTAGCAGGTGTATGCGTCCTCCGGTGAGAGTTTGAAGATTTCCTGAGATATGCCGCCGAGGCAGCGACAACTGATGATGCCGAGGAACTCGAGCCGCACCGCCATCGGTTCGAGTACCCGGGCAATCAGGCTTGCCGTGCCTTTACGTGGCTATGTCATGGTCACCTCAGCTAAAATTGTGGATGATCCCTCAGACAGCGGATGCAAGAGAGCCGCAACCGTCGTCTGTAGTGGGTCAGCTCTGGACGAAGCCTAGAAGATCGGCGTTCAGCACGTCGGCATTGACCGTGAGCATGCCGTGCGAGAAGCCGGGATACGTCTTGAGGGTGCCGCTCTTCAGAAGCTTGGCGGTCTTCAGCGCAGAGTCTGCGATCGGGACGATCTGGTCGTCTTCACCGTGCAGAACGAGCGTCGGAACCGTGATCGCCTTCAGGTCTTCGGTCTGGTCGGTTTCCGAGAAGGCCTTGATGCCGTCATGATGCGCCTTTACGCCACCCATCATGCCCTGACGCCACCAGTTCTGGATCACGCCTTCCTGAACCTGGGCGCCTTCGCGGTTGAAGCCGTAAAATGGGCCGGCAGGAACGTCGCGGAAGAACTGTGCGCGGTTAGCGGCAAGCGCAGAGCGGAAACCGTCAAAGACTTCCATTGGCAGGCCTTCCGGGTTGGCTTCGGTTTTGAGCATCAGCGGCGGGACTGCGGAAACGAGAACGGCCTTGGCCACGCGGCCGGCCTTCTGGCCGTACTTAGCAACGTAACGAGCGACTTCGCCGCCGCCCGTTGAGTGACCAATATGAACCGCGTTCTTCAGGTCGAGATGTTCGGCGACAGCAAAAGCGTCGGCGGCGTAGTGGTCCATATCATGACCATCAGCGACCTGGGCGGAACGGCCGTGGCCACGACGGTCGTGAGCGACGACACGATAGCCTTTGGAAAGGAAGAACAGCATCTGGGCATCCCAGTCGTCGGATGACAGCGGCCAGCCGTGATGGAAGACGATCGGCTGTGCGTCCTTGCGCCCCCAGTCCTTGTAGAAGATTTCGACGCCGTCGTTGGTGATTACAGTGCTCATGGCTTGTTTCCTTTTGAATTGGCTTCGGGGGATGCAGCGTTGGCTACAATGAAAGGGAGGCGGGCATTTCGAAAGCGGGGCTACGGAAACTGCGGAAAGCGGCATCATCGTTGCTTGTATCGCAGACCCTTTGTTCTTCTAACGGATCCATGTTGTCTGGAAACGCGCCGATCAACAATTGCAGTAATGATTTCGAATCAATTGCCGTTTCTGCAATTATCAGACAGTCGTACTGGTCCGCCTCCCTGTTTCGTTACGCAGCGCCAAGACGATTGATGGTCAGGAAGTGGCGGACGACCGGCTTTTCCGTCCCGGCGTGATAGGCAAGCACCTTGCCCTGCAGGTCGGCGTCGGCGTTGGAGACCCGCTTGTGTTGGCGAAGATGCTCGGCCCAGGATTCAACCATGAACCACTCGACAATCTTCTCGGGGTCGGCCGAATCCTCGGTGATGCCCCACCCGTAGGCACCATCGCGGCGGCGCTCCCTGGAAAGATGATCGATCGCGTGCAGGAAGGCTGTGTGGTGCTGCTTCTCGACCTTGTACTCGATCAGGATTAGAACCGGGCCACGGTCATGGGCGATCGGTTCCGCAACAAGCGGCTCGGGCCAATGGTTCGACGGCACCAGGTCGGCATCGCCGGCCGGAAGCTTCATGCGGTGCATTATGAACCCGGCGGTGAGCAGGCCGATGCCTCCAATGATCAAGGTGGACTGGATGCCGACAGCCTCGCCGACCGCGCCCCATCCAAGGCTTCCGGCAGTCATCGCACCGTTGAAGACGGTCAGGTAGACGGCGAGCCCACGGCCGCGCACCCAGTTGGGCAGAACAGACTGCGCAGTGCCATTGAGCGTTGTCAAGGCGGTGATCCATGCACCACCGAGGAACAGAAGGACCATGATGGCGACGATCTTTGGCGGCGCAAGCGACAGGACACCCATGACGGCTGCTGTGACAAGCGCGGCGCCGAGCAGCAGGCCGTCGGAGCTCAAGCGTTCACGCAGCTTCGGCATCACCAAGGCTCCGCCGATGGCACCAGCACCTACCGCACCGAGCAGGATGCCATAGAAGCTGGCATCACCACCGAGCAGTTGCCGGGCAACGAGCGGCAGAAGTGCCCAAACCGCGCTTGCGAACGCGAAGAAGATCGCGGCGCGCAGGAGGACGATGTGCAGTGGCGTGCTCGAGCGGGTGTAGCGAAGTCCGGCCCGGAACGCGCCAAAGAAGTTTTCCTGGAGAGCATCGTTGGCGTTCTTGGCGCGTGGCCACCAGACGAGAGCTGCGATCACCACGATGTAGCTGGCAACGTCTGCGCCATAGGTGATCCCGGCTCCGAAGGCTGCGAGAAGCAGGCCGCCCGCAGCAGGCCCGATTGAACGAGCAATGTTGATGCCGAGCGAGTTTAGCGCCACTGCGCTCTTCACGTCCTCGCGCTTCACCAGTTCCGGAACAATTGCCTGCCAGGTCGGCCCCATAAGCGCTGCTCCGATCCCGCCGAGGAAGGTCAGACCGATCAGCGCGCTGACCGAGAGCATGCCCGTCTGCGACAGGACCATCAGGGAGATGCTGACGGATGCCAGCAGGAGTTGGCCGGCAATCAGGAATTTGCGCCGATCGAGGATGTCGGTGAGAACGCCTGCTGGGATGGCAAGCAGAAAGATCGGCAGGGTTCCAGCCGCCTGAACCATGGCGACCGCGGCTGGCGATGCCGAAAGATCCGTCATCAGCCAGGAGCTAGCGACGTCGCGCATGAAGCTTCCGGTGTTGCCAAGGACGGTGGCGGTCCACAGAACCGCGAAGACTGGCTGGCCAAGGGGCGCAAAGGTTCCCGCGGATAATTTTGCGGCGCTCATTTTCCTGCTCCCTTGGTGAGGTCGAATGCTGCAACAAAGACGAATGCGCCTGCGAGGCCGAGGTGCTCGAAGAAGGCGTTGGTCGCCATCATGCGATCCATTCCCGGTGCCATCTCCCAGAAGCGGAGGGCGATGAAGGTTGCGAGAAGCGTGAAGCCAGCCAACGCCAGAGCACCTGCCCAGCGCAGAAAGCCGGAGATCACCATGGCAGAGGCCGTCAGCTCGAAGACGATGACAGCGACCGCAAAGAAAGCGGCTGGGTGGAGACCGAAGTGGTCCATCTCGGCCAGGGCACCATTGAAGTCGAAGATCTTGGTGAGCGGACCCTGTATGTAGGCTGCGCAAAGAGCCAACAGTGACACCCTCCGAGTAACCGGAGAGCCGATGACGCGTGCCAGATTGCTCCGGATTGGGTTGGATAGTTGAGATTGGTAGGTCATATCTGCTCCTGCATGTTCGCCGCGAGGGCTGCGTTCGATGGAGCGATATTGGCTGGTTACCGCGTAGCCAACAATTGCAGCAATAGTTTCGATTTAATTGCAAAATCAGCAATTATGGAGTGACGCTCGGGTGTCGGTGGGCCACCCGAGCTGAATGTTCGTCAGACCGCCCAGCAGGAGCAGCCGAGAGCGCCGAAGAAGCCTTTGAGGTCGGCTATCGGGAGCTTGGATGTCCAGGCCCCGGCATGGTCGTGGCCGTGCACGCCGCAATCACTTGCACATCCGCATGTGGAGATCGCGGTGCGGCGGAGCGAACGGGCACCCGCTCTTTCCGGTTCGCCCCAGGCCGCGTAACCGCCGAACTTGCGCACCGGAGACCAGTCGGGCATCGCGGGCGGGATCTCGTTCTCGTCGAGCGTCTTGAAGTCGCCTGCGCCATAGACAATCTTGCCGCCGACCATGGTCAGCTCCGAGACGATGAAGGAGATCTCGTCCTCGGCGCAGGAGAAGAAGTCCTTGTCCGGCACCACGAGGTCGGCGAACTGCCCTTTTTCGATGCGGCCCTTCTTGCCTTCTTCGTTGGAGAACCATGTGACCTTTTCGGTCCACATTCGCAGCGCCGTCTCGCGGTCGAGGCAGTTTGCCCGAGGGTAGAGCTGCATGCCGCCGACCGTCTTGCCAGTTACCATCCACGACAGCGAGACCCACGGATTGTAGGAGGCGACGCGGGTGGCATCGGTGCCGGCCGAGACGTTTACTCCCTTGTCGAGCATGCGGCGGATCGGCGGCGTCGCCTCGGCCACGCCGTGACCGTAGCGCTCGACGAAGTATTCGCCCTGATAGGCCATGCGATGCTGGGTAGCGATACCGCCGCCAAGTGCGGCGATACGGTCGATCGAGCGGTCCGAGATGGTTTCGGCATGGTCGAAGAACCAGTTCAGTCCTTCGAGCGGGATATCCTTGTTGACCTTCTCGAACACGTCGAGGGCGCGGGAGATCGTCTCGTCATAGGTGGCATGCAGGCGCCATGGCCAACGGTTTTCAGCCAGGATGCGGACGACCTCTTCCAGCTCGCCTTCCATTTCAGGAGCCATTTCCGGACGGGGCTGGCGGAAATCCTCGAAGTCGGCGGCCGAGAAGACAAGCATCTCGCCGGCACCGTTGTGGCGGAAGTAGTCGTTACCCTGTTTGTATTTGACCGACTGCGTCCAGTTCAGGAAGTCCTGCTTCTCTTCCTTGGGCTTCTGGGTAAAGAGGTTGTAGGCCAGCCGCACCGTCATCTGGTTCTCGTCGGACAGCTTTTGAATGACCTCGTAGTCGTCAGGATAGTTCTGGAAGCCGCCACCCGCGTCGATCACGCCTGTCACGCCAAGGCGGTTCAGTTCGCGCATGCCTCATCATTTCCTTCCGATCGTCTTCAGCGGGCGGCCCTCTGCCTGGCATTCGTCGTGCTTTCCGGATGCGGCGGGCATCCGAAAGGCGTGCTGACGCCTGTCGCCGACAGCACGCCCACAACGAGCCGCGTCGACATGCTGATCACCACCACCCGCGGCCGTTCGGAGGTGGCCGGAGAGATGTTCACGGGCGAACGGGCGCGCGCCCCGGCCTTCGCGAATATCACGGTTTCGATCCCGCCTGTCCGCAAGGTCGGCGAGGTTGCCTGGCCAAAAAAACTGCCGTCCAATCCAGCCACCGATTTCGCGACGTTGAAGGCGGATGAACTGACCAAGGATGGAGCCAAGACCTGGCTCAATGCCACGGTCAGGAAAAGTCCCGACCGCAGCGTGCTCGTGTTCATCCACGGCTTCAACAACCGCTTCGAGGACTCGGTCTACCGCTTCGCGCAGATCGTCCATGACTCGGGAATCAAGAGTGCGCCTGTGCTGGTCACATGGCCGTCGCGGGGCAGCCTGCTAGCCTATGGCTACGACCGCGAAAGCACCAACTACACCCGCAATGCGCTGGAATCGCTCTTCCAGTACCTGGCCGCGGATCGCGAGGTGAAGGAGGTGTCGATCCTCGCGCATTCGATGGGGAACTGGCTCACGCTCGAGGCTCTCCGCCAGATGGCGATCCGCAATGACGGGTTGCCGCCCAAATTCAAGAACGTGATGCTTGCGGCTCCTGATGTCGATGTCGACGTCTTCCGCTCGCAGATCGAGGACATGGGCAGCCAGCACCCCCGGTTCACCCTGTTCGTATCGCGCGACGACCGGGCTCTTGCCTTCTCGCGCAGGGTCTGGGGCGACATTCCCCGGCTCGGTTCGATCGACCCCGAGGTCGATCCCTACAAGCAGGAACTGGCGGACAACGAGATCACCGTCATCGATCTGACCAAGGTCAAGGCAGGCGACGGCATGCATCATGGCAAGTTCGCCGAATCCCCGGAAGTCGTCCGCCTCATTGGCGCACGCATCTCCGAAGGTCAGCCTCTGACCGACAGCCGGATGGGCCTCGGGGACCATCTCATTGCAGGAACGACGGGAGCAGCCGCTGCGGCCGGCAGCGCCGCCGGCCTGATCCTCGCGGCTCCAGTCGCCGTCATCGATCCACATACCCGAGACAACTATGCCAACCACGTCGGCGCGGCGATGGGACGATCGGGTGGCAAACAGGAGATCGCGGTGAAAGACTGCGCTTCGAGACCGTCGGCTGAACGCGATCCGGCGTGCGCGCCGCAAAACTAATGGGTAAATCGAGATGCCCAGATACCGCAAACCCGGACTGGCGGCAGTGCTGGCGGCGGTGATCGGCAACAGTGCTGTCGCGGCCGATGTCTCGCCACTGCTCGTCGGAGAGCCTCGGCCTTTTTGCCGTTTGAGCTAGCGGTCGCTGTATGCAACGAGTTTGCAGAATTTAGATACCAGCTGGTTCGAGCCTCCTGACAATCTGCAAGCAAAAGGCCAAAACAAGATCAATGGACGTGCTATGGTTTGCATCTATTACAACTGTTTAAAATGACCGAGGGCTGGGGGCCGAGTTCCCGTCATCGATGCAAATCAAAATATGCTGCTCGGATACTGTTACCATGACTGGGTCGGGAAAAGGGGGGGGACAATGAAAAGCACATCTGTGACGTTGGTTTTTGCCGGGTTCATCAGCCTGGGCTCTGCCTTGGCGGCTGAGGCTCAGGAGACCACCGATATCGGCACTCTGGACGGTGCAAAGGCCGAAAAGGCATTTTCCAGCAAACCGGTCTATTCGCCCTATACGGGGCGCAATTTTCCGACCCGGCCGCTGTTCGGCGACACGCATTTGCATACCGGGGCTTCATTCGATGCCGGGGCTTTCGGTGCAAGGTTGACGCCTCGCGATGCATATCGCTTTGCTCGCGGCGAGGAGATCACGGCGTCGAGCGGCCAGCCTGCCAAGTTGTCACGGCCGCTCGACTTCCTCGTGGTGGCCGACCACTCGGACAACATGGGCATGTTCCCCGACCTCTTCGCCGGCAAGCCGGAAGTCATTTCCGATCCGCAGGCCAAGACCTGGTACGAGGAGATCAAGGCGGGACAAGGCGGCAAGGCCGCGCTCGAGATCATCTTCAGCTTCGGCAAGGGGACACTGCCCAAGAGCATGATCTACGGGCCGGAGACACGTCCCTACAAGAACGCGTGGCAGGACACGATAAAGGCCGCCGAGGAATACAACGAGCCGGGCCGCTTCACCGCCTTCATCGGCTATGAGTGGACCTCGAACACGGCAGGCAACAATCTACATCGCAATGTCGTCTTCCGTGACAATGCCGACAAGGCCGACCAGGTCGTGCCCTATACGACGCTTAAGCCCTTGGGCAGCGACAATCCGCGCGACCTATGGAAGTGGATGCAGGCCTATGAGGACAAGACCGGCGGCAGCGTGCTGGCGATTGCGCACAACGGCAATCTGTCCAACGGCCGCATGTTCCCGCTGATCGAATCCTTCACCGGCAAGCCGGTCGACAAGGAATATGTCGAGCAGCGCTCCAGGTGGGAACGCCTCTACGAGACAACCCAGACGAAGGGCGACGGCGAGGCGCACCCGGTTCTGTCGCCCAATGACGAATTCGCGGATTTCGAGACCTGGGATTTCGGTAATCTCGATGCCAGTGTGCCGAAGACGCCTGATATGCTCGAGTTCGAATATACACGGTCCGCGTTGAAGAACGGCCTCAAGCTCGAAGCCGAACTCGGCACAAATCCCTACAAGTTCGGGCTGGTCGGCAGCTCCGACGCGCATACCGGCCTTGCGGCCATGGAAGAGGAAAACTTCTTCGGAAAGACCACGCCGCAGGAGCCAAGCCCGGAGCGCCTGACGGCAACGTTCGTCAAGGACGCCAAAACCGGCATCACGGTGATGGACTGGGAGGTCGGCGCGTCGGGCTACGCCGCTGTGTGGGCCACGGAGAATACGCGGGAATCGATCTGGGACGCCATGCAGCGCAAGGAGACCTATGCAACCACCGGGCCGCGCATGGCCGTGCGCTTCTTCGGCGGCTGGGATTTCGAGCCTACCGATACCGAGACCCGCAACCCCGGCGCGATCGGCTACGGCAAGGGCGTTCCCATGGGCGGCGACCTGACGGCAGCGCCGGAAGGCAAGGCACCGTCGTTCCTGGTGGCGGCGCTGCGAGACCCAATCGGGGCCAATCTGGACCGCTACCAGATCGTCAAGGGCTGGCTCGACGACAAGGGCGAGACGCATGAGCAGGTGTACGACGTCGCCTGGGGCGGGGACCGTAAGCCGGGCGCCGATGGCAGGGTGGCATCGGTCGGCAGCACCGTCGACCTCGAGAACGCGACCTGGACCAACACCATCGGTGCGCCGGAACTGATCGCGGTCTGGAAGGATCCGAGCTTCGATCCGAAACAGAAGGCCTTCTACTACGGACGCGTCATCGAGATACCGACGCCTCGGTGGACCGCCTATGACGCCAAACGGTTCGGGACAAAGCCGCTGGAGGGCACACGGATGACCGTCACCGAACGCGCCTATACCTCGCCGATCTGGTATACGCCGTGACTCAAAGGGAAGTGGATGTCGCGATGCCGGCGGCCGAACCGACCGCCGCATCATTTGGTCCGTCATCCGGCGAACGAATGAGCACGATATTGTTCAAACATGTGCTGAGAGAGCCGCTGGTCCACTTCTTGGCTCTCGCGCTGCTGATCTTCGCGGGCTACGGGCTCTTCGGCGCCAATGCTGACAGCAAGCCGGACAGCATCGTCGTCGTCGCGCCGAAGATCGAGCAGATGGCGACCCTGTTCGCCAAGACCTGGCAGCGTCCGCCGACCGCCGATGAACTCAAGGGCCTGATCGACGACTATGTGAAGGAAGAAATCCTCGTTCGCCAAGCGCTGGTGCTTGGACTCGATGAGGGCGACGCGGTCGTTCGTCGCCGTCTGCGCCAGAAGATGGAATTCCTGAACGCCGCGGACGCCGAAGCGCTGACAGCGACCGATGCGGAGCTCGGCGCCTACCTGAAGGCCAATCCAGCGACATTCGAGATCGATCCGATGCTGGCCTTCCAGCAGATTTTTCTGAACCCTCAGCGGCATGGCGAAGCGATCGAACAAAACGCCGCCACCATCCTAGACCTCTTGCTGAGCCAACCTGCGACCGATCCCGCTTCGCTTGGCGACGCCTCGATGCTGCCACCGGAGCTGGCGCTCACGAGCAAGAGCTTGATCGGACAGACCTTCGGCGCCGATTTCGCGGAAGCAATCGACAAGATAGCCCCGGGCCAATGGACGGGTCCTATCGCCTCGGGTTTCGGACCTCACCTGGTCCGGGTGTCGGAACGCAAGCCCGGCCGACTGCCAGCCCTCAGCGAGGTGCGCGACGCCGTGACGCGCGAGTGGACCAATGCCAAACGCAAGGAACTCGAAAACCAACGCTTTGCGGAACTTCTCAAGGGCTATGTGGTCAATATCGAGAGCCTGACCAACGCGGAAGGCAACCCGTGACACGGCTTGGTACCCTGCCGGTCTTGTTCCTCCTGATGTTTCCGGCCGTGCCGGGGGTCGCCCATGAGATTCGACCAGCCTATCTCGACATGCGGGAAACTGGTCCGGACGAGTTCACCGTCGTCTGGAAAGTGCCGGCGCAGGGCGAGATGCGTCTCGGGCTTTATGCAAGTCTGCCGAAGCCGTGCATGGCAAAAGCCGAACCGGCGAGGTCGATCGAGGGCGGAGCTTATCTGGAGCGATGGACCGTCGCCTGCGCAGGCGGATTGAAGGGCGGCGAGATCGCCATCAACGGCCTCAGATCGACCATGACCGAAGCGCTCGTCCGCATCGAATACGAGAACCGCGACACGGAGGTAGTGCGCCTCATGCCGGAGGCGCCCTCATTCGTCGCCGCGGGTGCACAGACCGGCCTTGAGGTCGCCCGGACCTACTTCCTGCTGGGTGTCGATCACATACTCTCCGGCCTCGATCATCTGCTCTTCGTTCTTGCACTCATTCTGCTCATTCGAGATCGCTGGATGCTCGTCAAGACGATCACGACCTTTACGATTGCCCACAGCATCACGCTGGCTGGAGCGTCGCTTGGATATTTCAGCCTGCCCCAGAAGCCGGTCGAAGCAACGATTGCGCTCAGCATTGCGTTTATTGCCAGCGAACTGATCAAGATGAAGCCGGGCAAGAGCAGGCTCTCGGAAAGCCACCCCTGGGTAGTGGCCTTCGCGTTCGGGCTGCTGCATGGTTTCGGGTTTGCCGGTGCCCTGAAGGAAATCGGCCTGCCGCAATCCGACGTGCCGCTGAGCCTGCTGACATTCAACCTGGGCGTCGAGGCAGGACAGTTGATCTTCGTCGCCGCGGCGCTGGGCGTGCTAAGGGCCGCGGGCGCACTGGGCACGATGCAACCCGCACTAGCCCGTCAGTTCAGCGCCTACATGATCGGGACTGCTGCGCTGCTGTGGCTGGTTTCCCGAATCGCCGGGTGGGCGGCGTGAACTATGGCGCAATGCGACGCCGGGAGCAGGAGCCATCACCATCAATCGAGATGGCTTTCTCGATGGAGCCCTGTCGCAGCCTCACCCCTCAAGTGTCGTGACTGCGTGTCCGTCGTCGCTGCCGTTTGAGGCGCTTTCTGCAGGCTCCCGACTTATTTCGCTCCGGAGCATGACCAGATCGATAAAGTGATCGGCTTCGCGGCGCAGTGCGTCTGAAGTCTCTGGCGGCCGCGTCGCCATGGTTGAGACTACGGAGACCTTGCGCCCCTTGCGTTGCAATGCCGCGACAAGGCTCGTGAAGTTGCCATCGCCTGAGAAGATCACGAGATGATCGGCGGTTTCCGCCAGTTCGATGGCGTCGATCGCAAGTTCAACGTCCATGTTGCCCTTGATTTTGCGTCGGTCGAGCGTGTCGGTGAATTCTCTGGCGGGTTTGGTCACCACCTGGTATCCGTTGTAGTCGAGCCAGTCGATCAACGGGCGGATCGTGGTCGTTTCCTCGTCCTCCACCACCGCGGCATAATAATTGGCCCGGAGCAGATAGGCGCGCTTCCGAAAAGCCTGGAGCAGCTTGCGATAATCGATGTCGAAGCCGAGCGCCTTCGAGGCGGCGAGCAGATTGGCGCCGTCAATGAGGAGCGCGATCTTCTCCCGCTGATCAACATGGCCGTTCTCTCCGCCGCAGGGCCCGCACCGGAGCCAATCACGGCAGCCGGGACTTCGCATATAATGAATTACTAAAGTGATTGGACCAGAGTGGTCTAGGGGGCTATACCCGGTGCACCATCAGAAGTTTATCTATTAAAGACACTCAAGGATGTGATTGATTTTTAGAGGGGAGCCGCTCGGCGGGCTCCCCTTGCTGCCGTTACCAAAGAACCCCTCTAAGGGTGATTAGGACAACGATCGCAATGCAAAGCGCGGGCGTTGACCTGATCGCAAAAATCGATTGCCCTGAATCCGATAACCGAAGCTTCCAACGTAAGATCTCATCACTTTTTCACGCCTCCAAGCGGGTTATTTAAGACCCGCAATGCTCTTGCTGCATTTTTGGGGCTGAGCCCATTCATTTTCCAGGCGCCGATCGTTGCGACGTTCCCCGAGAAGACGTGATAGATCGTATAGGTCCCATCTCCCTCAAAGCGGCGTCCATACTGGTGAGACTGCCCAGAGCTGTCCGGCTCTCCTCCTCGCGCCTCCCAGCCGCTAATAGTGCTCGCGTCCACCTCGTGCTTGCTCTTCATTTGCAACCTCCCTTGCGCCCGATGGTGGATCTGCTCGGTAGTGATGAAATACGGCATGAGCGGCCACGATGACGGACGCTGCAGAGACCGCTGCTGAGCATGCCATATTCACGCAGCGGCACGGCTGCTGCGTGTTTAGAACGGGGGGAGTTTGACGGGGCGGGGTGGGAATGCACCCGGAAGCCAAGCTAGCCCTGAGGGTGAATGCTATGTCTCAAGAATAAGTCCTTAATAAGTTTCTGCTAATTAAACTGGATTACCCGCAAGAGTAACGGCTGGCTGAAGCCCGGCGAGACGCTCGTCTCGGCATTTTCAGAGACGACGTTCGTCTCTGAGAATCGGACCGGGTTCCCGCTTGTGACCGCAGCCAACTCTAAACAACGGCGAACCGAAGCGCCCGCCAATATAGCCGAATATCCCGCCGGCCAACATGATCAGCGGAAAGGAGACGCGGAAGAAGAAGATGGCGATGAAAGCCGCTGCAGCGATGCCGACTATCAGTCGCCTCGTGAGCGCGCCCTGCCGCCTATCCGACACGGCACGAACGACAACGGCGACCAACGCCGCTTTCAGGCCGAGGAACAGCTCTTCGACAACGGTGACATTGCCGAACGCGGCACTCTTCAGCAACCGGAGACCGGTATCCTCTCTTCAGCGGCTGAGACGCGCTAGCGGGGGCGAAACCTGCAAAATAGGCGTCATCAACCCGCACGCTTCTCTTCCGACATCCTCATTCGCTTCGCCGATCGCATGTCTCTACGAAACCCGTTTCACGCCGGGGGGCTGCCATGTCCCTTCGCCCGCCGGCAGGAAAGACGGTGGCGTAGTCTTCGGCCAGTATAGATCGGCAGGTTCAATGATGGTGCGCAGCTGATAGAGGTCGATCATCTGGCCCGCCCCAATTTCCTCTGTGATGCCGGTCAGGCGCGTGATCTCGGAAGGAATTGGAGCGCTCGGTTGCTGCAAGCCACCATAAACCCGATGACATCGCCGATGGTGCCGGTCGGATCGAACGTGAATGCCACCGCGCCGATCTCGATATCTCGTCCTTGCGATGGTTGAGGCCGGTCGTCTCGGTATTGAGGATCACGCCCCTCGGGGGAAAGCCCGGGCGTGCGACCGCCGCGACGTACGAGGCTCGAGCCTTCTCGGAATGCGATAGCGGTCAGACTCCCGGAGCGCCACACAATATCGTCCCTCGCTCAAGCCACTCCGAGGGTGGCGCTTCTTCACCGACGAACACCCGCCTTAGCAGGTCCTGCCTCGTCCGCGACAAACAAATCGAACTGCTTCATTTGCTCAGCCTCGCGGCCGCGATGCGACGAGTTCCCAGCTTGTTCCAGATTTTTTCGTATTCCTCCCTCACCCGGCTATCGTGGAGTCTGCAAGATTCTTCGGTTGAGTTATCCCCTCCAGGAGGATAGGAGATGCAGCATGACAGAGGACAAACACGAAACCCATCCAGAGATCGTGAAGCGGCTGAGGCGGGCCGAAGGACATCTGAAAAGCGTCATTGCGATGATCGAGTCGGGGAGGCCGTGCCTTGACATTGCCCAGCAGCTCCATGCTGTCGAAAAGGCGATCGCTCAAGCGAAACGGACACTGATACAGGACCACCTCGATCACTGCCTCGAGGAAACCGTCGGCGCTCTTCCCCGCGACCGACGCCAATCGATCGATGAGTTCAAGTCGATCACCAAATATCTCTGAGGCGCTCCCGACATGCTGCAGGTCCTTGCCAACCGCACCTACCGCCACCTGTTCCTGGCACAGGTGATCGCGCTCGTCGGCACGGGTCTCGCCACCGTCGCGCTCGGACTTCTCGCCTATGACCTGGCAGGAGCAGAGGCCGGCGCGGTGCTCGGCACTGCACTTGCCATTAAGATGATTGCCTATGTCGGCGTCGCCCCCGTCGTCGCCGCCTGTGCCGAACAACTTCCCCGCCGTGCGATGCTCGTTTGCCTCGATCTCGTGCGGGCAGCCGTTGCGCTGTTCCTGCCCTTCGTGACCGAGGTCTGGCAGGTCTATGTGCTGATTTTCCTGTTGCAATCGGCGTCCGCCGCCTTCACGCCGACCTTCCAGGCGACCATTCCGGACGTGCTGCCGGATGAGAAGGAATATACGCGCGCCTTGTCGCTTTCGCGACTTGCCTATGATCTCGAAAGCGTCGCAAGTCCGATGCTGGCGGCAGCGCTTCTGACCGTGGTCAGCTTCCACAGCCTGTTCGCCGGAACGGTAGTCGGCTTCCTCGCATCGGCGGCCTTGGTTGTCTCGGTCGTGCTGCCGAGCCCCAAGGCGTCGGAACGCCGCGGCATCTATGATCGGACGACACGTGGCCTGCGCATCTATCTCGCCACGCCACGCCTGCGCGGCCTGCTCGTCCTCAACCTCGCGGTCTCGGCGGCAGGGTCGATGGTCATCGTCAACACCGTCGTGCTCGTCCAGGCAGAATTCGGCCTCGCTCAACGCGACACCGCCGTGGCGCTTGCGGCGTTCGGCGTCGGCTCAATGATTGCCGCCCTGCTGCTGCCGCGAATGCTCGACAACATGCCGGACCGCACTGCCATGCTGGCGGGGGCCGCCGTTCTCGTTGCAGGGCTGTTCATCGGCGTGTTCGTACCGAGATTCGCTCTGCTGCTGCCGCTGTGGCTGGCAGTCGGCGTCGGCTATTCGCTTACGCAGACGCCATCCGGCCGGCTGCTCCGCCGTTCGGCTCACCCGCAAGACAGGCCCGCGCTTTTTGCCGCGCAGTTCGCGCTCTCGCACGCCTGCTGGCTGATCACCTATCCTGTCGCCGGATGGCTCGGAGCCACCGTCGGTATGCCGGCGACCTTCGCCACGCTTGGGGTGATCGCCGCCGCCGCCATCTTCGTCGCCGCACGGCTCTGGCCGGCGGACGATCCCGAGGAAATCGAGCATGTCCACGACGACCTTGCCGAGGACCACCCGCATCTTGCCGACGCCAAGCGTGTCGGCGATGGGCACAGACATAGCCATGTCTTCGTCATCGACAGCCATCATCCCGATTGGCCCACCGAGCGATGAGCGAACTCGCCGTCTATGCCGGGCTGTTCCTGGTGGCGCTTGCGGGCCGCCACGATCCTGCCGATGCAGTCGGAAGCAGCGCTGGCTGGCCTGCTGGTTGCGGGATACACGCCATGGCTGCTCATCGCCGTCGCAGGCGTCGGCAACGTGCTTGGCTCCGTCGTGAACTGGCTGATCGGCCGCGGCATCGAGCGCTTCCGCCATAAGCGCTGGTTCCCGGCAAGTGAGGCGGGCGGCGCGGGCTGATGGTCTCGCTGGCACTGTCCGCCACGCACGTGACGATGGCCGTGGTCATAGCCATGTTCTCGCTGCCGCTGGTATCGATCATGCTTGGAAAGGCTGGGTCGGCTCCGCTGCTCGAGGACGTGAGCCGGGGACTGCTCGGCCTCATCGGGGCGTGGATGCTGTGGAGCTCCTTCTTCCGGCCGCCGCATGTGCACGGCGAAGGCGAAGGTGTCGCCGTCGGCTTCATGGCCGGGCTGATCCCTTGCCCGTTGACGCTGTTCGTCATGACCTTCGCCATGTCGCGCGGCGTGCCCGAAGCCGGGATCATGTTCGCCCTCGTCATGATGACGGGGGTGGCAATCACCCTTTCGAGCGTAGCGCTCGCGACCGTTTTCTTCCAGAGGCGGATGGAGAAACTGCTCGCCACCCGACAGGCTCTGCTGACCAAGATCTCGAAGGCTGTCGAGGCCGTCACTGGACTGATCCTGGTGATCGTCGCGGTGCGGGAGATTTTCATCCGTTGAAGAGTGCGTCAGCATTCCTCCGGCGGTTTCAGCCGCCGGAACTGCATCAGCAACAGAAGATCGTAGACGATCTTCAACGCGCCGCAGATGAGCAGCGGCCATGCCCGGAAAGAGGCGGCGAAGAGAGCGCCCGCCAGTGCAGGACTGACCGAGGCGGCAAGGCTGCGTGGAACCGAGGTGAAGCTTGCAGCGGCGGCTCGCTCCGCCTCGTTCACGACGGCCACCACGTAGGACGAGCTCGTCGGCACGTGCATCTGCGACAGTGCGGCCCGGACCAGCAGAAAGCCAAGCGCGAGGGATAGTGTGGGCGCAAGCGCCGCTAGCATCAAAGCGATGCTGGACGGGATGTGTGTGAACACCATCGTGTTGATCAGTCCGATGCGTCGCGACAGCCATGCGGCCACAGGAAACGACTGCGCCGACAGCACGCCCGACCAGAAGAAGAAAACACCCGCCTCTGAAAGCGACAGGCCAAATCGCGCGAACGCTGACGCTGGCGGCCGAGGGGTTGATCGTCCCGACAAACGCGATGACCAGGAGCAGCGCGTATTCGTGGACAACGGCAAAGGCCACGCCGGTCGCGATGACGAGACTCGCACCGGCCAGCAAGATTTGGCGATGATCATACCGGGCTCCGAGGAACCCGACACATATCGTCAGCAGCGAGGAGCCAAGGAGCGATGCCGTTGCGATGACGCCTCGGAACCGGACAGCCGGTCGGTGCTATGACGGATATTGTTTCACCGTCTTAGCAGGGATCATTCTTGGCTTTGGCTTCTACCGAGCCTGGATCGGCGCAGTGCTTGCGGTTGCACTGGCGGGTGCGGTTGTCGCGGCGACGCGTCTGCCGCCCCGGGTGTCGACGGGCAGCGATTGCATCCGACCTAAGGATCCATCGACAGTGAGGCGATTAATGATCGTCGAAAACCCTACGGCGTCAGCAGAACCTGCCGGACGCGCGATTTGGGCAACATTGTTGTCGGCTGAAGCGCAGCGCCGCGAGAAAAGCGGGAACGAGAACCGCCTTCTGCGCCAGCCACCGGGCGATATCGATGTTTTCATTACGCCCGGCGGTCGGATGCTCCTTGTTGGACGCCCTCCGGAGGCCGATGCGGAATTCGACGGCCCTCGCCTTCTGGGCTCGGAATTGCAATGCGGCATCCCTTCCGACCCTTCCGGCCTGAAGTCTGGCGAGACCGGCAAGGTGAAAGATACGAGCTGATGAGCGGCAGCACGAACGCGGTCACCGGCAACAGCAACAGCTTGCAGCAAGCTGGCGTAATTTATGATCAATACCAGCGGCGGAGAGAAATGTACAAAAGCAGTTCGGCCATGCGAGCGCCGAAATGACCCGCAAATGTCAGCGCCGATGCGGCCGATTTAGAGTCAATCTGCGACGGCCTCGGGGCTGTAACGACGTTATCCCGCCAGCATACGCGCGAGCATATTTCTGATGTGGTCTTGCGCGCCGTAGAAAATTGCCGCGACATTGATTGTGCGGCTATGTTCTACCGGTACAAACCAAATAGCCGCCTTGTCCCGCCGAAGAAACCGTATTCCGGGATAAATATCGGGCCGCAGAGTCCCGATATGGGGCGTATCGACTAGACGATCGATCCCGACACGCAATTTGCGGATCCGTTGCGCGGTACGCTCCACAGCCTCGTCAGGCGAGTCCCCGAGATCGACATAGGCGTCAAACAGATGATCGAAGATCAACTCGAAATCGCGTTCGGCATCCTCAGAATATTCAAGAGTCCACACGAACAACCCGTCTCTTCCGCTCAATCATTGCCGCGACGCGGCTTTCCATTTCCGCCGCAGAAATCATCGATCCGTTCAATCGCCGCTGGACCAATTCGCGAAGCGCTGCCGTTTCGACGGTCTCAGTTTCCGTCTTCTGCCGAAGCAGTTCTAGGCCCTGCTGAAGAACCGAACTCATGCTGGAATACCGGCCGCTCTCCACCAGCGAACGGGCAAACGCATCCTGCTGGTCGGTCAGCGAAATCGACGATTTGACACTCATCGGTTTAACTCCTTTGAGTCTAATTTGCTGCTCAGTAGCACATTTGTCAATCTGACGAGATGATCCGGCAGGGCGGGCGCAAAGTCAGGGACGTCGGACCGGATCATCTCAATGACCAGGAGGTGGCGCAGTTAGTCGAGCGAATCGCGATTGCCGTCTTTGGCCACTCGCTGCGCGCGGGTCTAGCGTCTTCGGCGGAGGTGGTCGACGAGCGATGCAAAAGCAGCTGGGCACGCTTCGGCCGAATGACGCGCAAATAACCGCGCCGACCCGACGATTGCGATCAGCCCACAGGCTGATACTGCCCCCCGTAATCCGCTTGTAACCTGAAGCCTGTCGGGCGAAATGAAAAACTGCCCCCCCTAACGAAGCGATGTGGTTTTGCACTTAATTCCCAGAAGCTGGTCGCAGCAATTTCAACCAGGAGGGCGGGAAAAACGTGGGGGTAAGAATATTGGCGTAACGAGAACCCTTTTCGAAAGGGGTGTTCATTGGCAACGCAAATGAGGATGAAGATCTGGGCCGAGTTTGTCGGGGCCGATGGCATTCCACAACGTCGGGAAATCGCTGGCGTCGAGCGCATCGTGGAGGGAGCGCGGCTTGATGATTTCGGCCTCTCTCTGGAGGAAGGCAAAGCGATACACCGTCGTTTGCAGGAAGAGCTCACGCAGTTTCAGGCGGATCAAGCCAGCAAGCAGGATCGGAAATGTAACGCCTGCGACCGCCTTCGGCGGGTTCATGAATCGAACTCGGACGGTTCATTCTCTGTTCGGCATTTGTCGCCTGCGCGTGCCCCGGTTCCGCTATTGCGTGTGCGGGAAGACGGCAAGATTGAATGCCGGAAGCATCGAGATGCTGCTGAAGGGCAGAGCAACGCCGGAATTGGAGCGCGTTCAGGCTGAACTCGGCTCCCGGCTGTCATTTCGAGAAACCGCCCGTGTGCTCGATCTCTTCGTTCCGGCCGCGCGACCACACAATCATCGGACCGTCGTGAACCGGCTGGCCAAGGTCGCCGATCAGATCGAGAAGTGGGACGCTGCGAGTCTCTATCGCATCAGCCGAGTTGGCGAATCCGCAATTTCCGTCTTCATAGATGGAGCCTATATCCGCGCAGTTCCCGGATATCAGAGCCGCCATTTCGAGATCGCCATGGGACGCGTCGTTTCAAAGGGTCGGCCGCCTCGTCGGTTCGCGGCCGCGCCGAATGTCGCCACTGGCAAACACGACGTGCTCCGTGCGGCGATGCGGGCGCAAGGATGGCTGCCTGGCCGCGAAGCCACCGTCTTCAGCGATGGAGACGTCGGCTTGCAAAGCCTCGTGCTCACCGCAACGCGACAGCCCATCACTTACATCCTCGACTGGTTCCATCTTTCGATGCGGCTCCGGCACATCGAACAGGCATGGGAAGGAATTAGGCATGTCGGCGACCTGAACATCTACCTGCGGGACGTAGCGGTTCATGTGCCGAGGCTTCGGCATCTCCTTTGGAACGGCTATGTCAGGGAGGCAACGAGAGCGGTGAAAGATATGCTCTACCAGATAAGGCAGCACGCTAGGCTTAGAGACGCCAACAAAAAGTTCAACCGCTTGTGCGAATTGATTGGTAATCTTCAGACCTATCTGATCCAGAACAAGGCGTCGATTGTCGACTACTGCCACCGATATGGGGCAGGTCAGCCGATTTCCAGTGCCCCCGCCGAGAGTGCCGCCAACAGTCTCGTCAACGCCCGCATGAATAAGAAACGTCAAATGCGCTGGTCGCCCGTCGGCGCTCACCGGGTCCTTCAGGTCAGAGCCGCAGTCGCAGACGGCCGCCTCAAACAAGCCAAGTTTGCCCTGGCCGCTTAACCCCAACGTTTTTCCCGCTCCCCCGGATGAGGATGATGGCGGTGGAGACGACAGTCCCCTTCCCCAGCAGCCATTACCGGAGCCGGTGTGAAAAAGGGCATTGTCCCGGAACATTGCAGCCAACACGGTGTTTGAGAGGCGTTCCCATTTGAGGAAGGTTGTTTTCTCCCTCTGAATTTCGACTAGCGGACAAACAATCGCACATGTCGGACAACTGCAGCGCTCCTAATCGCATCTGTCGGAGCGCTGCTTTTCTTGCTGCTAGGCTGATTATCCGTTCAATCCCAACAATGCCGTAGATCGCCATCAGGAGCATGACGAGAACCAGCAACAGGATAATTATCGTCGATACTCTCTTGGACATGCCAGTGAAATAACAGTACAGCGTGCTTGGAATAGGACTGAAGTCTTACTCCAAGGAGTTGCTGTATTCCGCTTAATACAACGAACCAGCACAAACCCAAGCAGTGCCCCGCCCAGTTGGCATGCCGAGTGCCGAACATGGCTGACACAAATAGAGCTGCAGTGGGCAATGCTCGGGAATGCAACAGCGTCCTGAAGACTGATCTTTTGGGCCCCGAAATGCAGTGACCACTTGCCTGGCCGTTCCTCCCGCGATTCCATGTTCAGTACACGTTCATAGAAGCGGCGAGTGGCGCGGACGTCGTTGACGCAGAGCACTTTATGATCGAGCGCACAAACCTTCATGCCGTCACTTTACCTTTCCGAACATCGAAACGAAACTGTTACGGGACCGACTCTCCACTACTGCGATGGGCGAATGGCTGGGAGCGCCACCGGTGGTGTCGGCCCTTTCCTAGTCGTCGTCAACTCAACCGACCACGTCTGGGCGCCATGCCACACGCACTGAATGCGAACCTTTCCTCTATGACCATGTAGGCCGGGATAAGGGTGTACGCGGGATACAAACTCCCGCGTCCCGGTAATGCGACCAGGACGACCACTCTCGGGAAATCCTCGTCAAACAACCACAGCCCAGAGCAAAACTCAGGCGAGAGATGCAGTCAGTGGCTGCGGAGACTCACTCGCTCACGCAGGGTGGGGCCGTTTTCCCGAGATACGAATTCGACCATATCGGCGCCAATGGGAGACCCGCAAAGGTGCGTCTCTTCGGCTGTTTCGGTCCGGCCGGACAGCCGTGCGTGTTTGCGAGAAACGGCCCGACGCCAGGGTACACGGAGAGGGAAGGCGGAGATGTATCCTGTTGCACTTCCATGATGCTGCGGCGCGAACTTCGGTCTGGTCTGACCAGGAAACCTGAGCAAGCGCCCAATCCAGTCACATTTGAGGGAACCGTTTGCCGAACTGCGCGTTCACGGGAACCATATCTCGGGGGACATGCATTGGAATCGGTCACCATATTGCTCGCGGAGGACGAGACTCTCCTGCTGTTGGACTTCGAAGACGCCCTTAAAGAGGCCGGGTTCGTGGTTCTGGCGGTGACGAACGGCAAGAAGGCAATCGAGCATTTGAAAGCCGCAGAACCCTCCATCGCTGGAATAGTGATGGACATCCGCTTCGCTGAATCCCCGAGCGGTTGGGATGTCGCCCGCATTGCAAGGGAGGTCGACCCGGAGATGGCGGTGGTCTACATCAGCGGGGACAGTGCTCCCGATTGGGCGCCTCAAGGCGTTCCTAAGAGCATCATGATTGAAAAACCTTTCGTCATGTCACAATTAATCGTTGCAATTTCGCAGTTGCTAAATGACAGGACGGCGGGAGCTGCAGCTTTGGAATAATTTGGGGGCTACCCTCACGGGGGAGGCTCCCGCCTCTGTCCTGTGTCTCTGTCTCCTTCGCGCATAGCCGCGACCTCAAGTCTCGCTCCGTCGCCCAGCGGTCCCGGGCTTCGCCGAGGAATGTCCGAGTGACGCATCTATTGTCCTTCGCGCCAGGTAGATGGGAGTCACTGGGGCGACAACCCACCACCACGCTTTACCGCGTCAGATCGAGGCCACTTGCCGTGGTGGCGCATTGGCATGCTAGAAGCTAGACATGAAGCCGCAGCATATCACCGAGCTGATCGTGCGAACCGCGATGAAGGATCGCAAGGCTTTCGATGCGCTTTATCGCAGCACCAGCGCGAAACTGTTTGGAGTTTGCCTGCGTATCTTGAACAACCGCTCGGAAGCCGAGGAGGTGGTGCAGGAGGTCTTACTCCCCGATCTTTCTCACTTTCACATCCGCGGCCATAAAGCCAACGCCGAGCAATTCGTCGTTCTCCTCCCTTTGTGTTTTGGATCTTGGCGTTCGCGCGCTTCTGCATCGAATACGTCCCAGTCCCCCGTGCTCAAGCGCCGCATCATCGTTTAATGATTTCTTTGTGCGCCATCACTAATGTGCCTCCTGGTCCGCGAAGCGCGCTCACGGGCTAGTCGTTGTCACGGGCGCATATTGGATTCTGCTTCATGGGCGGTGCGATCTCACTACTGGCGGTGAATTTCATCGTCGCCCAGATCTTCGTGGCTGCCTTTGTGATCATCTCAGTGAAGAGCCGCTCGGGCCGGGCGGCGGCCTGGTGCGCCGCAGGTTTCGCCATCGCCTCTCTCTCTGCGATCTGCGAGGTCGTCCTGCCATTTACACCCATGCCAAGGCTCTTTGCCGTTGGTGCCTTTACAAGCGTTCTTGCCGGTTTCTGCCTCCTGCGCGTCGGTCTTGGCGTTTTTTACAGCGTTCCGGCAAAGCCGCTGGCGCTTACAGTCTTTTTCACTGGGTCGGTGATCGTCGACCTCGTGATCTATGATCTTCCGCGAGGAACGTTGCAGCACGCCTTCTTTTACCAGATGCCGTTCTTCGCGATCCAGGCATGGTCCGCCACCACGATCATCCAGTCCCAGCGCCGATCCTACGCGGACAGGAGCCTCTTTTGCCTGCTGACGCTGAGCGCAGTCTATTTCCTTGTGAAGATCTACGCCGCGATTGCTGCAGGCTCAGGGGCCACCGCGGCGGATTATCTGCAAAGCCCGTTTGCCCTGACTTCGCAGGCGCTCGGAGCCATTCTGATCGTCGGCACGGGCGTAGCGATGCTTGGTGTCATGGTCAAGGACATCGTCGACGAGGCTCGCGCCAGTTCCGAAATCGATGCCCTCTCGGGTCTTTGCAATCGACGCGGGTTTTCGAGCCGTGTCGCGCCTCTCCTGCGCGATCTGAGCGATCAGGACATCGGAACGCTGATCCTTGCGGACATCGATCGGTTTAAACTCGTTAACGATACCTTCGGCCATCATGCCGGCGACGAAGTCATCCGAGAATTTTCGTGTGTTTTGGCTGATCTCATGCCTCACCGCGCGGTGGCGGGGCGCGTAGGGGGCGAGGAGTTCGCCATATTTCTTCCGCGCGTGGGATTGGCCGATGCGCGCGTAATAGCCAACGGAATTCGCGCGGAGCTTGCAGCAAAGCGCATCAACGGCCTTCCGGAAGGCGTCGCGGTTACTGCAAGCTTCGGCGTTTCTGCGGTAGCGGCGGGTGAGCTCTTGGACGCGGCGATGAGGCGGGCTGACAATGCACTTTATGTCGCCAAAGCTGGCGGACGGAACCGTGTGGAATGCGCCGAGGCACCCGTACGTGTCGTCGCTTCTAACGATCACCATGCGATCGGGACTTGGTAGCAGTGCGCCGACACCTGACCACCATTCAAGATCTCCCGATTCTTCGGTGTCAGCTCAACAACGTACTCTCCGGAGACCACGGCCAGTTGTTCCCGTCGATACCATATGCGACCTGCTATTGTAGCGGCTGCGCTGTATCCGAAGACAATCTCCGCCGAAGCCAAGTGCCGTCATTGGAAACTTACGCCGGCGAAGGCGGCAGGTTCGAGGCCGTAAGCACTCCTGCGGCCGTCCCAACAATATCCTGCTGCGTGGCGGGCTTTACGATGACGACCGCGCCGTTGCCTTTCTTTCGCATGTCGTCGGGTAGCGTTTGGCCGCTATAGAAGAAGAATGGAATGCCCCGCTCGTTGAGGAGATCGATGACCCCCTCGGTGGTTGCCGTGCCCAGGCGAATGTCGAGCACCGCGAGCGCAAACGCTTCATTTTTCGCCGCCACCAATGCGGTCTCAAGGGTGGCGCAGGGTCCCACCACCTGAGCTCCACCATCGAGAAGTGCCGCCTCGAGGTCGAGAGCGATCCAAATCTCATCCTCGACTACCAGAACTCTGACGCCCTCAAGGGGCCTGCCGTCGTCATTTTTCCGCGCCATCTGGCGGGATCTCCGGAAGCTCGATGTCGACCGTGCAGACGACGCCATCCGGTTGAAAATCGCGACGGACCGTAGATCCTGGCAAGCTCTTCTCGATCAGAACGCCGCCGAAACCCTGCTCGCTCGGCGGCTCGACCGGCGGGCCACCGCGTTCTTGCCAGATAACCGCAAGAGTTCGGCCGTTGTTCCCGAGTTTCCAACTGAGTTTGACTTGTCCGTTGTCGGTAGAAAACGCTCCATATTTGGCGGCGTTGGTCGCGAGCTCGTGGAGCACGAGACCGAACGGCGTAGCCAGGTCCGGCGGCAACATCACTGGTTCGCCCTCGATCAGCAGGCGGCGCCGATCAGTGCCCGCATATGCATCGAGCTGCCCGCGCGCGAGTGCGTCGAGCTCGGCGCCGCTCCATTCGGAATCGACAAGCAGCTTGTGGGCGCTCGCAAGTGCTGCGAGGCGCCCCTCAAAGCGCTCGACGAAGTCCTCGCTCGATCGCGTTGTGCGGAGCGTCTGGCGTGCCAGCGACTGGACGACAGCGAGCGTGTTCTTCACGCGATGGCTGAGCTCGTTCAGCAAGAGCTGCCCGCGCCGCTCCCAGCGCTTGCGGTCGGTGATATCGCGGGTGCTTTCAAGCACAAGGCGGCGCTCGCCGATCGGCACGAGCTCGATCTGGCTCTCTACCGTCAGCACCCGCCCGTCCTTGGTGGTATGGTTCAGTTCGCCGCTCCAACGGCCCTTCTCTGCGAGCCTTCGCCGGAGCTTGTCGAAGGACGAGCCGGGAACGGCCGTCTTGAGCAGTTCTTCCTTGCGCCTTCCGAGCGCTTCCACACGCGAATAGCCATAGAGTTCCTCGCTGCCGCGGTTCCACTGCATGATGCCATCGTCGAAGTCCCATACGAACATGGGCGAGCGCGACAGCTCGACGAGCCGCATTTCCTGTTCAAGGCGCCGTCCGCTCTCCTTCGCCGCCTCTTCGGCATGGCGCCGCTCGCTGATGTCGACGAATGTGACGACGACGCCGTCGATCTTGTCTTCGATCGTACGGTAGGGACGCATTCTCACCAGGTACCAGCCGTCGTTGCGGCCTTTCACCTCGTGTTCGATCGGCGTGAGCTGCTTCAGAACCGAGCATGCGTCGTCAGCAAGTCCCGCATATTCGAGGTGATGCGTGAAATCGGTGATCGGCCGGCCTTCGTCGTTCGGCGTCACGTTGAAGATCTCGGTTAACCGGGGGGTGAAACGCTTGATGCGCAGGGACGGATCAAGAAAAAGTGTCGCGATGTCGGTTGCCGCCATCAGGTTTTGAAGGTCGCTGTGGGCGCGAGAAACGCTTTCCAGCTTCAGCTTCAACTCATTATTGACCGTTTGCAGCTCCTCATTGATGGACTGGAGTTCTTCCTTGCTCGTCTCCAGTTCCTCTGCCGTCGAACGGTATTCCTCGTTCATTGACTGCAATTCTTCGTTGGCGGCGCGCAGGTCCTCACTGGCCGACTCCGACTCCTGTCTCGTCAGGCGAAGCCGGCTTTGCGCAAGCTGCAGTTCTTCCTGGAGCTCGCGAATAAGCTGGTCGATGGACGGACGACCGTCGAGCGTCTCGAGGACCACCTCCCCCGTCTTGTCGATGACCTCGCCTTCGATGAATAGCACCAGAGCATGGCGCGTGCGCTCGTCCGCCTGAACGACAGGCTTCACCTGCAGGTAAACGCGATGCGGCTGCGCATCGAGTTCGGCAAGTATCGGCATGCTCAAGGTCGGTTCATTCCGCTCGAAGGCGCGATGCAGCGCCGCCCTCAGATCGAACCGGAACTCCTCGCGCACGAGGTCCGTCGCATCGGTCGTAACGGGACCGCCCGAGGGCCGGAGATACCGCCCGGCATTTTCGGAGAGGTGAATTGCGTGATGGCTTTCATCCACCAGCATGCTCGGGGGGGCAATCTTCTCAAGCATCTGACGGTGCACGGCCGCATCGCTGATGTGGCCCGCCGGCGCCGGTCGGATGATCGTCGATGTCCTCTCCGTCTTGTGTGGGCCCAGCAATACCGGCGGCACCAGACGCCGATCACCGCCTGCTACGGCCCTGTAGATGCGCGCCTCGCGGTTCAGAGTGCGGAAGAGGCCCGGATAGTCGGCGCTTTCAGACGATCCGAGCAAAAGGAAGCCGCCGGGTTTGAGCGCGTAGTGAAACGTACTGCACGCCTGTTGCTGCAGCTGGCGGTCGAGATAGATCAGCAGGTTCCGGCAGGAGATCATATCGAGGTGGGAGAAGGGCGGGTCCCTAAGCAGGCTGTGGCTTGCGAACAAAACGACGTCGCGCAACTCGCGACGAACGCGATAGTGATCGCCCTCGCGCTGGAAGAACCGGCGCAGCCGCTCCTCCGAGAGATCGCCTTCGATCGTCGATGGGTATCGCCCCTCGCGGGCCATGCTCAGTGCCTGAAGGTCGAGATCGGAGCCGAATACTTGAATTTCCGGCGAAAGGTCGCGGCGCGAGGACTCCTCGAGCAGAAGCATGGCGATCGTGTATGTTTCCTCGCCGGTGGCGCAGCCCGGAACCCAGACCCTGATGCTGTCGGCGGCTTCCTTGCCGTCGAACAGCTGCGGGATGACGTTCTCGGCCAGAGACTTGAACGCCGAAGGATCGCGAAAGAACGTGGTGACGGAAATCAGGAAGTCGCTGAAAAGAGCCTGCGCCTCCTCGGCATTCTCGCGCAGGTAGTCGAAATAGTCTGCGAGCCTCTCCTTCCTGGCGACCTGCGCTCGCCGGCCGATACGCCGCAGAATGGTCGCGCGCTTGTACTGGGAGAAATCATGTCCGGTTCGGGCGCGCACATGCGACAGAATCCGCCCGACCAGATCTTCGTCTCCAGCCTCATCGAGATGCGAAGACAGTCGGTCACGGCTGGCAATCAGGTCGGCCAGGCGCCGGGGAAGTTCGCGCACGGGGAGCACGAAATCCGCCATGTCCGTGGCAATCGCATTGCGGGGCATGGAGGCATATTCCGCCTCGTCCGGATCCTGGACGAGCACGATCCCGCCCGCCTCCTTTATGGCCCTGACGCCAAGCGCCCCGTCCGCCCCGGCGCCGGTGAGTATGACCGCGAATTCGCTTCCATGTTCTTCCGCGAGCGACCGGAAAAACAGATCGATCGGCGCGCGGATGGAACGGGGCTCTTCGAACGGAAGCGCGGCTATGGTCCCGTCGGCGATCTTGAGTCGGCGGTTCGGCGCAATGACGTAAACGTGGTTTCTTTCAAGGCGCGCTTGGTCCTCGACCTGCGTAACCGGCATGCGCGTCCGTGCCGCTAAAATGTTGGCAAGCTCGCTTCTGGCATGAGGATCGAGATGGACAATGACCACGAAGGAAGCGTCGGTGTCGTCCGGCAAAAGATCGAAGAAGGTCTGAAGAGCCTGGACGCCGCCCGCAGAAGCTCCGATTGCGACAATCGGAGGATCCAATTCTCGATCCATGCTCAACCTCCCGGAATCTCACAGGAACGGGCCGCCTGCGCGGCGGCTGCTTTGCCTGTGAGGAATATCGGCAATCTTCAAGGCCGGAGGTAGCCCATTCTACGTTCCCGGCACCTTCCTCTTATATCAGCGGACGTGTCGGCCATGATAGTATCGAGTGGGAAAATCTTCCCTTCGTCCTCTCAACCGGCAGGTCGTCGAACTTATCCGCGTGTGGAGCGTTTTTGCTCGATGGAGCATGGCATGAGCCGCCGCGACATCATAGCCATAGGAGGTTCGCTTGGCGCGGTGGCCGCCATGAAGCACCTGCTTGGCAACCTTCCGAGCGACTTCCCCGCCACCGTGTTCGTCGTCATACATGTGGGCGCACGCGGAAAGGATCTGCTCGCAGATATATTCGATGCGAACACCAGGATTCCCGTCACGACCGCTGTCGACGGAGAGCAGGTCGAACGCGGCCACGTCTATGTTGCGCCCGCAGATCACCATCTCCTCGTCATCGATGGCATCATCCGGCTTGGCCGCGGCCCCCGCGAGAACCTGGCTCGACCGGCGGTCGACCCGCTCTTTCGATCAGTCGGTTTGAATTACGGACCACGGGCAATCGCGGTCGTACTCACGGGGATGTTGAATGACGGGGCCGCCGGACTTTCCGATCTCAAGAGGTGCGGCGGGGTGACTGTCGTCCAGAACCCGAGCGACGCTGTTGCGCCTGATATGCCGATTGGGGCCCTGAGGGCAAGCGACGTCGATTACCGCGCTTCCCTCGACGGTCTCGCCGCACTCCTCGTCGAGCTCACCCGCGAAGAGGCCGGTTCGCCCGTTCCCATTCCGGGCGACATCAAGCTCGAGATCGATATCGCCCTCGGCCGGCAGATCGGTTCCGAGACGATGCGAACCATTGCGGACCCGGTCCCGATCTCGTGCCCGGCTTGCGGCGGCGTGCTGTCGCAGATCAAGAACTGGCCGCCGCTGCGGTTTCGTTGCCAAGTCGGGCATGCCTATACGTCCGAGGCTTTGGCTGCGGAGACGGAAGGCGCCGTCGACGAGGCTCTGAGAGTTGCCCTTCGGATCATCGAGGAGAGGGTAACTCTCAGCGAAAAAATGGCTGAAGATGCGCAGCGCAGCGGTTTCGCCGCCGCCGCTGCCGCAAACAGAAGGCGGGCCAAAGAGGGACGGCAGCATGCGGAAACACTGCGTCGCGCGATCGCCGGCAGCTCGCCGGACGCCACTGCAGGCAAAGGAGGCTGAGCAGGCGCTCAATCAGATCGGCTGATATGAGACGACTCCCTTCGACACGCGTCTCCTGCCGCGCGTGCATAGCAGCAGCCGGCTCTCCCATCTTACGGGTCGCTTTCACCGGACATCGTGGAACCTTCGTGGGAGCCAGCTGGTTGGTCGTCAAGCTGGAGGTGCATCATGTCCGCGCAGAAGGTTTCAAAGCTTGTCGAAGATTGGCCGCAATATCGCTTCCGAGCTCGGCAGGGAAAGCGTGCCCTACTACGCAGCCTATACGGCGTCAAAACACGGCGTAATCGGGTTGTCCGACGCGCTGCGCCAAGAGGTGA
The DNA here is from genome assembly GCF_002885915.1 of Sinorhizobium sp. M4_45. Taxonomy (NCBI): domain Bacteria; kingdom Pseudomonadati; phylum Pseudomonadota; class Alphaproteobacteria; order Hyphomicrobiales; family Rhizobiaceae; genus Sinorhizobium; species Sinorhizobium sp. M4_45. Next base: position 32,307 of record NZ_NWVE01000006.1, read on the forward strand.
AGCAAGCAGGTCTTGAGAATATTCATGTATGCGCGATCATGCCGACAGCACACGACACACCCTTCTTCGATCATGTGGCGAACTATAGCGGGCACCAGGTTGAACCGCCAACGCCTCTGCATGATCCGGAGAACGTCGCCGAAGCCATTGTGGCCGCAGCACGCGATCCCAGCGATGAGGACATCGTCGGATGGGATGGGACTATCAAGATCGCTATGAAGCGCTTTCTTCCGAGCGCGGCCGATGCGCTAATGGCCCGGACAATGCACAAGACCCAGATGGACGCCCCACCCGCACCGAACTCTCCCGGCGCGGTGAGCAGCCCGATTGAGGAGGGAACCGAAGTCGATGTTGGACGCCGCACGCGGCGGTAGCTCGGATCACAACCAATTGCCATCCGCGATTCGTCGATGCGAATACCTCAGATATTCGCATTCAAGTGCCTCGAGAACTGCAGTATCGAGAACACGCGTCCGATGTCGATCGACCGAGACATCGCCGGTCTGCTGGCGACTGCCGTCGGTGCCAATCTTGCCAGACGTCCCGAGCATCTTCGGGTAGACTTTTGCGTCAAGTCATGTGAGCTGACGTGAGACAGCGGTTGTATCGCCTCCACTACATCAAAAACCCGAAAGCGTACCTGATTGGCGCTATTGCGGCTCATCAGGCCGGCACACCGCTCGCAGGGCCTTTAGCGCCTCCTCCTCGGAGCGGCAAAGAAGATTGAGTTTGACGGGTCTCCGAAGCGCGATCTGGATGTGGTGCGGGCCAAACACTCGGATCAGCCCATGACCGGGAAAGCGCCCGTTACCCGCAACTCGATTGTTCCACCGCGTGATCCTGCTGGGCGGGTGCCTGTAAGCATGCGACGCGCCGAGTATTCGCGAGCATTCATCGTAGAACATCCGCCTGTCGCCGGTCATCTGCGAGACCTCGCTGCAACGGCGTTCGCCTCTGTATGGGCCAGAATTATCGAGACTGGCGGTGCCGGCGAGGCCGGAATTGAGCCGAGCGGAATGTTGGCATCCGCAGGTGTTATTCGAACAGGGCGGCTTCGGCAAATGAGCTTCAATGTTTCTTGTAGAATCGCGACCGTCATTTTTTCGCCTGGGCAGCGATGGCTGGTTTCGGGCCGACCTCCTCCTTGTGGAATGAAGCGGAAGTCCCCATTGCGCCACGACGATTCCCGCTTGGGATTGAAGACTGCCGGGCGAGGAAAGAGGCGTGCGTCGTGGGTCGTCCCATAGAGATCCAGCAGAAGCCAATCGTCTTTGCCGAGTGGATGGCCCTGCCAAACAAGATCCTTTCTCAGCCTCGCACCGACAAAAGGAAAGAACGGATAGAGCCGGCGTACCTCCTCGACGAAGCCTTCGATCTCCTTGTCGTGCCCGCCGCGGAACCGTTCCTGCCAGTCTGTGTTCCGGGCAAGCGCCAGAGCCAGGAATACAATCCAGCGGCTGATTGCAGAGATCGGACGCAGCAGGTTGAGGAGTTCGACAGCTGCCGCTTCCGTCGAAAGAGCTCGTCCGTCAACATCCCGGTAGAGCAAGCAAATCGTCTTCAGCGCGCACTCACCGCTCACATCAAGTGAACCGTCACGCACTGCCTCCACGATGGATGCCAGCCAGCGTTCGGTTCGCCGGCGAGACATCAGCGCTATCCATGCCGATGGGCCAAAGCTGCCGGTACTGTCGATCATTCGTGCGAGGCTCGCGGCGAGCCTCCGGTCATCGCGGCTGGACCCAGGAATTCCGATCCAATCCGCCGACGCTTTCGTCAGAGCGAGATTGGCCAGTTGCCGCAGATCGAAGCGAACGGTCTCAGGGTCGCCGACCTGAGACAGCCAGTGATCGCGGAAGCGGTCGACGAGTGCTGCGATTTCATTATCACTCATCGCCAGATCGATAAACATCGCCTTCCTCTGCCGGTGCCTCTCTCCGTCAAGCTGCTGGACGCTGTGCTTGTCCTGAAGCAGGCGAAGAACGGTCCAGGGCATCGAGCCGACACGCGTTACATCCTCGCTGTCGTAGAAGAGCTGCGCCGCTGCCTCCCCGCGCATGCAGAGCACCGGCCGAAGCATCAGCCGGGTTTGAAAAATATCGCTGCCGAGTTCGTCACATCGCGCAGATATGAATGTGTAACCCTCCCGAAGCAGCGCTAGAGTACTGTCGAATGACGAGGTGCGGGGTACCGATTTCATCGTGCGTCTCAGGCTCGCTTGTGCAGACGCCCAACTTTTCCCCGCTGTGGATGTTCCCTGTGGCTGGGCTGCGCGAAACGGAAGGAGAGTGCCGTTATAGCCTTGCCCCCATACGGGGTGCGTCCACACGGTCAGGACAGCAGACAAATCGAGCACTGAAGCCGCCATTTGACGTTTAGTCATCGAACGCCCGATTAAGCGTGTCGGATTGCAACATCTTACGTGGTGGATGACTGGTGACCAAAGGAGAAGGTGCGGGTATCTGACCTTTGAGGAATTCTGGACACGCGAGTAGTTGACCCAAGATCGGCTCATTCGAGAGGTCCCGGCTCCGGCGGAAAATAGATGAGCAACCGCCGAACGACGGCTTCCGACGTCGGCGGCAAAATCGCCATCCCCATGGTCCCGTTCGTTGCCCCGAAACCCTATGTGGACGCAGCAAACTGATCGCACGCTAACTTCGACAAACGGCCTAATACGGCTGTATCCGGCAGTAGCCAGACCCGGCCGATACGCCGCGCGTCCTGCCGCTCACTACTGTGAGGGAACTTCGCGCCGCCGGCACGGTTTCACCCGGATGCTCGATCCGTCCACGTACGCCTCATTCCTCGGCGCTGTACTCGCCTACCAGCTCTCTGGGGTTGGTCCAGACATGATGCTTGTCATTGGCCGCGGCATGGGCCAGGGCAGGCCCGGCGGCATTGGGATGTGTGGCCGCAGGGCTTGTTCAGATCCCGCTGCTCGCAATGGGGCTGCCACGGTCATTCTTTCCTCGCCGCCGCTGTACAAGGCTCTGCAACTGATCGGGGCTGCCTATTTGATTTATGTGGGGATTCGGTTCCTGGCTGCCGTCGATACCGGGAAAAATCAGGATTGTGTAGCGTCCGCGCCTCTGCTCGGGGCCTTTCGGCAAGGGATGATCTGCAACCTGACAAATCCGGCAGCACTTTCCTTCATGCTCGCCATCCTCCCGCAGTTCGTGCACCCGTCCTCCGGATCGCCTGCGCTGCAGTTCGTGATTCTAGGAGGCACGATGAAGGTAACGGGATTGCTGATCCTGGGCTCGGTGGCTCTGACTTCGGGCGCGTTCAGCAGTTGGTTGGCACGCAACAGACCGATTATGGTCTGGCAGCAACGCATCGCAGGCACCATCATGATCGCACTGGGCATCAGATTGCTCCTGTTGATGCGTCAATAAGCGGCCGCTAGGACTACGCGGTAGAAGAATCGAGCTCCGGGCCTGGTAATGGGAGCGACAGACGGTTCTGGGCAGAATGCGCGTATACTCAGCGTTCCACATCGTTTCAGTCGGCGGCCAGTGGTCGTATCCAGCTATGCATTTTGTAGTACCCAACCACCCAACCAGTGATGCAGGGCGCGCATGATCGGTCTCAGGAAGCCTCCTTCCGGTACCGACGTTCCGCAGTGGCAAGTGAGAGCCTGATGCTGATTGACGTGGAGATTTGCGTGCCAGCGATCTCTGCATTGTCGGCGCCGGTCCGGTCGGGCTCGCACTCGCCTTAAGATGCGCCACCAGAGGCCTATCGGTATCCCTTGTCGACGGCGGCGATTCAGCAAGCGGCCCGATTGGCAGGCTCTGTTCGGTGCGGGGGACTTTGCCACGGCGCATCACGCCAGGTTTTGGGGCGGCCGAAAGATTCTGCGGAAGCGCATCCCAAGGCTGCGCATCAAAGCGAAGTTAGGCGAACCCTGTTTCAAGGCATCGACCTCTATTGCCTGATTGATCGTCAGCATGCCCCGCGGTCTGATGCAAAGGGCGGCCGCGACGGCACAGGCAGGGTGACGATCGCACAGACGCCCTGGGCCCTACTGACCGGCGTCATCTGGCTGCAGCGCATCCCCATCCCGAGAGTCGTAGGCACCGCGCCCGGCGCGCCGTCGGCCCACCGACGGCAAGCATTCCAGTCGATACATTATGCGATCTTATCGGTGTAGCCGATGGGTTCAAGGATGAAGTGCGACTTGCGATAGATACCAATGGGTTATCACGCGCAAGGAATGGCTCATGAGACGGACCTACTCTCAGATCGATATGGATGAACGTCGCAGGATCGCTCGCTGGCGATCGGCCGGCCTGAGCGCCACCGTTATCGCCGAGAAGCTCGGCCGGCATCGTTCGACGATTTTCCGCGAGCTCAGGCGCAATGCTTTTGAGGATCCGCAGATGCCGGATCTGAGCGGCTACTATTGCGTCACCGCCAACGAGATGGCCCGTGAGCGCAGAGCCAAGCTGCGCAAGCTCGCCCGGTTCTCTCATGTGCGCCAATCGGTCATCGAACGGATCATCCATGGCTGGTCGCCACAGCAGATCGCCGGCCGCATGCGGCTGGAGCGCCATCCGATCTGCGTCAGTTACGAGACGATCTACAAGTTCGCCTATTCCGCAGACGGTCAGGCCATCAAGCTATGGCGGCACCTGCCGGAGCGTCGTGCGAGACGCAGGCCGAGGCATGCTCGCCGGCGTCACGGTCGCCGCTTCAGCCCGGAACTGAACATCCTTCACCGTCCTGATGCTGTCGACGAACGCAGGCAGTTCGGCCATTGGGAGTGCGATCTCATTCAGTTTCGCAAGAAGTTCGGCAAGGCCAACGTGACGTCACTGGTCGAGCGGGTCAGCCGCTTTGCGGTCTTCCTGCGCAACAACGACCGGCAATCGAAGCCGATCATGGACGGGCTGATTCGGGTGCTCCAACCCCTGCCCCACGCCGCTCGACGCTCCATCACCTTCGACCGTGGCACCGAGTTCAGCGAATGGCCCTATCTGCAGGCTGGCATCGGAACACAGACGTGGTTCTGCGACCCGCAGTCGCCCTGGCAGAAAGGCACGGTCGAGAACACCAATGGCCGGGTTCGCAAATGGCTTTCGAGAGAGGTCGATCCCCTGTCGATCAGCGACGGCGAACTGAAGGACATCTGCGATCGGCTCAACTCGACACCGCGGAAGTGCCTCGGCTACCGAACGCCCGCGGAAGTCTTCCGCAAGAAACTGCTCGCGCAAATGCGACGTGCCGGTTAGCTTCACACGCGTAAGTCGCAGTTCGGCATGAACTTACAAAAGGTGAACATCACAGCAACCCGCCGTGCGGGGCTCATGGGAGCACGATTCCGTCCGCCCCGGTAGCGCGACAGGGCAAGCACGGCCTGAGGCCCGGCGAAGGGCGCCTTGGCATAAACCACCCAGCGCTTCTTCCGGACGGGTGCCAAGTGCCGCTGGAATGCCCGCCGGTCGATGAAGTGCGCCATCGATCCGAAAATGGTAAGCCTACTGCTCCAAGCGTGGCCAGTATTCCGGCTGCGCCCGCCGACCGGACCAGTCCAATGACCTTGTGTCCGGCAGCGATCAAATCCGTCACCACCGCCGAACCAACAAAGCCTGAAGCTCCTGTCACCAAAATCCGCATTGTCTTGATCTCCCCTTGTCGCCGATGGAACTTCCTTCAAGGCTAGATGCTTGCTTGCGCACGATCCACGCTCTAACGTCCGCACTATCGTCGCAATCGTCCGGATTTCGTCTTGGATCCCCTTTCTGAAGTTCTATCGCTGCTCAAAACTCGCAGCTATATCTCGTCCGGGTTCAGCGCCGCAGGCGATTGGTCTCTTCACTTTGCGCTGCGTGATGACATCATCAAATGCTACGCCGTCGAGGCGGGAGCATGTTGGCTTGCTGTGGAAGGCATCGAGGAGCCGATCAGGCTCGAGGCGGGAGATTGTTTTGTGCTGGCGAGCGGCCGGCCCTTCCGGCTGGCAAGCGATCTGGCATTGCAGCCGCTAGATTCCAAGACAGCTTTCCCTCCCGCGGAACCCGGCGGTACGGTGACCGTCAACGGCGGCGGCGACCTGCTTCTTGTGGGCAGCCGGTTCACGGTTGCCGGACGCCATGCCGGGGCACTCCTCAAGATGATGCCGCCCATCGTTCACATTCGAAAAGAGGTGGATCAGGTGGCGCTGCGTTGGTCGGTGGCAAGGATGCGCGAAGAACTTCGCGAGGATAGGCCAGGCGGAGCGCTGATCGCCCAGCATCTGGCCCACATGATGCTGGTACAGGCGCTGCGCTTGCACCTGGATGAGGGAGGCCATGAAGCCGGCTGGTTCGCTGCACTGAAGGACGCCCGCCTGAGCAAGGCACTTTCGGCCATCCATTCCGATCCGGCACGACGCTGGACCTTGCAGGATCTTGCCGGGCAAGCCGGAATGTCCAGGTCGGTCTTCGCGCAGCGGTTCCGGGAAACGGCCGGCGAGACGCCGATGGACTACCTTACCCGCTGGAGAATGCTGCTTGCAGGCGAGCGGCTGGAAAGCACCGGTGAGCCCGTATCCGCGATCGCACCCTGCCTTGGTTATGAATCCGAAAGCGCCTTCACCAGCGCCTTCAAGCGCGTCATGGGATGCACCCCCAGAGAGTATCTCCACCGCCGGCAGAAGCCGATCTCACCTCGGAAGCTCAAGACCGATCCGGACGATCGCGACGATATTCGAGACTCAGCCGAATAGATCGTATCGGGAAGACTGTTTTATCGTGCCTTCAGCAATGGAGGCAATGAATGATGTCTACCCCATTCCATGGAATGCCAAGCCTACAGGATGCCCAGGATGAAGGAAGGCGACGGACGCTGCCGGCGATCCTTCTCGCAATATCGGGCTTGCTCTGTCACCTTCCAGCTGCCGCTCAGGATATTGACGGAGCTCGCCTGTTTCAGCAGCGCTGTGCGACCTGCCACAGTGTGGAGGCCGGTCAGAACAAGGCGGGCCCGCACCTGTCGGGCTTGATCGGCCGGGCCGCCGGAACCGTCGAAGGCGCTACCTACTCCGATGCGTTGCGTTCCTCCGGCATCACCTGGGACAGGCAATCCCTCGAGACCTTTCTCACGGCGCCCGGCCGCATGGTCCACGGCACACGGATGACGGTTACCATCCCCAATACAGGCCAGCGAGCGGCAATCATCCAATACCTCGAAGGCCAGCCAGCCAATTAAGATCAGGAGAAGCACCCATGACAGCGTTCACCATAAACGGGCGCGCAATCGATGTCGTCGCCGAACCCGATACACCGCTTCTTTGGGTGATCCGGGAACATCTGAAGCTGACCGGCACCAAATTCGGCTGCGGGATCGCACAATGCGGGGCCTGCACCGTCCATGTCGACGGCGAGCCTACCCGCTCCTGCCAGACCTTCCTGCAGGATGTCGCCGGCAGGGAAGTAACCACGATCGAGGGCCTGTCAGCGGATTCCAGCCATCCCTTGCAGAAGGCCTGGATCGCCGAGCAGGTGCCGCAATGCGGTTACTGCCAGTCCGGACAAATCATGCAGGCCGCCGCCCTTCTCGCGACCACGCCCAATCCGACCCGCGAACAGATCATCGACCACATGGATGGGAATATCTGCCGCTGCGGGACCTATGTTCGCATCATCAGCGCGATCCAGCGCGCAGCAAGGGAGAGCTGAGCCATGACTCCGACCCAACGGCCTCAAAGCCGCGCGCTGTCGCGGCGCAGCTTCCTCGTCACCACCGGCAGCCTGGGCATTGCCGTCGCGTTTGGAAGTCTGCCCGACCTCACATACGGCGCGACCCCGGCTGCCGCCGCCGCGGGTGATTTCCGCCCCAATGCCTGGATCACGATTGCAGCGGACGGCACCGTCAGCATCATCGCGCCTGCCGTCGAAATGGGCCAGGGGATCATGACCACGCTGCCGCTGCTCGTCGCCGAGGAATTGGATGCCGATTGGAACCGTGTGCGGGTCGTACAGGCGCCCTCCGATGCGGAAACCTACGGCAATCCAGGCTTCTACGGTATCCAGCTCACCGGCGGCAGCGAATCGACGCGTGGTTACAACGCGCTGCTTCGCCTGACCGGTGCCCAGACCCGCCTGATCCTGCTGGCGGGTGCTGCCGGCCTACTGAACGTGCCGACGGGAGAACTCACGACCGAACCCCACAGAGTGGTGCACCCATCCTCGGGCCGGACGCTCGACTATGGCGAGATCGCCGCCAGGGCCGCGCTCCCGGATCCCCTGCCGCAGGCGACTGAGGCTGACCTGAAGCCGCGCGACAGGTGGCGTTATGTCGGAAGCAGGTCGATACAGCGCATCGACGTGCCTTCCAAGGTTAATGGCACCGCCATCTACGGGATCGACGTCCAGCTTCCGGGCATGCTCTACGGGGCGGTCCTGCGGGCACCGGTTCAGGACGAGCGGCCGGACGCCATCGACGACGCCGAAGCAAGGCGCGTACCCGGGGTCACCCGTATCCTCCCGCTCCCCTACGGAGTGGGCATCATCGGCGAGACGGTTGAAGCGACGAAACGCGCGAAGGATCTGCTGAATATGACCTGGAGCACCACGTCCCGGGTCCGCAATTATACCAGCCGGCGGCTGCTGGATGAATACCGCGCCATCGGCCGCGACACTGGGAAAAAAGGCGTCTCCGCTCACGCCGACGGCGATGCCGAGGCCGCGATCGCAAATGCCGCGACCGTGATTGAGGTCGACTACATGAGCGACCATGTCGCCCATGCGACCATGGAGCCGATGAACGCCACCGCGCTCGTAACGGGGGACAGGGTGGAGATCTGGGCGCCGACCCAAGGGCCGACAGGCACGCAGGGTTTTGCGGCGAATATTGCCGGCACCACGCCGGACAAGGTAAAGGTCAACACGACCCTGCTCGGCGGCGGCTTCGGACGCAAGGCTGAAGCCGACTTCATCGTCGATGCGGTATCGCTGGCCAAGGCGGTGGAGGGACGGCCGGTCAAGGTCATCTGGAGCCGCGAGGACGACGTCCGGCATGACAAGTTCCGCCCGCTCGAGGCTCAGCACGTCAAGGTGGGGCTGGATGCCCAAGGAACCATCGTCGGCTGGCGGCACCGCATCGTGGCGGACTCGATCTTCGCCCGCACGTTGCCCCCCGTCTTCGAGGAGGCCGGCGGCCACGACGACGTGGTGACCGAAGGGGCCAAGTTCAACTACGCCATCCCGGCCCATCAGATCGAATATCTGCGCCAGGACCACGGTCTCGCCATCGGATTCTGGTTCGCGGTCGGCGTCGGCTATACGAGGTTCGCGATCGAATGCGTTGTCGATGAGGTCGCCGCCGCCAGAGGTATCGATCCCGTCGCGTTGCGGTTGGAGCTTCTGAAGGATCAACCGCGGGCGCGAAAGGTTGTCGAGACCGTTGCCCGGATGGCGGAATGGGATCGGACGCGCGACGACCGCGGGCTTGGCATTGCCTATTCCGATGCCTTCGGCTCCCATTGCGCCCAGGTCGCCGAGGTCTCGCTCAACCGCGAGACCGGTGAAATCCGGGTGCATAAGGTCTGGTGCGCCATCGATCCCGGCGTGGCGATCCAGCCGCTCCATATCGAGGCCATGATGATCGCCGGCATCACCGGCGGGACCGGCCACGCGCTGTTCGAGCAGATCAACGTTGTCGACGGCGAGGTGCAGGAGTCGAATTTCGACACCTACCGGGTCATCCGCATGGCCGAAGCCCCCGAGATCGAGGTCTCCGTGGTGCCAACGCCCGGAAGCCCCTTCGGCGGCATCGGCCAGGCCGGTCTGCCACCCACCGGCCCGGCGATCGCCAATGCCGTCGCCAGGCTCACCGGCGGCGTTCGGCTTCGTCACTATCCGTTCCTGCCCGATCGGGTGAAGGCGGCGCTCAAAAGCTGAACTGGATGTCTCCAACATACGCAGTCCCATCGGCGCTTTGGCATGACCAGAAAGAGCGCAACAGCAGATGACAGCAATGGCTCGGGCTTGACAGTCTCAATGCTTGCTTACGAAAGGAATCGAACCGACGGCCCGCTATTTGAAAATTGCGTATTTCACTGGCCTCGCCATTTGCAGCAGCTCAAACGGAAAGCCGGTCAGCAGGAACTAAAAGTATACCGTGCGAGCATCTTTCCACGAGGAAGGAAGTCTATATCCTCGCCGATAACACGGAGGCGACAACGGCCCCAAGCCATCCTGACGCCCCTCATTGTAGAAGATCGTTGATCAAAGCGGCCTAGCGGGCTGCAGCGTGGTTGCGGGGGCAGGATTTGATCCTGCTATTGCCAGGTTTGATCGGTTGAGGTGTTCATTGCTAAGGCGTGATTTCGGGCGGCTGTATTGATAAGAGCTGAACCCGCGGCCCCGTCAATTCGGAGGCTGGCTGCAGTTGAAGGGACTCGAACCGCCGACGTGTGCCTGCGATCGCCAAACGAGAGCCGCCGGTAATGATGACCAATATTTCCATCTCAAGGTAAACCAGAATACCTGCCGCGGGAGGAGAGATGCGGCGGGCGTATCGAAACAAATGGCTGCCCCATGAAGAGAGGCTTGTGGAGGAGGCTTCCTGAACCGTTTTCAGGCGGTGCGGGAGCCTCACCCTGTTTTCACTCTGCAATCTTGCGATCCAGGAACCTCCTGATCAGCGGAGCCATCTCGTCCAGCTTGTCCTCAAGCGCAAAATGGCCTGTATCAAGAAGATGGAACTCTGCTTCGGGAAGATCACGCAGATAAGGGTGCGCACCTTCTTCCGGGAAAATCTTGTCGTTCTTTCCCCAGACGATCAACGTCGGCGGCTTCCGGTCCCGGAAGAAGGCCTGGAACTGCGGATAGAGCGGCAGGTTGGTACGGTAATCGTAGAACAGGTCGAGCTGGATATCCTTGTTACCCGGCCGATCGAGCAGCGCCTGGTCGTGAACCCAATTGTCGGGGCTGATCCGCGTCAGGTCTTTGACGCCATCGGTGTACTGGAATTTGGTCGTTTCAGGTGCAACGAGAACAGATAGCGCTTGCCGGTCCTTCTTCGCCCCTGACTTCCAGTAGGTGCGGATGGGGTTCCAGAAATCACGGATGCCTTCGTCATAGGCATTGCCGTTCTGGACGATCATTCCGGTGACGCGATCCGGGTGCTTGAGCGCTAGCCGGTAGCCAACGGGTGCGCCATAGTCCATGAGATACATCGAATATTTGGTAGCACCGAGCTTGGTCAGCAGCGTGTCGACGATATCGGCATAGTGGCCGAAGGAATACTCGAACTTGGTGTGATCGGGGGCATCGCTCTGACCGAAGCCCGGATAGTCAGGGGCGATGACGCGGTAGCGGTCAGCGAGCAGCGGGATCAGGTTGCGGAACATGTGCGACGATGTCGGGAAGCCGTGAAGCAGGACGACGACCGGGCCGTCGGCCGGTCCGGCTTCGCGATAGAAGACGTTGACGCCGTCGATTTTCACGGAGCGATAGCGAACCGTCGCAGATGCCTGCTGGGCGATCGCCGGCGTTTCGGCGAAGACTACGTTTGCGGGCGCGGTAATAAAGATGCTGGCGGATGCGAGAAGTAGGGCGGCAAGAGTGCGAGACATTGTGGTTCTCCTCAGGAGTGGTCGTGGGCGGCTTGTTGCCTGCAGCCAACATCGCTCTTTCAGCCTGGAAGGAGAATGTTCGTATTCGACAACGGATTGTTGCGTCTGGTGATATGAGTGCGGCAAAACAGGCGGCCATTTGGATGAACCGCTACGGTGGCGTCGGCGTGGGTAACGCTGTCCGTCGGATCGCAGCTCAGGGGATCGACTTGCGGTGTGACCATCGCGTTCAGAAACAGGGATAATTGTCTACCCGAACGGCGGTCCCACGCAACGAGACGGGGAGCGAACGCAGTTCGCTCCAAGAGCATAGGCCTAGCTTGGTGATATCGAGGGGCTAGTTGAGAAGGCGGTTCTCGCGCAGCCTTGCCGCAGCCATATCGACGAAGGCGCGCACCTTTGCTGGAGCGTGCCGACCCTCCGGATGGAGGATGTGTATGGGAAAAGGCGGTTCCTCGAATTCACTGAGGATGATCTGCAGCTCTCCAGCCACGAGCGCTGGGCCAATCTGGTAGTTAAGAACCCTGGTCAGGCCCCATCCGTCACGTGCCGACTGGATCGCCGCTTCGTTGGTGTTGCATTGTAAAGCCGCATCCACGGATACTCGCAGATCGCCGCCAAACTTCCAGTCAGGTGAAGCCCAGGCCGCAGTGGAGGCCGCGATACGGTGGTCTTTGAGGTCAGCTGGCGATTTCGGAACACCAAACCGCTCAAAATACTTCGGAGAACCGCACATGACGCGACGGACCGTACCAACTTTCACAGCAGAGAGATTAGAGTCGGGGAGATGGCCGATGCGCACAGCGACGTCGATGCCTTCCTCGACGATGTTGACCGGTCGATCGATGAACAGCGTCTTCGCTTTCATCGTCGGATAGGTATCGAGGTAATCCGTCACGACCGGAAGAACGTACATCTGCCCGAACAGCGCGGACGCGGTTATGGAGAGGGTCCCCGTCGGCGTCGCGTAGGAACCGCCGGCAGCCGCCTCTGCTTCTGCGATATCGGCAAGGATCCGGCGACAGTCTTCAAAATAGCGAACGCCCGCTTCGGTCATCTTCACCGAGCGGGTGGTTCGCACGAGCAGGCGCGCACCAATAAGGTCTTCGAGCGAGGCAACGGCACGTGTGACAGCCGGTGCGCTCATGAACATCTGGCGTGCGGTGTCCGCGAAACTTTCGGTTTCGGCGACCTTAACAAAGATCCTCATTGCTTGCCAGCGATCCATCCATTCCCCCGAAGCGCTCGAATTTCCAAGACCTTAGGGGCTTAAAAACGAAGCCTCAAGAGGCACGAGATCATCCGATTGAGAACGGCAAGCCTGCGAGATGAGTTCTATCTCCGCGCAGACTTCCTCGGAAAGACCGGCGCGCAGTGCGCGCTGGTGCGTCTCCCGAGAGGCATTCAAAGCAAGCGAGACCGCGACCGAAGTCTCGAAATCGAAGCTTGACCCCCGCCTTGCGATGTCCATCTCGGCGCCGGTCATACCAAGGGCACGACCGGCTTCTTCTTGTTTCGCAAGCAGCGCTTTGCTCGCGTTGGTTCTCGTGAGAGCCAGTTCTATTGAAAGCCTCACCCGCGGATCAATTGACGAGCTGGCCATTTCCATGTCCTTGATCAGCCGCCTAAAAGCCGAAATCGCTAAGGCCAGGATGGTCGTCCGGCCGGCGGCCCAGCGGCCAACGAAACTTGCGATCCGCTTCAGCGATCGGGTGTTCGTTTATGCTTGCATGGCGTTCCCGCATCAGGCCGTCCTCGGCAAATTCCCAGTTCTCGTTGCCATAGGCGCGGAACCACTGGCCACTATCATCGCGATGTTCATAGGCATACCGGACGGCAATGCGATTGCCGGTGAAAGCCCAGAGTTCCTTGATCAGGCGATAATCGAGCTCCTTGTTCCACTTGCGGGTCAGGAAGGCCTCGGCTTCGGCGCGGTTCTTCGCGAACTCGACCCGGTTACGCCAGCGCGTATCGAGCGTATAGGCGAGCGCGACCTTGGCGGGATCGCGGCTGTTCCAACCATCTTCTGCAAGACGGACCTTCTCGATGGCACTCTCTCTGGTGAATGGGGGAAGCGGGGGACGGGACATGTTTAAAGTTCCTCTCAGGATGACTTTGACCGTGAGGCGGGAAGCGGTTTGTCTTGTACCGCCTCCAAGCCCGGCATCAGGCAGCCGCGCGATCGATACGGGGAAAGTCGATCTCGGTATCGAGGGCCTCGTTCACGTAGTTCGTGAAGGTGTTGAGGGCCACATGGGCGATGATCTCGACAATCTCGGCATCGCTGTAGCCGGCATCGCGAACCTTGGCGATTTCGGCTGGCGAGACGGACCCACGAGCGACCGTCAGAGCCCTGGCGAACTCGACTGCAGCAGCCGCCTTCGGATCGTTCGACGTGCCGTTACGGTTGGCAGCGATTTCACTTTCGTCGAGCTTGGCGAACTTCGTGCCCGTGAAGGTGTGGGCCGAGAGGCAGTAGTCACAGCCGTTGGCTTCAGCCATGGCGAGTGCGATGCGTTCGCGAGTAGCCGACGGCAGCTTACCTTTGCCGAGTGCGCCCTGGAGCGACGTCAAGCCCGTCAATGCGGCGGGGCTGTTGGAAACCAGCCGGAAGATGTTTGGGACGGATCCGATCTGCTTCTGGATGGTTTCGAGGATCGGACGGGAAGCTTCGGGAGCTTGTTCGATGGTTACGGGGGTAGGAATGCGTGACATTGTATTCTCCTTTTTCGATTGGGAGAGAGTCGTCGCTCTCTTGAGATTGAACATGATCCGGTCGGGACGATTGCTGAACATCGAAAGGAAACAAGGGACCGTTACGCTGGACGCATCAATCGGCCCTTAGACAGCGAGCTGCAGGCCGCCTTTCTGGTCGGCAGGAACAGCGCAGCAGAGGAGCACTTCGTCGGCGTCGATCTTCGCAGTGGGCTGCTTGACGTAAGCGACGGCGCCCTTGACGAGCTTCGTCCGGCACGTCCCGCAGTTGCCTTCCCGGCAGCTGAATTCGGGGTCGAGGCCGCGCGCCTCGGCAAGTTCGAGAAGCGTGCCGGAACCCGGCGTCCACCGAGCTTCTTTCAGGGAACTCGTGAACACCACGGGCACAGGTTTTTCGGACGGCTGCGCGGCGGGAGACATCAAGGCTGGTTGCCCCGTGCGGATCAGCGACGACGGACCGAAGGCCTCGGCCTGGATGCGATTGTCAGCAATGTTGAGAGCCCGCAGCCCATCATAGATGCCTTGAGTGAACTGGGGAGGCCCACACAAATAGAAGTCATAGTCGTTGAATGGGAGGAACCGCGTCAGCATCGCCATATCGATCCGCCCGGCGGCATCGAAGTCCCTGCCCTCTTCAGCATCCGTCGTGTCGCTGAGGACCCTGACCAAACGCGCGGCCCCCTTTGTCGCACCGATAAGGTCGGCGATCTCCTTGTCGAACGGTCGATCGGCCTTGGAGCGAGCCGCATAGAACAACGTGACTGGACGGATACGCTGCTTGCGGAGCCCTTCGTAAACGACATGACGGAGCATCGCGAGCATCGGCGTGATGCCGACGCCGCCTGCCAGAAGCACCGCCGGGCGTGTCGAGCGGGCGTCGATGCTGAAGTCGCCGGCCGGCGCGCGCGCCTCGATGACATCGCCAACGGCGATGCGATCATGGAGGAACTGAGATACCTGACCATCGCGCTTGACGCTGATGCGGTAGATCCTGTCGGACGGCGCGACCGAGAGCGTGTAGGTGCGAATGACCGCCCTATTTTCGCCGGGCAGCTTGATGCGGATGGGCAGATGCTGACCGGCCGCGTGCGGAAGGAGCCCTGCGCCATCGCCTGGCCGGAGGTGGAAAGACTTGATCGTCGCGCTTTCATCGACGATCGCGGTGACGGTCATTGGCCGCCAGCTTTTAGCAAACTCTGCGGCGCGGAGACGGTCGGCCGCTTCGCTCCAGCTGCCCGTCATCAGGGAACTCGGGGACCAGCCGTCCTTCTGAAAAGCCCACCTCAGAGCCAGCGCATTGCGGCGCCGAACAATGCGCGTCGGCTTGAATGTCCAGAACCGCTCTGCCCCCTGGAAAGCGGCGATCTCGGGCGAGTCGAAAACGACTTCGGCTGTTCCTGTCATCTGCAGCGTGTCGCCCGTGTTGAAATCCACGAACAGCAGTCCTGCCTTTCCGTTCAGCAGGATATTGCCCAACGTTGCGAAGAAGAGATTGCCGTCGAAATCCGGGATCGTCAGGACGCCGTCGTCACCGACGCGGACAAACCCGGCATTGCCGCCGCGATGGGAAACATCCACCTGACGCCGGTCCTCGCGATCGACATAGGACGCGACGAAGAAGGCGTCGGCTTCACGAATGATCGCGCGCGCTTCGTCATCGAGGTCGGGCAGTTGCTCGACCTCACCGGTAAACGGTTCGCCAGGCTGACGCTCGAAAGAAAAGTCGCGCAGCTGAATGTAACGCGGACAATTGCCAAAACTCTGGTCGACATCAATGCGGAAACCGCCGGCGATTGCCGAGACAAAACCGTTCATGCGGTTGCGGCGACGGGTGTGCATCTCGATGCCAAGGAGACCGATCGGCAAGCCGCCCGCCAGTCCTTCACTGGCCGGGTCGCTCGGATCGCGGTGCGCAGCAATGTCAAGCACGACGGGCGAAGGTGACGACATGAACCCCGGCTCGCCTTCGACGAACGTCGCCCAGGCGTCTCCGGCCTGATCGACGCTCCCGAGAACGATGAAAGGGAGTTGGGCGTAGAAGTCCCGGTGCTGGTCCGGCATGAAATCGCGAACGACACGCTGGCCGACGGAGGCCATGCGTTCCTTTACGCCGAGCTTTTCCTGAATAAAGGTCTCGCCTTCATGCCACGTCGGCAATTTCGTAGGCTTCACGGACATCTGCGTTCTCCAGAAAAAGAGGCGAAGAGCGTGCGAGGTGTCGCACGCTCCGGTGAGGCTCAGGCCGCAAGACCCACGGGCGTCTTGACGAAATCGACGAATCCCGGAAGGTCTTCGACGCGAGACAGCAGAGCGTTGACGGAGGGATAAGCGCTAAGGTCGACATTGCCCTCCGGGGCGCGCGCGACGTAGCTGTAGATCGCGACGTCGGCGATCGTCGGGCGGTTGCCCACCAGCCATTCCCGTCCTTGCAGCTGGCTCTCGATCCGTCCAAGGATGGTATGTGCCCGGCCAATGACCTCTTCCGGGTTGAACTTGGCGCCGAACACTGTCACCAGACGCGCAGCTGCCGGTCCGTAGGCGATTTCACCGGCCGCAACCGAGAGCCAGCGCTGGACTTCAGCGGCGCCTTTGGCATCTTCGGGAAGCCACTCCGTCTGGCCCGACTTCTTGGCGAGGTAGACCAGGATCGCGTTGGAATCAGAGATGAAGACATCGCCGTCCGCCAAGACCGGGACCTGACCGAAGGGGTTCATTTTGAGGAAATCAGGCTGCTTATGGGCGCCAGCCTTCAGATCAACCTCGACCAGCTCGTGGGGGAGCCCGATTAGGGAAAGGAAGAGCCGAGCCCGGTGCGAGTGGCCCGACAGTGGATGGTGATAAAGTTTCATGTGATCGCTCCTGATTAAAGGCCGGGTTCGTTCCCGATCCGTGAACACAGGATGCAATGCGCGACCGCCCGGCTGAATAGTCATGATTGGCACTGGACCATTACGCCAGATGCAACAGTGTGCGGCGCACAAACACCAGGCTTCCGGAATCGCGGTTGAAAGCGCTTCGACATGACGCGGCGCTGGCGGAACTCTTACGCCAAGCGAAATAATCCCTTGTGCGCTTTGCCGATTATCGATTGCGGCAGCAAGCGTATTGTCTGGCCATCTTCTCAGGCAACAAGGAACTTCGCCGTGAACATCGCCAACACACCTTACGTCAGTCGCCGCACTCTTCTAACCGGGGCCCTAGCAACATTCGCTGCTGCTCCTTTCCTGGCGTCGAACGCGCTCGCCAAATCCGGAACCATCGTGGACTCCCTAAGGGATGCAGCGTCCCGGGCTGACATCACGACCTATCCGGTGCGCGCCAACATTGCCGTACTGGAGGGATCGGGCGGCAACATTGCCGTTCTAACCGGTAAGCAGGGGAAGGTCCTCGTCGATGCCGGTATCACGGCAACTCGCACTCGGATCGAACAGGCTCTTTCGAAGCTGGGGGATCAACCTGTCAGGCATCTTATCAACACCCATTGGCACTTCGACCATACCGACGGAAACGAATGGCTGCACTCTGTGGGCGCCGCAATCATTGCTCATGAGAACACGCGCCGCCACCTGCTTGAGGCCCAGCGCGTTGATGACTGGAATTTCGATTTCCCACCTTCACCCTCTGGCGCGATTCCTGCGACCCTGATCACAAGCGACAAGGTGCTGGAGCTCGAAGGTACGAAGATCGGTATCACCGCCTATCGCCCGGCGCATACGGACAGCGACATCTCCGTTAAGTTCGAGGAAGCAAACGTCATCCACGTCGGGGACATCTTCTGGAACGGCCTTTATCCCTTTATCGACTATTCGACTGGCGGGAGCATAGATGGAACGATTGCAGCGTCAGCGAAAGTCATCGCTGCGGTGGATGCGGATACCGTCATCATTCCAGGTCACGGCAAGCCGCTCAGCACGCTCGACGGTCTGAAGCATTATCACGAGATGCTGGCGACCATCAGGGACAATGTCGCAAGGCTGAAATCAGCGGGTCGGTCTGTCGAGGAAACGGTTGCAGCGAACCCGACTGAGGCGTTCGACGATGAATGGGGCAAAGCGATTATCAGCCCCGCCTTCTTCACGCGCCTTGTCTACAAAGGTGTCTGAAGAAAATCGCCGCTCGAACCGACTTCTGATCTCAGAAGCAATCGGCACCATGCCATCCACCATGAGGACTAATATGACCGAAGATCAACCATTTAACGTCTCACGTCGAGACGTTCTGCTCGGAGGCTCAGCGCTGCTGCTGGCCTCTGGTATCCCAGCGTTTGCCGCATCAGGCAACGCACAAACCATCCAATAAGGAGAAACGACAATGACAGAAGCATTCATCACTACCAAAGACGGCGTAAACCTCTTTTACAAGGATTGGGGGCCGAAGGACGCCCAGCCGATCGTATTCCATCATGGCTGGCCCCTGTCGTCCGATGATTGGGACAACCAGATGCTGTTCTTCCTGTCGAAGGGTTATCGCGTGATCGCTCATGACCGGCGCGGGCATGGTCGGTCGCAGCAGGTCAGCGACGGTCATGACATGGATCATTATGCTGCCGACGCGTCAGCGGTTTATGAGCATCTCAATATCAAGAATGCCGTCCATATCGGCCACTCGACAGGTGGTGGCGAGACCGCCCGCTATGTCGCCAACTTCGGCGAGCCGCGGGGTCGTGTGGCCAAGGCTATCCTCGTGAGCGCGATCCCGCCGCTGATGTTGAAGACACCTTCCAACCCCGACGGAACACCGATCGAAGTCTTCGACGGCCTCCGCAAGGCACTGGCCGACAATCGGGCGCAGTTCTATCTCGACCTTCCTACAGGTCCTTTCTTCGGCTTTAACCGGGAAGGCGCAAAAATCTCGCAGGGCCTCATCCAGAACTGGTGGCGCCAGGGCATGATTGGCGGCGCCAAGGCCCATTATGATGGGATCAAGGTGTTCTCGGAAACCGATCAGACCGAGGACCTGAAGAAGATTTCGGTGCCCACTCTCGTCCTGCATGGCGATGACGACCAGATCGTTCCCGTCAAGGCGTCCGCAGAACTTGCCGTGAAGCTTCTGAAGAACGGAACCTTGAAGGTCTATCCAGGCTATCCGCACGGTATGCTTGCGACCAATCCTGATGTTCTGAACGCTGACATGCTCGCATTCATCCAGAGTTAAATTGTGCTGGAAGGAGAGAGATTCGCTACCTGCGCCCTCTCTCCTTTCGACTCCACTGAGAGTTGGCTCGAAATTCAATGCGAGCTCGACGAAACATCGAATTCAAGACGATCTGTCGATATCACCGCTTTGCCTAATCTCGTGGATCAAGTCGACAAGCCGGCGGAGCTTTGCCGGGATATTGCGTCGGCCGGGATAGTATAAACATAGGCCCGGATAGGGCGGGGTCCATTCGGCCAGAACCTGCTGCAGCCTTCCGGCAGCAAGGTCGTCCCTGACCTGCCATTCGTTCAGATAGGCGAGTCCGGCTCCGTCGCGGGCAGCCCGGAGCATCAGGTCGCTATCGTCGAGCACGAGCTTGCCTGGAACGTCGAGCGCAAAGCTCTCGCCTCGCCGCTCGAACTCCCAGCGATAGATGGTTCCACTCGCCATCCGCGCACGGATGCACCTGTGGAGCTGAAGATCTGCCGGGACCTGCGGCTTTCCATAGCGGCGGAAGTAATCGGGAGACCCAACGATGACCGGGTCGATACTGTCGCCGATCGGGACAACCACCATGTCGGGAGGAACAGCTTCTCGGATCCTGATTCCAGCGTCGAAGCCCTTGGCATTTACGTCGACCAGCGCCCCTTCGGTTACGACCTCCACCGCCATCTGCGGGTTCCGTTGCATATATTCCAAGATCAGCGGCGTCAGGATCATCCGTGTCGCGCCGACCGATGTATTGACAGCGCTACGGATCGCCTCCAGCGCCGGTCCGACGCTTGCGACAAATTGCTCTCCTGCGGTTGAAAGGACCACACTCCGGGTCGAACGGTTGAACAGCCTGACGCCCATGCGCGTCTCCAGCGCAGCGATCTGCTGGCTGAGGGAGGACGAGGAGATCCCTAGTTCGCGAGCCGCTGCCCGGAACCCACCTCGGGACGAGACGGCCATAACCGCCTCTAGTTCAGCGAGCGAGCCACGCATCATTGTCCGTAATCCCCTATCAGGCTGAGTGCTTTTGGCCAACTTATCAGGACAGTCCTGAAATGCCAGATATGACGGAACAGCCGAAAGGAGTTTGAAATGTACGACATCGACAAGATCTATATCGACGGGCAGTTCGTTACGCCTCGCGCAACCGAGACGGCCGATCTCCATAATCCCTCGACGGAAGAGAAGATCGGAACGGTCAGACTGGGTAGCGTCGAAGATGCACGGGAAGCGGTGGCGGCTGCAAAGCGCGCCTTTCCCACATTCTCACGCACGACGAAGGCAGAACGCATCGAGATACTGAAGCGGTTGAACGCGGCAGTCGCCTCGCGGGTCACCGATCTCACCGAAGCGATGGCGCTCGAATATGGTGCTCCGCAGACGTTTACTCGCTTCGCCATCCCGCATGCTGCTTCAAGCTTCCTAACTATAGAAAATGTCTTGGAGAATTATGATTTCGAGCGGCAGATTGGCCGCGCCCGCGTCGTCATGCAGCCCTCTGGCGTCGCCGCTGCCATCACGCCCTGGAACAGCAATATCGGCTTCATTACCTCAAAGCTCGCGACCGCCATCGCCGCAGGCTCGACCATCGTTATAAAACCCAGCGAGATGAGCGCGCTACAGACGCAGATCCTGACTGAGTGCCTTCATGAAGCGGGTTTGCCGAAGGGCGCCTTCAACATCGTCAACGGACTTGGCAATGTCGTCGGCGCGGAACTCAGCCGGCATCCGGACGTCGCCAAGGTGACGTTCACCGGCTCTACCGCGGTCGGCAGGGAAATCATGCGCAATGCGGCGGAGACCTTCAAGCGCGTGACGTTGGAACTCGGCGGCAAGGGTCCGAACATTATTCTCGATGATGCCAATCTCGACGCGACTATTCCCGCAGTACTGCGGATGGGGCTCATCAACAGCGGCCAAGCGTGTATTGCCGGTACCCGTATTCTGGTGCCCAAACATCGGATCAATGAGGTTCTGCGCAGGTTGAAGCAGGAGATCGAGACGTTCAAGGTCGGTGCGCCGGACGATCCGGATGCGATGATTGGCCCGATGGTCAGTCAGAAGCAGTACGATCGAGTTCAGTCCTATATCGAACTAGGAACGCGAGAGGGTGCCAGTCTTCTGACGGGCGGGCTCGGACGGCCTGCTGGAATGGATCGTGGCTGGTTCACGAAGCCGACCATATTTACGGATGTCGACAACCAGATGCGCATCGCGCGTGAGGAGATATTTGGGCCGGTTCTGTCGGTGATCCCCTATCGCGACGAGGACGAGGCCGTGTCGATTGCAAACGACACCCAGTACGGGCTTCAGGCCTATCTTCATGGCACCGACTCTGCACGCATGCAGGCGCTCGCGGATCGACTGGAGTGCGGCCGCGTCGTTGTCAACGGCGCGCCGCACGAGCCGCTCGCTCCTTTCGGCGGTTTCAAGCAATCGGGTATCGGTCGCGAGTATGGCGTGTTCGGCCTCGAGGCGTTCCTGGAGCCAAAAGCCGTCATCGCCTCATGAGCTGAGCTTGATGGGATCGCATCACGGGTTCTGAATTCGGAGGAGAACCTTACCGACAGCTTTCCCGCTCTCCTGCCTCTCGTGTGCCTCGGCCACTTCGTCAAGCGCATATGTCTTCGCGATCCGCGGAGCATATGCCCCCGATGCGGCGCAGGCCGAAACCTCCTCGATTGCATACCACATCGCGGCTTCCGGCATGGTGTAGACATAGACGAACCGGAACGAGAAGCCGCCCAGCAGCGCCGGGAAGAACGGGATCGTCAGCTTCGCGTCTGGCGATTCAGTCGAATAAGCCGAGACGACTCCGTCGCGGGCGAGAGAGGCGATTGCTACGTCGATGTTGGCGGAGATATCGACGTCTACGATGCGATCGACGCCATGGCCGCCGGTCGCCGATCGTAGCGCCTGAGAGACATCCTCATCGTGACGGTTGAGCACAAGGTCGGCACCAACCGCTCGCGCGACCTCGGCCTGCTCCTCGCGGCTCACAGTCGCCGCCACCCACGCCCCCACCCATTTGGCAAGAAGGATTGCCGCGTTACCCACGGCGCCCGCTCCGCCCTGAATAAGAACCCGCTTGCCGCGCAGGTCTCCGTCGGCGAACAGGCAGCGGTGCGCGGTCATCGCAGGGACGCCGAGCGACGCCCCGATTTCGAAGGATACGTTGTCGGCCAGCCTGACAGCCTGCGCGGAGGGAACGACAACAAGTTCCGCCGCCGTCCCGGACGCGCGGCCCCATTGCGCCATGTAGACCCAGACGCGCTCGCCGACGCGCGACGGCGGCACGCCGGGACCGACGGCGTCGATGATGCCGGCTCCGTCCTGATGCGGCACGATCCGCGGAAACGGCATGAGCTTGCCGCCAAATCCAATTCGCGCCTTGATGTCGGAGGGATTGATGCCTGACGCAACCACCCTCACCCGAACCTCTCCGGCTCCCGGCTGCGGATCGGGTAGCTCGCCGATGGACAGCACCTCTTTTGCAGATCCTTGTCGGTCGTAAAATGCAGCTCGCATGGCGCACCTCTGAAATAGTTGCCTCCAACTACGGGCGACGCAGGCGAACTTGCAAGTAGGCAACGTTTCTGCCCATAGAGATAGAAAGTACACTATTGGAGCGGACATGATGGTTTCAGGTCGGAAATGCCCCGTCGAAACAACTGTCGATGTCGCCGGCGGCAAGTGGAAACCGATGATTATCTACCGCCTCCTGGACGGTCCGCGTAGATTCGGTGAGCTGCGCCGCCTGGTAGGCGACCCGAGCCAGCGTTCGCTGACGATGCAGCTTCGCGAGCTCGAAGCCGACGGGATCGTCGCCCGCGAAGTCTTCGCCGAGGTTCCGCCGCGCGTTGAATACTCTCTAACGTCGTTCGGGCAGACGCTCGCGCCCGTGCTGATGGCCATGCGCGACTGGGGTGTGGCGTTTCAGGAGCGGCATTCGGCGACACACTCTTAGACTTTTCTGCGCTAGCCAGTCCGAGCGTTCGCCGAGAACCTCTCGACAAAGAAATCGATGAGAACCCGAACCTTCCGCGACACGTGCGATCCCGGCGGCCGCACGATGTAGACGCCGATCTCCGGCAGGCTGTAATCCGACATGATCGGCACGAGGGTTCCGGCTTCCAGGTAATTCTGAGCGATCACCACGGGTAGCGCTGCGACGCCAAGCCCCGCCGCCGTCCCTTCGGCGATGCCCGCAGCGCTGTCCGCCTTGAAGCGTCCCTGACCGTTGACGACCGCCGTCCGGTTCCCATCGGAGACCTTCCAGCTTTCGGTGCCCTGCAGGATGGCCTGATGTTCGAGAAGATCTGACGGCTTATGCGGAACGCCGTGAACACGCAGATACCCCGGGTTTGCAAAAAGGCCTGCCGCAAAGGCGCCAATCTTGCGCGCAGTCAGGTTCGAATCCTGCAGGTATCCGACGCGGATGCCGCAGTCGAAGCCTTCCGCCACCAGATCGACGTAGCGGTCGCTGTAATGCGCGTGGATCTGCAGGAGCGGATGCAGGCGGGCGAGCTCGGCCAGTGCCGGGGCGAAGTGCCCAGGACCGAAGGACGATGGGACCGCCACGCGAAGGCGTCCCCGCAGATCTCCGGTCGGCAGCATCTCCTCGCGTGCGACGTCCATCTCCAGGCACATGCGGGCGGCGTGCTCGCGGAAGGTGGCGCCAGCTTCGGTGAGGGATGCACCTCTGGTCGTCCGTGCCAGGAGCTGAACGCCGAGCTCGCTTTCAAGCCGAACGAGCCGCCGGCTGACGATCGACTTCGGCAGGCCGAGACGCCGCGCGGCCACCGTGATGCCACCCCCGTCCGCCACCTCAACGAACGTCTGCATGTCCTCGAAGCTGATCATCCCAGTGTTCCATTTTTCGTTCCACAGAGTGGCCTACCATAGAGCTACCGTGCCGCCAATCGCAACGATAAATTTCAATCATCGAGCGGATCGAAACGACTTCACCAACCACCGCCGACAGAAAAAGGAGCACGACAATGCATAAGGACGTATTCACCCCCGAGAGTTCCGCCATGCTGCTGATCGACCACCAGATCGGTACGATGGCCTGGACGCACTCGCACGACATCAACCTGGTCAAGCAGAACGCGCTGAAGCTTGCCCGCATCGCCAAGGCCGCTGCGATTCCGACGATCCTGACCTCCAGCATGGAAGACCAGATCCAGGGCCCGCTGCTGCCGGAACTCGAAGCAATCCTGCCCGAAGCGTTTGAAGCACGCATCAAGCGTCCCGGCATCGTCAACGCCATGCACCACGACGGCTTCAACCAGGCGGTCAAAGCGACCGGTCGCAAGAAGCTGTTCGTTGCCGGCGTGACGACTGAGATCTGTGTCACCTTTCCGGTCCTGCAGATGCTCGACGAAGGCTACGAGGTCCAGGTCTCGGCCGACGCGTCGGCTTCCTACACCAAATACGGCGACGACATCGCCCTACGCCGCATGGAAAAGGCCGGCGCAATCATCACCACTGTCGACCAGATCATCTCCGAGCTTGCCGTCGACTGGACGAGCCCGCTCGGTCAGAAGCTAGTCGGCATCCTGAACTATCATTGAGCGCGCACAGCGGGGACGTTCGGCGCGGGCCATAGAGCCCGCGCACGGATGAAGGGAGCACCATAATGACCATCACCAAGATTCCCGCGGGCCGGATGCTCGGCGACTTCAGCCAAGGCTTCGGCGTCGAGATCCTGTATCCCGGCCAGACGCTAACGTCGGACGACACCGGTATCGGCCCGATCGGACGGATCGATCGCGCCCAGGTGCAGCCGGGTCAGCTGATCGGTATGCACCCCCACAAGGACGACGAGATCCTGACTTACATTCGCGGCGGCGAGATGCTCCATCGCGATACGGTCGGGAACGAAAAGAAACTCGACAAGACCCACTTCATGATGATGAACGCCGGTCATACGTTCCAACACGAAGAACTGATGCTCGGTGATCGTCCGGTGCGCGCGCTACAGATATTTCTGCGACCAAACGCTCCCGATCTGGAGCCGATGGTACAGTTCCATGAATTTCCGCAGGAAGACAGCGTCGATCGCTGGCGGCTTATCGCCGGACCGAGCGCTGCACCGTTGAAGGTCAGATCTGACGTCCGCGTCTTTGACGCCCGTATCGCTGAAGGGGTCCATCTGCGGCTGCCGGCCGAGGAAACTGGAAGAAATACCTTGCTCTACGTCTACAGTGGAAAGGTCGCCATCGCGGGCGAGGTCATATCGGAAGGGGAAAGCGTATTTTCGACCGCTGCCTATGACGATCTTACCGCATGGGCTGAATCAGACGTCTTGCTGTTCTCGATGGATCCTGCGGCGGAGGTTTACCGAGGTGGCATGTTCAGTGGGAACCAGAGGCGCCGCGTCTAGAGATGCAGGCCTCGATCACTCCTCGCTTGCCGGCCTCGGCGTCATCTCGACCACCACGTCGAGGTCCCCACACGGCGTCATCGTTCTGCTCAATATTCACGTTAAGGCTCTGGGCTTACGCTCTTGACAGGTTATGAACCCGCGACCCGTCGTGCATTCGCTGCGCCGACCTTGTTATTCTTCCAGTTTGGGGAACCAGCGCGAAGATACCGCTGCCACAACCTTGATCTCCACAAGGAGACCGGGATGGGCAAGTTCAGAGACTCCAATGCAAGTCCAGGCACATGTTCCGCGGGGGAAAATCCGGTCCTTTACCTTGCGAAAGGTATCCATGTGCTGCTGCAATCCGACGTGGTATGTCGTCATTTCGACGACATCCTCGAAACTACAACCTGCCGCTGACAAAACTGTAGCTAAGTTGTCCCAGCACGCCTCGAACTGCTTCTCCGGGTCGTTGATGACATCCATGTTGGCATCACGTCCAATCTGGCCCGCGCAGAAAACCAGATTTTCGACGCGTACTGCAGGGGCATAGCCTGCCCGCTCCACAATGGACTTCATTGCCACCGGCACGATAATTTCGCGTTCCACTAATGATCCTTTCTTCATCCGCATCGGCTAAACCAAGTTGACCAAGTGAATGCAACTGGCGCGAGGCGGTCGTTGTATGCAAGCCGCGTAGGCACATAAATGTGACTTCTCAGCGCGTTTTTCGCATGATCGGCTGCTTTAGCTGATAGCACTTTGCCCTCGTCAACATGAAAGATGCTGCTCCCGACGTGGTGCCCTCTGCTTCAAATTAGGCTGTCGCATGACCCGCAAATGTAGTCCGTCAAGCCGAAACCGTTCCTCCCCTCATGCTGGAACTCTTGGGCCCCGGATTAGGTTGACACGATCATGCCGGGCTCTTTGCCAATAACAAGCGACCGCCTAGCAAAATCAAAGCCGTTCCGGAGATCGTTTTGATCCTTCTGGCGACGTGCGGGCGATTGAGAAAACCAGTCACGCTGCCGATAAGGAGGACAACTACGCCGTAGAAACCTAGAGCGATCAGGGCATGTGTGAGTGCAAGCGCGGCGCCATTTGCAAGCACGTCCTGTTGGTGGCCCTCCAAGAATTGGGGGAACACCGCAACGTAAAAGATCGCCGGTTTGGGATTGAGGAAGTTGCTGAGATACCCGCGAACGAAGGCTTTCGGAGCTGTCAAGCTCACTGAAACCCGGCTTGGATTTATGACAGGTGCATCCAGACGTCGCAGCGACAAGAGCGATTTAATCCCCAGCCAAATGAGATAGGCTGCGCCCAAGAGTTTCAGCACCGTGAACAATATTGCCGACGCTGCGATCACCGCCCCCACTCCAACAAGTGCCAACGCGGCATGGGAAACGATGGCTGCGGCAAACCCAACTACCATCCCGAAGCCGGTCAACTTCGTATTGCTATGAGAATTGGCTAGCAGCAGAGCAAGGTTAGGTCCTGGCGTTACCACGATCATTGTGACGATAGAGATAAATATGAAGTACTGATGCAGAGGGATGGACATGGCGACGACCTTGAGGTTCGGGTAGAAATTCGGAGCGTACTGCGTGCGGTCGTTCTTCGACCTGCATCACACGCAGGAGTTCGAGTTATGACGAAGTTATCGGGCACAGTGCCCCCCGGGGCAAACATATATGCGTAACAGCATCCGACTAGGGATCCAAATCCGATACGCGCTACAATCATCGGAGTGCGCTCCTGCTGTATCTTCCATCGCGATCCAAATTGAGGGCCAGCGACGACACGAGGCTTTAGAACGCGATGATGGACTGCGTGGTCTCTCTGATGACAACATTTATCCTTGGTGCGGCGATCACATCACTGACAAAGCGCGCGTGCAAACTCGCAAACTGCGTTACATTCCAAATGCAATTCAGTTGGCGAATTTGCAGAGACTACAGCGCTCTTTTACTGTCAATCGACAGCTTCCGCGGCCCCCTCGATTACCTTCGCAACTGCTGCGGCCTGCGATGTGTAAATGGCGTGACTACCGTCGATCTCTGTCACCGTTGAACCGGCGCGCTTGTACATCCAGCGCTCAAGGTCCGGATTGATCGTCATGTCGTCCTTCGCAACAATCCCGTAGCTAGGCTTGTCGTGCCAGGCGACAATAGACACGGGTGCACTGGTGGCCGCGATGGCGACAGGCATCTGAGACCGGGCCATAAACTCGCCCTGCTCTTTGGGTAGATCCGCTCCGAAATCAGCCGCGAACTTTGCCGGGTCGATAAGCAGGAAGCCATCCTTTGTCGGCTTGATATCGTTGGTGGGTGACGGCATCGATTGGAGCAGTTGTGCGGTGCTTTCGCCCTTTTCTGGCTGCAGTGCCGCAACATAGACTAGTGCCTTGACCTTGGGATCATCACCTGCTGCCGTGATGATCGTGCCCCCATAGCTGTGGCCGACGAGAACGACGTCCCCGTCCTGCTGATCAAGCACGCTCTTCGTGGCTGCAACGTCCTGATCCAGGCTTGTCAGTGGCTGCTGGACGATGCTGACATGATAGCCGTCGCGGGTCAGGATGTCATAAACGCCGCGCCAGCCCGAACCATCCACGAGCGCGCCATGGACAAGCACGATGTTGCGCGCGTCCGCTAAGGCTGGGGCTGTTAGGACAGCGGAAGACAAAAGCACGGCAATGAGGCCAACGGCCGCTTTACTGAAGTTGGACATGGTCGGTAGTTCCTTGAGTTCTGTGCGTGGAATTGCGGAGGCTTTGAAAGCGCTGAAGGACCTGTCTTCCCTGGTCCAGGGAGGGATGGACATGATCGCTTGCGCTTACTGCTTGACGACAATTGGAGCCTTGAGCGGGACGCGTTCATAGAGGTCGATAATGTCCTGGTTGAGCAGGCGCACACAGCCGGACGAAACGGCCTTGCCAATCGAGCGCCATTGCGGATTGCCGTGCAGACGATAGAGTGTGTCCTGGCCGCCGGAGAAGATGTAAAGCGCTCGCGCACCGAGCGGATTTTTCAAGCCCGGCTCCATGCCGCCATTCTCGATCGAATACTTCGCAAGTTCCGGTTGACGCGCGACCATCTCGTTCGGCGGCTTCCAGCGCGGCCATTTTTGACGCCATTGAATGACGCCATCGCCCTGCCAGGCAAATCCCTCGCGGCCGATCCCGACACCATAGCGCATCGCGGTCCCACCCGGCTGGACGAGATAGAGAAAGCGTGAGGGGGTATCGACGACGACGGTGCCAGGCGCTTCCCCAGTCGGATCAATGACCTGTTGACGGTAATAGCGCGGATCAATCTGTTTGTAGGGAACCGCTGGTATCAGGAAACCACCATCTTCAATGGGGCCGTAAATGACCGCAAGTTCGGAATCTGTCGGCGCGGCCGCAATCTGCACAGGGCGAACCCGATCCAGGAGGCGCGTCGGCTGCGGATCCAGCATCCGGCCGGCTCCGGAGGTTGACGTGCAACCTGCCACGGCCGAGGCCGCAGCCATCGCCGAAAGCGACAGAAGGCTGCGGCGAGATAACGAGGTATCAAAGCTCACGCTCATTCCTCGTCCTGCCATCTGCGCAGATCCGTCTGGTCATGATAGGCCATGCGATCAGGCGTGGTGATAAACTCAATCATCGTGCCCCACGGCGTGCGGCAATAGCAGACCTTGTTTCCAGGACCTTTTTCGGTTGCGTAGGGAATAGCGCGTGGTGCCGTGAGGGCTGTTCCGCCGGCCTTCTCAAAGCGCTCTACCGATGCGTCGATGTCGTGGGTATAGACACCGAAATGCGTAATGCCCAAGTCGCTCGGTGTAACCGGCTGCGCTTGTTTGGGGCCGTGCATTTCGAAGAGCTCGATGTCAGGCCCGGATCCGATCTTGACCATCGCCTGCGCACGCACAACCGTTCCCGGGTAGGCACCAGTGGCCCGCTCGAACTCGGGTCCCTCCCTGGCCGGATCCTGCGGCCCGAACGATTGGTAGATCACCTGGCCGCCAAAGGCTTCCACCAGGAACGATTTTGCTGCCTCGATATCGGGCACTGTGATGCCGATGTGATTGACGCCGCGAATTTGAGGTGCGGTCATTATAGTTTTCCTTTCTTGTTGAATCGATGAACGCGATCGGACTCAATTTGCCCGGATCGCGGAGTTCACTTGGCCTTGAGGAAATCGATGAGAGCGGCGGCCACTTCATCGGGGCGCTCGTCTGCCACATAGTGACTGCAGCGGGCAATCGAGCCGCCCGTTACATCTGTGGCGAACTCCTTGAGCATCGGGACCATGTGAGCACCAAAACGCTGCTCTCCGCCGAGACCTAAAACCGGAATCCGGAGCGGTTGCTTTTTGTATTCGAGCGCGGCCGCATGGTCGGCGGTTAGTGTGCGGTACCATTCCATGCCACCGCGCGTGCGACCAGGAAGTGCCATTGCTTTCGCATAGATGTCGATGTCTTCAGGATTAAATGTGCTGTGATCGTAAAACCGCTCCGCCATGAAGGCCGAAACATAGTCATATTCGCGGCCATAAATCAGGCGTTCCGGCAGATCCCGATTGGCATGGAACGCGAAGTGCCAGATCTTTGCCGTCGTCGCCTCCCATTGGCTCCAGCCGGGAAGCGGAACATCGAGGACGGCAAGGTGAGTAATCGCATCTCGATAGATTGCGGCCTGCGGCAATGCGACCATTCCGCCGATGTCATGGCCACACACGGCATAGCGTTGATGCCCAAGGGAAAGCATGACCTCATGCGCGTCGCGCGCCATCGTCGCCTTGTCATAGCCGTCAAGCGGGCAGTCTGAAAAACCCGCACCGCGCAGATCAATCGCCACCACGCTAAAATGTTCGGCCAGCAGCGGCATGACGTGGTGCCATTCCCACCAGGTTTCCGGCCAACCGTGAAGCAGAAGGATCGGGGGACCGGAGCCGCCCGTGACGGCATTGATCTTGATGCCATTCACCGGCACCAGCTGCTGGGCAAACCCTTCCAATGTTGGGATCATAACTCTTTCCCGTCGATGTTGATGTTAAACAGAGCTAACGACCAGCTCAGGGCTGATCGAAATCGGTCACGATCGAGATGTCGCGCCAGGTGTCGATATCACGGCGAAACGAAGCCAACTTTCGCTCAGCGATTGAATGCGCGACGGGCCCAAGCGGCAGATGAAGCGGGGCATCATCCGCATCGACCGCCTGCAGGATCACTGCAACCGCCTTGTCGGGATCGCCTGCTTGATTACCGTTGTTGGCTTCACGATAGTGCCTGCGCGAACTCTCAGCGTATTCCGGCATCTCCTTGGCCGCCATCGTGATCGAACGGCCGAGGAAATCGGTGCGAAACGGCCCAGGCTCGACGACTAGTACGCGGACGCCGAACGGCTTCAGTTCACCCGCGAGCGCCTCGGAAACCCCTTCAACCGCAAACTTGGCGGCATTGTAATATGCTGCACCGCCGCTGCCCGCGATCCCTGCGCCGGACGACATGTTGACGATCATTCCGCCCGAACGTCGCAAGGTCGGCAACGCTGCTCTGGTGGTTTCGATAAGACCGAAAACGTTCACCTCGAACATCGGTCGATATTCTTCGGGCGTGCCCTCCTCGAGCGCCCCAAACAGTCCGTAGCCGGCATTGTTCACCAGCACGTCAAAACCCCCAAATGTCTCGACGGCCTTTGCGACCGCGGTATTGGCCGCCGCCGCATCTGTCACGTCGAGCGGCAAGGTGATCATGCGGCCGTCAAATGGCCGAGCCATTTCTTCGATCGAGTTGACGCTGCGGGCCGTTGCGACGACCCGATCGCCCCGCTGTGCCGCAGCCATCGCGAGCCGTTGTCCGAAGCCGCTCGAGCAGCCTGTGATGAACCATGTTTTCATGACGTTTCTCCGCTTGTTTTCGAACATGACTTGAATCTAGGTGTTTAGATCTGTACTTGAAGTCACAGTTTTGCATTCTCGATGTTCATTTTTGTAAGGGTTTGGCCGTGGAATGGAGTGACGTAAAAATCTTCCTTGCGATTGCGCGATCCGGCACGCTCGGCGGCGCTGCGCGTGCTCTTCGTACAAGCCATCCCACCGTCGGCAGACGGCTGCGTGCCCTCGAGGAGGCGATCGGCCACACGCTCTTCCAGCGGACCGCGGACGGTCTCGTGCTGACCGAGGAAGGCCATGGAATCATCACTCTGGCAGAGCAGATGGAAGAAGGCGCGCTGGCCATGGAGCGCCGGCTCGCCGGGCAGGAGCAAAACCTCAAAGGCAATCTGCGCATCTCGTCAGCAGACTGGTTCGGGGCCTATGTCCTACCTCCCA
Organism: Sinorhizobium sp. M4_45; assembly: GCF_002885915.1. Taxonomy (NCBI): domain Bacteria; kingdom Pseudomonadati; phylum Pseudomonadota; class Alphaproteobacteria; order Hyphomicrobiales; family Rhizobiaceae; genus Sinorhizobium; species Sinorhizobium sp. M4_45. The sequence goes on from NZ_NWVE01000006.1 coordinate 64,402, forward strand.
TCGTGGCAGATTTCTCGAAAGCCTACCCCAATGTAGACGTCGAGATCCTAACCGGCACTCGCCTGTTCAACCTCGCGCAAAGGGAGGCCGACGTTGCCTTTCGCATCGTTCCGTTCGACACTGCCGATGTCATCCAACGGCGGCTCTTCAGGCTCGAATACAGCGTCTACATCGCCGAGGAGTCGCCTGACCCCAAATATGGCGACGGGTCTGGCTTCCGGCTGATCACCCACGATACTTCGACCGGGCAGTTCCCCGACATAGCCTGGCTCGCCGAGAGTTTCCCGAACGCAAGACCCGTGCTGCGATCAAACAACCGAAACGTCCAGGGGCGGATGTGCAAGCAGGGCGTTGGGATCGCCGTCCTGCCCCGCGTCGTGGGCAATCAAATCCCAGGTATCCGCAGACTGGAACTACCTAAGCCCCCGCCGGCGCGAGACATCTGGATGGGATATCACCGGGACCTGCGACGTCTTCAGCGTCTTCGGGCATTTATCTCAACCGTCTCGGACCACCTCACAAGCGCCCCTGCGTGGTAAGCCGTGCGAAAAAGATCGATTTCCCCCGCCGATCACGGCTGCGCTAGGACAGCCGCGACAGACAACTTACTTCTTGGCCGCAATCTCCCTGTGCCGCTCCACCACAGCGCCCACGATCATTGTCATCAGCCCTTCGACAAAGCGCCGACTGAGACCAACATCATTGGCGATCCTCATCAGTCGATCCAATTGGCGTCGCTCTCGCTCATTATCGATCGCCGGCATCGCCTGTTCGGCTTTCAAGTGGCCGACTAGCTCGGTACAGCGAAAGCGTTCGGCCAGGATATAGAGGAGAGCTGTATCCAGATTGTCGATGGTCCCCCGATAGGAAGCAAGTTGCCCTGCCGCGTCATCTGTCGTCATTTGAATATTTTCCAAGCGGTTTTATTGGCGCGAGGTAGCGCTTATGAAATGGGATGCATACTGCGACGCGACAGGGCGATCGTCAGCCAAATTGCCGAAACCAAGAAGTAGAATGCCCCAACGCCAGCGTAGCCCGCAACGGTTGCGATAGAAGGCTCCTGCGGCATTTGCGCCTGGAAGATGAAGAGCGCGCCGGCCAAAGCGGATTGGCCACCGCTCAAAATCATCGCCCACTGGCCTCCACTCGTTTTCCAACGCCGCACGGCGGTCCCAAGCTGCAATAGCCCTGAAAAGATTGCCCATAGACCGAAAGCGCCGAGAACCCAGTTCATGTTCATTGTCAACGCCACGATCACGGCTATCGTCATGACCGAGCTCGCTGCGACGTTGATCGCTTGGCTCCGGTTGGCGGCAAGACCACCGCTCCTCGCGGCATCGATAACGTTCGCGATTGCATCCCAAGCGGGATAGACGATCAGCAGTGCGGCAGCCACCGCAAAGGAATGCCGTCCGGCCGTCAAAGCAGCCGCGACCCACAGCACTGAGAAGGCCGCTCTGGTAAAGTAATATTGCTTCAGCCACTGGTCGTTACCGCGCGGGGCACGGGAGGTCTGGTTGTTCGACATTGTTTTCTTCCACTTTCCGAACTGGTTGATTGATGGTTCGCGCAGGCGTCGTCAGATGAAGACGACATGTTTGCCGAAGAGGGTGTTCTCGTCCCATTCAGTACGGCCGATCCGATCGCTTTCGCCGGAGAGTTTCCCGACCGACATTTCGGAACTATCGAGGTCATGCGAGCCGCCTTGAGAGGAAACCTTGGCCCCGCCGCCGTGGGCACCCTTGATACACACGCTTTTCTCGAAGGCATCGCTGATCGCCTCCTGCCGCCTGGCCACCCATCGGCCGTCAGGATCTGAAAGGATCGAACTGGTTTGGTTGGTTTCGACCTGTCGTGAAGGCGCAATTGCTGAAATCGGCATCACTTTCTGGACTTTCCGTCGGCTCATGGATTGTTTTCCTGTGGTTCACCATTTGATGGCCTTAGAAGCCGGCGTACCATTCGTAGCCGCGATCTTCCCAATAGCCGCCATTCCCGCCCCACAGGTCGGCGAAGCTGTCGACCAGTTCGATGCGCATGATGTACTTGGCCTGTTTGTACCCCAGCTGCCGCTCGACTCTGAGACGCAAGGGCGCCCCGTGGCCGACGCTGAGGTCCTGGCCGTTCATCTCGTAGGCGAGGATGGTTTGAGGATGAACCGCGTCGATGAGATCGATGCTCTCGTAGTAGCGGCCGCTGCCATCAAGCGTCTTTTCGAGCTCGTCGGCACAATGCAATACGACGTAGCGCGCCGTTGGCTTGACCCCGGTGAGGCGCAACAGATGGGCGAGCGGAACGCCTCTCCATTTGCCGATGGCGCTCCAGCCTTCGACACAGTCATGGCGGGTGATCTGGGTGCGGGACGGAAGCGCCTTCAGATCTCTGAGCGAAATCTCTCGAGGCCGATCAACAAGACCGTCGATCTTCAGTCGCCAGTTTGCGAAGTGACCTTCCAGCAGCTCCGCATATTCATCGCTGTCGGGAGCACTCGTTCCATTGACACGGAAGGAGGGGGAAATGTCCTTTTCGTCAAACTCGCGCGCCAGTGAATCGCGCCCCTGAAGCAGTCTTTGGGCTTTCATGGTCAGATGCTCAGCTGAGCGAAGGACTTTTGCGACGTCTGCGTTCTGGTCCAAGAGGTCGCAACCCGAGAGAGTAAGGGCGCTGGCCCCGAGCGTGCCGCCGATGAGAAAGCGGCGTCGGGTGAAAAGCTTGCTCATGATTTCGGGCCTTTCTCCTGGATCGCATAGCGTCCGGTGATCATCGAGCGGATGTTGTTCCAGGTCCCGGACAGGACCACCATTGCCACATGCACGATGACGAACAGCACCAGAGCCGATGCGGTGACGAAATGAATGGTACGCGCAGATTGACGTCCGCCAAAAATCTCGATCAAGGCGGGCAGAGCGGCATCGACGCCCGGTGACATGGTCAGGCCTGTCAAAACCATCAGAGGCAGGAGGACGACAATAACGGTGAGATAGGTGAGCTTTTGAAGCGCATTGTAGTGTTTGGCCTCCTCCCCTTCCGAAAAGCGGAGCCGAGCGTGGTCGAGGATTTCGCGGCCGAGGTGGCGCGGCGAGATCTCATGGGGCTTTGGCGCGAGGTCTTTGCGGAAATGTCCGCTGAGCACGCTGAAGCCGAGATAGACAATGCCGTTGATCACAAACAGCCAGGCGAAGAAGAAATGCCAGCGACGTCCGGCGGCAAGATCCTGGAATGAAGGGATGGTTGCCCAGGAGGGAAAAGCGCGTGAGACCTGTTCGCCATCAGCCTGAGAAACGCCAAGCACGCCCGTCGTGGGGATCTTCAACCCGGCAATACGTACGAAACCGCGCGGCTGACGGCCGCCGTCATCGGAGCCTATTGTCATAACGGCGGGATCGCCGTTCGCGCCATAATGACCCCAATAAAGCTCTGGGTGGGCATTGAAGATCTGCAGCCCGCTCAAAAGAAGGAAACTCAGGCAAAGCACGTTCAGCCAGTGCGTGACACGGGTCACAACGGAGTGCCGGCGGATAAAGATCGTCCGTGGATATTCAACATTGTCGTTGGAAGCGTTTGCGCTCATCTCAGCGTCTTTCATCGTTGACATGTTACGGCTGCAGATCAGGCGTCGCCGATTTCTAGTCACTGGCCGAAGCAGCAAGGCGGCCGCTCCGGCCAGTGGCGGCGTGGTCTTCACATGGGGGGAACCACGCCATTCCTGCCGACGACCACCTGGTGGGCGATCGGGCCTGTTGCAGCTTTTTCAGCTGTGATGAAGACCACGGCGCCAGGAACGAGATCATCCTTCGTGGCCGCGGCGATGGTCACGACCGGTGTCCCATCCGGAATGGCGATCTTCTTTTCCTTGCCATGATAGGTCACGGTGACAGTCCGGCCATCGACGCCTTTAACGGCATCCGCGACCGTCGCATTGGTCATGCTGCTGTCCGGCTTCAGATCCCAACCGTAGCTCCCCTCGCCTGTGCCTTTCATTGCCGGCGGGAAAATCAGGACCTCAAGTGCGCCATCGCCACCATCGGCCTTTGGTAGGGATGCAATGCCGACAAAATCTCCCGGCTTGATGTCGGTGACCTTGGCATTCGCGACGCCTGCCAGCTTCCAGTCGTCGGCAAGCGCGACGTCCATTGTCTCCCCTTCGCGGGTCTTCACTTTGAGCGTTGACCCCTGGTAGTCGACGATGCTGCCGCGGACATGGATCGGCGCGGCTTTCTTATCCTCGGCAGATGCGGGTGCCGAAAGGACAGTTACAGAAAGGATGCTTGTCAGCCCGAGGGCCAAGGCTGGGAAAGTATTTCTCATTTTTATCTTCCTACTAGTTGGTAGTTTCGATGGACGCGATTGACCCGAGTAGCCTTGCCACGCAGGATTAGTGAGAAACCGTCGGCGTGAGACGATTGAGGGCAGGTTCGAGTATCATTGAGAACACTTCCGGCTTCCCATTGGCTCTCGCCGAAAGCATTGCCCCGTAGACGGTTGCCAGAAATGTTTCGGCTTCGACATGCGGCGCACTGGTAAGACTCAGCTCGCCCTGCTTGGAACCTCGCTCCATGACCGAAGCCAGCCACGAAGAGATGAAGCGAAAAAAGTTCGTAACCTCGGTTGCGACTTCCGTGGGGAGGGATGGCAGTTCACTGGCAAGCATAGCACAGACACAGTAGGGTCTGCTGGCATCCTCAATGCATGCAGCCCAGTGGTTTGCATAAGCCTTGAGGATGTCCAGAGCATTCGGAACCTTCTGCTCAAGGACTGCCACGCTTGCCTGGCCATCCTCCCGATAGCGCTTGACCAGCTCACGCACCAGATCGACCTTGCTGGGAAAATGATGATGAATACTTGCTTTGCGGATACCGACAATCTCCGAGATATCGGCGTAGCTGAAGCCATTGTAGCCGCCGCTTATCAGAAGGTGTCGGGTGGACGCCAGAATGTCGTCCGAGGTGGTCGAAAGATTGCTCATGCAGCTTGTCTACCTTCTAGTAGGCAGATCGTCAACAGCAAATTTTGGGTTTGCGTTAGCCGTCTGTGGAGACAGTCACACTCTTCCAAGCTTCGATTTCCTGGGTCAGGCGTTCGATCCGCGCCGTTACATGTCTAAGCGCATCGCTGCCAAGGAGAAGTTGCGGCGGGGGATTTTCAGATTCGATGAGGGTCAGCACCGCGTCGGCGAGCTTTTGCGGATTTCCGAGCTGCTTGCCGCTCACTGCCTGACGCGCCTCGCGGATCGGATCAAACAGGGTATCATAGTCAGCAATGGAACGCTCTGTGCGGACCATGGAACGGCCTGCCCAGTCCGTCCGGAACGAGCCGGGGCAAAGGGTTGTTACGTGCACACCAAACGGCGCCATTTCCGACCGCATGACCTCTGAAATACCCTGCAACGCGAACTTGCTGCCGCAGTAATATGCGATGCCGGGCATGGTGATCATACCGCCCATCGACGTGACGTTCACGATAAAGCCGCTTCGGCGCTCACGGAACCTCGGAAGAAATGCCTTGGCCACAGCCACGGCGCCGAACACGTTCACGTCAAACTGACGTCGCATCTCTTCAAGTGGCGATTCCTCGAGCACGCCCTCGTGACCGTATCCGGCATTGTTGATCAGCACGTCGACTGGCCCGTGTTCGTCCTCCGCTTGCTGGACGACGTCAGGGATGCGGTCGAAATCGGTGACGTCGCAAAGGACCGGGCGCAGTTCCGGGAGGCTCTTTGCCAGCGTTTCGCGCGAGGCTTCGGAGCGGACGGTCCCGATGACGGTGTGACCGGCTTCGATTGCGGCAGTGGCGATCGCCAATCCGAAGCCCGAATTCGCCCCTGTTATGAAAAACGTTTTGCTCGACATTTCTAAAACTCCTTGATTAACCGTGGATGACAGATAATCTCAACGCCAACTGAACTCGATTGCGGATCCTCTAATTGTTTTGCCTAATCCTATGATTTCTGAAAAGCAGTCCGTCGCCCATGACCGGCTCGTCGCCGTGGCCGGGCAACTGGCTCCTCGCCTCGGCTACAATCAGACTGCGATCAGTTGTGTCCGTATCCTTCGCACCGAGGCGGTGCTCGATGACGTTCCGGTTCTCTATAAGCCGGGGGCGGTCTTCGTATTACAGGGAAGCAAATACGGAATCCTCGAAGGCGACGTCTACCTTTATGACGAGGATCATTATCTCGCTGTCTCGGTACCGGTTCCATTCCGAATGACTTCAAAGGCAAGTCCACAGCGGCCATTGCTTGCCGTCTATCTGGAGTTCGATATGCAGATGGCGACGGAGATCGCTCTGCAGGTGGAAGAACTCGCAGGTCCCGCAGACGCCAAACCGAGAGGGCTGCTCTCGAGCAGAATGGACAGCGATATCGAAGACGTCCTGCTTCGCTTACTGACGGCGCTCGGCAACCCGGTCGATGTCGCCGTGCTCGGGAGCTCTATTCTGCGTGAACTGCATTACCGCGTGATGGTTGGCTCGCAAGGTAGCGCGGTTATCGCGGCCCTTCAGCGAAAAGGGACGTCCGGAAAACTGCTTCAGAGCGTGGCATGGCTGCGGGAGAACTACAGCAGTGAAATCGCCGTCGCGGATCTTGCGAGAGACTTGGGTATGAGCGTTCCTTCCTATCACGTCCATTTCAAGAACCTGACCGGCTCAAGTCCGATGCAATATGTGAAGGCGATGCGGCTCCATGAAGCGAGACTGATGATCGCCCGCCAGACTGCAACAATTGCAGAGGTGGCGGCGTCAGTGGGCTATGTCAGCCCGGCGCAATTCAGCCGCGACTTCAGACGGCATTTCGGGCGTACCGCATCTGAAGAAGCGAAGTGGGTCCGGCATCACCTGGGCGAACAGGTTTGACCATTGCCCCTCACCGTTATCACGATCGATCGACCGTCAGAACACAACATGTCATTGTAAAGCGGCTTGAAGGGCGGCTTTGCAATGAATGAGGGTCGTGTCGAAGACGGGAACGCCTACGTTATCCTGGTTTAACAGCATACCCACCTCGGTACAGCCGAGGATAAGACAGTCGCAGCCTTTGTCGACCAGACGCTGCGCAATCCGTTCATAGGCCAAGCGGCTCTCCTCGCGAACGATGTCGCGGCACAGCTCTTCATAGATAATACGATGGGTTTCTGTTCGATCATCAGCTTCAGGGATCGTTGGCGACAGCCCCTGAGCGATGAGGCGGTCGGTGTAGAAGGTCTGCTCCATGGTGAAGGCCGTTGCCATCAAACCCGGTCTCCGGAAACCGCGGTCGAGGATAGCGGTTGCAGTCGCGTCCGCGATGTGCACGAACGGGATCGACACCCCGCCCACGATGTTGTCCGCCACCTTGTGCATGGTATTCGTCGCCAGGATGAGGAGGTCGGCACCTCCGCGCTGCAGCGCGATAGCATGTTCATTGAGGATTCGGCCCGCCGCGTCCCAATCGGAGGATGCCTGCAACTTTTCGATTTCGTCGAAGTCGACAGACCGTATGAGAAGCTCGGGAGAATGAAGTCCTCCCAGGCTATCGCGGGTAAGCCTGCAGAGTTCTCGGTAATAAATCTGGGTTGATGTCGCGGACATTCCGCCAAGTATGCCGATGGTCTTCAAATGCTTCTCCATGTTCATACGTTAGGTCTGTTACCGCTCAACGGGCGCTTGAGCAGAAACCAGGCCACCCATATTTGCTACCTTGGTACGATTGCAACGCAGGAAAACCACCAACGGAGTGGAGAAATGCCTGAATAAGGGCCGCCGTCCGCTTCGCCGAACATACGCGCACAGTGCAGCGGAGGGAACTCCGCGGCGGCCCATGCGCGCCCTTATTCCGCGCTAGTAGCTACAGGGTGGAACGGCGAGGCACCGCCTCGTCTCAATGCTCAGGCACTGATGCCGCCGTCGACGAGAATGCCTGAGCCGGTAATGTAGGCTGCACCGGGCCCCGCGAGAAAGGCGACGGCCTCTGCGACTTCACTGGTTTTACCGTATCGAGCAATCGAGAGGTTTGGCAGGATAGCGGCTGCGAGCGCGCCATCGGCAGGGTTCATGTCAGTATCAATCGGACCTGGTCGAACCAGATTGACCGTAATTTCCCGAGAGCCCAACTCACGTGCGAGGCCGCGCGTGAAGCTTTCCAGCGCAGACTTTGTCGCGGCATAGACCGCGATCCCCGCGAACGGCACAGCCAGACCCGCGTTGCTGCCGGTACTGATGACGCGACCTCCGTTGGGAATATATTTCAGCGCTGCCTGAGTGATCAGAAAGACACCGCGAACATTGACGTTCAGCTGAAGATCAATCTCCTCCAGTGGCTGCGTGGAGAAATCACCTGCGAAAAGGACACCGGCATTATTGACCAGAATATCAAGGCCGCCGAGCTCAGCGACAGTTTGTTCGACGGTAGCCATCGCGGCTGCTTTGCTCGCGGCATCGGCATGGATGGCGATCGCATTTCGACCCATGGCGCGGATCTTGGCAACGAGAGCTTCCGCTTTCTCGACCGACTTCTCATAGGTGATCGCAACATCGGCACCATCCTCGGCCAGTTTTAGCGCAATTGCCGCACCGATACCGCGTGCCGCACCGGTGACCAGCGCGCGCTTGCCGGAAAGAGGTAGTGTGGAGATGTTGTTCATGGAGAGTACCTCTGTATGTCTCTGTTTTGCTTGGGAGTTTCACGCCGTTTCCGCGCGATCGGCTGATGATGCGCCGCTCATCGACGCAACGGTTGGGTCGATGTAAGGCTGACGGAAAGCCATCCCGCGATGAGAAGACAAATGGCAATTGCAACGGCTGCAACGCTGTATGCTCGGCCAATGGATTGAACGTCTGTGGCCGACCCCAAGATCGAGAAGAACAACCCGCCAACAATTGCGGCTGCCAACGCACCGCCAATCTGAAACATCGAATTGACCAGACCAGAGGCCAATCCTGACTGCGCCCGGTCCACCCTTTGCACGATGCTCTTCACCAGGTTTGGAAGGGCGATCCCCTGCCCCGCACCGATAAGAAAAAGCGCGGCAAAAAGGAATTGTGGAAGGCCATTCGAAATCAAGGCCGCCGTTCCAAACAACCCTGCAGCTTGCAGCACCATGCCGGCGCCGGCGGAAAATCTTCCGAAGACGCGGAGGATGCGCTCACTTGCGAAAGGACCAAGGACGAAGCCGACGGCCGCAGGAAGGATCGCCAGCCCGGCCTCGAAAGGCGTCAGACCAAGGCCACCCTGCTGATAGACCGAGAATATCAGCCAGAAGGCCGCAAGCGAGTAGAAGAACAATGCAGCCAGCAGCCCGCGCATTAGTCCACGGTTTTGCAGCAGGCTAGGTGCAAGAATCGGATCTCTCCCCGTCGACTCCAGGTGTTTCTCATGCCGCCAGAACAGGAGGAAAAACGGGAGGGACATGACAAGCATCAGGATTAGCCAGATCGGCCACCCCTGCTCCCGCCCCTCGATCAGCGGCGCAATCAGCGCAGATAGCGCAATCGCGATCAACAATGCTCCGCCAAGGTCCAATTTGCTTGGGCGCTCAGATCGGGTTTCCCGCAACATGATGAAGGCCGACGGCGCAGCGACCGCGATAACCGGCAGGTTGATGAGGAAGATGGCTCTCCATCCAAGACCAAGGATATCAAGCGCAATCAACGCACCACCGAGAAACAGACCAACCATCGATGCCACCCCGAATGTCAGGGCATAAACGCTGAGGGCTTTTGATTTTTCGTGGTCTGGGAAAATCGCGTTGATGGAAGCCAAGGCTTGCGGCGCCATGATTGCCGCTGCAAACCCCTGAAGGATACGGCCGGCGACCAACGCGGCTGGAGACCAGGCAAACCCGCATAAGGCAGATGCGGCTGCAAACCCGACCATTCCAGCCAGAAAGACATTTCGTCGACCATAGAGATCTCCAAGCCTGCCCCCAGTGATCAGCATCACAGCATAGGTGGTGGCGTAACCGGAGATAATCAGCTGCATCGTCGACGCAGAGGCCCCGAAATCCTCCCGGATCGAGGGCAGCGCCACGTTGACGATGAAGAAGTCGAGCGGTGGCAAAAAGGCACCGGTCAAAAGGATGACCAGTGCCATCCATCGACGTGGATCGAGTTTGTTATTGGGATTGCTGGTGTCTCTCATAAGTCTCTCCACATCGACCAAAAAATCGATCGACGGTTTGCAATGGCAATGATTTGGAACTATTTGGTTCCAATTTTGGGTCAGCCAAGTGCCTTCAGCGCCAGTTCGACCATGGCCCTCGTCTCAGCGCGATCCGCTCCTGCCTTGGCGAGGACCCGCATACCTTGGATCTGACACACGAGGAACCTGGCGAGCGTTCGTTCATCCAGCCCTGGATCGATTTCGCCCACGGCCTGGGCTCTTATGATCGCCGCCGCATAAAGATCTTGCAGACGTCTGAACAGCCGGGAAATACGTGGTGCGACCTCTTTATCCTCTGGAAGCATTTCGACGGCTGCAAAGACGACAAAGCAGCCACGCAAACCTTCCGGTCCGGATGCTTGATCCACTTGTTGCGAGAAAGCGTCTCGAATTGCTGCTTTGGGCGACGGATTGGAATGCAGCGTTTCACCGACCGAGCGAACGGCGTCCTCGATGTAAGCGTCGAGGGCGCGCAGATAGATGCCTCTCTTGTCGACGAAAGCCTTATAAAAGCTGCCTCTGGAAAGTTCCATGCCCTCAAGCAAGTCGGGAAGGGATGCATCGTGATATCCACGATTCCAAAATACGTGCATTGCTTTTCGAACTACTTCATCGAGTTCGAATTCTCGAGGGCGACCGACGGACGCGGATATTTGATTGCGCTTGACCATGGCAAATATATGGAACCATTCGGTCCACAATACAAGCGATATTTTCGGGATGATGCGCCAAGCGTCGGTGCCCAACTTAGTTAGCGACGCCGATCGACGGGATAATCCCGAGAGAATTCCTTGACGGCCATCAAAATCGGCATAAGCCCGCGGCCTGCCGAACTCAGCGAGTATTCGACTCGAGGAGGCTGCTCTTGAAAGTCGTGCCCGATTATGAGGCCGTCAATTTCCAGCTCCCTGAGATGTTGCGTTAGCATCTTCTGGGATATCCCAGGTATGTCTCTCATGAACTGCGATGCCCGCAATGATGGTTCGGCGAACAATCGGAAAAGGATCGGCAGTTTCCAACGTCCTGTGATCATCCGAAGCACCCTGCTGACATGAGAGACAGAACCGTCGGCTCCGAGGCACGTCGCCCTGTCCTCGACAGGCACTATAAAGTGCGTAATTGCCTGCTTCATCGACGAACCTCATATCTGCTGGAGACGGTAACACGGATCAAATATCATGGACTTACAACTCCAAAACAAGGTTGCGCTGGTCACGGGAAGCAGCAAGGGGATTGGCGAGGGTGTGGCCAGAGGCCTCGCGAAGGAAGGGGCAACCGTTCTTGTCCACGGTCGCGACAGAATGAAAACAGAGGACGTCGCGCATGACATCATATCCTCTGGAGGTCGGGCATTCGCGGTATTCGGCGACCTGACAGTGTCGGATCAGGTCGATCGTCTTGTTAGGGATTCCAAGGCCGCAGCAGGGTCGATCGACATCCTGGTCAATAATGCCGGCGGATCTGCCCCGGCGGAGGATTGGACTTCGACAAACCCTGAAACGTGGGCCGCTGTCTATGACATGAACGTGCTCGCATCTGTGAGGATCATCTCGCTAGTTCTGCCCGCAATGAAAGCATCGCGGTGGGGTCGGATCATAAACATCTCAAGCCTGGCGGCCCTGATGCCGCCCGCAAGTCGACCGGACTACTCCGCCGCCAAGGCGGCCATGATCGCGATGACGGCGTCGCTCGCAAAAGACGTTGCTGCACACGGCATCACCGCAAACACCGTTTCGCCTGGAACGGTGCATAGCATCAGTTTGGATACCGCATTCCGTAAGAAAGCCATTGAGAGGGGGATGGCCATTGACGCCCCCTGGGACGACATAGAGAGAGAAATCCTGCCAATGTTTGCTCAGGTGCCCGTTGGAAGGGTCGGAACCCTCGAGGAGATTGCAGATGCGATTGCGTTTCTCTCGAGCCCCCGTGCTGGCTATATCACAGGAGCAAACCTCCGACTTGACGGAGGAATGTGGCCAGGGATGTAGCAGGACAACAGAGAAGCTGCGCCAAACCTGTCTAAGTTCCCCGCCTCAGTTCCAGTTTGCCATGACGAACCGGTGGATCTCCGCTTCGAGTTCCTGGTCTTCCGGCGTCCCACCCATGAAGCCACCATGGGGCATAGCTTCGAAGACGTGCAATTCGGTTTCCACGCCAGCTTTTCGCAAGGCTCGATGCATCCTCACCGTGTTTGACAGGAACAAATCACGCGTGCCGGTCTGCAGAAACGTCGGCGGGAAGCCCCGCAGATCACCAAAGAGTGGCGACAGATAGGGATTGGAAAGATCTGCACCACCAGCGTAGAGCAGGTTGCTTGATCTAAGCGGGCGAGGGAGAACAAGATCAAGCATCTGGTTTGTTTGGAAACTGTCGCCCGATTCGGTGAGGTCAACCTGTGGCGAGAGCAAGACCAATCTGCCGGGCATTGGCATGCCTTCATCTCTCGCCCTTAGCAGCATAGCAGTCGCGAGATTGCCGCCGGCCGATCTCCCCAGGATGACCACCTTGTCGGGGGGATGACCGTTCAACACATGACGGTACGTGGCCAAGCAGTCATCAAGAGCGGCCGGATAGGGATCCTCAGGCGGCATCCGGTAATCGACGCCGTAGCATCGAACGGCATGCTGGTGAGCTTGGCGGCGTGCACTGACGCGACAGGCCTCTCCGCCTCCGAACACCAATGCGCCGCCATGCAGGTCGATGAGTGCGCCACGCTCATGAAATGCTCCGTGCGGCGTCGCAACATGGATCGTTGCTTGCTCGACTACAATTGTCGTGACTGTGGACTGCAAACTCTCGGCAAGATCTTTAGCCGCGGCGGCGTAATGCGCATCTACTGCGGCTTTCATCATCATCCAGCCTGAAAAATCCTCTGGGGACGGCATTTCGAACCGCGCATTGATAGGGCTGCCGTCCTCGTCGACCAAGCACGACAGTGCCGCTTGTGCTTCGACGCTGATGGACTGTGGGACCTGAATTATCCGTGAAGGGACGGCTGCACTGCGTGAGGAATTGCTCATTTCTTGCTCTGTCACGGAACGAAGCGACGACTTTCTCTCGAACCCGGGCGCCGGTCTGGCCTGTCGACTATAGTTGATCTGCCCGAGATACAAGATCGCTTCAGATTGGCGTTTGGGTCCGCAGCCCGATAACTGACTGTATCCCATTGCTTTGAGGGGAGAATAGCCTATTACCAAACTGATTTTGCTACCACCTTAACAGTTTGGGCCCGATTGACGCTCCCAGTGCCGCTACACATGCAATGGCGATCGAATACCATACCGCCACAAAGGCAGCGCCATCGTTGAGGCAGGCGATGGTATAGGCGAGACCACCAACGGAACCTGCAAGGAAACCTGCAATAGCGCCTGCCTGGCTGAGCCGCGTGGGCGTTCCGGCTCGCATCGCAGAGAGAATAGCGGCGAGTGCCGGGATGGAGGCCATGATGATAGTACCCGCACAATTTAGCACCGAGTAGGTGTGAACCCCAAGCAAGGGAAAGCCGCTCCGATCCGACAAAGCTCCGGTAAGCAGGAAGGCCAGTCCCGGAGCAAGAAAGAGAACCGTGCGAGGAACCAGGCCCGGCTGGACCACTGTCCAAACAAGCTGAAACCCGCCGGCAGCTACAAGAACCATGCCGATGACTTTGAATAGGAATGTCCATGTCGGCAGTATCTGCATGAGATCGGAGCGCGGACCGGCGATCATCACAACGACGCCAGTCGCTGCCAGGATCGAAAAGACCAGCGCGACAGGAAGGACGATCGAGAGACGGAGCAAAAGTGACGAACCTTTACCAGCTTGCGCTGCAAGCCCTCGAATAAGATCGTCCGTTGGCTGTCGATTGTCATTCATGCCCGGGGCCCCTTCTCTGTGTTGCCGCCATTAGTTTCTTCAACGAGCGATGGAAGGCGACGCGCACCGCTCCCTCGGTGGAACCGATGCGCGCCGCGGCCTCTTTGGTAGAGGCACCCTCGAGCCCGATGGCTCGGACAGCAGCCTGTTCGCCAGGGGGCAAGGCGGAGATTAGTTTTTCGACATCTGCCGGATTGCGTTCAGGATCGACGACCCCCTCAGATGAGAACAATCCGGCCCACTGCTCTTCGGTCAAATCGACGCGCATGCGTGCGTCTCGGCCCAAGCGCCGGCTGGCGTCAATGATCTTGTAGCGCGTGATTGCGTTCAGCCAGGGAAGCAGAGACCGCTTCGTATCCCATTGGTGGCGACGGGAATGCACTGCTATGAGCACTTCCTGTACGACATCCTCTGCCTCATAGCGACTGAAGCCCATATACCGCAAATGCGTTTCGGCGATCCGCCGCACCGAAGCGGCGAAAGCCCTGAGAAATGCCTCGTAGGCAGCGCTATCTCCAGTGCGTTCCGCGCGCATCGCTTTCGCCCATCTGTCTTCCCGTGTGTCCATGCACTCGTGCTTTCGGTTGGACGAGACCCGTTGTTACGTCGCATCGCGAAATTATTCGATATTACGCGCCGATCACATAGGCGTGACGATGTAAGATCGGGGAATTCCCAACGAAAGACTCCTCGAAGCATGTGCTTTATGATGAAAGGAAGTCCGGAATGATCATGAACAGGCGCACATTTTCAACTGCTATGCTTGCCGGCGCGGCAGCATCAATGCTTTCAACCAAAGGCTTGGCCGCGTCGGCAGCCGGCCGCCCAGAAAAGGCCCGTAACGTTGTCTTCGTGCATGGGCTATTCGCAGATGGTTCCTGCTGGAGCGAAGTGATATCGAGGCTGCAGCCAAAGGGCTTGAACATCACATCCGTGCAGAACCCTCTGACCACTCTCTCGGAATCGGTTGCTGCTGCGGAGCGAGTATTGGCGCGGCAGGATGGGCCAACAGTATTGGTCGGGCACTCATTTGGGGGAATGATTGTAACTCAGGCAGGAATGCACCCTAATGTGTCGGCGCTCGTGTACGTCGCCGCCCGTGCACCGGACGCAAACGAGGATTTCGGCGCTTTAGCGAAAACCTTCCCTACTCCCCCCGCTTCTGCCGGAATTGTTTTCGACGGTGAGGAAGGAAGACTTAGCGAGAAGGCGTTCCTCGAGGACTTCGCCGGTGACATTCCCACGGCCCGCGCGAAGGTGCTGTATGCAACGCAGTATCCTTTCCAGAAGACGCTACTCTCAGGCAAAGTTACCGAAGCCGCTTGGCGCCACAAGCCCAGCTATTACGCGGTGTCGAGCGAGGACCGCACGATCAACCCGGACCTGCAGCGCTTTCTCGCCAAACGCATGGACGCAAAGGCAATCGAATTGAAAGCCAGCCATCTCTCGCTGATCTCGCACCCGGACGAGGTCGCGGAGCTTATCCTGGAAGCTGCAGGCCAGAAAGCCTAACCCGATCCGCGAAATTCAGACAGTCAGACACCGCTGCGTGACCTCCCCTAAACCTGCGCTAGTCGTCCAGTGACCTCTTTGCAAAGCGGACGGTTTCTAGGCAACGAGGCAAGCAGCGCAGTCGAGAGAGGACGACAGCCAAGACTGGGGGTGTCGTTCTTTCTCCGAGCTGTTAGGCAATGAATATATGTGTGCCAGGTTGTTCAGATTTATCTCTCAAGCAATCTAGCTCTTGAACCGAGTCGAACCTAGGACACGTTGTTTCCGGATTCTGAAGCCTGGCCTTATGGATGCTATTGCATTCCACTTGGGAACATTGCGACGGCCAAAGACGGAGCTTCTACCAACACAATTGACTACCTTGGGTTGCCAATATCTCGTGCATGAGGTTGGCTTCTAACTCCCGCCTTCCTCTTCAGAACGCGTGCTGAACTAAACGCCGGGTTTCCCCCGCGCACTTTCCGTCACGCCGTTCTTACTAACTCCATCAGGCTGAACGCACACTTCGGCTTGCATAGGCATTGTGGAGGCGCTGCTGGGTCAAGGCATCCTGCTTGGGAGCAATGCCAAAGGTTCTTGAATATTCGCGACTAAACTGCGATGCGCTTTCATAGCCAACCCTGTAGGCCGCTTCGGCAACATTGGCGGCCTCCGTCACCATAAGGCGGCGTGCTTCGAGCAAGCGTAGTTGCTTCTGGAACTGAAGCGGCGTCATAGAGGTCAACGCTTTGAAGTGCTGATGGAATGACGACGGGCTCATCCGCGCGATCTCCGCTAGCTGTTCGACACGCAGCGTGTCTGCGAAGTTGGTGTGCAGCACCGACACGGCCCTGACGACGCGTTCGATATTGGATTCCGGCAGTGCCAGCTTGCAGATGTCACCGCCATGCGGCCCGCTCAGCAGCCAGTAGCATATTTCACGCACGATCGAAGGCGCCAGAACTGGAATAGCTTTCGGCGTTGCCAACAATCTCACCAGGCGAAGAATGCAGTCGGCCAGCGGTTGATCGACTTTAGCAACGAAAGCACAGGGACCTGATTCTTCTGATTGCGCCGGAAGTGCGTCCAGTTGTTCAAGGACGTTCCGCAAGGTTGCCACGTCGAAATCGATCAGGACGCCCACATAGGGAACCTCTTCGCTCGCCTCGACAATGCGGCCGGTCGCCGGGAGGCCAACGCTGACAACCAGGCACTCCATCGTTCGGTAGTTCAGCCGCTCTTCTCCGAAATGCAGCTCCTTTGCGCCCTCCAGCACAACGCAGAGCGACGGCCGATAGATGTTTCGCATCGGCATCATCGACTGAAATGAGCGGACAATATTGAAGCCATCAATGGCTGTCGGGAACAGGCCTTGGCCACCGCCCTGGGCTTCGATGTAATCCGTTACGGCTGAAAGTAGCGGTGCATTCATGCGCGGCTCCACATAGTCCAAGGGCCATGGCAGCACTTGGCTCCTCGCCGGCTTATTCGCCTCCTCTGCAGGAATAGGCAAATTTCTTGAGAATTCGGGCATTCTGCTCATCGGACACTCCATCTAGCTTAAGGGTGCAACCAAGCGAGGAGTAACCTCAAAATGGCAGAAATTGTCGCCGGGTCAAGAGATCCTTCAATAGTGCGGACACAGCCCGCACCCTTGAGCAGTGAGTATGTGAAGAGTTGGCGGTTCATTGCCATATGCACCGTCCTGTTGCTGATCAACGCATTTTCGCAGATCGATCGGATCCTTCCGTTCATCCTCGCCGAAAAGATCAAAGCAGACCTGTCACTCAGTGATACCCAGATTGGACTGTTGACTGGCGTCGCCTTCGCGGTCTGTTACGCACTTCTGTCGTTGCCGCTCGCTCGCGCGGCGGATCGAGGATCACCACGGCTGGTCCTGGTCTCGTGCGTGCTGATCTGGAGTGTGATGACAACACTCGGCGGCTTCGCCGCCAGTTTCATGTTTCTTGCGCTGACCCGCTTCGGCGTCGCATTCGGAGAAGCAGGGGCAGTCCCGGCCGGCCATGCCTTGATTGCGCGCAAGATCGAACCGGAGCGGCGTGGCCTTGCGATCGGTCTTTTCGCGATGGGTATTCCGCTGGGAACGATGGCTGGATTTGCGGCTGGCGGTGCCATCGCGGATATCTTCGGTTGGCGTGTCGTACTGATGGGTGCCGGCGCCATCGGTGTCTTGATCGGCTTCTTGACGTGCCTTGTCGCAGGTCCGACGCCGCGCGTGCATGTTACCGCCACCGGCAATGAACCATTTTTGCGGACAAGTCTAAACCTCCTGTCGGCACCGGCCTTTCGCTGGCTATTCCTAGGCACGATTTTCCTCGGTTTTGCCGGAGCACCGTTCTACGCCTTTTCTGTCCCGTTTTTAATTCGCACCCATGATCTCACCGCAACCGAGGTAGGCGTCTTCTTCGGACTGCTGCAGGGGCTGATGGGCATTGTCGGCACATTGGGCGGAGGTCGCTGGTTCGACCATGCCGTTCGCTCCGGATCCGGTCGCGTGCTGGGTCCGCCTGCCGTGCTCTTCCTGGCGGCCAGCATCACAACGACTGCGGCTCTGTTTGCCCCTGCGGGATGGATGTCCATCGCTTTGTTCGTCCCTTCGATGCTGTCATTCTCGTTCATGCTGCCCTGGGGTTTCGGTGCAGCGCACCTCGTCGCCGGCCCTGGTCGTCAGGCGCAGGCATCCAGCCTCGTCATGATTGGCAGCGGCCTTATCGGGCCAGCCCTCGGCCCCTTGTTCGTCGGCGTGGTGAGCGATGCTGCAAGCGCAGCCGATGTTCCAAACGGTCTCGCGCTTGGCCTTTTGATCGTGCCCTTGGCGAGCATCCTGTCTGGCCTGGCGCTTCTCGTCGCCAACAAAAGGGTCGGCGCTTTCCTTCGGCAGCGCTGAACACCTCCCCATCCACGCAACATCAAAGGCGCCCCGGGCCTATTGAAAAGGAGAAACCTCAATGCCTGATACCGGCAATTCCCGCCGCACGTTTCTGGCTCTTGCAGCCGCCGCACCATCGGCTCTTGCGATGACCGGCATAGCCTCCGCCCAAAGCACACAGACAACCGTGAGAAATACAGAACAACGCGTGGCCGTCGTCACGGGCTCATCACGTGGCATTGGAGCCGCCACCGCAAAGCGCTTGGCGCGCGACGGCTACGCTGTGACGGTGAACTATCTAACCAATCGTGATCTTGCGGCTCAGGTGGTACGCGACATTGAGGCGGCCGGTGGTCGCGCAATTTTCCGTCAGGCCGACGTGGCGGACGCGGCAGCGGTGAAAGCGCTGTTCGACGCCAATGATGAGGCATTCGGCGGCGTCGATGTCGTCGTCAACAATGCCGGTATCATGAATGTCGGCCCCTTTGCCCAGATGACCGATGAAGCCTTCGACCGGATGATCGCCACTAATGTGAAGGGCAGCTTCAACGTCCTGCGCGAAGCGGCCCGCCGCGTTCGCGATGGCGGCCGGATCATCAGCCTCAGTTCGAGCATCATCAAGACGCCGCCGCCCGGGACCGGAGCTTACGCGGCCAGCAAAGCCGTCCAGGTTTTGTATTCAGGCGTGCTCGCAAAGGAACTGGCTGGTCGCGACATATCGGTCAACGCCGTTGCGCCCGGCGCCGTCGATACGCAACTCCTGCGTCAGCACGGGGAAGAAGCGCTCAAGGGAATTCCCGAGCAGACGCCGCTCGGACGACTGGGACTGCCGGAGGACATCGCCGGCACCATAGCCCTTCTATGCTCCAAGGAAGGCGCATGGGTGAATGGCCAGAACGTCTTCGCAAACGGCGGTCTCGGGTGAGACGGTAAGCCGCCGACAGCACCCCTCGGCGATGAAGAGGGACGAGGGGTTCCCA
The DNA here is from genome assembly GCF_002885915.1 of Sinorhizobium sp. M4_45. NCBI lineage: Bacteria > Pseudomonadati > Pseudomonadota > Alphaproteobacteria > Hyphomicrobiales > Rhizobiaceae > Sinorhizobium > Sinorhizobium sp. M4_45. Next base: position 83,753 of record NZ_NWVE01000006.1, read on the forward strand.
CGACAACGAGACCATTACCGCGAAGGAGAACATTATGAAATACAACACGCTCGGAAATACTGGTCTTTTCGTCTCTGAGCTTTGCCTGGGAACCATGACCTTCGGCGGCCAGGGCGTCTGGTCCAACATGGGCAATGTCCAGCAGGAAGACGCTGAAAGCCTGATCGCGCGTGCCCTCGACCATGGCATCAACTTCATAGATACCGCCGACATCTATTCCGGCGGCGTCTCCGAGGAAATTCTCGGCCAGTCGCTCAAGAACCTGGGTGTCCGGCGCGAAGACGTGGTCATCGCCACCAAGGTCTGCGGACCGATGGGCACAGGTCCAAACGAGGCCGGCAATTCGCGGGCGCATATCATAAACAGCGTCAAGGCGAGCCTGAGAAGGCTCCAGGTCGACTACATCGACCTCTACCAGCTGCACAATGTCGATACTGTGACGCCGATCGAGGAAAGTCTGGCAGCTCTTGACATGCTCGTTCGGCAAGGCCTGGTTCGTTATGTTGGTGTGTCGAACTGGTCGGCCTGGCAGATGGCGAGAGCCGTTGGCCACAGCGAACGGCTCAACCTGGCGAAGATCGCGACGACGCAGAACTACTACACACTCGCTGGCCGCGATATCGAGCGGGAGATCGTACCCCTGGTCAAGGCGGAGCGGCTTGGCCTTCTCGTCTGGAGCCCGCTCGCCGGTGGGCTGCTCAGCGGCAAATTCGGGCGCGACAAACAAGGCGCCGAAGGCAGCCGCCGCACGACCTTCGACTTTCCGCCTGTCGCGATGGATCATGCCTACGCCGTCATTGAGGCGATGGAGCGCATCGGCCAACGGAAGGGCGTGAGCGTCGCTCGCATAGCACTCGCCTGGCTGCTGCACCAAACACATGTCACGAGCGTGATTATCGGCGCGAAGACGGTCAGTCAACTCGACGACAGCATCCGGTCGAACGAAGTGTCGCTCGACGTCAAAGAACTGGCCGAACTCGACGCGGTGAGCAAACTCCGCGCCGAATATCCCGCCTGGATGCAACGAACGCGTCAGGCGCCGGAACGGCCCCCGCTCGAAATCAGCGAAATTGCTGCCGAATAGGCTTGGATCCTAACCCCCATTCTGGATCCTGGAAGGTCGCCCCCGCCCCCAGCGACCTTTGTCCGCCGGAGATGCCTACCCCTCGTCGCATCTCCGGCGGGCCACTTTTCCAACACTGAACCAAGGAACTCATCATGTCCAAACCCTGGACGCTTGACGACATGCCGTCCCAGCAAGGCCGCACAATCCTCGTCACCGGAACCGGTGGCCTGGGTTTCGAGGACGCCATTGCATTGGCCAGAGCCGGAGCTGAGGTGATCCTCGCCGGCCGCAATCCTACGAAAGGAGCTGAAGCCATCCGGCGCATCAACGATAAGGTGTCGAACGCTTCAGTGACCTTTGAGCAGGTTGATCTCGGCAATCTCGATTCGATCGAGGCGCTTGCCGAGCGGCTGAAAGAAAGTCGCGATCATCTTGACGTGCTGATCAACAATGCAGGCGTCATGACGCCGCCGGTGCGCAAGACCACAGCTGACGGGTTCGAGCTGCAGTTCGGCACGAATTACCTCGGTCACTTCGCCCTGACAGGCCACCTGTTGCCGCTACTGGTGCAAGGACGAGATCCAAGGGTTGTGACGCTCTCCAGCATCGCCGCAAAAGGCAGGAACGTCGCGATCGACTTTGACGATCTGCAGGCGGAGCAAAGCTACAAGCCCATGCCCGTCTACAGCCAGTCGAAGCTCGCCTGCCTAATGTTCGCACTCGAATTTCAGCGACGCAGCGAGGAGGCTGGTTGGGGTATCACCTCCATCGCTGCTCATCCCGGCATTTCCCGGACGGACCTGCTGCACAACGCACCGGGACGCCGCAGCGCGCAAGGACTTCTGCGGTCGCTTTTGTGGTTCCTGTTTCAACCCGCGTCCCAAGGGGCACTGCCGACCCTGTTTGCCGCCACGTCTCCGCATGCCCGCGGTGGCAAATATTATGGCCCCGATCGGCTTAGCGAAACCCGCGGTTACCCCGCGGAGGCGCAAATCCCGCCACAGGCAAATGAGCTCCACGTCGCCAAGAGACTTTGGGATATCTCGGAAAAGCTGGTCGGCATTGAGTACGAGGCCCAACCTACCACGATGGCAGATCCGCTTGTCGCCGCGACGACGATGAGACAAGGGGGCTAAGAATGGATCCGCTCGCAGATCTCGTCGATTGGATAGCGCTATACGGAGTCGTCGGACTTCTTTCGATCGGTCTCGCGGAACGCTTCGTCCCCGCGCTCCCGTCCCACGGCGTGCTGGTAGCAATCGGCATTGCCGCCAATGACGATGCGTGGTCAGTTCATACCGCTGTGGCCGGTACCGCAGTTGGGAGCTTCATTGGCGCGCTTGCGCTCTACATTCTTGTGCGCGCTATCGGAGAAAGTAAGTCCGTCGCACTTCTCCATGTCGTCGGCAAGTGGATTGGTGTTTCCCGTCAACGCATCGACCAAACACTCTCTTCCCTGCGCGCCCGGGAACAAACGATCGCCATCACATCGCAGCTCATCCCCACGGTAAGGTTGATCACTCCCCTGGCGGCAGCGCTTTTAGGGACAAGCATGCTACGTTTCGCGTCTGGCGTGGCGGTGGGCATCGTGTTGTGGAACGGGTTGTTCATCGCCGCCGGCTACCTGGCCGTCATGGCGCTACCGGACATCAACTCTTCGGCGTTTGCCCTGAAAATACTGGTATTCCTCGTTTTTGTGGAAGCGCTGATTGCCGTGACATTGCGGCTGCAACTTCGCTGCTCGAAGCAAGCTTGGACGAGCGGGGATGCGCAATGAGCAGCAAAACGGCAGATGCACTCCTGTTCTTTCGTGCCTGGCTCTCTGCGCCTTTGCAGGTGGCCTCGGTTACGCCTTCGGGACGCGCGCTCGCATCGCTTATGACCAGCGAGATCTCTGCGGATACCGGAACCGTTATTGAACTCGGTCCAGGAACGGGCGTCTTCACCGAAGCGCTGCTCAATCGTGGAGTTTGCGAGTCGGATCTCATTCTTGTGGAATATGGCGTAGATTTCGCCCTCGAGCTCACGATCCGCTTCCCGGCAGCGACCACCCTTCGGATGGACGCGGCGCAACTGCGCAAGTTCGAACTGCAGACTTCGGCGCCCATTGGTGCGGTCGTGAGCGGTCTTCCTCTTTTATCAATGCCAGTCCGAAAAGTGATCACCATTCTTGAAGGTGCCTTTTCGCATCTTCGTCATGACGGTGCATTTTACCAGTTCACTTACGGTCCACGATGCCCGATCCCGAGGCCCCTGCTTGATCGGCTAGGCCTGAAGGCGACGTTCATTGGCGGGACACTCGCGAACGTGCCGCCCGCTGCGGTCTATCGCATCAGTCGGCGGCGACGGCGCCCATCACTGGTAGCGACGTGAGGTGCGTGAGTGTGGTGGGTCCCTCCCGAGATTTCGAGATTAAACCACCATTGCGAAGGAAGACTTACCGCCTTGCGCAGCTTTAATCACCTAATTTTCCCGGTCGGGCTGCTCTAGGTTCAGGAAGGTTGGGCGGCTTGAAGAGAATGATTCCGAACGAACGCAGTTGCAATCATCAGGAGGCCAGATCCGAATGACGGACCCGCAAGATATGCAGTTCTTACCCCTTACTCGACGGCAGGTCCTGGAAGCTGGAACGGTCGTTTCAGCCTCCGGAATGATATCGACGGCGACCGCACAAGAGCAAACACAGGTGACAACTTCTCCTTCTCTGCCCGAGAACGGGACCACCGTTCACATAGCTTGCCGCGTCAATGGCCAGCCAACGGCAATCGATATCGATGTGAGAGCATCCCTGCTGGACATGTTGCGCGAGCGCCTGGGCCTCGTCGGTGTCAAGAAGGGATGCGACCACGGTCAGTGCGGTGCCTGCACCGTCCATATTGATGGCCGACGGATTGCTTCCTGCCTGACTCTCGCAGCCAAGGTCAATGGTCGCGAGGTCACGACCATCGAAGGTATCGGAAGCGCGGACGGCCTGCATCCCATGCAGCAAGCCTTCATCGACCACGATGCCCTGCAATGCGGCTATTGCACACCTGGGCAGATCATGGCCGCGATTGCGTGTGTAAAAGAGGGGCACGCTTCAACACCAGAAGACATCCGGGAATATATGAGCGGCAACATCTGTCGCTGCGGAGCCTATGTCGGCATCGTTGCGGCGATCGAACAGGCCGCTCCTCAGATCGAGCGGGGCTGAACTATGAGATCACTATCCTATGTCCAAGCCAAAACTGTGCGCGAAGCCATCGAAGCATATGCCGCGGCAGGCGAAGGTGCGCGCTACATTGCTGGCGGAACCACTCTTTACGACTTGATGAAGCTCGGTGTCGAGCGGCCCGCCCATCTGGTCGATATCGCCTCTCTGGAAGGGGCTGACCGGATTGATACAAGCGGTGACGTTCTGTTTTTTGGCGCCGGAGCGCTTATGGCAGACGTCGCCGAAAATGATGTCGTCCGCCGTGACTATCCCGTCTTGGCCGAGAGCCTTTCGAAAGCCGCCTCTCAGCAGCTTCGCAACATGGCGACCGTTGGCGGCAACCTGCTGCAGCGGACCCGCTGTCCCTATTTCCGGAACGGCGCAATTGGCGCCTACCCCTGCAACAAGCGAGCGCCCGGCTCCGGATGCGCAGCGATTGGGGGGCTTGACCGCGGGCAAGCCGTGCTCGGCATCAGTAACGCTTGCACAGCCGTGTCGCCTGGTGACTGGCCCGTCGCGTTGACCGCGATGGACGCGACAGTGGAGATCCAAGGTCCGGCGGGACTACGATCAGTTCCGATCGCCGAATTTTACCGACTGCCTGGTGATACGCCCCATCTCGAATTCGCGATCGAAGCCGGCGAGATCGTCACCGGGATGTCAGTTCCGAAGACGGAGGCCGGCCGCAACTCGACCTATCTCAAAGTGCGCGATCGCGAGTCATATGCTTTTGCCCTCGCCTCGGCAGCCGTGGCGCTGGCGATGGACGGCGATCACGTACGACAGGCGAGTATTGCTCTCGGCGGCGTTGCCACCCGGCCTTGGCGGGCACGCGAGGCAGAGGCGCTTTTAAACCGTCGAACGATCGAACCGGACATTGCGCTGGCTGCCGGCAGAGCGGCATTCGCCGATGCCCGACCCGGCGAGCACAACGCATTCAAGATTGAACTCGGTGCTCGCACGCTTGCCGATGCCATCATGACAGCTGGAAGGAAGATGCAATGACACAGGAACGGACCGCTGACCGCCCTCGGGTCGATGCTTATGAAAAAGTGCTAGGTCGGGCACTATACGCGGCAGATCAGCCGATCGCCGGTCTGCTTCATGCGATGGCGGTTCCAGCGACAATCGCCAAGGGACGTATTGAAGCGATCGACGCAACTGCCGCTGAAAATGTGCCAGGCGTCGTGCGCATCTTTACGCATGAAGATTTCTCGCAAATCAAGACGACACCTGCCGCTCGCGGTGCCTATGGTCAGCCCGGCAAAGGCCATCAGCCGATGACGAGCCCGGTCGTGCGCCACCGGGGCGAACCGGTCGCCCTGGTGGTCGCCGAAACCTTGGAGGCCGCCATCGAGGGCGCGGAAGCCATCAAGGTCCGCTACGCCGAAGAGGCATTCAGCACTCACATGGAGGATGATCTTGCCAGTCCGGAACCGAAGCCGGATCGCCAGCTGTCCTCCGGTGATGCGCAGGCAGCCTTTGCTGCTGCCGATCATCGCATTGATGTCGAGTACGTGCATCCCCAACAGCATCACAATCCAATCGAGCTGATTTCGACGAGCGCCGCATTCGAGGACGGAGAACTCCGGATCTATGAGGGCACCCAGGCGGCGTCAGCTTTTGCCGGCGGCCTTGCAGGGATGATGGGAATGGAGCCGACACGGCTGCGCGGCGTAAGCCCCTACACCGGCGGAGGCTTCGGCCAGAAGAACGGCATTCAGGAGCAGAGCGTGCTTGTTGCAAGCGCCGCCATTCTACTGCGCCGCCCCGTGAAACTCGTGATGCCGCGTGGTCAGTTGTTTCACACGGCATCCTATCGCCCAAGAAGCCGTCACCGGATCCGGCTCGGGGCGGACAAACAAGGTCGCCTCCTGGCAGGCCTTTATGAAACGGTCCAGCAAAACAGTCGGTACGATGGGTTTGCCTGTGATCACGGCGCCAATCCCCCTCGCATGTACGAATATGGTGCCTGGGCAGGAAGCGACCGGATCATCCGGGTCGACACCCAGACGCCCGGCCATCAGCGTGCACCGCATGAGCATCCCTCTAGTTACGCCACCGAATGCGCATTTGATGAGTTGGCTGAGGCTGTCGGGATGGATCCCGTCGAGCTCCGCATCCACAATGACGCTCAAAATGACCTGATTACTGGAAAGCCATTTTCGTCTCGTCATCTGGTTGATTGTCTAAGACGCGGGGCGGAGCTGATCGACTGGAGCCGACGAGCCCGCGAACCTGGCTCCTTGGGAGCAGAGAACGGAGACCGCATCGGCCTCGGTGTTGCCTGTGGCAGCTACAAGGGATCGATGACGGCAGCTGTTACGACACTTCGTCTGTCGGCAAGCGGACGATGTGAGATCTCGACATCCGGCCATGAGATGGGACAGGGCATCCGTAGCGTCATCGCCGCGGAGCTTATCGAGGTTCTTGGCGTCGATCCAACCAAGCTCGATATCCGGATCGGAGATACCGGACATGCGCCACAGCATATAACCGCGGGCTCATGGGGGACGGGAAGCGTTGCGCCGGCCGCGCGAAGCGCTGCCCTGAAACTGCGGGAAGAGCTTAGCGTTCTAACCGGTGCGCCATTGTCGGAAGAACCGGTTCATGTCCAGCTCGCCCGGACCCGCCGCCCCTCTTTGGAAGTCACGGTGAATACGATACCGCTCGGCAAGGACGCACAGGTCATCGAGCAGTTGCGCCGGGGTATCCCATCCACTACCGGCCCCGAATATCCGGACTTCATGGCGTTCAGCTGGATCGCCCATTTTGCTGAAGTTCACGTGGAGACATCGACCGGGCGCGTGCGCGTCAAACGCGTCGTCAGCGTTGCCGACTGCGGTCGGGTCATGAACCGGCGTACTGCGGAAAGCCAGGTCAGAGGCGGTGTCGTCTGGGGAATTGGCGCAGCACTCCGCGAGGCTGGTGAAACTGACCCCCGCTTCGGCGGAGTCCTCAACAATGACCTTGCCGAATATGTCGTACCGGTCAACGCCGACATAGGCGCGATCGACGTCGATTTCATCGATCAACCGGACTTCAAGCTCAACATGTCCGGCGTCAAGGGTCTCGGCGAAGTCGCCATGGTCGGAGCGGCTGCAGCCATCGTCAATGCCGTCTACAATGCGACCGGCAGACGTGTGCGACATCTGCCCATCAGGATTGAAGACCTGCTGTAAAGCAGGTCTCAACGGCAAGGCATGCGAGACGAAGGGAGGGCACCCGATGCCCTTTTCTGGGCACAGTTACGCGACGGAAGAGTGGCGCAATCGAGCTGCCCTTTGAAATGCGCGACTATCTAACTCTTCATCGAGTCATTGTGCGGATTGGCTGCAATACCGCCTCTTCGAGGGCTGACATCCGGATCGGGTCGGCAACGGCGTAGGCCGGGTCGGCGATCATCTTGACGAAAGTTGACCGGTTTGGGTAGCGCACCAGCGCCACCGCATCCCAGGATTGGCCCGGTTCGGCGCAGAGTGCGGTCGCGCCATCGCCGGCGAAGATGATTTCAGCACCATATCGCCTGACGATCGGGCCGGCCATCGCGAGGTAGTCGAGATAGCGCTGGCGTCCCCCATCCACCTTGAACCGAAGGAGGTTAAGCATGACGATGGGCTCAGCGTCATCTTCGGCAAGAAAGCGGTCGATATCGGCGGCGGTGACTTTAATCATCATAATTCTCCAGCGGTAAGGCCTCAGCCTCGTTCCAGTCCTCCGGCAAATTATGCTATTGCTTCTGCAAGAATACTTTATCTAAAGCCCAAAAATGGATCCCTTCCTAGATCTTATCCGATTGCTGCGGCCGCGCGCTGCCCTCCTGGGGCGCGGCTTAGACGCAGGGGGTGACTGGGGCATCAGTTTTCCAGCGCTGGGAGACCTTTTGTTCTTCTGGCTGGAAGAGGGCGATTCCCTGCTGATACGACCTGGCTGCGCTCCGCTGTCGCTCAGAAAGGGCGACTTCGTACTGCTGCGGACAACGCTTCCTTTTACGCTGGCCTCAAGTCAGGAAGTAGAGCCGTTGGACAGCGTCGCGGCCGTGGCAGCAAAGCGGGAGGGACGGTTGAAGCTGGGCTCCGGTCAGGAAAGGCCGATTTCGCTTCACATGGGTAAATTCCTGTTCTCGACAGCCAACGAGGATCTTCTGACCGGGCTTCTCCCGCCCCTCGTTCATATCCCCTCTCGTTCGCCCATACTCCATCGGCTGCACAATTTGCTCGCGTTGATGGAATCCGAAGGCCGCGACCCCGGGCCAGCAAGCGAGTTCATCATCCTCCGTCTTGTCGAATTGGCGCTGGTCGAAATACTCAGAATGCCTGCCTCGGGTCTTCCGGAACAAGCTATCGATCCAGCCAGCCGCGGCCTGCTTGCCGGCCTTCGAGATCCGGTAACCGCCAAGGCGATTCGTGCCATGCATGAAAATGTCGGGCAAGAATGGACGGTCGATTCTCTGGCGAGGCTTTGCGGTGTCTCGCGATCCGCCTTTGCCACACGCTTTCGTGCCGTCGTCGGAATCGGCCCGATATCGTACCTGTTGCGGTGGCGCATGGCACTTGCCAAGGAGGCCCTCAAGTCTGGAACGGCGAAGATTGAGGAGATCGCCTTTTCGATCGGCTACAAGTCGGCGAGTGCGTTCAGTACTGCTTTCACGCAAGCCGTAGGATGCTCGCCGAGCCGCTTCGCAGAATGTCTTTCCCGCTCTCAATAAGGGAATAGCCTCAAAAGCTGTTGCGTAGGCCATCACATCAAAGGGATCAGGCCTTGCTCAGCATGCTCTGATCGATGGTACCGGTGATGTTGTCCCAGCCGGAAAGCGCAAATTCCGCCGCGGCATTCAGTTCAGCCCGTTCCGCGCCATCGCGGGCACGGATCGCCATACCGCTCTGGACGATCTGCACGAACCTCGCCAGCTTCGTCGTGTCTGCCGTGGGGACAAGATCACCCTCGATCTTTGCTCTGTCAAAGCGCGCCTTGAGGATGTCGAAACCACCTGCGCGCGTTGCTCGCATGAGTTCGGCTAGTTCGGCGTGTCCTTCGCTACCCACCGACGCGAGTGTCGCCATGCACCCGTGCGGCAGATCGCAATCTCCGCCAGTCATGGCGATTGCGGAATCCTCGAGAAATGCAAGAGCGGCTTCTCTGGCTGTCGACGCTTCTCGAAAGCGCGTCCAGACCAATCCTTCATAGGTCGTGTAGTAGTATTCGAGCGCTTGCGCATAGAGTTCATCTTTCGAACCGAAAGCAGCGTACAAACTCTTCGTGCCGATCCCCATCGCTTCCGTCAGGTCCGCGATCGAGGTCGCTTCATAGCCTTTGATCCAGAACAGCCGCGTCGCTGTTGCAAGCGCGGCAACGCGATCGAACTCCCGTGGCCGACCGCGTGGGGGGCGGGGCGACGATGAACTAGGTGGTGGTGTCAAAGCGTCATTGTGCATCGACCACTGCATAATTCAGTTGACGTTAGTTTGCAATGGCCATAGGTATTTCTACATCGATCACTGCATAAAAGGAAAGATCATGGAATTGCTTGGAAAACGCGCCCTGGTAAACGGCGGCTCTCGCGGAATAGGAGCTGCCATTGCAATTGCTCTTGCTGAGAAGGGCGCGGATGTCGCATTCACCTATCAGTGTTCGGCGGACAGGGCTGCGTTAGTGGTCAAGACCATTGAGGAAAAAAGCCGGCGCGGGCTCGCCATTCAGGCCGATAGTGCCGACCCGGACGCCATTCGGCGTGCCGTGGACCATACGGTCGACAGACTTGGAGGGCTTGATATCCTGGTCAACAGCGCAGGGATCGGAACCGCAGGCATGACAGCGGATCTAGCGCTCGCGGACCTGCAGGCCATGCTTGATGTGAACGTTCGCGCTCCTGTCCTGTTTGCGCAGGCGGCAATACCGCATTTGTCATCCGGAGGCCGGATCATTTCTCTCGGCTCCTCCCTGGCGGAGCGTGTGCCCTTCCCCGGGGTCACGGCTTACGCGATGTCGAAGTCGGCGCTTCTGTCATTTACACGAGGTCTTTCGCGCGAACTCGGACCTCAAGGCATCACCGTCAATCTTATTCTCCCGGGTTCAACTGACACGGAAATGAACCCCGCCAATGGCGAGAATGCTGACTATCAGCGCAGCCTTACCTCGCTCGGTCGGTTTGGCGAGCCCCGTGAAGTCGCCAGTGCAGTCGCGTTTCTGGCAAGCCCTGCTGCCAGTCTGATCACCGGCGCCGTTCTAAGTGTAGATGCCGGCTTCAACGCCTGATCCTCCACCTTCTTCGGACGTCGACCTCGCCGACGTCCGCTGCTCTCGCATAGCGCCTCGACTGGTACCTGAAAGGATTCAGGTGGCTGCGACGCCCGGCTAACACGATAAGCAAAATCAGCTGAAGAACCTCATCTGCGATCAAGTGGCGGGGAAAAATCAGCCCCGAGCAAGCCGCTAATGCGATGCTCGGAGGCAGAACTAACAAAGGAATCAACACGATGATCGTTGCAGGCAACTCCAGGATCCCCCTGCTCTTGCAGTCGAACTCCCGATTGTCTGGGCAAGACACCGTCCGCGAAGCACAGCAAGTCAAAGGAGGTGGAAATCTCCCCTCTGTCTCCCTTGAACCCCGATATGGCTCGAAGCTTGCGGACGCGCTGTGGTCGATGGAGAGCAACGGCGTTGTGTTGGACCAAAAGCCTAACCGCACCGCTCTCAGTAAAGACGACAAACCCGATGCGGGTGACGAGTTTCTGAAGGTGTCCAAGATGACGCCAGCCGAACGTATCCGTTATTTCTTCCTGAAAGATCGCGAGCTGAATGAAGACAAGCTGGCTGCAATGAGCCAGAAGGATCGAGAGGCGATCGAACAGCAGATCAAAGAGACTATCCTGCAACAACTCGGCTTGGAGAATGAAGACGGTAAGCCTGACGACGCGCCCGAGCCAGCACAGGAAGGGGATCCGGTACCTTTGGATGCAACGCCGTGAAGCGGCGGCGTTCGCAATCGCCCGAATGGCTCAATGACGTCCTGCAGGTCGGTAAAGGGGGGCGCCCGCTGAGACGTCATCTTCGTCAAACTACGAAATCAAATCGCCCGAACCTTCCGTCACCGGTCTGCTTGATGTCGAGGAGCAGCGCCTCGTCAAACAACCTGTCCCCGGCATTTCTGGGCTCGCCGGGAAAATAGAGCTGGGTGGTGAGGACCCGCCCACTGGGGCGCTGGACCTTTAAATGAAAATGCCGCGTGCGGCCGGGATAAAGCGCGGGCACGATGGTGTTGAACCACCAGCGCCCCTGGGCGTCGGTAAACTGGTGTCCGCGCAGGCGAAAACCCACCCTGTCATAGTCGCCTTTCTCGTCGGCGTGCCAGATCTCGACGAGACTGCCGGCTAGAGGCCGGCAGCGGTTATCGAAGACGAATCCCGCGACGGTGATCCGCTCGCCATTGGGCGCGTCGGGATAAAGATCCCGCTCGAGCGGCGAGTTCGGTCTGAAGAACGGGCCTGCTTCCCGTTCGGGGGTCAGTTCGTCTTCATCGTCACATGCTGGCGTCAACGGCAGTTCGGGAGCGGCCTGAGCAAACGCCCTGCTTCTCGCCACGTCGATGAGGGGCAGCGTCAGAAAGGCCGTCAGAAGCGAACGTCTGGTGGAAGGCAAGGCGGATCTCCCAATGAATGTTCCAACGTGATGGCGGGTTAACTGACGCGCCGTTACTGCAGGCGTTGCGCGGCGTTCGCCTGCGCCTCCCGGATAAGGCCTTCATACATATTCTCCTTGCCGGGATACCACGACATCGTGCCGATGGATCCAAAGCCGGGAATCGTCTCCATATGTGCGACCATGCGGGCGCGCATCCGCTCGTCGGGAAGCGGACCCTTCAGCGCCTGGACATTGTCGCTCATATGGTCGGGGTTAGACGTGCCGCATAGGACGCTCGTGACGGCAGGATGCGCCATGACCCATTTCAGGAAGAACTGCGCCCAGCTCGTCGCTCCGAACTCGGCTGCAAAACCGGGAAGCTCATGGCCCTCGACCACCTTCATCAGGCGGGCCTTTTCGAGCGGCAGATTGATCAGCACGCCGACGCCCTTGTCGGCCGCAGCGGGAAGAAGACGGCGTTCGGCGTCGCGGTTGAAGATCGAGTAGTTCGTCTGAATGAAGTCGACATCGTCGCGTTGGATGATGGCCAGCAACTGGTCCTGCGCCGCCGACTCGTGATGGGTCACGCCGACATGGCGTATGAGGCCTTCCTTCTTCCAGGCCTTCATAAGCGGGACGACGACCGGCGCATTGGTAATGCTGTGGCATTGCATGAGATTGATCGTGTCGCGCCATGTGCGCATGCGCGATTGCCGGAAGCTTTCCATCGCGTGGCTTTCGTCGCCGAGATATTCTCCCGTCGACCAGACCTTGTTGGCGAGGAAGATCTCGTCCGAACCGTCGAACTCTCCCATGAACTGGCCGACGCTGACCTCGGCCGAGCCGTAAAGCGGCGATGTGTCGACCACACGGCCACCCGCAGCGACATACCGCTCGAAGACCTGACGCAAAGCGTCGCGTCGGTCACCGGGCTTCAGGTCGAAGGTGAGGAAGGTGCCGAGACCCAGCGCCGTGACCCTTTCGCCGGTCCGCGGCAAGGTGCGGGTAAGGACGTCCGGGTTGGATCCAGCGGTTGGCGACGCCACATTCGTTTCCTGGGTTTGTGCCACAGCGTGGCTGGCAAATGCCAGCCCTGTCGCCGCCGCGCCCATCGTGCCGAGGAAACCGCGCCTGTTGATCTTTGACTGGTCCATGAGAGTTCTCCTGTTTCCTTAATCGTCAAAACTGCCAGTTGGCGGGGACCCAGGCGTAACCGCCGTCGGTTTTCAGCATCCGGCCGAGGCCGGGGAAGGGAAAATGGAAGCCGAGCACCGGGATACGATCGGCGGCCGCCCTGTCAAAGATGCGCCGACGGGAGGCAAGAGCGGTTTCCTTGTCGCGGTCGGGGCCTGGAAGCCACGGCCTGTCGACGTTGACGACGGGGTGATAGGCAAGGTCCGCCGTCAGCAGCAACTGGTCGTTTCCGGAATGGACGAGGAAGGTGGCCATGCCCGGCGTGTGGCCGGATGCGACGATCGTCGTCAGGCCCGGCACGATCTCGGCGCCGGCTTGGTAAAGCTCCACATCGTTCATGAACGGCGTGAGGTTGTTCTTGATGTTCGCGGCGAAGCGCAGACGGAACTCCTCCGGCACCGGCATATAGGAGAGATCCGGATCGGTACGGACGAAGAAGTCCCAGTCCGCCTTGGGGACGAAGACCGTGGCGCGGGGAAAGGCCTTGCCGCCGTCTGCGGTTCTCAAGTTACCCACGTGGTCAGGGTGGGTATGGGAGATAACGATCGCGTCGATGTCCGCTGGCGCGAGGCCGACAGCGGCGAGATTATCAAAGATCTGGCCGCCGTTCGGGCCCATGGTCTTGCCGGCTCCGGCTTCGATCAGAATGCGCCGGCCGCCGGTTTCGATCAGCAGCGTGTTGAGGTTGAGTGTCATGTGATCGGCCGGAAGAAAAGCCTGCCGCAGGACCTCCTGAAGCTCGGCTTCCCGCGCATCGCTTGCATAGACGCGCGGCGGGCCACCGATCACGCCGTCGCTCAACACTGTCGCGCTGATGTCCCCGACGCGAAAGCGGTAATGCCCGGCATTGCCAGCGAGCGCGGGCGTGGCCTGGGCGTTGGCTGCGCCGGAACCGGCCAGGCCGGGTATTAGCATGCTTGATGCGCCTGCGACGGCGGACAGCATGACAGCGCGTCTGTTGAGGATGAAGGCATTCATCGGTCTTCCCTTTCGCATTGGGCACGCCCGGCTTCGCTACGCAGGGGCCTAAATGACCCGCAAAGGAACCGGATGGAGCGCGGCGTTGAACTCTACGCCAACCATGACATCGGACCATTGATCTGATAAGCTGCGCTAAGTTTATCAGCTTGATTAGAAATGCTTCTCAATGAACCCTCTTCGTCTGGACAGCTTCGACGTTTTCGTGGCCATCGTGCGTTGCGGCGGTTTCCGCGCGGCAGCGCTTGAGCGAGGGGTCTCTTCATCGGCCTTGAGCCAAACGATGAACGCCCTCGAAGAGGCTCTGGGTATCCGGCTCCTCAATCGAACGACGCGGAGCGTGTTCCCCACGGAGGCAGGCCAGCGCCTTCTTGAACGCCTGGCACCTGCATTGGGCGACATCAGGCTCGCCATCGCCGAGGTCGATGAACTGCGGGACAGCCCATCCGGCACGCTCAGGATCAACGCGCCCGCGCCGGCCGTCGATCATTTTCTCTGTCCGCTGGTGTTCGATTTCATGGACGCCTATCAAGAGGTGAAAATCGAGATCATCAGCGATGCGGCCGTCATCGATATCGTGGAGCAGGGTTTCGATGCCGGCGTCAGGTTCGGCAAGCAGCTGGCGCAGGACATGATCGCGCTGCCGCTTGGCCCTGCACTTCGCTACGCCATTGTCGCTTCACCGGATTATATCGGAAGGTGGGGACAGCCGCAGACACCGCACGAACTTGTGGATCACGACTGTATAAGACGCCGGTTCCCAGGCGGGACGCTCGTCACATGGCAGTTCGACGAGGCGGGCGAAGAGATTGAAGTCACGCCAACGGGCCGATTGACGGTCAGCTCCGCGCATAACGAACTGCAAGCTGCGCTGGCAGGCAGAGGGATTGCCCATGTCTTGGATGACTACGCCAAGCCGCATATCCAAACCGGCCGGCTGGTGGAGCTTCTCTTAGACTGGAGCCCCACCCTGCCACACTGGTTTTTATACTATCCCAGCCGACGCCTTCCAAGCGCCGCCATGCGCGCCTTTCTCGACTACATGAGGAACTATGACTGGCAGGCCAGGACCTGATGCCGTTCCAGCCGGCATTGCGGCAGGAACGGCTTGTCGGCGATGCCTTATTTGACCCGCTGCCATTCGATCCTGATTTCGGTGCCTTCCGGCCGGCGGAATTGCTCGGTCATACGATCACCATCAACGATGAGCGTGAGATCAGCACGCGTCCGCACGCTGCCGACCCAGTTCGGGAATGTCGACCCTTCGACACGGTTTCCGCTGAACTCTCCGTTCTCATCGACGGTATAGGTTCCGAAAAACCCGATGCTGCGTGACATGGCCGTGCGGTTTTCATCATCCGTTCCCTCGCCGCGCGTGTTGGAAGCAAACGGCGGGATTTCGGCGTCGGTCAAGACCTCCACGAAATGCATGTCAGGCGTGAAGACGAGAAGCCCATTGGGCTTTTCTCCATAGGCGGCGATATTTTCCCCGCCGGGGTCGATCGTCGCCGAGATCATGCGCCAGGTGCCTGCGACCTGATTTTCGGTGGCAGTCTGCGCGAAGGCAGCCGACGAAATGCTGACGGCGACAGCCAATGTGATCGGTCGAATGAACATGTCGTTTCCTCTGCTGTTAGAATGATAGGGTCCCGCCGCTGCGGGGTTCACCGATCCTGCCGGTCGGCGGAATTCGCGACATCCCGCTGCGCCTCGAGTGCCGACAGGCGTTTGGAAAGCGCCTGCGAGATGGAGGAGTAGGCCGTGCTGCCCAGCGCCAATCGCAGTGGTGGCTCCTCGCTTTCGGCAGCCGACAGGATCGCTGCCACGGTACGCGCCGCATCCCCCTTGATCTCGAAACTGCCATCGCCGATTGCGCGGCGAACGGCGGCCGCAGGCGTTCCATTGTAAGCAGCCATGGGATCCGCACAGACCAGATTGGCTCCGAAGTTCGTGCCGGTCGGCCCCGGCTCGGCGATGATGAAGTCGATACCGAAAGGCGCCACCTCCTGTGCCACGGCTTCGATGAAGCCCTCGATGCCCCATTTGGTCGCGTGATAGAGGCTGAAGCCGGGATAGGCGATCTGCCCGCCTTCGGACGACACCTGGACGATGCGCCCGCTGCCTTGCATTCGAAGAAGCGGCAGTGCTGCGCGGATCAGATGAATGGACCCCGTGAGATTTGTGGCGATCTGTCGATCGATCTCTTCGTTCGTCAGCTCTTCCGCCGCACCGAACAGTCCGTAGCCGGCATTGCTGACAATGACGTCTATCCGGCCGTGCCGCTGGAAGGCTTCTCCAGTTGAGAGGTTTATGCTTTCCGGCTCGACCAGATCGAGCTGAACCACGTCCAAGCGTTCGCGGTAGGTCTGTTCGAGTTGCGTCAGCGCCCCGCGACGGCGGACCGTTGCGATGACTGTGTGCCCCTGCGCAAGCAGTTGCTGCGTCATTTCGAAACCGAGTCCCGAAGAAGCGCCGGTTATGAACCATGTCTTTGGCATGTGATCTCCTTATCTTCCATTCGCGAATGTAGATCTGCCGGATTAGTGATATAAGATTGGCAATTTGAGATGAGATAGTGAGGAAAGTTCACGAATGATGCGCCCCAGCCTAAGCGATCTGGCTGCCTTTTCCGCAGTGGCCGATCATCAGAGCTTTCGCAAAGCGGCCGACGTCATGGGTGTTTCGCGTTCCGCGGTCAGCCACGCGATCATCGGTCTCGAGGCGAAACTCGGCGTTCGGCTCTTCAACAGGACGACGCGCAGCGTTTCGCTGACACAAGCCGGCTCACGCCTGCTTGGCCGCGTCAATCCGCTTCTTCAGGATCTCGATCAGGCGCTCGATACGCTTTCGGAGGAACGCGGCACGCCAAGTGGCACGCTACGGATCAATGCGAACAAGAGCGGCGCACGCATCCTTCTCGCCGACGTCGTTCCGCTCTTTCTCGATCTCTATCCCGACGTCGAGCTTGATCTCGTGTCGGAAGGCCGCCTTGTCGACATTGTGGAACAGGGTTTCGACGCCGGAATACGCCTGTTAGAAGCCGTTCCGAAAGACATGATCGCGGTAAAATTTGGCGGCGACGTGCGTTTCGTCACCGTCGCAGCGCCGTCTTATCTGGGAGGCAAGGCCAAACCGCAAATACCCGATGATCTTCATCAGCATTGCTGCATCCGCCAACGTCTGCCGAGCGGCAAGCGCTATCGCTGGGAATTTTCCAGACGCGGCGCCGAAATCTCTGTCGACGTGCCGGGCAACCTCACCCTCGATGACAGTGATCTTCTCGTGCAGGCGGCGGCGGACGGCCGCGGTATCGCTTATGTGCCGGAACATTTCGCGCGGCCGCTCATCGGATCGGGCAGGTTGGTGACCGTGCTCGATGACTGGTGCCCGCCCATGCCCGGCCTGGCGCTCTATTACCCGCGCAGCCGGCATGTACCATCACCGCTGCGAGCCTTCATCGACCTCCTTCGGGAGGTGGACAGGTCACGATAAAGGGGCGACGCCGCGTGACGTCTGCCCCTGTCAGATGGCCTGTCAGATCGATAGAGAAGAACCTGCGGCGCGATCGCTCTGGCCTGATCGCGCAGCAAAGGCTCGTTCGATATGTCAGGGTGTCGCCGGCTTTCGACGCAAGATCATGCCGCCATGGTGCAAGGTGTTGGCATCGACGAAGTCGCCGTCGGCGGTAAAGCCCGTATCGTCCCAGTATTCGATATGCGTTCCGTCGACTTCATAGCGGCCTTCATAGGCTCGCTCGCGCTGGCCGCGCGCTTCGACATAGCGTCCGTTCGGCAGAAGTTCGTGGCGGACGCGGTTGTCGTCGGTGACCCACATGCCGGCGTAGGGATGGTTCGGCTGCAAATTTGTTTCCTGTGCTTCTACGGATTGAAACGAAAGGGTGGCAGTGACGAGGGCTGCGAATGCCGGCCGCATGGTCTGGCTCCTTTAGGCGTTGCTGTTGGCGGTCTGGTGAGGGCGCGAATACGCGCGCGGTGCCGGTCCGGCAGACGCGCAGGTCTGCCGAACCGCAGCATCGGTCATTGGGAACGCGGGGCGTTGTTATCCACGACCTGCTGATAGGCAACAAGGTCCAGGAAGGCTTCCGCATTGACCACGAGGCCGTCCTTCATCTTGAGAATCCAGACGAACTGGTTGCGGTAAGGTGCGCCGGACGTCGTCGTCGCCGTCCCATCGAAGCGGATGATGACCGTGTCGCCGTCGGCAAAGATGTTGTGCACCTGCGGCATGATCGGCGTCGCAAGGCGGCTGGTCAGGGGAAGAGAGGCCTGTTCGACGAAATCCTTCTGGTTGCGATAGGTGCCGGCCACCGGGCCCGAGCCATGAATTGTCCAGACGACGTCGGGGGCGAGGAGTTCCGCGAAGACATAGGTTCCTCCGCGCCATTTTTCGAAGGCGGCCTCTACGATCGCCTTGTTCCGTTGCTCGACCGCGGCGCTATCGGCAGCCTGCACCTGCGTTGCCGTGGTGTTGGCGATGGCTGGACCCGGCAGGGCGAGCGACAACAATGCCACTGTGATCAGAGCCGTATGGCTCGCGCCGGCAACCCGCTGGCGTGTCGGAAAAATGGTCATGGTATCGATCCTTTCTGTTGCTGGGGACTTGGCGGGGCCTATCGACGAGCAATGAAACTGGATGCACCGTCGATGGGACTCGCGTTTCAACGGTCAGTTACGGCGTTCGACCGCCGCACCGCCGAAGATCAGTTGCTGGACAAGGGGACGTTGCGTGAAGCGCGCGGGAAAGACAGGGACCGGCGCGCTGATCCGGTCCAGTCGGTCCAGTTGCTCCGGCGTCAGCTCCAGATCCAGAGCCTTGAGATTGTCCTCGGCCTGGGCAAGCGTGCGCGCGCCGATGATGGGGGAGACGACGGCCGGGTTGGCCAGCGTCCAGGCAAGCGCCACACGCGACGGCGTGGAATCGGCCTCTTCCGCGACGGTTCGAACCTCGTTCGCTATGTCGATCGCACGCCGGTTCAGATGCCCCGACGACGCTATCACCCCCTTGCGGGTGGCGGACACGGCTGCCTCTTGCGAATCCTCGACATCGGCAAGGGAATACTTGCCTGTGAGCACGCCTCCGCCGAGCGGCGACCATGGAAGCACGCCGAGACCCAGAGCCGCGGCCGCCGGCACAAGCTCATGCTCGACGGTCCGCTCGACGAGGCTGTACTCGATCTGTAGCGCCACGAAGGAAGACCAGCCTCTGATGTCGGCCAGTGTCTGCATCTGTGCAACGCGCCAAGCAGGTGTGTTGCATATGCCGAGATAGAGCACTTTCCCGGAACGAACGAGGTCATCGAGTGCCCTCATCACCTCGTCCGGCCGGGTCGTCATGTCCCACGCGTGAAGATAAAGAAGGTCGATGCGATCCGTGTCGAGCTGCTTCAGGCTCTGCTCGACGGAGCGAACCATGTTCAGGCGGTGGTTGCCGCCCGAGTTCGGGTTGCCCCGATCGCGTGCCATGGTGAATTTCGTCGCAAGAACGATCCGCTCGCGCTTGTCGGCGATGAAGGTTCCAAGCAGGCGTTCGGCACCGCCATCGGTGTAGTTGACCGCCGTGTCGAGGAAGTTGCCACCTCGATCGACATAAAGATCGAAAATGCGGCGCGCCTCGTTGCCGTCGGCACCCCAGCCCCATTCGGAACCAAAGGTCATCGTTCCCAGGCTTAACGGTGAAACGCGCAAGCCCGACCGTCCAAGAAGTTTATAATCATCAAGCGCCATGTCAGCTCTCTCCTGGTTGCGAGAACCAAGGTAGGCAGCTCGATAAGATCAAACAACTTGCCCAATGATGACCACGCTGGTAAATCTGCCTAACCAATGGCGATCGATCTGAACGGCATTTCTGTTTTCCTGGCAGTCGCGGACGCGCGCAGCTTTCGTGTGGCCGCGGAGAATCTGGGCGTAACGCGGCCAGCCATCAGCCAGGCCATCCGGCGTCTCGAAGATCGGCTCGGCGTGGCGCTCGTGCGTCGCACGACGCGCAGCGTCAGCCTCACGGAGGCCGGCGAGCAACTGTACCAGCGTGTGGCGCCGGCGATTTCCGAAGTCGGACTGGCGCTCGACGCGACGGCAGACCGCGACAGCGCACCAAGCGGGCTCTTGCGGCTGGCCGTGTCGTCCATTGCCGAACAGTTCATTGCTGGGCCGCTTCTGGCGCGTTTCGCGGATGCCTGTCCCGCCGTTCAGATCGACGTGACGGTCACGGACGAGGAGTTCGACATCGTCGCGGAAGGCTATGATGCGGGGGTGCGGCTGGGCGAAGTCATCGATCAGGACATGATTGCCATTCCCGTCTCGGGCGATCAGCGCCAGTGCGCCTTCGCCGCGCCATCCTACATCGAACGTTTCGGCGCGCCCGCGCATCCTTCGGAGCTGTCAGCGCATCGCTGTATCGGCTGGCGCCCGGCGCCGCACAGCGCACCCTATCGCTGGGAATTCGGGCAGAATGGACGTGAGTTCGACGTGGCTGTCGACCCGCAGATCACCACCAACGACATGTGGCTTATGATCCGCACAGCCTGTGCCGGCGGCGGCATCACCTTCGGGATGGAGGACACGTTCAGACCCTATGTCGAATCTGGTCAACTGGTCCCTCTCCTTCAGGACTATTGCCCTCCGTTTGCCGGCTTTTTTCTTTATTATCCCAGCCGTCGCAATCTCGCTCCGAAACTTAGGGCACTCGTCGACCATGTGAAGCGGTGGCGATAGCGCCCATTGTGAGATCGCTGTCATCTTACCTGGCCCACTGTCCTTGAGCCTTGACATTCGTTTGCTACCTTGCGATTATCGTTAGGTAGCAAACGAATGAGGTTTCAATGCACGATCAGGCGGACACCAAAAATCTCTCCGTGGGCGCCTGGACCAAGCGGTGCTATTTCGCCGGTCGGGCCCTCATGGACGAGCGCCTAAGACCCTTCGATCTGGGGTCCACGCAGTGGTATGTCCTCTGGTCTCTCGTCAACAACGGCCCATCCGTCCAGCGCGACCTCGGTCGCGCTCTGGAACTCGAACGCGCCACCTTGAGCGGAATCATCGCAACGCTCGTCCGCAAGGATCTGGTTGCGCAGACCGCGGATGGCAGCGATCAGCGACAACGTCTGCTGACATTGACGGCGACGGGAGAGGCGCTGTGGCGACGCCTCCCTGATCTTTCTTTCATTCACGACGCTGCTTTCGGCGGAATTAACGAGGCTGATCTGGCCACGACCATACGTGTCCTCAAATCAGCGACAGAACGACTGCAGACCCTGTTGAGAAAGGATTGAGCGGATGACCGTACTGATTACCGGGGCCACGGGGCTCGTGGGTGAGCGACTTGTCCCGCGGCTGGCCGAGGCCGGCTTTGCCTGCCGCGTCCTGCTTCGGCCAGGCAAGGATTGCCCCGCGGGCGCAACGGGCGTTACGGGCGACATTCTCGACCCTTCGAGCCTGGCGAAGCCCGTCACCAAGATTTCTGCTGTCGTGCATCTTGCGGCCGTCTTCCGCACGCAGGACACCGATCTCATATGGAAAAGCAATCTCGATGGGACGCGCAATCTGATCGCAGCCGTGAAGGCCCATGCTCCCGATGCGCGCTTCATTATGTCGAGCACCAGCCATGTCTACAACAAGGACAATCCGCATCCGGGACGGGAAGACGATCCGGTCGATCCGCAACACGCCTACCCCGCAAGCAAGGTTGCGGCGGAACGGGAGCTGCGTGAAAGCGTGTTGAATTGGTCGATCCTTCGCTTTCCCTTCGTCTATGGTGATGGGGACGGACATCTCGAATCCCTGCCCGATCACGTCGGCACCTGGCATCCGGCACAGCGCATGAGCACGATCCACCATCGCGACATTGCACAGGCGGTCACGCTGGCACTCAAGGGTGCTTTCGACCGGCGCGTCGTGAACGTTGCGGACGAAGCCCCCTCCTCCATCTACGAACTCGCGGGCATCGTCGGGTCCGCCATGAAATCAAGCGCCGAGCCTCTTGCAAATCCATGGTACCTGCATGTCGATACGTCCCTCGCCCGCAGTCTGGGTTTTCGTCCCAGCATCAGAACAGTCTATCAAGCCTTTGAGGAAGGCCTTTCGTAGGCGGATCGCAGAATGCGGTGGCCGAGCTCGACATTTGGCCTGTTACTGTTGCCTCAGCGGGTGGTAGGCAAAGCCCATGGAACAACATCCAGCAATTGACCGCCTTGGATAGGCATCTGACGGAGAGAATACGACGCGAGGCCTCGTCGCATCAGACCATCTGCCATCTGGTGACGACCGCAGACAATTGGATCGGCACGATGTCCGCGGCTTCAACGCTTGATTCAGCCAGGATCAGATCAGAAAGCCCTAAAGTCGACCTGTATGGCGCTCATTCTGCACTGGAAACCCGACCAGCTGACCCAAAAACATTATCGAGAATAGTTCTCCAACGTAAAATGGTAGGCGATCATGCAGCGTTCCCACAACCCATTCGCTAAAGTCATTCTGATCACGGGCGCCGGCCGCGGCATCGGTGCTGCGTTGGCAAAGGCCGCAGCCGCTGAGGGTCACTTGGTGGTTGCGAACTATCGGTCCGAAAGCGGCGAGGTCGAGCAATTGTTATCTGGCCTGAAAGATAGTATCGGCATTCGAGCGGATGTCAGCATCGCGGATGATGTCCAACGCCTGATCAACGAGACCCTCGCCCACTTCGGCCGTATCGATTGCGTGATCAACAACGCTGGTATCGGCGAAGTCTGCCCTATCGACCGCCTCGATCTCGCGCTTTTCCAAAAGACGCTTAATGCTAACCTGACGAGCGCGTTTTTGGTCTCACAAGCTGCATGGCCGCATATGACCCGGGATGGTGGCCGACTTATATTCATGTCGTCGGCCGCCGCCCGTACCGGCGGCGGGCTTTCCGCCGCCTATGCCGCGTCGAAAGGCGGAGTGGAGAGTTTGATGCACGCCTATGCCAGCGCCCTCCGACCGCACCGGATCACGGCGAATGCCATAGCGCCCGCTCTGATCGAGAGCAGAATGGCCGATGCAATCGATGTCGGCCCGACGGAAAAGCTGCCCTTAGGGCGCATGGGGCGTGCTGAAGAACTTTGGCCAGCGACACGGATGATCATAGAGACCGAATATCTGACGGGCCAAACCATCCACGTCGATGCCGGCAGATACATGACCTAAATGCCTGCGAAAGGCCCGCTCAAGGCGGGGAGCATCAAAAACTGGCCTTGGGCTCTTGACAGGAATCGAACCCACGACCCGCTCCTTTTTTGACCAGGAGAGCTCATAGAGAACTTAGGTTGCCCGGAGGGACGACGTAACAGGACTTTCTGATCACCTGCCATGCCGATCTTCAGATACGATACTCCACCCGGATAGTCCGGAGTCGGCCCACAGCGGTGTTTCCAGAACCGAACTATAAGTGTTCGGGATGGGGGGATACTTAACGGTCCGCTTCTGGGGCAGGATGATGAGGGGTCGCCATTCGCGGCAGCAGCAAGCTTCGGGCCTCGCGCCTCCCGCAGACAATCGGATAAACGGGGTGAAAACGCTGGCGCAAATTCGGCTGCCGCATCGCTTCGAGGCGCCGCGAGTGTATGCGAAACCCGTAAAATCGGACCCCGCAGGTCTTCGGATAATTCAACGCACACGCATGCCATTGAAGAGCAAGTCCACCAAGTGGGCAACGCGCGGCGCTGGTTCATCGTCCTTCTCAACCGCAATGGCGATTGCACTCACAACACAGACTACGTCGTCGAAGCTCGCATCTTCACGCACAATCCCGACCTCCTTTGCGCGCCGGAGCAGTCTGTGCCCTTCCTCGGTGATCGCGTTACAGCCAGGCGTTCCGTGTTGGATGACAGTCCCGAGCGAAGCCGCGAGGCTTTGGTAGACGCTGGTGTTCAGTGCGAGCTCCTCAAGAAACTGGCGTAGCGCGTCCTCGGGCTGATGATCGGCATCTCGCGCGCGGCTTGCCTCTGCAACCGACGTGAAGCGTTCGTTGCTGGTGGCCGCTAAGAGTGCTTCTCGCGTCGGAAAACGGCGGTAAAGCGTGCCCGCCCCGACCTTAGCTCGCTTGGCCACTTCGTCCAGCGAGACAGTCGCCCCCCGTTCCAGGAAGAGCTCCTCCGCAGCGACGAGAATGCGTTGACGGTTCCGTTCCGCATCAGCGCGTAGACCAACTTCGGACATTTTTTCATCCCGGGTTGCAAAGTGGAGAATGTCTCCATATCGTAAGTGGAGAATATATCCACTTAGACGAAGGATGTTATGATGCCTAATCGGTTCGAAGGCAAGGTCGTGGTTATCACTGGTGGGAGTGATGGCATCGGGTTGGCATCCGCGCGGCGGTTTGCGGAAGAAGGCGCCTGGGTCTACATCACCGCGCGGCGGCAAGAGTTGCTCGATCTGGCGGTCGGCCAAATCGGTAACGGTGCGGTCGGCGTGCAAGGCGACGTCACGGACCTCGCTGACCTGACGTCGTTATACGAACGCGTTGAGCGTGACCACGGCAAGGTCGATGTCGTCTTTGCCAATGCCGGCATGCACCAACCCGTTCCGCTTGAAGCGATCGAGGAAGCACATTTCGATTCGACTTTCGGCCTCAACGTGAAGGGGGTGATTTTCACCGTGCAAAAGGCACTGCCACTGATGAGTGAAGGGGGCGTAATCGTTCTCAACGGCTCGATCGCCGGATCTAAAGCCTACCCAGGACAGTCGCTTTACAACGCCAGCAAGGCGGCGGTCCGCTCCTTCGCACGAAGCTGGACCATCGACCTGAAAGAACGCGGCATCCGCGTCAACGTCGTCTCTCCCGGTGCAACGGAGACCAGGCTGATGCGCACCTACTTCGATGCAGCACCGGGGGCTGAGGAAGAGGTGGTCAAGGGGGTTCCGCTTGGACGACTTGGACACCTCGAAGAGGTCGCCAGTGCCGTGCTGTTCCTGGCGTCGAGCGAAAGCAGCTTCGTCGCAGGCCATGAGCTTTTCGTCGATGGCGGGGTCGCAGCGGTTTGACCCCGAGCGGGGTTCCTAGAAACGGTGGAGCGACGCTCGGCGCGCTCCGGAAATATTTGGAAGGTATTAGAATGTCTATGATGAGAACTTTGGCTGCCGCCCTACTGACGCTGTCAGTCGCGGGCCCTGCCTGCGCCGAGGGGCCTGCCAACGCTCAAGCACCCGACGAGGTTGTCACATCTGCCACAGCTCCTGCAGGCAACGTCGTGCTCGTGCATGGCGGGACGACGGATGGCTCGGGATGGAAGGATGTATTTGAAATCCTGCGGGCGAAGGGGCTGACGGTTACCGTCGTTCAACTACCGCACACAAGCCTCCAGGACGATATTGCCGCGGTTAAACTCGCTGTTGCTTCTCAAAGCGGTCTCACCGTTCTGGTTGGCCACAGCTATGGCGGCGCCGTCATCACCGAGGCCGGCACGGCACCCAGCGTCAAGGCATTGGTCTACGTTGCTGCCCTTCAACCCGACAAGGGTGAAACTCTGGCAGAGATCAGTAGCCGCTTTCCGATGGGTATCGACTCGAAAATGCTCGACGACAAAAGGTTCGTTCCCAATCGGGAGAGCTATCATGACATGATCGGTGCCGACCTTCCTGTCGACGTCACCGATTTTATGGCGGCCTCGGCCAAGCCCATGAGGGTGGATACGTTCCAGATGCGGTTTGAGAATGCCGCTTGGCATAACAAGCCGTCGTTCGGCATCGTGACAACCGAAGATAAGGTCCTTTCTCCGGAGTTTCTGCGATGGATGTATGATCGCACGTCGACGAAGGTAAAGGAAATCAAGTCGAGCCACATGGTCTACATGTCGCATCCGCAAGAAACGGCAGACGTCATCCTTGAGGCTTTAAACTCGGTGAGGTGACGAAGGGCGGAATCTATGAGTGGCTACCCGGCTGAAGGGAATGCGACGTAGTCTCTACCGAAGATCTACTTCCGATGCGCCTGCTGGAAACAGCGCATCGGATAGTGGCGTGCAATATTCTCATTGCTTAGCGAATGAGCGCTTTCAGGAAAATCGCCACGACCTTGATCGGTTTCGGCATAGGTAATCCCATATTATCTTACCTGTACAAGGAAATCGCTGGCGAGTTCTTCGATGGCCGAAAGGCCGAGAAGTGCCATGTTTCTATCCAGTTCCGTCTGAAGGAGCTCCGCCGCTCTCATGACACCGAGGAGGCCGGCAACCGAAGCGGCGTAAAGAAAGGGGCGGCCAACGAAAACGAAGCGTGCGCCAAGGGCAAGAGCTTTCACAATGTCGGTACCGCGGCGAAATCCGCCGTCCACCATAATCGGCATCTGCTCGCCGACGCGATCAACGATCGCGGGAAGAGCGGCTATAGGGGATATCGCACCGTCGAGCTGCCGTCCGCCGTGGTTCGAGACGATCACCCCATCGGCACCCAGAACCTGAGCCTTGGCAGCATCGTCGGGGTGCAGGATGCCCTTCACCACCAGCCTCCCGGCCCACCGGTTCCGGATGCGCTCGAGATGTGTCCAGTTCAGATGGTCCTTGCGTCCGAAGTCGCGCATGACGTTAGAGGAGATGATCGGCGCACCGCGTGTGGCGAAGGAGTTCTCGAAATGCGGGATCCCGTACTGGAGCAGGGTCCGCAGGAACGTTCCGACGGTCCAGCGGGGATGCGTGATCCCCTGCCATGCCAAAGCAAGGCTTGGTCTGAGCGGCGTGGAAAACCCAGCCCTGATGTTGTTTTCCCGGTTTGCCAAAGCCGCGGTATCGACGGTGAGTACCAACGTCCTGAACCCAGCAGCGGCTACGCGGTCCACCAAGGCGTCGATCCGCTCGGGTTCTCCCGGGAGGTATGCCTGAAACCAAGTCGCCGGCGCAGTCGCAACCACATCTTCAAGCTTGATCAAGGACGACCCGCTCATGATCATGGGAATTCTGGCTCGGCTCGCCCCTTGGGCGAGTATGAGATCGCCGCGGTAGGCCATGAGAGCACTGATGCCCATCGGCGCAATACCAAAGGGGGCGCTGTAGCTTTCGCCGAAAATCGTCGTCTGTGTACTTCGTTGAGAAACATCCCTTAACACGCGAGGCCGAAATGCGTAATTGGCAAAGTCTTCGCTGTTGTGACGAAGCGAGGCGCCGGTCTCGCTGGCCCCTGCCACGTACCCGAATAGCGGTCGGGGAAGGTGGCGTCTGCCAGCGATTTCGAAATCATCGAGGCAGAGATATTTCTGGAGGTTGCGATTGGTCCTGTGCATCTGCTTACTCGATCAAGACCGCCCGGAAGTCATTGACATTGGTTCCCGTCGGCCCGGTGACGAACAGATCGCGTGAGGCGTTGAACCCAGTCCAGGCGTCGTTCGATACGAGCAGGTCATGGGGATCGAGACCTGCGGCTCGAAGCCTACCGATCGTGAACCCATCCACGAACGCCCCGGCATTGTCTTCAGAGCCGTCCACGCCATCGGTGTCCGCTGCAAGAGCCGTAATATCTTCTTGGTCAGCAATCTCGATCGCCATCGAAAGAAGAAACTGGGTGTTTCGTCCGCCTTTTCCTTTGCCGCGAAGCGTGACCGTACTTTCTCCCCCCGACAGCATCACCACGGGCTTTTGGAACGGCCGGTCGTTGCGCGCGACCTCCTTGGCAATCGCGGCATGAACCTTGGCGATCTCGCTCGCTTCGCCTTCGATGGCGTCGCTCAACACGACGGCTGTGATGCCTCGGTGCCGCGCGAGTGCCGCCGCAGCGTCCAGAGAAGCCCGTGCGGACGCGATGATTTTGATCTCGTTACTGCCGAAGCAGGGGTGGTCCGCGTCGATACCGGTTACCGCCTCCTGAAGATGCCGGATGACGTGCCCTGGCAACGCCAGACGATATCGCTCGATAACGCCAAGGGCGTCTTGCGGAGTCGAGCGCGATAAGACGGTCGGGCCGCTGGCTACCAGAACAGGATCGTCTCCGGGAATATCGGACACGATCAGCGTGACGACCTTGGCGGGATAGGCGGCGATCGCCAAGCGCCCGCCCTTGATCTTCGAAAGCTGGGTCCTCACGGTGTTCATCGCCGAGATCGGGGCCCCCGAAGCGAGGAGCGCCTTGGCAACAGCGATCTCGTCATCCAGCGTCAGACCGTCCGAGGGCAGTGCCAGCAAGGATGATCCGCCTCCGGAGATCAATGCCACCACAAGGTCGTCTTCACTGAGATCGGAGACGGCATCCAGTAATCGGCTGGAGGCCTCCACGCTTGCCGCGTCTGGAACCGGATGACCGGCCTCGACAACCTCTATCCGACCGCATGACGCCCCTGTCCTGTGCTTCGTGACAACGACGCCCTCGAGCGGGCCCTTCCACAGGCTATCGAACGCGCGCGCCATCGCCACCGATGCCTTGCCGGCTCCCACGACGACAGTGCGCCCTTTCGGCTGCTGAGGAAGGTTTGCCCTGATTGCTTCGTAAGGATCAGCAGCAGCGACAGCCGCGCAAAACAGCTCGGACAAAAAAGCTCTGGTGTCCGGCACGATCGCCATGATCAAGCAGCCACGATGTTCGTCGGTGCGCCGCGCTCGAAGGCTTCGACGTTGTCGATCAACTGATCGACAAGCGACTGGACCGCCTCGCGGCTCGCCCACGCCACGTGCGGCGTCAGGATGAAGTTCGGCAGATCGAGCAGACGCATCAGTGGATGATCGTGTGCTGGGGGCTCGGCGGTGACCACATCGAAGCCCGCACCGCTGATCTGGCCGCTTCTCAAGGCGTGTTCCAGCGCGGCCTCATCGACGAGACCGCCGCGTGCGGTGTTGATCAAGAGTGGCCGCTTCCCCATCTGGGCGAACTCCGCGGTCGAGATCATGTTGCGGGTCGAAGGCATCAAGGGAGAGTGCAAGGTGATGATGTCGCTGGCCTCGAGGACCTTCTCGAACGGCGTATAGAGCGGCCCCATCCCCTTGCTGCCCTTGTAGTCGGAGAACAGGACTTGCATTCCAAAAGCCCGGCCAAGGTCCGCCACCGAACGCCCAAGAGCACCGTCACCGATGATGCCAAGCGTCGAGCCGGCAAGATCGTTGATTGGGAAGTCGAAGTAGCAGAACTGGTTCGCGTCCTGCCAGCGTCCGGCCCGCACCGAGTTGCGATAGGCTAAAACGCTGCGGCGAAGCGCGAGGATCAGAGCGAAGGTGTGCTCGGGAACCGTGTTGACCGCGTAGTTGCGGATGTTCGATACCGTAACGCCACGCTGCGTGCATGCGGCAACATCGACGACATCGGTTCCCGTGGCGGCTACGGCGATCAGCTTGAGGTTGGGGGCGGATGCAATTGCCGAGCCTCTTACGGGGGCCTTATTCGTGATGACAATGTCGGCATCCTTGATGCGTTCCGACACCTCGTCTGGAGCCGTCTGGTCGAACTGTATGAGTTCGTGTGCGAAGGAGAACGGACGGAAGTGAATGTCGTCGGGCAAGGTCTTGCGATCGAGGAGAACGATGCGAAGAGGATTGCGGCTTGCATCAGGCATTGGGAGGACACCGAGTTCGAGGAAAGAACGGCGGCCGCGTTCAAGCGGCCGCTTGCCGGGGATCGTAATTAGGCTTCCTCTTCCTGGAAGGCTTCTTCGCGGGTTTTGCGGAATGACGGCAGGATCATCAGGAGAAGGACGCCGGCAGTCATGATTAGGAGGACGAGGCTAATTGGCCGCTCCACGAAGACGCTGGGGTTTCCGTGGGAGATTGTCAGCGCTCTACGGATGTTGGTTTCCAGCAGCGGTCCGAGGACGAACCCCAGGAGCAGAGGACCCGGCTCGCACTTTGCCTTACGGAAAGCATAACCGAGAAGTCCGAAGCCCGCAGCCAGCGCCACGTCGAAGATCCGGTTGTTGATGCTGTAGACACCGACACAGCAGAAGAGAAGGATTGCCGGGTAGAGCAGACGGTAGGGAACTGTCAGGAGCTTCACCCAGACCCCGATCAGGGGCAGGTTGATCACGACGAGCATCAGGTTGCCGATCCACATGCTGGCAACGAGACCCCAGAAGATTTCCGGCTGGGTTGCCAGCACCGTCGGCCCTGGAGTGATACCGTGGATGATGAAGGCGCTCAGCATCATCGCCATCATGTTGTTCGACGGAATGCCGAGCGTTAGAAGCGGAATGAACGACGACTGCGCGCCGGCATTGTTGGCGGCTTCAGGTCCGGCGACGCCCTCTACGGCACCTTCGCCGAACTCCTCCGGATGCTTGGACATCTTCTTTTCGACGGAGTAGGCGCAGAAAGATGCGAGCGTTGCTCCACCGCCCGGCAGTACACCGAGGAAGGTACCAACACCGGTCCCTCGCAAGACGGCCGGCCATGCGCGCCGAAAGTCTTCTCGGGTTGGCCACAGGCGGCTGAGCTTGCTGACCAGCACGCCACGGGCTTCAACATTTTCGAGGTTTTCGATGATCTCGGCGAAGCCGAACAGCCCGATGGCAATAACGACGAAGTCGATGCCGTCGAAAAGCTCGACAGCGGTGAACGTAAGGCGCTCTTCGCCGGAGCTGGCGTCGATTCCGACCATACCGAGCAGCAGGCCGAGAAGGATCATGCCGATCGCCTTCAGAACTGGCCCACGTGCAAGGATCGTCGCGGCGAGGAGCCCGAACAGCATAAGCGACACATACTCTGCGGGGCCGAACGATAGCGCAAATGATGAAAGGGTTGGTCCGGCAATCGCTAGACCGAATGTTGCAACGGTACCGGCAAAGAAGGAACCGAGTGCTGCGACGGCAAGCGCCGATCCGGCTCTTCCTTGTTGAGCCATCTTGTAGCCGTCGACAGCGGTAACGACCGATGATGCTTCACCCGGAAGGTTGACGAGGATAGCAGTCGTCGATCCCCCGTACTGTGCACCGTAATAGATGCCGGCGAGCATGATGAGGCCCGCCAGGGGCGGAAGGTAGAACGTAATTGGCAGCAAAACGGCAATCGTCGCCGTCGGCCCGATTCCCGGCAGGACCCCGATCAGCGTGCCGAGGAGAGCGCCTAGAAGACAGAAACCGAGGTTCGTAGGCGTCAACGCCTCGCTGAACCCGAGCATGAGAAGGTCGACGAAGTTCATGTGTTTCCTCCTCAGAACGGCCAGATCGGCATCTGCACGCCGAGGCCGACGATGAAGACCAGAGCGCCGAACGCCGTAAGCCCGGCGGTGAGCAGAATGACCTCGCGAAGTCGTGAATCCCGGTCGGCGATGCTTCCTACGAGTAGCAACCAGACAGAAGCTGCGACGAAGCCGAAGAACTCGGCCATAAACGCAAATCCCACAACTGCCGCCAGAATGATGATCAGCGGCCGGAGCTGTGGTTTGGCAATGTCCACGCGCGCCCGGACCGCCCCGAACCCGCCTATCGCCGTGCCAATGACGATCAGAAGCCAGCACACTATTCTGGGAAGATACCCCGGACCCATGGCGGACGCCGTGCCCATGGTCAGGTCGCGCCCGGCCCAGAGGCCAAGCGCGCCGAATCCTATGAATAACGCTGCGGTGAAGAGGTCCGGCCGGTCACCGGTCCCTCTAGCCTTGCGAGGGGCAGCCATTACTTCTGTTCCTTGGCCAGCTTCCAGATCGCGCCCAGGCGCTCGCCGCGCACGGGAAGCTCCTTGTTCCAGTCTTCCGATGAGCGATAGGAAAGGGCGAGCGACATCTGCTTCGCCTTTGCCTGGAACTCCGGATTGTCCAGGGCTTTTTTGATCGCGCCTGAGAACTTCGTCCGGATTTCCTCGGGAACGTCGCAGTTCATGGCGATGCCGCGCTCGGAACTCATCAGGACATCGAAGCCCTGCTCCTTCGCAGTCGGAAGGTCGGGGGCGATCGAAGCGCGTTCCTCCGCGAACTGACCAAGATTTTTGAACGCAGATTGATCGCTGCCCGCGAACTCACCGACGTTGATGCCGATCGTATCGACATGTCCACCAAGAAGCGCGGTGCGAGCCTCATTCGCACCGTTGAAGGTGACGGCGGTCAGGTCGATACCAGCTGCTTTCTCCAACTGGAGCATTGCCAGGTGTTCGTCGGTTCCCAAGCCAGTTGTTCCTACGGTCACCACACCAGGGTTTTCCTTCGCGAAGGCAACGAGGTCCTTGAGCGTGTTGAACTTGGAGCCGGACTGAACGATGAAGGAACCCGGGTCTTCAACGATACGGGCAACCAAGCAGAGCTTGGTTGGATCGAAACGGACCTTGCGATCCATCTGCATCGTGAGATAGCCCGGGGTGTTGAGCGAGGAAACCGTATAGCCGTCAGGCCGGGCTTGCGTCATCGCGGTGTAAGCGATTTCGCCGGAAGCGCCGGGACGGTTCAAGATAGTGATCTTGCCGCCCAGCTCTTTCTCGACATAAGGAGCGAGCGTACGGTTCATCACATCGGTGCCGCCGCCAGGAGCGAACGCCACGATGAATTCGATAGGCCGATCGGTCGGCCAATCAGCATGAGCTACGCCCGCGCCGAGAAGCAGCGTCGTTGCCAGCGCGGTATTCCGGATCAAATGCTTCATCTTATCCTCCCAGGATAGTGTTCATCGGTGTTTTCGAGAGCCTTGAGAACTGGCCGACGTTTCCCCCTCCGGAGCGTCGGCCAGCGTCGTTCAGTTGGTAGATGGTAGTTCGCATCCGCCTTTAACGAGGGCGTCGTTGAACCAGGTCGGGTTGTGCGTCCCCGCTTTGATATGCTCGATTTGCTTCTGCTCGGCGGCGTGCTTGGCAACGGTCCTTTCGTAGACCTCCGCAACGTCGTCGATTGGAACGACTACGACGCCGTCCGCGTCGCCGACGATCAGGTCACCCGGCATGATGACCATTCCGCCGATGGCGATCGGGGTGTTGATCTCCCCTGGTCCGTTCTTATAGGGGCCGCGATGGGTAACGCCCACAGCGAATGCCGGAATGTTCATTTCGAGGAAGGCATCAGCGTCACGAATAGCGCCATTGAGCACGAAACCGACGACGCCCCGACGGTGCGCGTAGTCGAGCATCATTTCGCCCATCAGGGCGTGGGTCACGTCCCCGGCAGCATCCATGACGATCACGTCGCCGTCCACGGCCATGTCCATCGCCTTGTGAAGCATGAGGTTGTCGCCTGGAGGGGCTTTGACGGTCAGCGCGCGACCGACAAGCTTGCCGTCTCGGTGCATGGGACGAAGCTCGGCCCCGCCTGCATACATGCGGTGCATGCTGTCGCTGATGTTGGCGACCGGAAGCGCCCTGAACTTGTCGATCCATTCCTGATCAACGACCCTGTCCCTGTTGCGAACCCTGAATCCTATGGTCAACGTAGTCTCCTCAATGCTTTTGATTGTCTGTGTTCAAGCTGGCGTCTTCGCCAGCGCCCGGTGGTTCACGATCCTCTCGCGACCAAGGGAACGTCCTTCTACGATGGCGAGGATGCCCTCGACGGCGTCGACGCCGACGCGAACGTTTGCCTCCTGCGTCACGCCGCCGATGTGGGGTGTGACGACGATCCGCTGGTTCTGCCAGAATGGGTGATCGCTTGCGGGCGGCTCCGTTTGGAACGTGTCCAGCCCGGCCCCGGCAATCTGTCCGCTCTCGACAGCGCGAAGAAGGGCGTCTTCGTCGATCAGGCCGCCCCGCGCGGTGTTGATGACAAAGGAGCCAGGCTTCATCAGGCCGAGCCGGCGATCATCCAGCAGGTCGCGTGTCTCGGGTGTCAGGGGGCAGTGCAGGCTGACGATATCGGAGGATGCGATAAGATCGTCCACGTCAGCTACCCGGGCGACCCCGGCCTCCGCAAACGCCGCTTCGTCGGTAAAGGGGTCGAACGCCTGTACCTTCAACCCAAGTCCCTTGGCGAAGGCAGCGGTATGGCGAGCGATCGCGCCAAAGCCGACGAGACCGATGGTCATGCCAGCGAGTTCCTTGCCGGAGAAGCCGGGCTTTTCCCAGCGTCCGGCACGCAGGCTGCTGTCCAGCGGAACGATCCGCTTCACCACGGCAAAAAGCAGTGCGATCGCATGTTCAGCGACCGAAAGGGCATTCGCACCAGCGGCGACGACAACGGGTATTTCACGGCGTGACGCGGCGTCCACATCGATATTATCGACGCCGACCCCATGTTTCGAGAGGACCCGGAGCGAAGGCGCGGCCTTGATCGCCGCTTCTCCGAAACGGCCCATGCGAACTACGACGCCGACAGGATCAAGGTCCGTCACGATGCGGACCAGATCGTCTTCGCTCGTGTAAGGGGGAACGTAAGATACCTGGTAGCCATTGTCGGCAGCTAGTTTTACGGCTTGTTCGTTGATGGCTGGTCCAGTGACCAGGATGTTTCGGCTTCCCATGCGTACCTCAAACTGGAATGCGCGAGGACGCAGCGTTGCTTTCGCACCGTGTTGACATCCTCCCATACGCCAAAGTTCCTCCTGGCGTCTCCTAGGGAAAACTTAACATAAGGTTTCCTTGATCAAAGCGAATAATTCTGGCCAAGATGAACAGGAAAACTTAATTTGCGTTGGGGGCGACCTTGGATACACGTCAGCTAAAAACCTTAATCGCTATAGCTGAGCACGGAACCTTTGCGAAAGCTGCCGAAGCCGTAGGTTTGACCCCGTCCGCAGTGAGCCAGCAAATCCAGTCCTTAGAAACTGAGGTCCGGGCGGAACTGTTCGATCGTTCAACAAGGCCGATCACGCTTAACGCCCATGGCCTGCAGATGCTGGAAGCAGCGCGGAGGTTGGTGCGCTCTGCAGACGATATAGTAGACGCCATTTCCGGACGCACCATCAGTGGAACGTTCACCATCGGCTCGGTTCGTTCGAGCGCTCTTTCGCTCCTGCCGTCGGCGATCGTCGCCCTCAAGGCCGACTTTCCCGACCTCAGGATCAAGCTTCACGTCGCCAATACGGACGAATTGCTGAACGATGTGATGTCTGGACGCCTGGATTGCGCGATGGTCGCCGAATATTCAGGGGTCCCTTCCGCGCTCAGATGGCGTCCGTTCATTAACGAACCTCTCCTCGTGATCGCGCCACATAGCACTCCAGAAATGTCTGGTCTTGAGATGCTGTCAACAATGCCATACGTCAGGTTCAACAGTAAGTTCAGATTGGCTCAGATCATCGAGACCGAACTGGCGAAAACCGGCGTCGTGCCAAACCTCATTGCAGAAATAGACACGATAGCTTCGGTCGTATCATGTGTCATCCACGGCCTCGGCGTCTCCGTCGCGCCTTGGATCGCACTAAAAGACGTTGCCGTTCCAATCGTTTCGGTGCCCTTTGGCGATCCGCAAATTCTGAGGCAGATTGGATTTCTGGAGCGGCGGGCTGGTACGCGCACTGCGGTCATAGATCGATTACATGAGCACTTGGTTAGGCTCAGCCATCCTTACGGTATAGCGCGTTAAATAGGCGCTCTAACGCAGCATATTTTCCGCAACTTCTTCAATCGCCTTGATGGGAATCGAACTGGCGTCCTTATCGTATCAGCATCTAAGATATTGATCTCATTGGGAGCTTCAGCAATTGTTCACCCTTTGACTGGGCAACCTCGAAGAGTGTACACCTCAGTGCGTGACATCGGGGGGAGAAATCGCTTTGGAATTGCTTTTGAACGGTATCAATGGCAACTATCTGCGCAACATCCTATTAAATGCCGCCAAAGATACTGAACGAGTTGACGCCGCGGTCGCTTACGCGACCGAAAACGACCTTCTCTTTGAATGGTGTTGGAATAACAAACTACCTCTTCGCTACTGGGGACGCTTTGACGAACAAGTACCGGTAAGTATTCCCGTCCTAGAACAATTTCTTGCCCGACGGTCAGGGCGATACGTCTGCAAACTCGTGCGCCAGTTTCATCCAAAGGTGATCTGGTTGCGCGGCTCCGGCGCTTACATAGGCTCTGCGAACCTAACCCAAAG
This sequence comes from Sinorhizobium sp. M4_45, assembly GCF_002885915.1. NCBI lineage: Bacteria > Pseudomonadati > Pseudomonadota > Alphaproteobacteria > Hyphomicrobiales > Rhizobiaceae > Sinorhizobium > Sinorhizobium sp. M4_45. The sequence continues at coordinate 119,691 of NZ_NWVE01000006.1, forward strand.
TGCATGGTGGAATAACGTCGAGGCAGGCGTTTTTCTCACGGAGGACGAGCTCGTCGATGGCGGACACGATCTCCAACTCGAGCAATTTTTCAAAGAGATCGAAGCGCATGCCGCACCTTTGACTCAGGAACTGTTTGATCTATTGTCAGCCAGGAACAAGGAACTGACCCGGCGCAAGATCGCTCAGAAGGATGCGGACGAGGCATTCGCCGCGACCACGCTCGTTCCTCATTTTCCTGGGTTAGCGAGATCAAACACGAAATCAGCGGGTGAGAAGAGGAAACAAGCGTTTTTGGACGAGTGGAACAGTACTCTTCAAATCATACGAGACATCTCGGTCAAAATTTCCATCGAGGGCAACAGGCCCTCGTGGGTGAGCGCAACCGCGCCATTGGGAGCCCATGCCGATCAGTTTCTCCACGCTCATTATTACCAAAATACGTTCGACGGTAGGAGGGCAGATTTCGAGACGCATTTTGGAAGAAACAGATCTGACCCAGATAGTGCCGTTGAGACAGCAATACGGTGGTGGCAGAAGCGGCCTGACAGTTCGGACGAAAACCGGATGCTGAACAAGACGGCCCCAGCCCTGCGGCGGGCATTCGCGGAAGACCGTCTTCAACGTTTGACGGAGGACGAGTTCGTTCAGGTGCTTGGTAAAATCCATGCAACGCGGGAGTTTGCTCGTCGAGCGCCGAACCGCCTCATCGGGCTTAGAGGCGGCCGCCCGTATGACATACCGGAGAAAGTTGATGCTTTGGCGAGGCATATCTACAAGGCACCAAATCGCGGCGGCGTCTCCGCATTGGAGACTTTGACCTACATTCTCTATGATGGACGAATTGAGGACGTGCCGATCCGGCTATGGAACGCGATTGTTGACCCAAAAAGGAAAATCGAGCTGATCGGCGTGAGCGCTCTCGGCGAAATCGTAGGCTGGGCTCTTCCGGACAGGTATCCTCCGCGAAATGGGAGAACGAGCAAGGCGCTTCGGTCGCTCGGGTACGACGTCACAGTTCACGTGGGCTAGCGTTTGGAGTTTTAGCGAAGGCGGGGATCCGAGCAGCTGTAAGAACGTCAACACGGTCCGAAGGAGACTCGGGACCGACGGCCACCCCGCCGCGTTTTCCGCCGGCCGGGCTACTGCAGAGGGCCGTTTGTAACGCCGCAGTCGTTGAGCGCCGTGGACAATGCCTGCGGATAAACTGAATTCGCTGGCGCTGAAACTAAATCCGTAGGAAGGTCATTGTCTAAATCAGGTGGTAACTTCATCCTGAAAAGATGCTATCCGGTTGTGATTCGAACCCAGGGGAAACGACGGACGACAGATGGCACGCGGCGAGTTGATGAAAAAATTGCTGGCAAGTTACGGACGCGATGAGGATTTTCGCGCCGTCGCCGAGCAGATCATCGACGAGGAAGAGAAAAAGAACAACCGCGCCCTTGCTCGGACATTGCGAAAGACGCTCGAGGCCGGTCCTCAGCGGACGCAGTCGGCCCCGAAGGCCCTCGCTCCCCTCATCCCATTCCCGGAAGCCGCCGCAGATTTCGTGGAGCGGATCGAGCCCGAGCACAATCGTAATGACATTGTTCTAAGTGCCGCTAACGTCAGGGTGCTTCTTGGCCTGGTCAAAGAATTTCGACGGGCAGACGAGATTCGCCAGCACGGTCTCAAGATTCGCTCGAAAATGCTCTTCTGCGGACCGCCAGGCTGCGGCAAGACACTTTGCGCGGAGATTTTCGCCGCCGAGTTGGGCCTGCCTCTGTTCCGGGTAAAGCTGGATCGACTGATCTCTTCCTATCTTGGCGAGACGGCGACCAACATCCGAAAGACATTCGAGTTCGCTCGCAAGCAGCCGTGTGTGCTGTTTTTCGACGAGTTTGATGCCCTCGCGAGGACTCGAGACGACAGTGGCGAGCACAACGAGCTTCGTCGCGTCGTTAACAGCCTGCTGCTCTTTATCGACAACATGCAGCCGAAGGGCTTTCTGATCGCAGCGACAAACCTCGACCGCTCTCTCGACGCGGCTATCTGGCGGCGTTTCGATGAGGTCCTTTGGTTTGACAAGCCCGAAGCCGCGATGATCGCTCGTTTCCTCAAGCTCAAGTTCAAGAATGTCCCCATCGCGTTCGACCCGGCCCGACATTCGGCTGCACTCGAGGGTTATTCCTTCGCCGAAATTGAACGTGTCTGCACTCAGGCGATCAAAGCAATTATCATAGAGCGTCGCAAGCAAGTCCAGGAGCGGGACTTCAACCGTGCACTTCGGGACGAGGCGCGGCGGCGTGCCGGACAAGCCCGTCTTGCACCAATAATCTGAGGCCGCCGTGGCCCAGTACGACCATCTCGAGCTCGTCCGACTTCCAGAACAGCTTGAGCGACGCAAGCACGGCGGGGGTGGTCCGCCGCCTGACAGGGATGGTCCCCGGCACAGTGCAAAGCTCAGAGACGAGCTAAACGCCGCCCGAGACGAGCAACGCCGGCGACGCAAGCCGGAATTCGTGAATCCAGCCCTGATCCTCCGAGTCCAGATGACGGGGGCACTGCAGGAGGCAGACTGGGAGCAACTCGGACTTACGGTCCTATCCAGCGACGCCGACCGAACGCTGGTGTTGTTCGCATCCAACGACGAGATGGCAGAGTTCAGAACGCGGCTGGATGCCTACCAACGCGGCGCGCCTGCGGGTCAAAAGAACGCCCCCTACAACAATTTCATAGGCGGCATCGAAACGATCGGCTCGGTCGAGCCGCGCGACCGCATCGGAATTCGCTTCCGCGAGGATGGCCTTGTCGATATGGCTGACTTCCGGGATGGCGAAGCCTATCTCGTCGATATCGAGGTATGGGACCTCGGTGAACGCCGTCTTCGAGAGCGGAAACTCGACGACATCGTTCGCTACATCGAGGCGCGCGGGGGCGAGGTATTCGACCAGTATATCGGTCCATCTATCACAATGCTCCGCGCCCGTTTGAGCGGTGAACTCGTCAGGACGCTGCTGACAATCGAGGAAGTGGCTTCGGTGGATCTTCCGCCGAGCCCCGACCTCGTCACCTCCGAGGCGATGGACATGGTCCTTGCAGCGACCCCTCCCCTCAACGAGGTCGATCAGGCGGCTCCTGTCATCGGCATCATAGACAGCGGCCTCAATGCTCATCCCTTCCTCGATGGAATCGTCGTCGGCAGCATCGCCGTTCCCGAAGATCTAGGCACTGCCGATGTGTGGGGTCATGGAACACGAGTCGCCGGTATCGCCGCCTTTGGTGATTTGCGAGCGCAATTGGCGACGGGCGAACTTCGTCGTGGTTCCAGGATCTGCGCGGCGAAGGTCACGAACGATGCAGGTAGCTTCGACGATCGGCGTCTCGTCCCTTCTCAGATGCGCGAGGCAATCACGCGGCTCAGCGAAGAATTTGGTTGTCGGATTTTTGTCATCTCGCTCGGCGACAAGAAGCGCGTCTTCAACGGTGGCAAGGTCGGGACTTGGGCTGCGACACTCGATGAGCTGGCACGAGAGCTAAATGTCGTGATCATCGTGTCGGCTGGAAACCGTGGGCCCCGTGCTGGTAATCGTGTAGAGCAAGGCGTCACAGAATATCCGGATTACCTGCTCGAGGCGAACAATCACCTGCTTGAGCCCGCTGGCGCCATGAACGTAATAACGGTCGGGTCAATCGCGCAGGGAGAGGGCCTGGATGCGGATATGGCGGACGATGTTCGCGTGCGTCCGATTACCCGCCCGAATGAGCCGTCACCATTTTCGCGGATAGGACCGGGTCTTGGAGGCGGCACCAAACCAGACCTTGTCGACGTGGGTGGCACGTTGATCTTTGACGCCGTCGTCGCTCGTCTCCGTGGCGGCGAGGATCGTCCGAGTGCTGGGGTTCTCACGTTGAATCATAATTACCTCAATCGTCTCTTCACGGCCGGCTCGGGCACGTCTTACTCAGCGCCACGCGTCGGTTTCAGCGCCGGGCAGATCCTTGCTCGCTTTCCCGGTGCCTCCGCGAATTTGGTCCGCGCTCTACTGATCGGCTCCGCGGAGGTCCCGGTGGAGGCAAGTGAGCGCTTGGAGATGCTGGGAAGCGAAGCTATTCGCTCGGTATGCGGCCACGGCCTAATTAACCTCCAGCGCGCCGGTTTCTCCGATGATGCCCGTGTGACGCTGTACGCTGAAGACGAGCTCCCGCTTGATCATTTCGCTGTCTATCGCATCCCAATTCCTGAAATCTTTCAGATAGGAAATACCGAGCGCACGATCCGGGTGACGCTCGCTTACGATCCCCCGGTGCGCCACACGCGAAACGATTATGCCGGCGTCGGGATGAGTTTTCGGCTGGTGCGCGGGTGCGAGCCTGCTTTCATCTTCGAGCACTATCGGAAAAGAGCTGAGGCTGAGGGCCCCTTCCCCGAAATGCAAGACCGCTTCAACTGCAAACTCGAGCCAGGTCCAAAGGCGAGGGAAAAAAGTTCAGTGCAACGCGCCAGCATCACGTTCAAGCGTGGCATCGAGCAATATGGCGACAGCTATTATCTCGTCGTCCGTTGCGAGAGCGGTTGGGCGAGCCATGTGGATCGCCAAGCATTCGCAGTCGTTGTCGAACTGCTTCAGAAAGCGGAAGTTCGATTGTATGAGCGTTTGCGCCAGCGCCTGCGAACGTAGCGCCGGACATCACTCCTGAGCCTCTCACCCAGTGCTACACGGCATCGACAGCTCGGATCAGCGACTGCGAATGCCACCAAGAAATGAAAATTCTTGGGATTCCTCGATGTCACAGGTGGCCTCGACGAGCGAACGGACTTGTGCCTCACGTTCGATCGGAACGACGATATCTACTGCATAGTCGGTCTCACCGCCCAAGACGACAACGTCCGGAACGTCCGAAATCAAACTCACAATATCAGGCCGCGCACCCTGGAAAGGTCGTTTGACCGAGATGGTAAATTCGATGTTTTTCACACGCGGTTCCTTTCATTAGGCTAGATATATAGCATCAAAGGGCTCTGTCCACAAATTCTGGGAGTCGCGGGAGCCCATAACCCTGTTGATTACCCGGCAGACCGAGATCTTCGCACAGGCTTTGAAAAAGCACGCGGGCGTGGTGCGAGCGTTTCTCGCTACGCGGCAGCGCCGCATATACCCGATCGGCGGCCAATGCAATCGCAAGCGTTGCGGTACTTATTGGAGCTGCGAACGATGTCCCGAGCAAATCGAAGGGCCCCTTGCCATTGATGTCGAAGATAATGCCGCATCCGGGAGCAACCGCCGAGATGTTTTGCCCCGATCCCGAGAAATTGCACCGGAAGAAGCTCTCATCATCGAACTCTATCTCGCTCCGGTTAACAAACGCCTCGAACGCGGCATGGGATCCCGCCTCGGCGAAATCTGTTTTACCGATCGCGCCTATCGCGAGGCATTCGTCGTAAGCTGCCGGATAGCGGATTTCGCCTTGGTTGCCGGAGGCGGCCAAGACGATCGCGCCGGCCTCGATGGCATCCTTGATCGCCTTGTGAACGGCCACACTCGGCCGTTGCGCATCCCCCCAGCTCAGATTGATGATGTCGGCTTGATGATCTTGCGCAAGTGCCCTAATGGCACTCGCGGCAACACCGGGTCGCGCTACGCCGTCGGGGCCTATTGCGGAGGCGTGAATAACTGTGGCGCCGCGGCAGATGCCTGCGAAACCACGGCGAGATGCCGGCTGTGACACAAGCACCGAGCAGACTTGCGCGCCATGTGCAAGCGGGTCGTGCTCGCTCGGATGGCAGCTGAGGGGCGAAATCATCTGTACCTGCTCTTTGAGGCCCACCGGCTTGAAGGGTGTGTCGACCACACCTATCCGGATTCCGGCGCCGAGAGCCGGATTGATCGAAAGGTTCATGATGTCGTGCCACCACCCCTTGGGACCCGGTGGAAGTGGCGGGCAGTCGGCATGAAGCTCGCCCTCATGCTCATCCAGCAATTCCATTAGTCCCCAATAGCCAGAGACGCGGGGCTGAATCATGACTGCCTTCGGCATATCAACAGCCAGGAGATCGACGGTGAGCCGACCGCCCATATCCGTCTCTCGTTCACGTATCTTGGACCCAAGGAAGTAGCAGCGAGCCGGAATCCCTCTCCCATTGCCCTTAACAGTCAATTTCAACTTCATGAGTGTTCAACTTTGAGTGCGGTAAGTTTGCAGTGGGACCAGACACGAATTTTCTGTACTCGAAAGGCTAGCGAAGCAGGTCCCGCCATTGCAGAGAAAGCGACCGCTTCGCCACCTTTTTGTCAAGGCAAAGGCGACGCTCCGCTTGGTCTGATATGATTTTCCTCACAAATATTGGTAATTGCAGAATGGACATTGTTCAACCCCGAGATAAAATGTCATGTCGATCCATGACAGCGGGGGCTCGCCATGATTTTCGTTGATCGCGGTGCCGTGCAGAATCCGATGGACGACGAGGTTCTTGCCCACGCAGCACGGGAGATCCAAGACCACTACAGTCTCGAGCCGAGCATGCGCCGGCAAACCAAGCTCGACCTTCAGGAAGAGTGGCGTCACGTCCGCGAGGTGATCAACCCACCTCTCGCGCGCCTGTTCAACAACAAATGCGCCTATTGTGAAACGCCTTTCGGCCCATCCGATCACATTGCGGTCGATCGGTTCCGTCCCTCGTCCGGTGCCTCCGATCTCAGCGGCCGAGGCAGCGTGGATCATTATGGCTGGCTCTCGTTCGAGTGGCGCAACCTCTATCCTGTTTGCTCGGCATGTAATCGCGCTAAGCGGTCGCTCTTCCCCGTCGATGGAGAACGAGCGCCTCTTCTCGCAACGATCGACACGATCGACCTTTTGGAGAAGGCGATGCTGCTCGATCCCTGCCGTGACGATCCCGAGGAGCATCTCGAATTCATCGAAGACGGTTCCGTAAGAGCAATCACCAAGAAGGGCGAAACTACAATCAAGGTCTTCAATCTGAACCGCAGTGCTTTGCGCGAACAACGTCGGTCCATCTACGCAGAAATGCTTTCAACCGTAGCCGATGCCGCGTCACCGGACGATTTGGTCGGTTCAGATCGTCCGTTTACGGCGACGCGCCGCGCTGCTGTCGCAAGCCTGCGCAACCGCATGGAGCCCCTTCACTCCATTGCGGTACCCGAGGAAAGTAGGAGTGCGGAAATAGTCATCGACGTCGATGAGGAAGCTTTTCGGCTCACAGCACGGCCGCTTCAATCGATCTCGATCCGGAATTTCCGCATGCTCAGGGAGGTCGATCTGACTTTTCCGGAGCCGAATAGCATGAACGCGCCGTGGCTGATGTTGCTCGGAGAAAACGCGTCAGGCAAAAGCACTTTGCTGCAGGCGATCGCGCTTGCGCTTGCCGGCGCGGAAGAAGCGTCACGGCTGACGAAGCCCAACCGAGTGCTCTCGTCGGGCGCAGCATATGGACAGGTCAGCCTGCGATTCTGGGACAACACGGCGCCTGTCGAGTTGCTTTTCAGAAAAGGAGAAACGCTTTTTGACGGCGCTAGGCGCCCGTCGGCGATCGTCCTCGCTTATGGCTCGCTTCGCTATCCGGACGCCCGGGCGCGTGATGCTGCCACTTCGTCATCCCCACTGTTTGCAAGGGTCGCGCCCCTTGTAAAACAGGTTGCGAAACTCCCTTTTCACCGGACTTGGCTTCGCGAGCTTCCGGAAGAGCAGTTCGACGTGGTCGGTCGAGCCCTGAAGGAAATCTTGCCGATCCAGCAGAACGCTGTATTTACGCGCAAGAACGGCCGCCTGTTCTTCCTCAATAGCGATCATCTTGCCTCATTGAGCGAGATGTCCGCAGGCTATCAGTCAATAGTCGCCGTTTGCCTCGACATTATCCAGCTTCTATTCGAGCGATGGGAAACGCTGCAAAGCGCCACGGCCGTGGTGATCATCGACGAGATCGATGCACATCTGCATCCACGCTGGAAAATGCGTATCGTCGAGAGCTTGCGCGCGGCCATGCCGCAGGTCCAGTTCATCGCAAGTACGCACGATCCGCTGGTCTTGCGCGGCCTGCGAAACGGCGAAGTCGCCCTTATGGAACGTGACGACAACGGCGCGGTCATCGCCAACCGCAATCTCCCACCGATTGAAGGCATGCAGGTCGACGACTTGCTGGTCTCCCGACACTTCGGGCTCAGCAGCACGGTCGATCCCACGTCGGAAGCACTCTACAACGAGTATTATCATCTGCTGTCACTTCCGGCCGACGCTGCACGTGATCGGCGCATCGACGAACTTAAATTGCGTTTGGGCGATAGGGAGGCCTTTGGCCGCAATCGGAGGGAAAACCTTCTGCTCGCGCTTGCGGATGAGGCCCTGGCGGAAACGAAGCCAGTGACCACGCAGGACCTGAAAGACACCACCCTAAGCAGGCTGCGATCGCTTGCGGCAAGCCGGACTACCATCAGGAGCGGAAGGTAAGATGCGCGCGATCGTGCGAACGGCGTTGGCACCTGCCGGGTTGGGGAAACTTGTCCGAGGAAAAACAGAGCTCGAGCGGGCGCGCAAGCACTTCGACGTTGACAAGAACGTCGATGGTTTCACCTTCAATGTCTATTCCGACGCCAGCGTGAAACAGGCATTGAATGATCTTTTCGACGGAATGTGCGGCTATTGCGAAAGCTACTACGATGCAACGCAGACGCAGGATGTCGAGCATTACCGCCCGAAGGGTCGGATCGACAACGGTGTGACCAAACTCAAGCCCGGCTATTGGTGGTTGGCCGCCCATTGGGGCAATCTCGTTCCCTCTTGTATCCTCTGCAATCGCGAGACGAATCAGATTCTTTTCGATGGAAGCATATTGAAGACCGGCAAGGGAGATCGCTTCCCGATCCTAGACGAAACCACACGTGCGACGACGGAAGGTGGAGAGGTCACGGAAACACCTCTTCTGATCGATCCCTGCTCTGACGATCCGGGCGACTATCTCTGCTACGTGGTTCGGGACGGAAAGTGTATCATGGTTCCGAAAGTCGACAACTCGGACGACCTGCGCCACAGCCGGGCGCGTGCCTCGATCGATATCTATGGTCTCAATCGAGCACCCCTGGTCCGCGACAGAACCCGCTACATGAAAAGGATCAGCTACGCGTTACGGCAGTTGGAGCGGCAGGTGGCCTTGCTGGACGCTGCGGGACCGGAGACGACAGCGGATATTGAGGCCGAAATTGCCGAGAGCCTGGAGTTCCTCGACGCACATGCCGACGGCAAAGATCGATTTTCAGCGATGGCCCGCTGGCTTATCCAGCCGGTCTATGAGCGGTTGGGCATCGCTTGACGCCAATAGTTCCAAATGTGCCGCGAGTTGCTCCTCCGTGCGCTCGCATTTGCAAACGGGATGGAGGTTCGGCTGCCAATCAATCACACATTACCAGCGCCCCGGCTACGAAACTCGGCTCTTAGGTCAGCCGGCATAGAAATCGGTTATAAACTTGGACCGGTGCTCTGCGTTCTGCCACTTCATGAGCTGTCGACGGCAATGTATGCGATTGGCCAATTGCATGTCGCTACTTGCCAGACGGCCAAATCTCGGACGCTTTTTGCGCCCCGGATGGGATTGGATAGTTTGGAAGTGTCCAGACGCTGTCATGCAATATCGGGCTCGGGCCCGGATTTCGTCGACTGAATGGTTTAAAGCTCCAACTTTTGCGGCCGGTCGAGGAATCGTAACGGAGCTTCGGCACATATTCGGCAGGCCACCATTTCCAGGTCAGTGAGTCGTGCACCGTGAGCGCACCGCTTGCGACGTCGACTGCAATCTGATCGGCAAGGTCGGCCTTTGCTGCGTCTTCGATGATCAGGTCATGCTTCTGGGCTTCTTCAAGCATCCAGAGCAAGGCGATGCGTGACAGTCCGCTTTGAGCATCAAGATAGCCTCCTCCGACATCGCAATGTGCGCCGGCAAACCAAATCTGTCTCACATCCTGACCCTGGGGCGTTGCAGCGAGATTTGTGCGGAAGAATGCGCGCCGCTCATCCAGAGCCACGGCGTGACGAAGAACCTCTATGTCGGGATTGTCATGCGTATAGGGGAGTGCCGTGGGCGATCCGATCCATCCGACCGAACTGACCGTATCCCAGACACCGACGAAATGCGGCTTGCAGTCCTGCGTCGCGAGCTCGGACTTGAAATCAGCGGCGAGCTTGAAGTAGGTGTCGCGGCGCTGGCTGTTGTCGCGCGCCTTGTCGATCGCCCAAAACATGTCCACGAGGTAGGGGACCATGGCGTCATTTCCGGGCATCAGAAGGCCATACATCTTGATGAGGGCAACGAGAGCCCGCGCCGTATAGGCGCCTCGGCTGAATCCAAACACGAAGAGCTTATCGCCCGGTCGAAAATGCGTCATGATGAAGACATAGGCATCAACGATGTCGCGCTTTAGCCCATAGCCGAAAGCCAACCCCGCGAGCTTCGCAAACTTGGCACCGAGACCGGTGACAAATCCTGGCGGCGCCTTCGTGCCGACGCCAGGGTGATAGTAGACAGCTTGTCGCTCACGATCCTTGCGCAGAATTCGGCAAAGCTTGGCGACGTTGGTGCGATCTTCGCTAAACTGGTTTGAAGTTCCGTCACAACACACGACGAGGTTTCGGCCGCCGGCAAGCGCTTCCGTCGAAGACGGGGTGGGGATTTCGTTCATGGAAAATCCAACACGGTTTCGTGGAAAAGTTCGTTTTCTTTCAGGCTCTGCGTTGTGAAGAAGTCACTTTGCCGATCGAGTGCCTGGACCAGAGTCTGACGGGGGACCTCGGTGCGCCGCTCCTCGTCGCCATGTTTGTGCGCCATCGTCGACATCAACGTCTGAAGGCGGCCGGCGTGGTCATCTTCAGACTTCTGGTCGAACAGTTCCCAGAGCGATTTTGGCGTCGCGTTCAGGCTGCCGTGGTGGCCGACCTTGTAAAGATCGACCTTTCTGAGCTTTTCACGCACAGCAGGCTGACTGAGTGCATAGGACCAGTTTTCGATCTGCGCATCGCCGGGAAAGAGCAGGCTCTTCGAGCCGCACCGAAACAGTAGAATCAGGCTAGTGTTGTTCAGCGCCGTGTCGAGGATGCGAACAAGACGCAGCATCTGATCTGATCGCAACCGGCGCGCCTGACTAATTATCCAGCGTGCGTCAATTGGAAATTGCGACCCGATCCGTTCCACGGTGAAGTCGGGAAAGAGTGGCGAAACCCTCTGCCCCTTTGTCGGACCGAGAGAGGCGGCAGCATTGGCCATCAGATGCCAGAATTCGTCCTGGTCGCGGCTGCGCTGCTTTGTGATCTTTTCCGACTGTTCGATTGACGGCGGCCCGAGGATGTCGATCTTGACACCCGGAAGCAGGTCCTCAAGCGCCGTCTTGTCGCCGGCCTTGGCATATTCGCGGGTCGCCGACATCGTCATCAGGTTTTCGACAGCTTCGCGGTTGGCGAGATTGTTCTCCCCCATGAAAGAAAGCTCCTGCCGCAACGAGGGTGACAGATAGCGGACCCTTTTCACCTCGCTGAAGATTGCACCGGCTGCCTGCTGCATGGCCGCAAGCGAGGAAATGTGGTGGGCGGCAAGGGAGACCCCTGGCGGCAAAGGGCCTCTGGCATCGACCGCAAGCTTCGGATCCTCGGTCCACGGCTGCAGAACGAGTTCAGGCTTTAGTTCGGCAATGGTCTTCCCCGAAGACGGGCGCTGCTTTTTTGTCGTGAATCCGGAAATATGGTCCTTGTGACGATGGGTGGCGACCACCGCCAGCCGTTGATCCTTCGTTCGGCTGGCAATGTCATTGGCAATCAGGTCGAGCTGGTTTTTTGGTACGCCGTCGGGTAGTCCGGTCGAACCGAAATCGATCAGGACATGCCGTTTGTCGGCCGGATATTCGAACGACAGCAGGAAGCAGTCGCCGAATCCGACCTGATAGGATGTGATGACCACGCGGCTTGGCTTCATCCCGCCTTCTCCTGCACACCGCTACGCGCCAAATGCAGGGCGGAGAAATAGCCGGCCCTGTCCTTCTTCCTATCGAGGAAACCTTGTTTCCAAAGATAGGTAAGGCGTTCACCCTGGCGTTTTTTGTCGGATCGATCGTTCATCAGATGATTGGCGATCTGATACTTCAGCTGGCCATATTCGTCGAAAACCAACGTGCCGCCGCCAAGCAGGCGCAGGGAGCGCCAGAACTCGATTTCTTCGGGAACGTCGACCTTAAAATCCTGTCGGAGCTCACCGGCGGTGACAGTCAGGACCTGGACGTATTCCGCGATCGTCTCGCGCAAGACGAAACCGTCCGGCGCAATTCGCATACTCGGGCGCACCGACTGCACTTCGATATAGCCAATGTCCCCAATTTCCAGAGCCTTGCGGTTCTCCCAGACGAAGCGGAAGACCTCCTCGTTGTCGCGCAGCATGGAATCGAAATGTGTGCGGCTATAGATCATTTCCTCGTCGCAGCGCAGCCAGCTGCCGTCCACATCGGCGCGCTTGCTGGGGGAGATTCCGAAGGCCGCAAAGTTCGAAAGCAGCGCGTCGCGATAGCCATAGCGATCATCGGGAACGACCTCTCGGTCGACGGTCAATAGTGCCGAGAGATAGTCGGAGAAGGAAAGGTCGACGGGTGGGCAGTAGTCGATGGCACGAATGGCCATCGTCAGTAGGTGGTCCGCAGCGCGTGCACCTTCCTCGATGACCAGCGATCGGTCTTTCTTCCCATCGACGATGGTGCCGACCCGGCTGAGGCGATTGACCCAAATATCGAGGAAAGATCGCAACATGGCGGCAACGAGGAGTTCGCCGCGTTTATGGACTTCATGCCACTCAGGATCGTCCATGTAGTCTTTGCCAGGCGGCAGCATGATGGAGTGGCGTAGCGCCGAGCCGCGTACTCCGCTCATTTCCTGTCCCATCTCGTCTGCCAAGCGGAAGAGTACAGTATTGGCAAGCTTGTCCTTCACAAGAAGCTCCTCGTCGATCAGGCGTCCGCCACTAGTCCCGTCGAGTGCAGCCCCGACGACATCGGTAAGCGCGAAAACGGAGAGCAGCGCAACGACGTCGGCTAAACCCTCGTGAAACGCGCCTTGGTCAGGTGAGGATGGCTCAAGGTAGCGCGATCGAAGCCCGTCGAGGATCGCGTGTGTCGTCTCGTGTGCGATGACATCGTGCGAGAGGCACGAGAAAACCGTATGCGTATCGCCGTTCTTGTCTGGAAAACTTTCGAAGTAGCCAAAGAACAGCGAGCGATCATCGCGCGAGTAAAAGGCGTTCGGCTCGGCAAAGGCATGCGGGAGGATGTTGAGCTGGTGGCCCTCGCATCCCCACTGGACCCGGCGGCCAAGGGCGAATTCGAATCGGGCCAGAATGCGCATGGCGATGGCATAGACATTCTGGGCATGAAACCGCGGATCGGAGAGAAGGGTTTCATCCGGCGCGTTCTCGAAAGGATCGTGATATTCGCCGGCCAAGCCCGATGGGAGGTAGGCCGGCTGATATAGGGCATTCGCAGTTACGTCGTAGTCGACGACCGCAACCCGATAGCCGCGCGGTCCGGATAAGAGCTCTTCGGCCGGCACATCGATCGACGCAGTAACGATTCGACCATCAATCCTGACGGAAGGATCCTGTGCGATGATTGACAGCTTCCGTGAGCTCCGGAGGCTATGGCGTGTCCCCTTCACATTCCGCATGCGTATCCCCCAACGCGGTGCAGACGCAGCATGGTGAATTTCGCCGCGGGAATCAACTATACGGCGAAGTAATTCGAGCTCTACCGCGGCTTTTTAGGCCCAACCGAGAACTCATTCCGCATAGCCCAATTACAAAGGCCGGATCGAACAGCTTGTTGTGTTTCGGCTATCGTGCGAGTTGTCATCTGGAGTCAGCTGAATTCATGGCATTATGGAAGGCGCGAGGAGTCCGAGGGTCGCGACCGATGACATTTCAGAAGATTATGAGGATCGAATTGGCGAGCTCTCAGAAACCGACGTCACGGGCGCTTGAATAGGCGATCGATCGCTTAATCTAGCCAGGCAGACACCCCTCCGCCTCACCCTTCAGCAGGAGCGAGGCGAAACAGCGCACCGACGATAGGCATGTGGATCCAAAGTTCCGAGCATCGTCGTCCAGTGATTGATTCCACCGCACCTGCATAGGCAGCAAGCTGCGGCGCGTGGCCAACGGCTCGTTCTTCCCAAAGCTCGAAACGGCCGGGAAAGCTCTTGTGGTCGATAATAGCGAATTCACTCCCAGTTTCGACCAACATGTCAATACGGCCCTTGAGAAGCTGATCGGCTATGGCGGCCGCGACAGGCACTTCAGCAATGGTGCTGGCCGCCGGCCATCGGCCGCGGCGCCAGGTTGCTAGTCTGTCACTAGCGATAAGCGCATCGTCCCCTTTGAATCCCATTACGCCCCAGCGCGTCAGGATAGACGATGCGTCGGCCAGCCGCTTGTCTCGGTCGCGGTCTGGATCATCATAGCCGATGATGGAATGGAGCGCTTCGCCCAGCGCTGCAATGTCGGCGATCCCGTCAATCGGGAGCCTTCCGCCAAGGTCAACCCTTTCGACGATCTTCCAGCTTCCACCTTCCGCCTCGCTTGGTTTCAGGAACAAGGGCGGACGGACCTGCAGTTCGAGTGTTCGCGTTCGAACGAAGGTGGGCGGCGCGTCACGCTCCGCGGCCACCCCGCTCGTCGCAAGAACTTTCACATCGACTGTGAAATTCTGGTTTCCAACCCCAAGCTGGTTATCGTCGCTCTGGGGAGGAACGACATGCGCTACGGCCTCCGGCGCCTTGAGCAGGCTCAGCCAATTGAGCGGGCCTTTCGCCGGCGGAGCAAACATCAGATAGTCGCGGGCTCGCGTGGCGCCAACATAGAGAAGCCTGGTGTCTTCCTCGACAGCGCGTTGCAAAGCACGCCGCCCCGTCTCTGAGTTCGCGACCTCAACATCGATCGTGCTGCCTTTTCCAATCTGACCATACGGCCACGGCCAGAAGCGAATCCACCGCTCCGCCAGAGGGTTGCGCCAATCAAGCTCGCCGGTCGTCTCGGCGACCGGCTCGAACAGCCGCGCCTTCGATTCCCAGGCAAGTCCGGTCAAGATCGTCATTGGCCATTCAAGGCCTTTCGATCCGTGATAGGTCATGACCTGGATCGCATCACTGGCGAGGCTTGGGGGGCGCTTCGGCTCCGCTCCGTCGAGCGCAAGCAGAAGCCCCTGCAGGGTCGCAGGCGCGCCGGACGCAGCGCACTCTTCCTCATAGGCGCGTGAGAAGCCGCGCAACGCCTCGAGGTCGTCGAAGCGCATCGCGGTATCGCCCCAGCTCTCGATATGGCTCAACAGTGCTGGCAACGCGAGTACGGCGTCAACCAGCTCGGCCGGCGTGAAACTGAGCAATTGAGCCGCGAGCCTATCGAGCGCATCTGATATCGGCACGGCTGCCCGGAGCGCCGCATCGGCATCATCAGAGGTAGCAGCCTGGAGCCAAGCATCGGAGCCGGAATCATCGGCGAAGAAGCGGGCGAGTTCCGCGAGGGCAAGGCGATCCGTCGCGTCAGCCACGCGCCGACAAGCGGCGAGCACGAATTCGACGTGGGGTGTACGCGCAAGGCCCGATCGTTCAACTGCCACCGGAAGTCCAGCACGGCTAAGGGCGAGGGCAAAACGTCCGACATCGGTATTGGAACGGCAGAGAATGGCGATGTCGCCTGGCCTGATGGCCCTGTGATTGCGTTTGTCGTCTTCGACAAGCCAGTCGTCTGCCTCTGCCAGACATTGCCGGATTCCCTCCGCGAGGGCTTGTGCCTGCTCATCAACTTTGCCAATCAGCCACCACCATCCAGCCGAAGGCTTGTCAAAGCCAGCGTCAGATCGCGCCGCATCCGAAAACGCATGCTGCGCCGCCGGCAGTCCCATTCGTTCGAAGACCGGCGTAAACATCGCATTGAAGAGATCTACCAGGGTTTTGCGGCTTCGCCATGATTTGGACAGGACCGGATTGTCCTCGGGCTTTCCGCCAGCCCCGAGAAACGCAGCCTGGGTCAGCTCGGTGTCGGCGCCGCGAAAGCCGTAGATGGCCTGCTTCGGATCACCAACCCAGGTGCTCTCATCGACCAGCTCTCCAAGAAGTGTGAACACGGCAAGCTGCAAGGGACTCGAATCCTGGAACTCATCGACGAAGACACGGCTGACACGTTCCTTGAGCCTTGCGGCCAGGTGAGGTGTTTTGAGGATCTCTAGCGCGAGAGCTTCCTGATCCGTAAAATCCAATAGCCCACGCTCGGCTTTCCAATCCTGGTAAGCGGTCAACGCCTCGGCGGCGCAATGAAACGTCTCCGTGATGAACTGCTCGCATTCGAACCGGAGCCGTGGATGCTCGCTGTGCCGCCCCGCCGCGGCGATAAGACGGATCAACGCCTGATTATAAGGTTGTCCGTCCTTGGTGGGCGCGCATTTCACCTTGGTCAAAC
This sequence comes from Sinorhizobium sp. M4_45, assembly GCF_002885915.1. Classification (NCBI taxonomy): domain Bacteria; kingdom Pseudomonadati; phylum Pseudomonadota; class Alphaproteobacteria; order Hyphomicrobiales; family Rhizobiaceae; genus Sinorhizobium; species Sinorhizobium sp. M4_45. Next base: position 136,154 of record NZ_NWVE01000006.1, read on the forward strand.
GCGCCCAAGTCGACCAACTGAGCGTTTCGCCGCGTAAAATGCGTTCATGCGCCGCCCTGATCGTCTCGACCGAATCCGCTCCCGTGCTGCTCACGATGGCCGGGCGCATTTCGAAGGCATCCTTCAACGCGTTGGCCAGTGCTGCGTCGAGGTCCGCGGCGTCTGCTGCGGGAGGTGGAAAGCATGCCAGAAAGGTCTGAATTGATCGCTGCGCCGACGAGGCTAACTGGTCAGCCTCAATTCCATTTGCCCTCGCGAACGTCGCGATACTGCGCACAGTCCGGCGCCAGTCAGGAGGTTCTCCCGTCCCCGGCGCACGAGGATCATTGTAGCCGAAGTGGTCCGCGAGTTCGTTCAGGACCTCGGCACGTGCTGCGATTGCACCGTCCGCGGCCACGCTGAACACCAGCGACATGTTGGATTCACCGATGACATTGGTCGACGGCGAGCGCCCCAGGTCGATGGCAAATTCGCTGACGATTTGGCTGCAAACGGCGTTGACAGTGCCGAAGCGCGCACCGAGCAACTGGGCAGCTGCGTCTGCCTTGCCTTGTCCAAATAGTTTGGCGCGGGCACGTTCGACAAGTTCATCTGCCGCCTTGATAGTGAACGTCGTCGCGAGGATCTGTTCGGGCGTGCGCACCAGGACCTCGTCGGCGATGTCATTGACGCTCCTCGTAGACGCGACAGAGGCCGCGCAAATTGCAGAAGCGGCAGGGTTCTTTCGCCGCATCAATCGCAAGCCCAGCAGGTCGTAGATCACCTGTATCGGGGAAACCGGCCGCAATCAGAGTCCCCTTCGTGGTGAGATCGTGCCAGACACGCCAATCGTTTGTCACATGGCCAAGCGTAGCGAGGTCATCTATATCCGCTTCAATAGGATTGCCGGTCAGAATGGAGCCCGGACCCGCTACGATGCGTCGCTGGCGCAGCAGAAAATAGCCTCCCGGAGCACCCGTCCCGTCGCTGGCCGAAAGCCCGCGATAGATGGCTAGCTGGATGGCACGCCCGGACGCGACTTCCTCCCTATATCGCCGTTCGGAGCGGGTCCATTTGAGGTCTAGAACTGCGATCCGGTCGCCGCGACGAACCAGGAGGTCGAGCCTGCCTTGAAGCAGGAGGCGCCCCTGGATACCTTCCCGATCGAGTTCCGAACCGACGATCTCCAGACCTTGAGTATGGAGCAGGCGAACAAGCGCCTCCAAGGCACGTGGCACCATTTCGCGAGCGGCCGCGAGTTCTCCGGCATGTTCGGGCTGGAGGAGCGGAGCTGCGATCTCGGGAAGCAGGCTTTCGAAATGCCTGATTGCTTTCGTCCTAATATCGGCTTCGGCCGGTGGTGCACCCGGAAGCAGGAGCCGGCGAGCGATCTCGTGGGCGAGATTTCCGAAGAGCTGGTCGGTGCCTGGGATTTCTGCAAAACGACCGCGCCGAAGATTGAGAATATCCTGAGCGAACCAGCTCAATTGACAGTTCAACATCCGTGTCAACGAAGTCGCGCTCTCACGACGGGTGTCGGTAAGGCGTGTCGTTCCCGGCGGTATCGTCCAGACTGGAATCCCTGCTGGCGGCTGCGCTTGCCGTTCAACAATCTGGCGAGGAAGTATCCTGCCGGCGAGCATGGCATCGGGTTCACGCAGCAGCCGTTCCGCCTTGAAGGTGATCGCCGCCCCGCTTTCTTTCAGCAGAGGCCGCAAACGGTGCGCCATGGGATGAAGGGTTGTCTGCGCGTCGCGCGCAAGCGCTGGATGCACGAGAATGACTCTTCCATGAGCACGCCGGATGACACCGCTATGGGCGGCCTCGATCCGACGCGCAATTGCTTGTGAAGCATCAATCTCCACGCCATTAGCAATCAGCGCATCACGCTCGGCATTGTCCCACGGGGTGAGGGCGATCTTCTCGCCAGGACCGACAAAGTTCCACCAGACGATGCGCTGGGCCGAGGACCACAATGCTCCCGGCGCCTTGATGGCACGAACAGCGCCAGCTTCCGCGAAATGGTCCGGATTGGGAACGCCCTCCGACAGGACTTGCAAGACAACCCGCTCGAGAAGGAGGGCGGGAATGACCGAAAGCTCCAGGCGGCTCAGGGCGTCAGACACAGCGGCTGCAGAATTCGAAACTGCCATCAGCAAGCGGTCGCCCTCGCCACCGTCCGAACGCATCGCCCAAGCGGCCACTCTCCCGCAGATCGCCATCGCCTCCGACAGTGGCATCCCCTCGCCTCTCGCAAAGCGCCCGACCTCCGTCCATGCGCGCCATTCCGCAAGCGTCGTGTCGGTTTTCCGGCGCGCTGTATCCGCGTCGGATTGCGTATTGATTTCGAGCAGGCGATCCTCGATTTCGCACCATGCTTCTCGCCAGACGCGGCCACCGACACCCGGCTCTTCGCTGAGAGCACGAGCAAGCCCACGCGCCACCCAGGCCGCAACAGGAGGCCGCGGAAGAAGGAAGAGGTTCAAAAGCACGCGTGGGTCGAATGGCTGCCACGCGGCAGCAAAAGCCAGAGGAAGAACCTGCAGTGCTCCTCGCCAGGGTGATGAGGCGGAGAGCCCGAGGGCTGGAATGCCCCTCGCCCGCAAAGCATGGTCCAGGAGCGCTGTATCGCCGTCGGAAGCGAGAATGACAGTTCCGTGGAGGTCCTCCGACGGCACAGCAGCTAACCAGTCGGCAATCGTTTCAGCTGCCATGAGTTCCGTATCGGCTTCCACCATTGTAAAAGTGCCGTCGCCGGCTAGTGGCTGGACGGGCTCCCCTGACAGAACCCGCTGCACTATTCGCAAGTCGGAGCCCTCTGGCGCCAGTTCGGGCTGCTCATGTTGGAAGATAGTGACCCCGACGGATTCGAGAGCGTCAACGATGCGTGCCCACAGCGGCGGCAAAAGATCCCGCCGGTCTGCCAAACCGAGTTGATGAATTCTCAGGCCAGGCCTTGTCTTGAGGACGTGGAGCAAAGCTATGGCGCGGTCTTCCAAGCCCGCCGGCAATGTTGGCTCGACGGCCTCTGCGGCAGCGAGATCGTCTAGGCGAGTGCTGCCGATGGCGGTACCGTGCCAGCCACTGCCCACCAGCGTATCGCGCCAGTCAAGGAGGGTGGCGGCCGTAGACCAGGGGTCTCTCGCAAATGACGAGGCCCAGAAACGATCGCCACCGCAAGCACGAAGCTTTGCCAGATAAGTCGAAATGCGCACTGCCTTCGAAATGCTCGGCGCTAGCATTCCTAGCTGGGTCTCGAGAGTTTGAACCAAACCCAAAGGTCCAAGTACGTCCTTATCGAGGTCTCCGGACGCGTCGTGAGCGTCGGGATAGACTCGACCATCTGCTGCCAAGCTGAAGATGAGATGCATGTCCTGCCCCTGATTCTCCCCTACTCCAGATTGCACAAACCGGACCTTCTATGCGAGATCTGTCGCAGTCTGAAACAACAGAAGTTTAGCATTGGAATTCCGGCTCGTATGGTGGAAGCGCTCGATCAACGTTCGACTAAATGGTACGAGGTGCTGACCCCTACAGACAAAATCTACAATTTCGTTCAGGAGATAGGGTTGCCGCAGCTTGTCCTACACCGCGACGGCATAGGTCCATCGGCTCGCGCAACAATGCTCATTTCCGATTTATCCGGTCAACGATTCGACGCTTTGACTCAGCTCTCGCCGCTCGGATATCACTCTGAACGGCCTCAAGGTTATGTAAGCAAATCTGTGCCCTTGCCGGAGGCAGATCGGCAAGATCCAGGTTCATCCGCATAATAAAGTAATATGCCATAGATAGCCGAACATCGATTGTTCGCCGACCGTCGGCCATCGCGTAGTCTCGTTCGATAGCAAGGGATTGCTCTTCGGTCAGGCCGGGGTGCGGCCGAAGATCCAGCGATACTATTGTATTCCACTCCAGGTCGTCCTCGGGATCGAAATCCGCGGGTGCACCTGGTTTGATCTGATCAATACGCGTCAGAACGAAGTCTCGAAAATCGTCACGATCACACGCCCAGGCGCGAACGTGCCATCGGTAGCCATCAAAGGCGAGCGCGTGAGGAGCAATCTCCCTGGTCCGTGAATTGGTCAGAGATTGATACCGGACCTCGATGGAATGCTTAGAGCGAATAGCGGCAAGAATCGTACGCAAGCAATCCGGATCCACATGTCGCACAATATCAGGCGCCATATCGATAGTTGGCAGATCTCGGAACCAGACCTCCCTTCTTGGAAGAGCGCCCGTCAGCAATGCCCGCAATTGCAGCAGGAGCCGGTCAGCGGAAACTCTGAGGAAAGAGGGCTTGATATTGCCCGTAGGCTTGAAAGTTTTTTCAGTTGCATCATAGGCGATATTGTCGCCAGCCAATTCCCGATAGCGCCGAAGGTCAATCGACGCTTGTGGCGTCGATATCTGAAACATCTCTTCCAGATCGCTTCGGTTGAGTGCCCCCTCCCAAAATAGCTTCCATTCCATGAACTCGAAGCGTTGATTTTGTGTCCAAGGGCGCTTCTCATCGGTCATGCATATAATTCCTTGACGGGTATAGATTTTATACCCATATAGTTTCTATCGGTATATTTGAGGAATCTAGTATCTTGGCTTTGAAGTCAAGGGTTCGCCGTTTTTGGAGATGGGCATGAGCCATGAGCATGTAGGGCATCGTGAGATATTAAGCTTTGCAGAGGAGCGCGTGAATCTTCCGCAGGACAAGGCGCAAGAATATCGCGCCCAGGCGCGGCGACTGCGGGAAAAGCTCGAGTCCTATCTCGACGAGCACCCCGATTTCACCCTTCGCAAGATGATGCTCTCGGGCAGTCTGGCAAAGGGAACAGCTTTGCGCTCGCTCAACGACATAGATGTTGCCTGTTACATTAGCGGCGCGGACGCGCCACAATCTGTAAGCGCCCTGCTGACCTATCTCGCCGAGCGGCTGCGCAAGGCCTTTCCGAACTTTGCGGCTGATCAAGTCACCCCTCAGACCTACTCGGTGACCGTCTCCTTCCGCGGCTCCGGATTGGACGTGGATGTCGTCCCGATCCTCTACAACGGTGATCCGCAATGGTATGGAAATCTGGTCAGCCAGGATGACGGGTCATTCCTGAAGACGAGTATCCCACTTCACCTTGAATTTGCCGGCAAACGAAAGAAGTCGCAAGAGAAGCATTTTGCCCAAGTCGTGCGGCTCGTAAAATTTTGGGCCCGCCGCCAGAAACAGGAACGCGACGGCTTCCGGTTCAAATCGTTCATGATCGAGCTGATCATGGCCAAGCTTTGCGATGAGGGTCTTGACCTCTCTGACTATCCGGAAGCGCTGCAGCACTTCTTCACCTATATCGCAACGAGTGGCCTTAAGGACCGGATCGCCTTCTCCGATTACTATCCGCTCTCCAGCATCGGCACATTCTCAGAGCCAATGAAGATCATCGATCCCGTGAACGCTCTGAACAATGTCTCGCGCCTCTACACAGTCGCCAATATGGATGACATCGTCGAAGCTGCCCTCGATGCAGGAGACGCTATCGATGCCGCATTGGCAGCCCCCAGCAAGCAGTTGACCGTCGGCTACTGGCAGAAGGTCTTCGGTTCCACGTTCCAGGTATGAGGCCGCAATGTCCAGCTACAGCTACACCGAGAGCGCGACATTTACGATTACACATGCTCGCCACATGGCAGCCAAGATCGCAACTGACCTTAAGCGCATTCAACGCCTCTACGGCAAGCCGACCGATCAGACCATCGCCGACTATGAGGCTGAAGCCGTCGCGATGATGAAAGCGGGCTATCTGTCTTCTGTGACCTATGGGTTTAAGCGCGACGGTTCCTGGATCGAGCCGACATTGAAGTACACGGCACGCGATCTCGCCAATAGTACCGCGAATGACGACGACCCCGGTAAAATCCGTCCCGGAAAAGATGTTTCCGGCGCGTCATTTACAAGTTTCCTGGCCTATTCGGATGCGTATTTCGCTTTGCCGCAAAGCGACCGGAATTCGTTCAACAATGGCCTCCCCTTCCAACGGACCACAGGGACAGAGCCGCCGGTAAGCGGTTATTTCGCCTCCGACCATACCTACTCAGCCGGAGGTCGAGCGCTCGACCGCTCGTGCGTAAGGAGCTACTGATGCAGAACATGCCTGGATTGGACGAGCTCTTTGAGCGCCGGCAAAGTTATCCCGATTTCGAGCCGCAAGAGCGTCTAGCACGACTTGTCGGCCTTGACGATCAAAAGTCGCGCCTAGCAAAGATCCTCGGGCTTATGGTCAACCCGCAGGGGCTCGAAAAGTGGGCTGCCCGGTTTCATGCGACCGAAGCTCGCCCCCTGCTCGACGTGATTTTGCGGCGGCCGCCGCTTGTTGTCCTCGCAGGAGACGTCGGATCGGGCAAGACCGAGCTGGCGGAGACAATAGGAGACGCCGTCGCCCGTCAGGAAGATATCGAAATAACCCTCTTCCCGCTTAGCCTCGCGACACGCGGTCAGGGACGCGTCGGTGAAATGACGCAACTGCTTTCGGCCGCATTCGAACATACAGTCCAGGCGGCAAGCAAGCTGAAGGGCGACCGAAAGTCGAAAGGTGGCATCATCCTTCTGGTCGACGAAGCGGACGCCTTGGCGCAGTCCCGAGAGGCCGCGCAGATGCACCATGAAGACCGGGCTGGGGTCAATGCGTTCATCAGAGGTATTGATAGGCTCGCAAACTTGCGGCTACCCGCAGCTGTCATCATGTGCACGAACCGGCTTAACGCACTTGATCCCGCAGTGCGGCGTCGAGCCGCCGATATTCTAGCGTTTGCGCGACCGAATCGAGAGCAGCGACTTCATATACTTTCACTCCGCCTCGGACCACTCGGGCTTTCCAAAGAGCAATTACACATGCTCGTGGAGGCAACGGGCGGAGCCGGTGATGTTCCAGGCTTTACATTTTCCGATCTCACCCAACGGCTGCTTCCGGCCATCGCACTTGACGCCTACCCGCACAAGCCTGTCGAAGGTATGCGCGCGGTACAGATTGCCAAGGCCATGACGGCGACGCCAGCTTTCCGAGACGAAGTGGCTGCAGAAAAGGTTGCAAGATGAGTTGGTCGATCCAGACGCTCCTCTCGGAGCTGCATGACGATATCCAGGAACGCCTTGGTCGCGCCCGCAAGGCATTCGGCCATCCGGGAACGAAGGGGGAAGCCAGTGAGGCCGTCTGGCTTGAGATGTTACAGACCTATTTGCCCACCCGATACAAGGCGGCATCTGCTCACGTCGTCGACAGCACAGGTGCATTCAGCGATCAAATCGACGTCGTTGTGTTCGATCGCCAGTACTCGCCCTTCATATTTTCCTTTCAGGGCCAAACCGTCATTCCGGCCGAAAGCGTTTATGCAGTGTTCGAGGCCAAGCAGTCGATCAATTCCGAACAGGTGGCGTACGCCCGAAATAAAGTCGCGAGCGTGCGATCCTTGCATCGTACTAGCTTGCCGATCCCACATGCTGGCGGGAAATATCCTCCCAAGCCGTTGCAGCACATCATCGGCGGCTTGTTAACGCTCGAAAGTGATTGGTCGCCGGGCTTGGGCGACCCTCTCGCAAGGGCGCTTACGGACGGCGAAGAATCCAACCGGCTCGATTTGGGATGCGTGGCAGCGCATGGGATCTTCGCACGCGATGCCGACGGAGAGAATACGATAACGCCCATGCGGAAACCCGCGACGGCCTTTCTTTTTGAATTGATCGCTCGGCTGCAGGAACAGGCGACCGTCCCCATGATCGATATTCGGGCTTATGCGCGGTGGCTTGACGTTGATCTTCCGAGCTAGTCACCAACGGATAAAGCGAACGACAAGTCCACGCCATCATACGACTGAGCTTCCGCCATGCCCGCGATCAGCACAGAACTCTTCAAGAAAAGCTACACGACTACGCCGAAGGCCCTCAACTCAGCGATAATCGATTTCTGTCGAGAAGTAAGCCCAGGTGTCAAACCGCGTTATCTTCCCGTGAGACCTGATCCGATCTCCCAACCGTCGGAATGCTTCAACAACGTTATGGCCAGAGTATCCAAAGAAGGCGGCAATCTCGTCTACGGGTGGCTGGTCTGGGAATGGCCGAATGTGTTCATTGAGGCAGAACATCATGCGGTTTGGGAATCGAACGGCGTGCTTGTGGACATAACCCCCCATGTAAACGGCGAGAATGAAATCCTTTTCCTGCCCGACCCGAAGAGCACGTATGATTTCGTGGGGCAAAAACGCCGCATCAACATCAAGAGGAGTCACGGAAGGTTCGCGAGCGTGTCTCCCTGGATCGCGGCTACGGATGTTCTGCAGGAAACCATCGAACGGCGTTCGACTGGAAACACCTTCACAATTGATCGCGACGAGCTGGCGGCACTCGCACGAAATGTCCAAAATAGCCTTGGGGCGGTGTTCGTCGATATTGCCAGGCATACCAGACCAAACGATCGTTGCTTTTGTCTCAGCGGACGCAAGTTCAAGAAGTGCTGCTCGAACTTGGTCCAGCTTTAGAATCTGAGTGCGAGGTTTCCATCTGCGCTGACCGGAACTAAAGGTGGAACTTGCCAAGTTCTGCCAGGCCGGCAGTTGATCGCATATCGTAATGCTGAGGGGATGTATGGGCAGACTGAATCGATGGGATAATTGCGCACTTTGCGGCGAGTACCGACTGACTACCCGTGAACATGTGGTCCCTCGATCGCTCTATCCCTCGTCGAAATCGCGAAGCAAGTTTCAACGAATAACGATTGCCAGCTGTTCCGATTGCAACAACGGCAGCTCCGATGATGACGCACACTTCAGAAACGTGATTCTTGTAGCCGGAGATCCCAACGCCTCAGCTACCGAACTATGGGATGGCCCCACCCGCCGAGCCTTCGCGCAGATCGACGGCGTACGCAGAGCGAGGGAAATTTTTGCTTTGATGGAACCAGTGCCGGAGCTAGGAGGCGAGCGTTACAAGATCTACCCAGCACGAGATGAACGTATCCTTCGAACTGTGCGAAAGATTGTCAGGGGGCTGGCGCATTTTCATGGCATACAATCTGCGATACGAGACAACGAGATCGTCGCAGACGTGATGAGGTATACGCTTCCAGACGAGACTATCGAAGCAATGCAATACCACCATGCCGAACCCGACGTCCTGCAATACGCATTCGTAAATCTTGGCGCCGGCCCCGACGTTCGTAGCCTTTGGATATTACGGTTTTTCGAGCGGACTAGCTTCGTGGCCGTGCATTTCGGTTCATCGACCGCAGCCGCATTACCGTCGGATTCCGGAGCTAGAGCCTAGGCTCGACCTAGAAGCCGGCGGCTTCGATTTCCTGGAGCTAGTCCTCGGTCGTCTAGCCGGTTGTGTACCTCAGCCGCGCCGTCACCCATTTGCGTTAACGTGACTGAATATCCCTAACCCATTGCTGAGACTCATCTCGCCGCTCAGTCGGGAGCACATCAATCTCACAGAAATTTATGCCTGTGACACCGGGCAGCAGATGCACCAAGGATTGAGACGCCCTCGGCTGCCTGGAAACATCCGACGGGCCGAATGATGTTCACATTCCGTCCCCTAGCCATTGCGCTCTAAAAGAGGTCGCCATCGTGCCCCGATTCTATCCCGTTTCGTCCTGTGGTGGTATGATTGAAATAGCTGGTGCTTTGCCGCGAGCCTAGCGGCACGACACACACCGAGGGTGGACATGAACTTCTCGCACACTCAAACTGCGCGACTTGAAATTGCGGCGGACACGGCCGTCGCGACAGTGTTGACAGGCTGCAGCTCACCACCTCCAAAGGGCGAGGTGGATACTGTCGCCGAACTTGTGCTGAACGGAACCCCGGCAATCGCTGCGGTGTGGAAGCCGATCCTCGCTGGACTCGGTATGACCGTGACATTCGATAGTGTTTTTTGTCACGGCTCTCCCTACGTCACTTTCAGTGACACGAGACCTTCGCAAGTTTGCGAGCTCGGGGACCTGCTACTTGTCATAGACTACTCCAACGGAAAGTCGTGGACGCGACAAGCGGCGTTGGTACAGGCAAAAATGGATTCGGCCGGTCGGATCAACGTCGCGGGCAGAAGTGCATTGGACCAGCTTGCCCTATATCAGAAATGGCCGGTATTCACATTCAATTCCAAGGTCTACGATCGACGTGGCCGGGGTTTCACGACGGCAATCACCGGCGCCTCTCCAACAGATGCCGGCCGCTACGGCGGCATCGACCTGACGGTAAAATCCGAACGCTGGCACCAAATCGATCCAACGGCGGTGCCACCATTCGTGACCGCGAGCGGAACGGAACTCGGAAGCTTTCTTGCGCGCCTGGCCGATGGCCAAGCAGGATACGGCGCAGCAGCTACTCACCTGAGCGGTATGCCACCTGGCACCGCAGACGACTGGTCGTTTACGGTAGCCGAGCTGCTCCACATCACCAGTCGCCTTTCCCACGCCGCGTTGACCCGCGCCGGAGGAGCCGGGACGGTACGAGGTCAATCTCACACCATCAAGATGGCAACCGCACATCCGATGATTGACTGGATCATCTCAGAGTTGAGCTACCCACCACCGGGGGAAGGCAAACCGGAAGGTAAGGGCGGCCGGCCTCGCTCAAACGGAATCAGCTACATTCACGGCCGGATCGAGCCAGCACCTTGAGGCATACCGTTACGATGCCCGTTAAAGAGTCCTTCAACGAGGGCCGCCCCGTCTGCGTGCCGCAGCGCCTGTCAGTTGTCGAACGGTTGGCGAGCAACCTGCTTACCGGCGCCTTTCACTAACAAGGGATATCCTCAAGGCGTCCAGCCCGTTTTTGTTCAGGGGTGGCCGGCTCCGCAAAGATGATAGAGATAGGAGCGAGCAACAGCGTCCTCCACAAATGCCCACGCTCTCGCATCTGAGACAACCTCGACCTGACCAGGACCAGCATTGCACTGTCTTAATACGCTAGACTGATGGCGGCTAACTCCTTAGCTGACTTACACGATCCCCCACGCCCGAAACCTCCCCCTCCCCGTCATCTCCCTCAAGCCCAGCTCCAAAACGATCCGCCGCGCCGCCTGCGGCGTGACCTCCAGCGTCTTCGCCACCATCCCGGCCGACACCAGCGGTTTTGCCATCACCAGCTCTACCAGCTCAGGCAGCTTTGACGACGTCCGCCGCCCCTCCAGTTTTCGCTCGAACATTGTTTTCGCTAATGTCAGCCGGTCATGCTCTTTCACGCCGATCTCGGCGGCCGCCAAAAATCCGTGAGCAATGGCGAGCAACCGGGTCTCCCGATCACGATGCCGGCGCCGATCGACGAGAATGGTTTTCAGGCCGAGGTTGATGGCGGCGAGATGGCCATCGGTGGTGACGCCGGCCTGGCGCAGTATGGAGGCGGCAAATAGCCGGCCGAGCCAGGGCGCATGCTGCAGGACGGAAAGCTCGTTCCAGGCATCGAGGGCAACGATCGCCTGCAGCACCGCCGGTAAGTGTTCGGCCTGGCGCAGCACACCGCGCCATTCCTCGAGCCGCGCGTCCTCATCCCAGTCAAGATCGTAGATCATCGAATCTTTCTCTTGCGTCATGCCACGGCCGGGCCGTGCTGCGTTCTCGATTGCCGCCTCCGATCGGGCAAGAACCGCATCGATGGCAGCGTAGTCGACACCAGGGAGATTCTCGACGTCATCACCATCATCGGCCTCCCCTCCCGAATCTGTCGCAACCGGGCGCCGGTTGGCAGCTGCCGGCTCCGCCTCGTCAGCGGCGGCCGACGTGAATTCCCCGGTTTTTCTCAGAGTGCGGACGCCGCCGGTCGATAGTGCCCAGCCCGGGAGTTGGGTGGCGATGCGCCGGCGGGTGCGCAGCACATCGCGGGCGATTGTCAGCTCGTGGGTCGGGGTGCGAATATCGCGGGTAGCATCGTGGAGGACGAGGTCTTCGAGATGAACCAGTTCGCCGTCGATCCACATCGAGGCGCAGGCATCGGTGAATTGGGTGCGTTCGAGGAAGCCCGCGCCAACGGGCGAACGGGCGATCCGTTCGTCCAGGCGCGCCAATTCGATACCGGCGCGGAATGCCGGCTCCAAAAGCGCTGTCATGCTGATTTTTGCGGTATCATAAGCCATTGAAATCATGGTAAATGATTTCTTAAACGAACGCTATCTGAATATTACGGTTCCTCACATGGTATGATCTGTGGATGGGCTTCTAACCATCGATAGGGACCCAGTATCGATAGCGAGCCATCTGAAGGTGATTTCCTTGCCATCTGGAGCCAGAATCGTTATCTTCGAAGGGATTCGATCGAGGAAACGCAATGTCCGAACCGCAACTGTCCGTCCGCAGCACCAAGGCCCGGGATCTGGCGCACGCGCTGGCGCGCCGCACGGGTCAGCCGATCAACAGGCTCGTCGAGCAGGCGCTCGAGCACTACGATCTGGAACTACGCCAGCAGTCTGCCCGGACGCCGATCGACGTCCTGTCGGACTTGATGGCCGAAGGCCGGCGTGCGGTCCCGGCCGGCACGACCTCCGCGCATGACGATTTCTACGACGAATACGGTTTGCCGCGATGATCGCTGTCGATACGTCGGCCATTCTGGCGATGGCGTTGGCAGAGCCGGAGGCCGAACGATTCACGGCGTTGGTCGGTCGGGAGGCAATTGCGATCGGCTGGCCTACCCTGCTGGAGGTGCGTATGGTGCTGACAGGCAAAGGATTTCCCAACTCTTCGGACATTGTCGATCAGCTTGTCGAGCTGCCCAACGTCGCGGCGATTGCTTTCGACGAGGCGCATTACCGGGAAGCGGAAAGAGCGTTCGACCGCTTCGGCAAAGGTCGCCATCCGGCCACGCTCAACATGGGCGACTGTTTTTCCTATGCTGTTGCGAGGATCGCCAAGGCGCCGCTGTTGTTCAAAGGGAACGATTTTGGCCAGACGGACCTGAAAATTCACCCGGCATCATCCGGTTGAGGGACAATTGCCGACCAAGCCCGAAATGATCGACAAACATAGAGCGGCGGAATCGGACAGCCAAGCGGTCCACCGCCGCGCCGAAGAACTCGACGCGCTCGACGCCATACTGCCCTTCGACCGCCGCGACCAGCTCGCCGCGCTGCTGACTGACGACGACGTCGCCACACTCAAGCATCTGGCTCAGGAGGGCATGGGCGAGAATACGCTGCGGGCGCTGGCCTCCGATCTCGGCTATCTCGAGGCCTGGTGCCGCCTCGCCACCGGTGACACCCTCCCCTGGCCGGCTCCGGAAGCGCTGCTGCTGAAATTCGTCGCCCATCATCTCTGGGACCCGGTCAAGCGCGCTGACGATCCGGCCCACGGCATGCCCGCGGGTGTCGAGGCGGGATTGCGCAGCGACGGTCTGCTGAGGGCCGACGGTCCGCACGCGCCAGGCACGGTGCGGCGGCGGCTGACCTCCTGGTCGATCTTGACCCGCTGGCGGGGTCTGACCGGTTCCTTCGGCGCGCCGTCGCTGAAGAGCGCGCTCAGGCTAGCGGTGAAAGCAAGCAGCCGGCCGCGCCAACGCAAGAGCAAGAAGGCGGTAACCAGTGACGTCCTGCTAAAGCTTCTCGAGGCCTGTGCCAGCGATCGGCTGGTCGACTTCCGTGACTCCGCGCTGCTTTTGACCGCCTTTGCCTCCGGCGGCCGGCGCCGCTCGGAGGTGGCCGGGCTTCGGGTCGAGGACCTTGAAGATGAGGAGCCGGTGCGCGCGGATCCAAACGACAAAACCTCCCCTCCCCTTCCCTGCCTCAGCATCCGCCTTTGCCGCACCAAAACGACTAATGTCGACGATGACGAACAGGTGCTTCTCATCGGCCGCCCCGTGACCGCCTTGAAACGGTGGCTGGCGGAAGCCGGGATCAACGACGGGCCGATATTTCGGCGTATCGATCAATGGGGCAATGTCGACCGCCGTCCACTGACCCCGCAATCGGTCAATCTGATCCTGAAAGGTCGTTGCAGACAAGCAGGGCTTGATCCGGCGCTGTTTTCGGCGCACGGCTTGAGATCCGGCTATCTCACCGAGGCGGCCAATCGCGGCATTCCCCTGCCCGAAGCGATGCAGCAGTCACTGCATAAGTCAGTGAGCCAGGCGGCGAGTTATTACAACAACGCGGAACGGAAGAACGGACGAGCGGCCCGGCTGATTGTCTAAGCGTCGCTGCGCACTCAAGGATGCATCGGCTCGTTTCTCGAACGACTGCCCGCTAACGGCTCTTAGGATATTTTTGCCTCCGCGAGGTCCCGGGGAGTAACCTGGGAACCGACTGGCGCGAAATTGGGAAAGCATATCTGGCACTCTGCCAGCGGCGGCCAGCGTTCCCGGCATCGCTGAACCGCCTTCGATCGCCTCCTTCGGCGATTGAATACTCAAGCGTGCAGATCTTTGGATCGGTGGCCGCTGTGAACGGTCTCGGCCTTTACGCCGCACCCTTTTGCGGGGCGATCGCGATGGCGGAGAGGTCGGTCTCCGGGTTAACCGGCGTTTTCGCTTCCTTGCGCTCTGAATAGCGGTCGACCAATTGAGCCGAGTGCGGCCGCAGGAGGATCGTAAAGCGGACGAGTTCCTCCATGACGTCGACGATGCGGCTGTAGTAGCTGGAAGGCTTCATGCGCCCGTTCGCATCGAATTCCTTGAACGCCTTGGCGACGCTCGACTGGTTCGGGATGGTGTACATGCGCATCCAACGTCCAAGGATACGCAGCGTGTTGACCGCGTTGAAGCTCTGCGAGCCGCCGGACACCTGCATGACCGCGAGGGTACGGCCTTGCGTCGGACGGATGCCGCCCATGTTCAGCGGCAGATGATCGATCTGCGCCTTCATGAGTCCGGTGATCTGGCCATGGCGCTCTGGTGAGCACCAGACCATTCCTTCGGACCAGATCGCATGCTCACGGAGCTCCTTGACGGCCGGGTGATCGTCGCCCTTGAACTGGTCGGGCAGCGGCAGGTCCGAAGGGTCGAATAGGCGGGTCTCCGCGCCGAAGTACTCGAGAATTCGCGCCGCCTCTTCGACCGAGAACCGGGAGTAAGAGTGCTCGCGCAGCGATCCGTAGAGGAGCAGGATGCGCGGCTTGTGGTCCAACGGACCGAGGCCTTCCGCCGGATTGCGATGCGCGTAGGCAGGGTCGAGAGCCGGCAGGTGGTTGATGTCGGGAACGGTGCGCAATCTCATTTTTCAGGATCTCCTATGCTTCAAACAGCCGCGGGAGCCGTTTCGGCGAAGTAGCGGCGGCCGAGCCACAGTGCGAGCTGCACCAGCAGTATCAGCACGGGCACCTCCACGAGCGGTCCGATGACCGCGGCGAAGGCCACTGGCGATGCAAGACCGAAGGCGGCAATGGCAACCGCGATCGCCAGTTCAAAATTGTTGCCCGCTGCCGTGAATGCCACGGCGGTGGTGCGCGGATAGTTGGTGTCGATCAGTTTCGCCATGAAGAAGCTGACGGTGAACATAATGACGAAGTAGATCGTCAGGGGGATTGCGATCAGGACGACATCGAACGGCAGCCTTACGACATCGCCGCCCTTCAGACTGAACATCGCGACGATGGTGAACAGCAGCGCCGCAAGGGTGATTGGGCTGATCTTCGGAAGGAAGGCGTTCTCGTACCAGTCCTTGCCCTTTGCCTTCGTAAGAATGCGACGCGACAGGTAACCGGCGAGGAACGGTATCCCGAGATAGATCAGCACTGCTTCGGCGATCGTCCAGAAGGACACGTCGATCACGCTTCCTTCCAGGCCGAAAAGCGGCGGCAGAAAAGTGAGGAAGAACCAGGCGTATATGCTGAAGAAGAGTATCTGGAAGTTCGAATTGAAGGCGACGAGACCTGCAACGTATTGATTGTCGCCGCGGGCAAGCTGGTTCCAGACGAGAACCATGGCGATGCAGCGGGCGAGACCAATCAGGATAAGGCCCGTCATGTATTCCGGATAGTCGCGCAGGAACAACACGGCGAGCCCGAACATAAGCACCGGGCCGATCAACCAGTTCTGCACCAGGGAAAGCGTTAGTATGCGCTTGTCGGCAAAGACCTGATGGAGTTCCTCGTAACGCACCTTGGCCAGCGGCGGATACATCATCAGGATGAGTCCGATCGCGATCGGAACGTTGGTGGTCCCGACGGAAAGACTGTCGAGGGCTGCCGGCAAGCCCGTGAACACGGTGCCGAGCACAAGGCCGAGCGCCATGGCGGCAAATATCCAGACCGTAAGATAGCGATCGAGAAACGAGAGGCGGATTGTGGGTTGGGCGGGACGCAACTGCGTTCTCCTTGAAAATGAAGTCCGGTGCGCAGCCTCGCTCGAGGCGTCGCTTCGCTTGCTCTGGTCTGCTCTGCTCTGCTTCGGCTAGACGCGCCGGCCGCTCGCATCGACGACGACCTGGCCGTCTTCCTTCGCGAAAGCGCCCTTCTGCTCCTGGGGCAGGATATCCAGGACGACCTCGGAAGGTCGGCACAGCCTGACGCCAAGCGGCGAGACGACGATGGGGCGGTTGATCAGGATCGGATGCTGCATCATCGCGTCGATGAGCTGGTCATCGGTGAGAGCCGGATCGCCGAGGCCGAGTTCTTCGTAGGGTGTACCCTTTTCGCGAACCAACTCGCGAACGGGTATACTCATGCGGACGACGAGCTGCTCCAGCAGCTGCCGGCTTGGCGGAGTCTTCAAATACTCGACCACATGCGGTTCGATTCCGGCGTTGCGTATCATTGCCAAGGTGTTCCGCGACGTGCCGCAATCGGGGTTGTGATAAATGACGATGTCGATCGGCTCTTTCATGCGACGTCGGGCCTCTGTGCAGTGGAACCTTCCATCTGGCCGATCTCGTGCAGTTTTGCCGTCAAGCTCAGCCGCTCCAGGCTTTCCACCGGAAGCGCTGCGAAGGCGGCAATGCGGAGTTTCATGTAACGAAGCGTCGTGGCGAACGCGACGCGCTTCTCGGCGTCTGTCCCCTCGACGGCTGCCGGGTCTTCGACGCCCCAGTGCGCTGTCACGGGCTGTCCCGGCCAGACGGGGCAGGCCTCGCCCGCGGCATTGTCGCAGACGGTGAAGACGAAATCGAGTTGGGGAGCGCCGGGCATGGCAAATTCGTCCCAGCTTTTCGACCGAAGCCCTTCGACGGGATAGTGGTGGCCTGCAAGCGTCTCGATGGCGAACGGATTGACCTCGCCCTTGGGTTGGCTCCCCGCGGAAAAGGCATTGAACTTGCCGGCTCCGTCCTTTCGCAGAACGCTTTCTGCGATGATCGAACGTGCGGAATTGCCCGTACAGAGAAACATCACATTGAACGTCGTCTTGGTCATCCGGTTACCTTTTCCTTTGAACGACAGGGATTGAGTTCCTCGATCAGCGGAGCGCAGAGATCGGCATCCCCTCCGCAGCAATCCTTGAGGAGAAAAAGGGTGAGACCGCGCAGACGCGAAACATCCGCGCGGTAAACGATGAGGCGGCTGCGGCGCTCCGAAGACACCAAGCCCGCCCGAGCAAGAATATTCAGATGCGTCGACATGGTGTTGTGGGGGACCGCCAAGCTGCGCGCGATATCGCCGGCGGGCAGCCCATGGGGCTCATGCCGGACAAGAAGGCGGAAGGTCTCCAGCCGGGTCGATTGAGCGAGCGCCGCAAGAGCCAGAATTGCATTTTCCTGTTCCATATGTCGAGAATACTCGAAATGTGGACAGTGTCAAGCGCCGATGCCGTGGACCATGCCTTCTGGCAACGCACCGGCGCATAAGCGGAGGCGACTCTCGGAATTGATCGGAAGTGCAGGTAAGTGGATTGCAGGACTCCTCTTTAATAGCTAAAGCGGTGTCGACATTCATGTGGAGGACATCGCCGTGGCGAACGCACGTAGAATCGCAATTCTCTCTGCTCTTCTGGCAGTGGTGGCGGGAGGCCCCGCTCACGCCCAGGACGGCAAGACGCTGACGATCACCGACGACCGTGGCGTCAAGGTGGAGGTACCGCTTCAGCCGAAACGCATCGCCTCGATCTCCTACTTCGCGGATGACGTGGCTCTTGCCCTTGGCATCAAGCCCGTGGCGAGCACCTATATGACGGCGGGACGGGAGCCGGACTTCCTCCTCGGCATGACGGCAGGCATGAAGCAGATCGGCCAGCGGGCCAAGCCAAACCTGGAGCTTCTTGCGGAAGCCAAGCCCGACCTGATCGTCGCCATCCGCCGCTACACCGTCGGCAATGCGCCGCACCTCGAGAAGATCGCCCCCTATGTCGCTTACAACATGGAGCTTTTGGACGGGAGCGACCGTGAGATCGCCGAGCTCTCGAAGATCCTCGGCAAGCCCGAGCGCGGCCTCCAGTTGAACAAGGAATTCCGCGAGCACCTGGCGGAATTCGCCGCCGGGGCTCCGAAGGAGGTGAACCCTCGCTTCGCGATCATGTGGGGTGGCGAGACGCCGTTCGCATTCCACACGGAAAACACGGCTGCGTCCATCGTCGCGGCGATTGGTGGCGAGAACATCGCCGGCAACATGACGCCGGGCGGCGAATTCGGCGTCGATCTCAGCCTGGAGACCATGCTCGAGAAAGACCCTGAAGTCCTCTTTATTTACGACTCGGGCCCCGATCGGCCGCATGAGAACAACCCGATCTGGCAGGAACTGACGGCCGTCAAGAACAATCGGGTGTTCTATGTCGGCGACCAATGGGTCGAGACCAACGGCGCCATCGCGCGCGAAATCGTTCTGCGCGAGGCCGCCCACTACCTCTATCCCGACGTCTTCCCTGCCGTGGACGCGAAGGCGGAAGCCGCCAGGATCATTCCCGCCGAGGCTCGGAAATAGCGGACGAGCGATCGCGACGGCGATGGGCACCCGGAAATCCTCCATAGCCATAGGCCTCGTCTTCGCGGCGACCTTGCTGATTGTCCTCGTCGGGCTGCTGTTTGGGGCGCGGACACTTTCCATCGACGCCGTTCTGCGCGTGCTCTTTGCTCCCGACGGCAAGATCGAGTCGATCCTGGTTTGGACCCTGAGGCTGCCGCGAAGCCTGGCGGCCGCCGTCGCGGGTTCGGGCCTCGCTGTCTCGGGCTATCTGCTGCAGGCACTCACCCGCAACCCGCTCGCCGATCCGGGGATTACGGGCGTCACCGCCGGCGCCGTCGCGCCCATCGTCGGCTGCTTCGTCTTGCTGCCATGGTTTTCATCCGCCTATTACCCGTTCGTAGGCCTCGCGGGCGGTCTCGCCGCAGCTTGGGTGACGTTCTGGGTGGCACGCGGCGGAACCGGGCGCCCGCTTCATCTCGCCCTTGCGGGCGTCAGCGTGTCGCTGTTTCTCGGGGCGATCACGATTTACATGCTGCTCCTGGCGGGGCCGCAATCGACCGCACTGCTGTTCTGGCTGTCCGGCGGCTTCGCCGGACGCACCTGGTCGCACCTCGTCCACATGCTTCCCTGGGTCGGCCTTGGGGTAGTGGGAGCGCTGTCGCTGCACCGGGTCATCGCCATGTTCGCCCTGAGCGACCACGCCGCCGCCGGAATGGGCGTGCAGCTTCATTTCTGGAAACCCGTCCTGCTGCTTCTCGGCGTCTGTCCGGTAGCGGGCGTCGCCCCCGTTGCAGGCCCCGTCGCCTTCGTCGGTCTGGCAGCCCCGCATATCGCCCGGCTCCTGCGGCCCTCGGGAACTGCGTTTGAGATCGCGCTCACGGCGGCCATCGGGGCGCTAATGGTGACCTGCGCCGACTTCATCGCTCGCACCATTGCCATCCCGAAGGAGCTTCCCGTCGGCATCATCACCGCGCTTCTCGGCGGGCCGATTTTCATCTATCTCATCCAGCGAGGGCGCGTCGGCATCAAGGGAACGACCGCATGACTCCAGTCCCGCTCGGCCTTACCCGACCGAAACCGTGGCTCCTGCCCGCGGTCATTCTGCTGGTCCTGTTCTCGTTCGTCGCCGCCGTGCTCCTTGGCGTCGTCGACATTCCCGCAGCGGACGTCGCCTCGGTTCTGGCCGGGAGCGGGTCGCCTGAAGCGCGTTCGATCATTCTCGACATCCGTCTGCCACGTATCGTCACGGGCATCCTCGCCGGAATTCAGTTCGCCGTCGCAGGGCTATTGCTCCAGACGATTACCCGAAACCCTCTCGCCGATCCGTCACTGATGGGGGTGTCGCAGGGCGCGACTTTGACGGTCACAGCGTTCTTGCTGTTCACCGTCTACATCTTTGATCCCGGGTCCAACACCGTGGCCGAGCTACCGATCGCATGGCTGCCGCTGGCGGGAATGGTGGGTGGCATCGCGGCGGGAGGAGTCATCTACATTATGGCTTTCCGGCTCGACCTCAGCCCGCTCAGGATCACGCTCTGCGGGATCGCGATTGGGGCGGTTCTGCACGCGCTCGCCATTGGCCTGATCGCGGGCTGGGGCTCGGCCCGCATCGAGATCATTCTCGAATGGCTCTCCGGAAGCCTTTATGCGCGCACATGGGATCACGCGATCTTCCTGCTGCCGTTTACGATCGCCGGCCTGGCCGCCCTCCCTCTGATCTATCGTCCGCTGGTCCTCTTGCAGTTCGACTCCGCTGTCGCCCGTTCCTTTGGGCTCTCCTATCGCAAGCAGTTTTCGCTTGCCCTGCTCGTATCCTGCACGCTCGCCGCAAGCGCCGTGGGGGCAGTGGGCCCGATCGTTTTCGTAGGGCTCATGGTGCCGCATCTGGCGCGCTTCCTCGCCGGGCGAGATTTCCCGCTGGTGCTTCCCCTGACGGTCGTCCTCGGAGCGGTCATCGTCACCCTCGGGGACCTGATTGGTCGTCTGGTCGGGCAAGCCGAAGAAGTGCCGATCGGAGTGGTCACTGCCATCGTCGGGGTGCCGGTACTGCTCACCCTTGTACGCAAAGCTCCCTGAGATCGCCCATGCCTCTGAGATGTACGCAATTATCGGTTAACTACGGTCGCCGGAAGGCGCTGAACGGCTTTCGGCTGTCGGTGCAGAAAGGCGAAATCCGCACCCTTATCGGGCCGAACGGCTCCGGAAAAAGCACGGCACTACAGGCAATGGCAGGCTTGATCCGGCCCGCGGAGGGGCAGGCGAAGATCGGGGATGTCGCGGTAACTTCGATGTCGCGGCGCACGATCGCCAAAAAGCTGGCCTTCTTGCCGCAGCAGCCCTCCGCCCCCGACGAGATGACGATCGCCCAGCTTGTGCGACAGGGGCGCTTTCCTCACGTCGGGCTCTTCCGCTCCTACGACCACAAGGACGAGGCGGCCATCGAATGGGCGCTTGAAAGCACCGGCCTCACGCGTCTGGCGAATCGAACGCTTCAGGAGCTCTCGGGCGGCGAACGGCAGCGGGCGTGGATATCGGCGGCGCTGGCGCAGGAGGCAGCCATCCTGCTGCTCGACGAGCCAACGTCATTCCTGGACATCGGATATCAGGTGGAGGTTCTGGACCTCGTCCATCGCCTCAGCCGAGAGAAAGGCGTGACGATCGTCATGGCGATTCACGACATCAACCAGGCGATCGCCATCAGCGACCGCATCTCGCTGCTGGAGAGAGGCGAGTTGCGTTTCGACGGGGAGCCGAGAGCGCTCGCCGAAAGCGGCCTGATCGAAAAGACATTTCGGGTGAAGGGGCGGTTCGTCGAGGTCGCCCCGGACAAGCCGCCGCATTTCGACGTCGAGCTTACACGCTTCCTGCGTTCCGGCGCTTGATCAGGCGGAACACGATCTTGGTCTCAGTGTAATAGTTCAGGGCATCGGCAAAATCCGGAGTCCAGCCATCCTCGACGAATGGAATGTATCCGTCATACTCCAGCTTTCTGCCGGAGACCTCGAAGCCAGCCTTCGCAAAGGCGCGGCAGTAATCGGAAATGGAGCGATCCTGGACGACGGTGTTCGTGCGCCTCGCCACGAGCTCGCGCCATTTCGGCCAGAGCGGGTTGTCGGTGTGGCAACCGGTAACGGCATAGTACACTCCACCGGGCTTCAGAGCCTTGAAGATGTCCGCGGCATGGGCGTCGATGTCCTCGAGGAGGTAAATGACCTCATGGCTGATCGCGAGATCGAACTCGTCGACCCAGCCTTCGAGCGTTCCACCAACAGCGTGTTGGACGGGGATGTTGCCCTTGAGAGTCTCGGCCTTTGCGATGGATTGCTCTGCAATGTCGATGCCGAGCGCCTTGCGGAACGGCCTGATCGCATAAAGATGCCGCAGCAGGCCGCCTTGGTTGCAGCCGAAGTCGAGGACGTTCTTTTCCGAAAGATCGCGCTCGACGATGAGCCCTACAAGATGCCGCCAGATCGGGGCGTGTCCGTCCGCCATCCTGTCTTCCGCATCCGGGTCGACGTACCATGTGGTGATGGTTTTCTGTGCCTCATGGCTCATATGCCGTCTCCCGTGCGATTCTTCTGATGCGACTCTCATAGGGTCGCCAGAACGACGTGGATAGGTCAAATCGAAATGAATTCGACCTCGATATTCCGGATGAGTGCCGCCGATAACAACGCCGCCCTTCGGCCTTCGGCGCGCATGCCGGAGTCGCGACGAGGAGCTACGACCATCGCGATCGCCAGCCCTCATGAGTGGCGCGGCCTGCGATCCTCTTAGCCCAGGACGTGAACATCCCGGGAAGACGGCCTGCAACCGCCTCGTGGAGGAAGGCTGAACTCGTTCGGGCGGCACCTCACGGTGAGCGCCACATTCCAATCGACGCCAATTGACATGCCCGGTTCGGGCACCGCCATGCGCCTCAAAAGTAAAACTCGGTGAAGGACAGGTTCTCGGCCGAAATCTCCGTGAGGGTGACGCCCTCGATCAGGATGCCGGCATCGTGGAACCCGTCGAGCGTGACGAAGACGCCGTCCTGCGTGTCATGCGCGGCCGCCAGGAAATCCGCGTAGCTGCGGATCGAGGCGATCTCGCCATCGGCGTCGATGGCGAAGCTGAGGATGTCGCCCGCCAAAGCGCTGAAATCCGCGATGCGGTCGACGCTGTCGGTCTCGAGAGACGAGACGGACCACTGGAAGATGTCGGCATCGCCGCCACCGTGCAGATAATCGGCTCCCTCCTGGCCTGACAGCCGGTCCCTGCCCGTATGTCCCCACAAGTGATCGTCACCCGAGCCGCCGCTCAGATCGTCGGCTCCAGCTTCGCCCCGCAGATCGTCGGAGCCGGCGCCGCCAAGCAGGCGGTCGTCGCCAAAATCGCCGGACAGGAAGTCGTCGCCGTCGCCGCCGAGCAGGCGGTCGTTGTCATCGCCACCGAACAGGCGGTCGTCTCCGGCCCGTCCTTCCAGAAGATCGTCACCGAAAAAGGCGGAGAGCTGATCAGCCCCGTCGGCGCCATGCAGCGTATCGTCAAGATCGCCAAATCTCCCGCTCGACACGGCGAAGCTCTCGATGTCGGTCCATGTCAGCCCGGTCGAGATCGATCCACGCGTCGCGTCGAAATCAACAGGCCCGAGCAGATGGGACACTTCGAACGCGAGGTGATCGTTGCCTTCCCCCCCGTCGACACTGCCCGAGCTCCCCGCTCCGATCCGGTCATCCCCTGTGCCGCCGTCGACGCTGTCCGAGCCCCACGCCCGGATCTGGTCATTCCCCGCGCCGCCGCTGATCGTTGCCGGGCCGCTGCCGGAGAAACGCGAAATCCGGTCGTCGCCATCGCCGCCGTCGATGACGTCGCGACCGTCGAAGCTTTCCATGATGTCGTTGCCCGATCCGCCAAAGAGGCGATCGTCTCCCGGGCCGCCGTCCATTCTGTCATCGCCGGCGCCGCCCTCGAGGGTATCATTGCCGGCTCCTGCCCTGACATTGTCATCCCCGTCGCCGCCGGACATCGTGTCGGCTCCGCTCCCGCCGGACAGGCCGTCATTCCCCGCCCCGCCGAAGAGGCGGTCATTGCCGGCATCGCCGCTCAGGCCGTCATTGCCGTCTCCGCCCGACAAAACGTCATTGTCCAGGCCGCCGTCCAGGTTGTCGTCGCCGTCTCCGCCCTCGATTCGATCGTCACCCGCACCGGTATTGGCGAGGAGATCGTCGAGTCCGCCGCCGATCACCGTATCGTCGCCGCTTCCGGTCCAGACACGGGCCGTCTCGAGATTGCGCAGGACCGTGCCGGTCGATGCGCTGCCCGCGGCGAAGTCGATGGTGACGCCATCCACGTCTTCGGAATTGTCGATTGTCACCAAATCCCGTCCGGCGCCGCCATCGATCACGGCCGAATACAGCGTCGTGGTGATCGCGTCGGACCCGTCGCCGGTGACGATGACATCGTCGCGCGTACTGCCGTAGACGATGTCATTTCCACTGCCGGTGAGCAGCTCAAGGCGCTCGATATCCCGGAAGAAGACATGCTGGGCCGTCGAGGGATCGCGGCCGATCATGGCGTGACCCTGCGGACCGTTGAAGATCACGTCCTCCGTCGCCAAGGAGGCATTGACGGCGAGGGTATCGTGGCCAGCGCCGCCGGTGACCGCGCCGCCCGTCCCGGCCAGGATCAACCGGTCGTCGCCGTCGCCGCCGTCGAGGCGGTCATAGCCGCTTGTGCTCCTGACGAAGTCGTCTCCCGCACCGGCATCGACAAGGTCATCTCCGCCACCGCCATCGATGTCGTCATTGCCGGCAAGGCCCCAGATGCGATCCGTCTCGTCCGTCCCGCGCAGCGTATCGCCCCCGCCCGTCCCCACGATCTTCGTCATGAAACCGCTCCCCCCAGCTGAGACACGAGGCGTCCGGATAGACAAGCCGATACCTCATAGTTGATCACGGAAATATAGTTCCGCTTCTCTGCAAGTTCAATTACAATAATGATTCGATATTATATTTATTTATGGTCGAAATTTGAAACAAATTACTGAAGACAAAAGCGACACTCAAGTCACGAATGCCGCTACACTTCAGCATCGCTTCGGCGTTCGGGACGATCGACCTGTATCCCTCGCCTTGAGCGGAATCGAACCGCGGACCCGCCGTCATAGCGGCCAAATTAAAGTGATGGATGACTACGCGAATTCGTGATCGGTAGAGCTTTTTCCGGCCCGGCCTGATAAAGACTCACCCATGACCACGCTCATTCCTTCATCTGACGGCGACGGGTATGCCTCTCTGCTTGCGGAGCTTAAGGACAGGATCCGAACAGCTCGCCTGAAGGCGGCCGTCGCTGTCAACCAAGAACTCATCTTGCTCTACTGGAGCATCGGCCGCGAGATCCTGGCACGCCAGGTCGCCGAAGGATGGGGCGCGCGCGTCATCGATCGGCTCGCCACGGATCTTCGGCGCGATTTTCCCGAGATGACGGGGCTTTCGCCGCGGAACCTCAAATATATGCGCGCCTTTGCTGAGGCGTTTCCGGATGAAGAAATCGTGCAACAACTTGTTGCACAATTGCCCTGGGGTCATAACGTCAAGCTCATCGAGGCGTTGAAAAGCTCCGAAGAGCGGCTCTGGTATGCTCGCCAAGCGGTAGAACATGGGTGGAGCCGCAATGTTCTCGTACATCAGATCGAAAGCGGCCTCTACCAGCGGCAGGGGAAGGCACTTACAAATTTCGCCCGGACACTGCCTGCTCCGCAATCCGATTTGGCGCAGGAGTTAATCAAAGATCCTTACAGCTTCGATTTTCTTGCCCTCGGTCCGGCAATGTCCGAGCGCGAACTCGAGCAAGGACTACTCGAGCACCTACGCTCTCTCATTCTTGAGCTCGGTAAAAGGCTTCGCATTCGTCGGCAGCCAGCATCATCTCGAAGTTGGTGGGCAGGACTATTATCTGGATCTTCTATTCTATCATTTGCGGCTGCGCTGTTTCGTCATTGTAGAGCTGAAGATCGAGGACTTTAGGCCGGAGTTCGCTGGGAAGATGAACTTCTATCTGTCCGCGGTCGATGCCCAACTTCGACACGATTCCGACGCCCCGAGCATCGGCATCATTCTGTGCAAAGGCAAGAATGAAGTGATCGTCGAATACGCGCTTCGAGACTCCACAAAGCCGATGGGCGTTGCGGAATATAGACTCTCTGCCGCCCTCCCCGAGCCCTTGCAGAGAGAGCTACCGACAGAGGCGGAGTTTGCGCGCGAATTCCCGTTGATGGCGCTCGTGAAGCTGCGCATAGAGGTTGAGCGTGAAATCCGGCTACTGGTGGCCGATCAGACCGAAGCCGAGCGTCCGCTGGCTCTTGGACCAATGCTAACGGAACTGCAGCGACTCGGTTTGGCGCCCCAAACCGCAGATCGGCTCCGGAAGGCTCTACAGACCATGAACCGCGCTGCGCACGGTTTGGATGTCGAATCCGCGGATGCGTCTGAGGCAACCGAGGTCGCAACGGCATTCCTCGCCGAGCTCCGAGCGATCCGCGATAACGGATCATCGTGATACAGAATATCTGCACCCAGCAGAGTCCGACAGCCACGCAGGGTGAATGAAACGGCTCCGAAGGACTGCTTCCTGCCCCTCGCCCGTTTCGACCGAGCGTTCCTGTTGATACATGATTCGATCTTTTGAGCACAGAACGGGAACTACTTTCGGGCAATGTCCGCAGAATACAAACGATTATGCGAGCAGTCTGCAAAATCCCCAACTGAGTTTCGGTTGTTCGCTACGGTCCAGAACGAACCGCGGCTGACCTCTGCACCCATGGCAGAGAACTCTGCAGATGAAGCATGGCTGCTGGACAAGAAGCGACTGTCTCGGCAAGTGACTGTGCATCCCTCGCCTTGAGCGGAATCGAACCCTCGGCCCTAGCCAGCCTCAAGCTCGTGCGGCCGATGCGGTCGCTACGATGGCCAATCCAGGCGTAGATTTCTTCACCAAATGGTGCTATTTGTAGCACCAAAATCAGGAACCCGAACGATGCGATCGACTATCAACCTCGACGACGCTCTCATGGAAAGGGCTAAGTCCCTAACCGGCACGAAAGAAACCGCCGCTCTGGTCCGCCAGGCATTGGAGACGCTTGTCCGTGTGGAGTCAGGAAAACGCCTCATCGCGCTCGGGGGAACTATGCCGGATGCGGAGGCAGCTCCACGCCGCCGGAGCGCAGCTGCCAAGTGATTCTTGCCGACACTTCAATCTGGATTGATCATTTCCGGCATACCGATGCCGAGCTGCGTAGGATTATTGAGGACGATCGTCTCCTCTGCCATCCGGCCGTGATCGGAGAGCTTGCACTCGGCAGTCTTCGGGAACGCAGTAGTGTGATAGCATTCCTGATGGCTCAGCGCGAAGCACTCGTCGCAACGCACCACGAGGTCATGATGATGGTTGATCGCCACGCCATTTTCAGCATGGGGATCGGCTTCACGGATGCCCATTTGCTGGCCTCGGTTCTCCTCGATAAGCGAGTGGCTTTGTGGACGAGAGACAAGCGTTTGCGGGCAGCGGCCGAAAAGGCGGGGGCGTCGCTGCACACCCCCGCCCATACACGGAACTGAACACTGAATAAGAGGCCATGGCCGTTGCTCTTGCTGGTGGTGTCAGGACCGTTTTCGCACCCGAAGCGGTCGTTGATCAACTCTCTCTCTTTTTAGTATGGGAGCTGGGCCTCTATTGCGGATTTGTCGATTACCGACCATACCGAGCGGATCTTCGATCCTACGAACTCGTAGAAAACGTTCTCCGTGAAGGACACTCGACGTCCATTGACGCTCAGACCCATGAACTCGCCTTTCGGGGAGCAATCGAATGAAAGGCGGGCAGCAAGGCGCGGCGGTTCGCAGACAAGCAGTTGAATGTTGAACTGCAAATTCGGAATGTCTACGAAGTCCTGCACCAGCATTTCCCGGTAGCCCGATAGCCTTAGAAGGCGATCGTTATGCTGCACATCGTTGTCAACGAATTGACCAAGCTCGTCCCAGGCTTGTCGATTGAGGCAATCCAGGTAGGCACGGTAAATGTCAGCGAGTTCTCCGCTCATAATTTCCTCCAATAGGTGCACGCAACGCGGCTTCAAACGTCGAGAGATAGCGTACTGCTGCATTCTCCAATCCGGCAATTGGCAGGGCGGACCGCAAGGTCTTTCCCATAGGAGTTGATCCACCAGTGTCTCCGATTTTGCAGCGCAGAGTCGCCGGCTGCCGCATTAGCTTTATTCTTCGGGCTCTCCGCCCCGCGGACGATCGGCTACAGGCAGATGCGCCCGCCGCTTCGGTGAGAAGGTCGATTTTTATCGCTCGCCTTGAACGGGTTCGATCCGGCCATCCCGCAATCGAGCTGCCCCGGCTAGGGACCGCCTGTATTCGGATAAGTGAAAGGTCAGCCTTGCCAGGGATCGACGATAACAACGCCGGTGCCTTCGAAGTCTCTGGTGTTTCGTGTCACAACGGTCATGTCGTGAACCAGAGCCGTCGCCGCAATCAGCGCGTCGGCCTCATTGCGCCGGTCGGGGATGTGCAGGTGGGCACAACGTGTCGCAACCGCGTCGTCAATTGGCAGAATACGGCCCGCGAATTCCGGACGCACGTGACTGTCGAGCCAGGAACGCAGCCGAGCGCCTTGTGCGGCATCCCTGCGGTGCACCCCGACTACGCCCCGCTCCAGTTCGAGAATTGTGATCGCCGAAAGGAAAAAGCCCGATGCATCTTCCGCTCCGATCCATGCGACGACATTGGCATCGGCTTTGCCGTCACCCCGAACGGGACCAGCGCGTGCACCAGGGTTTCAATGGCGATATCCGGCACCGCAGCTTTCCATCCGATACATCATGCGATGCCGGGAACACGCTCAACGATCACGTTCCAAATCGGCCATCAGCCTTCTTCTGTCCCGCCTGTTTCTGATTTGCTCCGTTTGTAGCTCTCGTCCACGGATCACCGGTCCGCCGGCATTTTCGAGCACAACGAAAACTCTGCGCGCGCCGATGGGAAGGTCTTCCGAGCCGTAATGGCCCACGATTTCGACCATGATGGAACGAACCTCGGTGTGCCATTCGCCGGCAGGCGGGCTTTCCGATTCGGCATGCAGCGCGTGGCGCATCAGGGTCCCGAAGGAACCCAGATCCCTGATCTCGCCGCTCCCTAAAGGGCCTTGCCGCGTGCGCTGCCGAGCTTCGGCCGGAGCCTCTCCTTCCGGATGCAGCATGTCCGTTACAGGGCAGATGAGCGACCCCGCAGTGGTCTCCAGTTTAACAAGCACGCTGGCCACGTGGACTGGTCCCGAGCTCATATTGCTGAGGAAGCAGTGAGCGTCCAATCCGGCTCCCGCGCCGCGCGTAATCAACAAGGTGGCGCGGAGCTGCCTTCGATAGTTGCTGACGAACACCTGCAGGTAAACCACCCAGACGGCCAGGGTCCCCAGCCCGGTAAGCGCGGTGATAAGTTCGCGATGATCTTCAATCCACTGCATCCCGTTTCTCCGGCGGAAGTGCGATCCTTTGGTGTCCAATACCTTGAACGCCAATGCGACTTGGCGGTCAGCGATCCAATCGCGTGGAAGCCCCAGCGGCGGGCGAGAGGGCTCGCTCCTGTAACCGCTGAACATCCGTTGTGTTGCATTACAGGGAATGGCTGCCCGGCCGTTTCCACCCGCACCAAACGGCCGGGGGAAGAAGCGGCCTCAGAGCTGGCTGAAGCACGCCTTCAATTCGGAAGAAGGCTTTCCTGACTGGCGAGACCGCATACGCCGTTTCCCGGCGCGCAATCATCGTCGTGGAAGACTCTTGCTGCGGCTGAGGGTGAGCAAGTCTGTGACCAGACAGAGCCAGCGTCGACATCAGTCGGTAGTAGGACCAACGTCGAACGGTTCGGAAACCACACGGACGCGGCCGTCCACCGTCTCGACGGCAAAGGCGATCTTCTCTCCCTTTTGTGCCTGTTCAGGAACGGGGACTGTTGCCTCCAACAATCCCGCTTCGTTAGTGCGCGCACGGGAGATGGTTCGGAAATCCGCCTCCTCGCCGATGCGCACGCCGATCGTCACCTCGACCCCGCCCGGCAGGCCGTTTGCATTGAGGTCCACGTTATCGCCGGGACCGACATCTTTCGGAACGACCATCAGCTCAGCTCCCCGACTTTGGCTGGTTGAGACGCCCGGGAGACCGAGCCGCTCGCCCATTTCCAGAATGTCCCGGTTGAGGTCCGGCTGGTCGGAAAGGTAATCTGAAACCGACCTTCCCGCAGCTTCCGCAGCCTCATTCACGCGTTCACCTGCTTCGGTGACCGCCTGTCTTGCGCGGCTCAGCCAGTCACCCTCTGCGGATTCCGGCATCTTCAACTGGAGCCCTGCACGGATATCACCGGCGTCGAGAGAGGGGTTGGCGGAAAGCACAGCACCTGCAGTCGTTTCGCATCGCGCCGCGAGCTGCTCCAGCGTCTCTCCCTCGTCCACCACCTCGGTTTTTCCGCACACCTGTGCAGCGACTGTCGGCGAAACGGCAAAAAGCGTCACAGCGAGCGCGCATAGTTTGACTTTCAATTGCGGCATCCGTCGCCTCCTCTGACTGATTTTGCGTCGACCTAACAGAGCTTGGGCGTTCTGGTTCCTGGCACACGCCGTTGTGATTGCCTGAATCAGGCGCCCAGGGCGAAGAATACCGTTTGCGCTACCGGCGTTGGCCGGAACCAATCCGGCAAAACCCGGTTTGATCTTCCCGGCTCGTTCAATCGGCGCCTACACCTGCAACGGAGGTTTGGTGACCCGTGGGAAGGAGATGATGGAACTGGGGCTCGATCTTGAACGGCTGCTTGTTGACGTGGTGACCGTCGCAATCGCCTTCGCTCTGGCATTTCCGATCGGGTGGGAACGCGGTCGGGGCCGCTACAGCGTCGGCTTCAGAACGCTCCCCATCGTGTCGGTAGCTGCCTGCGGGTTCGCGCTCCTGGTGGACGCGAATTCTCCAGGGGCCGCGGAAGCTCAGGCACGCGTCTTACAAGGCGTAATCACCGGTATAGGGTTCATAGGTGGCGGTGCCATCGTCAAGCAACG
Organism: Sinorhizobium sp. M4_45; assembly: GCF_002885915.1. Classification (NCBI taxonomy): domain Bacteria; kingdom Pseudomonadati; phylum Pseudomonadota; class Alphaproteobacteria; order Hyphomicrobiales; family Rhizobiaceae; genus Sinorhizobium; species Sinorhizobium sp. M4_45. The sequence continues at coordinate 167,005 of NZ_NWVE01000006.1, forward strand.
GGGCAATGTGAAGGGGCTGGTTACCGCGGCGAGCATCTGGAACGCCGGTGCCATTGGTGCCGCGGTAGGATTGGGACGCCTCAACATAGCTATCGTGCTCAGCTTCATCAATCTCATCAGCCTTTTGGCCTTGGCATATCTCGGCATTCGTAGCGACGAAGACGAGAGCAGCGGATGAGTGAGTCGATGCTGTTTCACGGGTGGGAAAGCCTTCTGCGGATCATCATCGTAGGCAGCGCAGCCTATGCGTTTTTGGTCGTCGTCTTGCGTGTCTCCGGAAAGCGAACGCTCAGCAAAATGAATGCATTCGATCTCGTCATCACCGTTGCCCTGGGATCGACGCTCGCGACTGTATTGATGGACCGGAGCGTCCCTCTCGCCGATGGGGCGATCGGGCTCGCGCTGCTTGTCGGCTTGCAATTCTCAATCACATGGTTGTCGGTTCGTTGGAAGTGGGTCCGGGAGATGGTGAAGAGCGAGCCAACATTGCTGGTTCGAAACGGTGTCTGCCTGGACGACGCGATGCAGAGCCAACGCATCACGCGTGAGGAGATAGATGCCGCCGTTCGGCAATATGGGCTCGTCACGGTTGAAGAGGCCGCATGCGTCATGCTTGAGACTGACGGTTCCTTGAGTGTGGTTCAGAACGGCATCTCTGGCACCGGCTCCGCTACCGATCAAAGGAGAGCATAATGCCACCCCAGCCGGAGCTGCATCGCGGCAGGCAGTTTGCCGTGCAAACCTTTTCCGGCCCAGGTGTTCCCCTCGCCCTGCAGGTCGACGAAGAAGCTGCAGAGCTCTCCCCGCCCGAGCAGGTGGAGGTTGCCGCGCAAATGATAAACAGGGAGCGCCGACGGGAGGGTCTCGTTCCCGTGAAGGCAAGCGGCGCGCTCAACAGAGTCGCTCAGCGTCTCCTGCCGAAGGGTGAGTCCGGGGAAAGAATCATGAAGCAGCCGGACAGCCTTTACGACCTTTTACCAGCCGACTCTGAAACCCGGTGGAAGAAAATTGAAGTCGTAGCGGGCGGATGCGGAGGTTGTGGCGCGAAACCTACCGCCGCCGACATTCGCTACTTCGTTGATCAGTGGCTCCAGGACCCGCAGAACGGGGGGACACTTCTTAGCTCTGAAGCGACACAAATCGGCTTCGCGATGTTCGCCAATGGCGAGGGGCGGAAAATTGGGATCGCCGTCACCGGAGGCACCTCTGAATAGATCGTTTGCCAAGCCCTACCCCAATTTCCCAGACCGGATCTCACAGCGGCTTGTGGCCGCCCCTTTATTCCGCTGCTGTACCGAATTCGACAGCCAGCTCGTGCAGCCGAGCCCTATCTGCCTCCAAGGGGAGAGAGGAGGCCGCGCGATCAAAGGCGATGCGCGACTGACGCAGAGCGGCAGCGTTGGAGTCAGCATCACCCATGCGGGCGAGAGCCAGGAGTGCCTTTTGGATCCGCAGTTGCACCTCGATCAGGCCTGCGCCGTCGCGCGCCACGGCCATGAATGCGTCCTCGAACAGGTCCGCGGTAGCGAGCGGTGGCACATGGACATTTGGATGCTTCGGCTCATCCTGATGCGATCCATTGGCCCGCCCGTGCGCCCAGATGCTTAATAGCCTGGTCGAGCGGCCAATGACATCGATCGCAGTACCTGGATCATTGACCGCTGGGGAGAGGGCTCGACAGGCGATCTCACTCATTACGGCGAGGCCGAAACGCGGGTCCTGATCGAATGACCTTTCGTCGTCGATCGAGAACGCCGCACGCACCGCCTTGCGGAGCGCCCCCAGGTCAGTATCACCATCACTTGCTCCAATGCAGGCGATCGGCGTGTCGGCGTAGACGAACGTTCCGGGGATAACGTTGAGATATATCTGGGTATTGTGCTTGTCGCAGAGCCGGGACAGGGCCGGCATATCGACGTTCTGAACATAACCGATTGCGTCGCCCGTTACCGCGGCTACCGTTTCCGGGATGCTGCTCGCCCGGTCCGACAAGGCCCTGCCGCCGAGATAGGGCTCCGCAAGCCGTACCTCGATGGCCTTCCTGGCCGCCTCCTCCACTCGTACGGTCGTTTCGCCGACTCGGCCGAGGCGGGTCAGATGGTCGATCCAACGCAGCAACGACACGACCACGAGCGTGATGACCACGATTGTGAAGACGAACAGAACGACACGCCCGCGCTCGCCATAGGCGCCCGTTTTGAGCACGACCAAGCCGACGATGCTAAACAGAAAGGAACCGATAAAGGTCGAGAGAACCGTCTGCGTCAGGCGGTCTTCGATAAGCAGCTTGGTGGCACGCGGGGTGACGTTGCTGGTAGCCGATCCATAGGCTGAAACCATGATGTTGAGCGAGAAGGTGGTCACAGCCAGCATGCTGGAAGCGATGATGGTAAGAATGCTGTCGACGGCATCGGCGCCAATCCTCCCTGGCATCATCCAGGGAATGTAGCGATCGACGACCGCCGCGAAGATCGCGGCGAGCACCCCCAGGGCGCCGATCAGTGTAGCGTGCACCCAGAGCCGGCGCGTCAGCTGCGCCATCAACCATCGCCAACGCGGCATGCTCTCACCTCCGCCTGAATCACTGTGGAACAGAGCCATCCGCCTAGAGCCAAGGCTTCGGCAGCCTGTAGAACGTTAATGCAACGCGGATAGTTGCCAGCATCCGCCGTCTAACCGTCCCTGGCTGCCTGCCGTCGATCCGATCCGTCCGCTCGTTCAGGGAGTTGGGAGATCGCGGTCACCAACAGCATAACACGTCCCAAGCCGTCCTCCACAGCGGACGCTGCGCTTCGGCCAGGGCGAACGGACCAAAACACTTCGCGTCAGACGCCTGAGAGTGGCCATGTGGCCAGCCAGGCATCATTACCTGGGCGATCCTTGGAACCAATGCATGCGGCAACAGTTGGCCTTGAGAACGGTACCGATTCGCGGGTGCCCTTACGGAAGTGCGGCGGTTCCGGCGGGGCTGATGGAAGGGACCAATCCGATGAAACAGAGCAGACTACTCTTTGCGCCCCCGTTGCTCGCATTCGCAGCCCTGATAGCAACGCCTGTGTTGTCGCAGGCATTTGCGCAAAACACCGAGAACCCCTGCCGCATTCCGCCCGACGGCGACCAGAAATCACTCAGCCAGACGCTCGATGACTGCAATGGCGTGATTAAGCCGCCAAAGGTGGGCGACAGCGAATTGGTCGAGCCGGCGCCAGATGTGGGCAAATCTCGTTTGATTCGTCCGGGAGACCTGCCCGCACAACAAAGTGGCGCGGACGCGCCGCCGCAGACCGGAACGGCGAACCCCGCCGCAGGAAGGGTCGTTCTTTCCAATTGGAGCTATCAACCGCTTTACACCTCCGGGTGGAGCGTCGACCAGGTCTTCGACGACGCCGTCGTGCTAGGCCGCGAAGGTGAAGAGATCGGCGACGTCGAGAATATCGTCTTCGACCGCGACGGCGAAGTTCTCTCGCTTATTGCCGAGGTGGGCGGCCTTTGGGAGGTGGGCGACACACATGTCAGCATTCCCTGGAACGATCTGAAGTTCTCAAAGGACGGATCTCGCATAACAGTGCCGATAACGGAGGACACTGTCGACGACTATTCGGCGGCAGCCGCGCAACCACCCGGCGCGCTTCACAAGAAGGAGGCGGGCCAAGTTGCGACCGTGGAGGAGGACCTGGCGACCGGGCCGCAGCTGATCAAGGCCACGGACATCATCGGAGACACCGCCTTCCTGAACAATGCTGAACGTTATGGCTATATCAGCGACATTCTCGTCAAGGATGGCCGGCTCGCGGCCGTGGTCGCGGACACAAGAATATACGGTCGCGGCTATCGCGCATTCCCCTACGCGGGGCCTGCGGCGTGGGCCAGGGGTAGCGGACGCTACGAACTCGGTTACGGCGTCGCTGAGGTCAGGAAGCTGGAGAACTTCGACTATAGCCGGATGCTGTACAAGGGGCCGACAGAACACACCGCAAAGTCCAGTACCGACAATGCGCCGGGCAGCTCGACCGCCCAGTGATGAATGCGCCTCCGACGGTTCGGCGCTCCAGCGTGGTCCTTGTCACTGATCGGACTACGACACAGCGGGGTCGCCTCCGTAAGGGGGCCCGCTCTGAGAACCTTGTGGTATCCGACCTCGAATGCATCTCCGAGCCGGTGATCCCGATTGGATAGTTTGGGCAGTTCGCCACGTGGCGCGAACCAGCGGGACTGGACCGGGGGTTACCCGGTCCGCGCCAATGCGCGGAGACGCGAGAGAGATTCAATCAGCAACGGCTCGTTATCGAGCATCGCACCCAGATGTCTTTTGGCCAGGAAGTTCAGAACGCGTTCGCCATAATCGGTGAGGCCGACAAGGACACGGCGCTTGTCGTCGGCCGATGGGATTCGCAGCGCCAGTCCAGCCGCCACCAGCCGGTCAACGAGCTGAACCGCGCCGTGATGTTGTATCAGCATCTCTTCGGCGAGTTGTCGGAGCATGATTCGGCTTTGGGGAGCAACTTTGAGTACCAGCAGTGCTTGATATTGTTGCGAAGTCACGCCCGCCTCGGAAAGGACCGCCTCGCTGAAGGAGAGGAAGCGACGCATGGCCAGCCTGACTCCGGCCAGCCCCTCGAACACCCCCGGATCAAGCGCCTCCTCATCGGCAATCTCAGGGACTTGTGTGCGGGACCGAGAACCTGCGCCGGAGGGCATGCGTAACATCCTTTGTTTACATCACGTTATGATATATACTGGTTGCACCTCAGGAGGGAGGAGGCGCGAGCGCGCCCACTTATCTGAACGGCGAATGCCGCAAAGTGCCGCGCTCGCGAACTATATCGCCAAATGCTGTCATTGCGAGGGCATGTCTTTGGCAAGCTGAGGTATAAATCACATGCCGAAGGGGCAGCCTGAAATCATTTCAGGCTGCCCCTTCCCTCGCCCCAGCCGCCACAGCCAATATTCGTCCAAAGACGCCGTTCAGCTGCTCGTCTCGACTTCCGAGAGCGATGGAAGTTCCTCCAAGCTTACAAGCGCATCGGCACAGGTATCGGCCGCATCCGGAACCGGCTTCGACAGACCGGCAATGACCGCCCAGCCCCCCTCCTCGATGAAATTGTCTTGTTCCCAACTGGACTTCGACTTGAGTTCCACAAGCTTTTGTGCCGCGTCGGGGGCGGACACGAAATTGTGCACGCAAACGTTTGAAATGAGCTCTGCACGAGCCTGCCGGACCGCGAGATCGGCCATGGTTCCGGCACGCCCTGCTGTCGTCCAACCGCCCCATGTGAAACCGACGACCATAGTCAGTATCGATGAGCCGACAACCGACCAGAACCATACACTCTTGGAAGGTCGGTACGCCGCCCAACCGCTGTCATTCGTTTCGGCCATGTCTCTCCTCCTCCGTTTTATATCATAGCATGATACAATTTCTGTTCAAGCAAACTCTTGAAGCGGGCCCGAGTTCAAAGGCGGCGAGCGCGCCGGCGCCATTCTGTCTCGCCGTATGGCCTTGCGGATGTAGAATGATGATTTCCTTGCAGCGGAGAAGTCACCATGACTTTCAACTCGCAACGGCTCCAGTTTTCCGGCCATTCCGGCGCGACGCTCGCCGCGCGCCTCGATCTACCGAACGGGCCATTGCGCGCCTACGCGCTTTTTGCCCATTGCTTCACCTGTTCCAAGGATCTCGCGGGTGCGCGCCGCGTTGCAGCAGAGCTGGCGCGCGAAGGCATCGCTGTGCTGCGTTTCGATTTCACGGGTTTGGGGTCGAGCGAAGGTGAGTTCGGCTCGACCAATTTCTCCTCCAATGTTGCCGACCTGCTCTCAGCCGCCGACTATCTGCGCCAACACTATCAAGCGCCGTCGCTTCTGATCGGCCACTCGCTCGGCGGCGCCGCCGTCCTGGCCGTCGCCGGGGACATTCCTGAGGTCCGCGCCGTTGCTACGATCGGTGCGCCGGCCGATGTCGGCCACGTCTTGAAGAACTTCGGAGCGAGTCTCGAGGAGATCGAGAAGACCGGGTCGGCCGAAGTTGATCTTGCCGGGCGCAGGTTCCTCATCAGAAAGCAATTTGTCGAGGACGCGCGTGCACAGCGCATAAAAGACTCTGTTGCGAGCCTGAGAAAACCGCTTCTCATTCTTCACGCGCCGTTGGACCAGACGGTCGGAATCGAGAACGCTACTGAGATCTTCAGCGCGGCGAGGCATCCGAAAAGTTTTGTTTCGCTCGACAGTGCCGATCACCTGCTCACCGACCCCAAGGATGCGGCCTTTGCCGGACGGATCATTTCGTCATGGCTGACGCGCTATCTTGCCGCCGATACGCCGCAGGGCACCGGACCGATTGAACATGTGCGTGTGATGGAAACGGGCGAAGGCAAGTTTCAGAACGCGATTCAGGCTGGCGGTCATCGGCTGTTCGCCGATGAACCCGAGAGCGTGGGTGGGCTCGATTCCGGACCATCGCCCTATGACTTCCTGTCCATTGCACTTGGCGCCTGCACCTCGATGACGCTGCGCCTCTATGCCGACCATAAGCAGCTGTCGCTCGGACGCATCGGCGTCGACGTCTCGCACGCGAAGATCCATGCAAAAGATTGCGAGGAGTGCACCGAACCGGAACGCAGCGGCAGCGGCACGATCGATCGTTTCGAACGCGTCATTTCCATTGATGGCGGGGTCTCGGAGGAGCTTCGCGGCAAGATCGCCGAAATTGCCGACAAGTGCCCGGTTCACCGCACGCTCGAGGCAGTGGCGAAGATCAGGACGACCGTGAAACCAGGATCACATTAGCTCCATTCGCCCGAATCGGCCTTCCGTTTTCAGGGAACGCTGAGCAGTTGATGTTGAATAGTCGACTAACCGGGTCTGACACCAGAACGCCCACCGCGCCGGGTGCGAATGACCTCTCGTGGAGGCAACTTGAATCCGCGTTCGCGAGAGGCGAGCAATCGTGCTGAGGTTTGCAAGAGGCCCATAGGACAGAAGCATGACAATCAACGCTTGACGAGCTGAACGGTGCCATGTGCGCCGAAAGGCACCGATTAGATTCTTTGCGTATATCATGCTATGATATATATTGCTTGGCACTCAGCCGGGAATGCGCGCGACGTAGTTCCAAAGGGCAAACGGCGGGCTCGCGAAGTGTATTGCTGCTGAATAGTGTCACCTCGGACGACCTCGCCAGCAATGCGGCCGACGACCCGGTCGGCTCAACTTCCACACGAAGCGGTCCCGGCTGCGCCAGGGAGGTTCAGATGCAAGTAACGGACGCTTGGGAAGAATGGTGGCGAGGGCTGGGACATGTTGCCCGGTGCAACCGTGACATGGCACGAACACGCGAAGCATTTGAAGCTGGGTATGCGGCCGGCCGTCTCACCCGTCAACGAGCCGCTGATGACGCAGCCGAAACTGCGCGAGGTGCCCCTCCGGGGGCGCACGGACACGAGACCTGGAGAGCCACGCGAGCAGCGCGGGAGAGTACTTAGCAGCGCACTTTCGGAGTAGTCCCGATTCAGGCGGATAGATCATGTCTGTTGGCGCTTGCCGCCAAGGCGCTCCGCGATGAACACCGCTCGAATCATAATCCGGCAGCGAAGCGGCGATGGACAGCACTCCCCGAGCAACGCGGACGGGGAGCGCTGAGCATTTGCGAAATCATACCCAGTAGGGCGGAATCCCGTAATAGTCGTAGACTTTACGGCCGCTTTCGGGGCCCCAGTCATATTCCCGGTCTGCGGGATAGCGCGGGGCGCCTTCGACCTGTTCCTTTGTGATGTTCACCTGGAACCCGCCGAGATCCGTATTGTAGTCGAGCATTTCCCAGGGAAGCGGATAGTGTTCGTGTCCAACCCCGAGAAAGCCACCGAAGCTCATCACGGCATAGGCGACGCGTCCACCGCGCTTTTCCAGGATGATTCTCTCTATTGAGCCTACCTGATTGCCGTTCATGTCGTAGACAGTGGTGCCCACGACCATGTCGCTGGCGATGAGGTCATGCGATTGATGCAGATTTGGGTCGGCCATCGTTATTCCTCCTGTGGTGGCCCAACGCTCCTGGATATGAGTTGTTCCTCGGATCGCTTCGCAAGGGCCAGAGCTTGACTATTTCTGCCGTGGGGCCGGGAGCTCGCCTCCGGCCGAAACGAGCTTGCCGGCGCGTTTGAGCATCACCGCCTCGACCAATGTTCGCGCCGCATTGCGGACCTCTTCCTGCACGGCCTCATCCGCATCAAGCTCCTGGTGACTGAGCGCGTATGGCTTCCAGTAGCCGATATAGCGATCCATCTCCGCCAAGGGCCCCGCCGGCTCGAGATGCATGTAGCACAGCCAGTCGGACAGGCTGCGTCGAACGTTCTCGGCCCCCTCCACGTCCCCGTGAACGATGACGGAGAAGAGCCGCCCGGCGAGATGCCGAGGATAGTTCCAGCCTTGGAGTTCAAGCGCCTTTGCGAGCTTCGCATCCTTGCCCTGTGTCAGGGTGGGGTCCGGATTGCCGCCATCCGCGCAAACCAGCCGATCCATCATCAGCTTTACCGGCGACGAGACCTGATACCAGTTCACAGGCGTGACGATCATGATGCCGTGCGCCTCTACCCACATCGGATAGATGTCGTTCATCCAGTCGTCGACCTGGCCAAGCGAGTAGTTGGGATAGCAGGAGCACGGCCAGTGGCAGAGGGCCGGCGAGGTGGAAAAGCAGGCCTTGCACGGGTGGATCGTTCGCCCATATTCCGAGGTAAGGCGGTGCAGCTCGAGTATGCTGGTCTTGACCCCCGCCGTTTGATCAATCGTTTCCTGCGCGATCCGCGTCAGCCGATAGGATTTCGACATTTCGCCGGGACAAGTGTGTTCGCTGCGCGATGACCCGCTGATCAACAGGATGCGCGCGGGACCCCGACGGTCCGAGTGACGCTCTTGCGCAGCATGAATTGCGTCGCGCGCTGCGAGCCAATCGACGGACAGGTCGTAATCGGGGTCCTCGAATGCAGTGCCGGCCTTGCGCGTGTTGGGTGCTTTTCGCTCGTTGGAATAGGCATCCCAAGCCGCCGCAGCGATCTTATCCAGCTCCGATCGAAGACCGCTGAAAACCGGGTCTTGGAAACGGCTGAGGAAGCGGCGGCGAAATTCGTTCTCGGCCAGCCTGGGGCTTGGCGTTCCCGTTCGCGGCTCAAGCACTGGCGGGAGAGATTGCGTCCCGGGGATCTTTGCCATCATCCCGTCCAACGTAGCTGGCAAGCTCCTTTGTAATCGACCACGACGCCGATTGTTCCGATTGGGCGACTTTGGTCCCCCTCAGCGCACCCCCTCCCACGCGCGCGAGGAGACGCGCGCGACCCCGATAGCAGCGCTGGCGGATCAGGCAATCGGCAACAGGAGACGTTTCCCAGCCACAGAACAATGCAGTTTGAGGGTATCCACCCGCGGGCGCTTCGGCTAGCTTTCGCAAAAGGTTAGGAGGACACATGGGCCTGTCAGACGTTTTTGGTCGATTGGTCGCACTGATCGGTGCCGCAGCAATCCTTGTTCGCCGCCAGAACGGCGCTTCTCTGGAACCCGCCTATGGTAGCGTCCCGAAGATCCCGGGAGCCAAACCGCAAGGCATTCCCACCCTGAAAATGCCTACGGCCAGGGGATGGACGGATGGGCAAGTGCCGACTGCGGCGGCTGGGCTCAAGGTGAACGCATTCGCGGCCGGGCTCAAACATCCCCGCTGGATTGAGGTGCTGCCGAATGGCGACGTGCTGGTCGCCGAGGCGCTCAGCGAGCCCGGGGGCATCAAATCTGCCTTCGACTACGCCATGTTCACCACAATGAAACGCGCCGCTGCAGTCGGCGCCAGTCCGAACCGTATCTCGCTTTTGCGCGATGCGGACGGCGACGGCGTGGCCGAAAAACGCACCGTATTTCTCGACGGGCTCAATCAGCCGTTCGGCATGACGTTGCTGGGCGATACCTTATATGTCGGCAACACGGACGGGGTGGTCGCGTTCCCCTATGAAACGGGCGACACCAGCATCCGCGCGACAGGGCGAAAGCTGGCAGACTTCGAGGGCGGCGGGCACTGGACACGCAGCCTGCTTGCCAGTCGCGATGGACGAAAGCTCTTCATCGGCGTCGGGTCGCTCAGCAACATAGGCGAGCGCGGCATGGCGGCCGAGGAAGGACGGGCGGCCATTCACGAGCTTGACCTCGAGAGTGGTGAACGCCGGATATTTGCCTCCGGTTTGCGGAACCCGGTAGGCATGGCATGGGAGCCAACGACAGGTGCACTCTGGACGGTCGTCAATGAACGCGACGGGCTGGGCGACGAGACGCCTCCCGACTATCTGACATCCGTCCGCGACGGTGGTTTTTATGGATGGCCCTATTGCTACTGGGGGCAGATCGTGGACCACCGGGTGCCGCAGGATCCGGCCTTGGTCGCAACCGCTTTGACGCCGGACTATGCCCTGGGTGGACACACTGCATCGCTCGGTCTTTGCTGGCTTCCCGCAGGCACTCTGCCCGGCTTTCCGGATGGGATGGTGATCGGTCAGCATGGTTCCTGGAACCGCAGCTCGCTGAGCGGCTACAAGGTTGTCTTCATACCGTTCGTAGACGGACGCCCCGCCGGCCCCCCGCGCGACATTCTGACCGGCTTCCTTTCGCCCGACGAGCGGGCGTCCTATGGACGGCCGGTCGGAGTCAGCCTCGGCCCGGACGGCTCCTTGCTGGTGGCGGACGATGTCGGCGACGTGATCTGGCGGGTGACGGGCGAGGCAGCGTGAGCGTAAAATAACGAGGAATCGCCTTCAGATGGGGCCTTGTCAAAATTTCCCCTCGGGCCGGCTCCCTCGGCGATCTCTGCCGGGTGCTGGTCAACGCATACTCGGCCAGCCGGAGTTGCGAATGTGTTTTCAGGTCGAGTTTGTTGCGCAAGACGGTCCGGATCGCCGGGGACATCAGGGTAAGTGTAGGAACCTTTTTTGTGCTCGTTTTCCAATCGCTTCGTCTCGGACAAGCCGTCTGATCATACAGTCGGCTTGCTCGGACGACGGTTGAAACTCAAGCACTTTTGAAGCGCCCCAACATCTCCTCGCGAAGTTCTTCGGTCGTAATGTCGCCGGCGACATAACGCGCGGTCGCCTCCTCGAGGACAGGATCGTGAACGTAACCCTGCCGGATATTGGCAGCGCGCGCCTGTTCGGCGGCCTTGCGCCGCTTCTCGACGGCTTCCGGGGAACGATCCGGACGGCGGGAATGAACGTTCATCGGCAAATCTCCAAGTACCGGCACCGTAGCAGGAAAAAGGCTGAAAATCCAGAAATTTGCCGGATTTCTCGGTCTGGCGAAGGTGGGCGCCCGGCTCCTTGCTGGCCGCCGTCTGCGGTTCAGTCTCGGGGTTCCGATTCGAAGGTCGCCGGCAGCGAGAGGTCGTCCAAGCCGGGATACCGGCGAGATTGGCGCTGTACCGAAGCCGGCGGATCGAGAGGGTGTAGTAGGGCTCGTCAAATGCCAAAGACATGGCCGACCTTGATTTCAGTCGGCAGCATTCTTGTCCGTCAGCAGTTCGGCATCGAGATGATCGAGGCCCGGATCCATTTCGGATTTTTCGACTGCGGCAAGCTCGTCGCCGCTCAGCTCCGCCGTCGCCTCGACCCGGCGATCGCGTCGCACCAGTCGCAGATAGTCTTCATAGGCGATGAGCACGGTGCGCGGCCGGCCATTCTTGGTGATGATCACCGGCTCGCGCACGGCGGCATCCTGGTAAGCCCCGAAATTCTTGGAAACCGCCGCGGCGGTCACAGTGGATGTCATGTCAACACTCCCTTCTTTCCGGAATATACGGGTTTTCCGTAATTTCCGCAACGGCGCCGTGCACCGGTGTGGGTGCAGCTTTCCGCCCGCGTCCCGCTACTTCCTGAAATCATTTACGTTCATGTTTTTAGGTTCACCCGACCTACGAACATCGTGCTCTAAGCGCGAGGCTGGGTAAGTGACCGCTAGCCGAATCGATGCTCGGTATCGCCGAATTGCGCCATCACCCAGTCTCGCAGCACGCGCGTCGCGGGCCGGTCGGCCATGCGCGGGCTGTAGACGAGATCGCAGCGGTCGCCTTCGAGCGACAGTTCGAATGGCTGGACGAGGATGCCGGAGGCGAGCTCTTCCGCGACCAGGGTGAGGCTCAGCAACCCGATGCCCTGCCCGGCCACCACGGCCTGGACCGCGTGGATCTCGTCGGTGAATGAAATTCCCGCGCTCGCGTCGATGTCGGCGACGCCGGCCCGTGCCAGCCATTGCCGCCACACGGGCGCGCGCGGATCGTCGCGCCGTGCCGGACCCCAATCGAAATGGATGAGCGTCGCATGCCGGAGATCGGCAGCGCTGGTCCGAACCAGGCGCGGCGCGCAGACCGGCGCGAAGCGATCCGCAAACAGCGGCTCCGTGACAAGCCCCGGATAGTTGCCGCCGCCGAAACGGATGGCGGCATCCGCATCCGCATCCAGATCGACGGCCCGGTTGGAGGCGTCGAGCCGCAACGTCCAATCCGGATACGCCTCACGAAACGAACCTGCGAGCGGCGCCAGCCGCTTCGCGACGAAGGCGACGGTGGACGTGAGCCGCGCCACCTGTCCCGCCTGCTGGCGGCGCACGTCTGCGATCGCCTGTTCGAAGCGGTCCAGGCCGTCGCGCAGCACCGGATACAGCGTCTTTCCCGCGGCGGTCAGATGCACCTGTCGCGTTGCGCGCTCGAAGAGCTTGGCGTTCAGCGTCTCCTCCAACTGGCGGATCTGGTGGCTGACGGCGGTCGCTGAAACGTTGAGTTCCTCGGCTGCGTCCTTGAAACTCAGCCGACGGGCAGCAGCCTCGAAGACCCGCAATGCGCCAAGTGGCGGCAGCTTTCTCATCACTTCCCCACGCATGAATTCAATTCATCTATCGACTGAGAAATGCTCCTTTGTCAATGCGCGAAGGGACCAACATATTGCCCTCGACGAGCAAGGCAACAGTGCCGAGCTGAGAAAAACTCAATCATGAAAGGACACCCCATGTTTCTCGAACAGGTCGTCACGAAGCCGGATCCCTATGCGCCGTTCCTGCTTTCGCAGGCAATCAAGGCCAATGGCTTCGTCTTCGTTTCGGGTCAGGCGGCGATCGGCGACAATGGCGAGATCGTCGGCGAGGGCGACTTCGACCGCCAGGCAGAGCAGGCTTTCGGCAATCTCGATCGCGCCCTGAAGGCCGCCGGTTCCGGGCTCGACAAGGTCGTCAAGGTTACGATTTTCCTGCGCTCCATGGAAAATTTCGCAAAGATCGTAGAACTGCGCCGCAGATGGTTCTCCGCGCCCTATCCCGCCGACAGCATCATCGAGGTTTCCTCGCTCTATTCGCCACAGGCGCTGATCGAGATCGAGGCCATCGCGCTCGACGGGAGCCGCTGACATGAACGCGCCGGCGATCATCCCCTCACCGGTCTTCACCGGTACCAGCCTCAAAGGTCTCGATTTCGCCAACCGCCTGTCGGTCGCTCCGATGACACGCATCAGCGCCTCGTCCGCCGGTGTGCCGGGCGAACGCATGGTGCATTACTATCAGCGCTTCGCACGCGGCGGCTTCAGCCTGGTGACGACAGAAGGCATCTACACGGACAAGGCCTATGCGCAGACCTATTCGGGCCAGCCCGGCCTGACCGACCGGGAACAGGCGGACGCCTGGCGCCGCGTCGTCGATGCGGTCCATGCGGCCGGCGGCAGGATCTTCGCGCAACTCATGCATGGCGGCGCGCTGTCTCAAGCAAATCCTCACCGTTCCGGTACAGTCGGTCCCTCGGCCATCCGCCCGAAAGGCAGCCAGATGACCGGCTACCGCGGCGACGGCCCCTATGCCGTGCCGCGCGAGATCAGCGAAGCAGAGATCGCCGCCGCGATAGAGGGCTTCGCCGGTGCCGCGCGCCTGGCGATCGAGGTGGCCGGTTTCGACGGCATCGAGATCCACGGCGCCAACGGCTATCTCCTGGATCAGTTCTTCACCGACTACACCAACCATCGCAAGGATCGTTGGGGCGGCGACATCGTCGCTCGCCTGGGCCTGTCCCTGGAAGTGCTGAAGGCCGTGCGCGCGGCCATCGGCCAATCCGTGCCGCTCGGCCTGCGCCTCTCCCAGGGGAAGGTCAACGACTTCCGGCATAAGTGGACGGAGCGGGAACAGGGGGCGGCGAGAGTGTTCGAGGCACTGGCTGCGAGCCCGGCCGATTTCGCTCACGTGACGGAGTTCGAAGCCTGGCAACCGGCCTTCGAAGGCGGCGACATCTCTCTCGTGTCGCTTGCCCGCCGTCACGCTCCGCGTCTGTTTCTCATCGCCAATGGCAGCCTGCACGATCTTGCGCGCGCTGAGCAGGTGGTGGAAGCCGGAGCGGACATGATCGCGCTCGGACGCGGCGCGCTCGTCAATCCCGATTGGCCGCATCGCATGGCCGAAGGCAGCGCATTGCGGCCGTTCGAACTTTCGATGCTCGCGCCGACAAGCGAAATCAAGGACGGCGAACTCGCCCTTGACATGAGGGCGCGGCGACCAGCCTGAAGCCAGGTATGCCGGGGCGGGCATGCCCCGGCAGCTAACCTGCCGCCTATGGCACGCCGGCAGGGTTGGACAATTGTTGCTTCAGCCACGACTTGAACGCGGTCATGCCCCTGGTGAACTGGCGTGACTTCAGCCATGTCAGCCAATAGTCACCCGCTGCCACCGTGATGTCGAAAGGCTGAACCAGCCGTCCGCTCTCGATATAATGCTGGAACATGGTGATCGGCAGGAGGGCTGCGCCCGAGCCCCGGGCGGCCGCCTCTGCCAGCGCCAGCGAGGTATCGAAAACCATGCCGCGCAGGATGGGAGGCTGGGCGCCCGCTGCCCGGAACCATTGGGCCCACTCATCGGATCGGTACGAACGCAACAGCTCGATTCCGGCGAGGTCGACCGGTTCCTTGAGCCGAGCAGCAATCCGAGGCGAGCAGACCGGTGATAGCGGTGCGACCGACAGATGCATTGCGTCCGTGCCATGCCATGACCCGTCCCCGAACCGGATCGCGAAGTCGAGGCCGTCGCCGGCCAGATCGACGCGGTTGTTATTGCTCAGGATGCGCAGGTCAAGGTTCGGATGTGCATCATGAAAATCCGGCAACCGTTGCATCAGCCACCCGATCGCAAAGGTGCCGACGACGCCGACGGTCACGACTTCCTGGAAGTTTCCTTCCTCGAAACGGCTTATGGTCGCACACATGCGCTTGAACACGTCGCTCATCACAGGCGCAAGCGCCGACCCCTCATCGGTAAGGGCGAGGCCCCTCGGCAGCCGCCGGAACAACTTGACGCCAAGCAGATCCTCGAGCGACTTCACTTGATGGCTGATCGCGGTCTGCGAAACCCGTAGCTCCAGTCCGGCACGGGTAAAGCTGCAGTGGCGCGCCGATGCCTCGAAGGCACGCAATGCATTGAGGGGCAGTTTTGGCAGTTCCATGGAATCAGCTTCGTTTAGACCAAGTTTGATTCATGCCTACCCGCAAGATTGCTCGTTTGTCGAGTGCTATCGCTTCTGCCATTCTCCTCGCAGTTCTAGGCAATACCAGATCACGACGATTTTTGGGCGAGCAAGCCAAAGATCACGAACGTGATCGATTCCAACAGGTTAGAGCGGGACCCGGGCGGAAGGCCGCACACACTTTCCTCATCCCGCTCCAGGCATTCAATCACGACCGTCGCGGCATCCGCCACGGGCGGCATCTATTCTTGTGTCAAGTTTTTGTCTGGTCGGAGCCACTGATATCGGCATGAAGGTCATCGGTTATATATTCGGCATCGCCTCGGCTGCGTTGCTGGCTATCCTCGGCACGGGCGCCGTTTATCTGTCGGGAATCGCGAAGGACCTGCCGGATCACCGCAAGCTTGCGGAATGGGAGCCGGCGCTCATGACGCGGTTTTACGCGTATGACGGAACGCCGATTGCCGAATACGCCAGGGAAAGGCGTCTGTATCTGCCTATCGCCGCGATCCCGCAGCGCGTGAAGGCGGCCTTTCTCTCGGCGGAAGACAAGAGCTTCTATACCCACTCCGGAATCGATGTCCTGAGCATCGTCAAGGCCGCCTGGTCCAATGCCGTGAATCTGGGCTCCGGCCAACGGATGATCGGAGCCTCGACGATCACCCAGCAGCTTGCCAAGAACTTCCTGCTTTCTTCGGATCGCACCCTTGAACGCAAGATCAAGGAGGCGGTACTTTCGATCCGCATCGAGCACTCCCTCAGCAAAGACAGAATTCTCGAACTCTATCTGAACGACATCTACCTGGGGCTCGGGGCCTACGGAATTGCCGCCGGTGCGCTGACCTATTTCGACAAGTCCGTCAGCGAATTGACCGTTGCCGAGGCAGCGTATCTCGCAGCTCTGCCGAAGGGACCCAACAACTACAACCCGCACCGGAATCCCGAACGCGCGGTCAGCCGGCGCAACTGGGTGATCGGCCAGATGCAGCGCAACGGCTTCGTCAGCGCCGCGGAGGCAAGCAGCATGATGGCGAGACCTCTCGGCATTAAGCCTCGGGCCGAACCCCCCTTGATGGCGGAGGCAAACTATTTCGCCGAGGACGTGCGCCGGGAAGTCGCCGGGCAGTATGGCGAGGCGGCTCTCTATAATGCCGGGCTTTCGGTGCGCACGACGCTTGACCCGACCCTTCAGGCGGCTGCGCTGAAGGCGCTTCGGGCCGGCCTCGTCGAGTACGACCAGGCGCGGGGGTTTCGGGGACCGGTCGCACATATCGATGTCTCCGACTGGACGGCCGCCTTGGCTGAACAGAAGACTTTGACGGATGTGAAGGAGTGGCGGATCGCCGTAGTGCTCTCCTGTTCCGATGCGGGTATACGCATCGGACTTCGCAGTGCTAAGCCCGGTCCCGAGCACTCGCCGTCCGGCCCCGAAACGGGCTTTATCGGCAGCAATACCATGCGGTGGGCGCTGAAGCTTTCTGCCGGAGGCAGGATCAGGCAGGTCGACTCCATCGACAAGGTCCTCTCGCCGGGGGACGTTGTTCATGTCGAGAAGGCGGAAGACGGTTACCTCCTGCGACAAATACCCGAAGTGCAGGGCGCGATCGTGTCGATGGACCCGAATACGGGTCGCGTGCTGGCGAGCATTGGCGGTTTCTCCTTTGCACAGTCACGCTTCAATCGCGCGACGCAGGCTTTGCGCCAGCCCGGCTCGGCCTTCAAGCCCTTCGTTTACGCCGCCGCCCTGGATACCGGCTACACGCCGGCGACGCTGGTCATGGACGCACCCTTTTCGATGCCGGACGGGGCGGGCCGTCTTTGGAAGCCGAAGAACTACGACGGCAAATTCGGCGGTCCTTCCACTCTGCGCACCGGCCTTGAGAAAAGCCGCAACCTGATGACGGTGCGCCTCGCCCGGCATCTGGGCATGGACGTCGTTGCCGAATACGGCCGCGCCTTCGGCCTCTACGACAAGCTCGCCCCCTACTTGCCGATGTCGCTCGGAGCCGGCGAAACCACGCTGACGCGGCTCGTATCGGCCTATGCGGTCCTCGCCAATGGCGGACACGCCGTCAAGCCCTCGATGATCGACCGCATCCAGGATCGTCACGGTCGTACGATCTTCCGTCACGACGATCGCGGCTGCGATCGATGCAACGCCGCAAGCTGGCAGCATCAGGAAGAGCCGGTGCTTCGCGACACCCGCAAGCAGGTGCTCGACCCGATGACGGCCTACCAGGTGACATCGATGCTGCGCGGCGTGGTCGAGCGTGGAACGGCGCACCGGGTGGCGCAACTCGGCGCACCGGTCGCCGGCAAGACCGGGACCACGAACGACGAGAAGGATGTCTGGTTCGTCGGCTACACCCCGACGCTGGTGACCGGCGTCTTCATGGGATACGACGCACCGAAACCGATGGGCTACGGCGAAACGGGCGGCGGACTCGCGGCCCCGATCTTTATCGACTTCATGAAGGTGGCAATGCGCGGCAAACCTGCCGTGGACTTCCCCGTTCCGCAAGGCCTGACCTTCGCGAGCGTGAACCGCCGCACGGGCAGGCGGGCCGCTTCAGGAGACCCCGGTTCGGCTGTCGAGGTCTTCAAACCGGGAACCGGGCCGTGCTTGACGGAATGTCCCGTCATAGACGGGTTCGGCGCGGAGGGAGCCGAACTCCCTGCCGCGTTGCGCGAGCAGCTTCTGACAGCCCCCCAAGGCCTCTATTGAGCCATTGCCTCTTATCTCGTCGAGGGATCGAAATGAGGAAACACGCCTTCGTCCTGCGAAACAGTGCACGCAGCAGGCGGTTGCGCATCGTCTGCATCATGGCAGCGTTTGCCGCCATTTTCGCCGGCGCGTTCATACGACTTGTGCAACTCGGCATGCAGGAAGAGGCAGGCCGCGAAACCCGCCTCACCTATGACAGTGCCCCCGGTGGACGACCTGCGATCGTCGACAGGAACGGACAGCTGCTCGCGACCGACATTCCGACCGCGTCACTCTACGTCGAGCCGCGGTCGATTCCCGATCTGGACGAGGTGGTCGAGAAACTCACTGCGATCTTCCCGGAACTCGACGCGCGCGAACTCCATACCCGTCTACGACGCAAGGATGCGTTCACGTGGATCAAGCGGCAGATACCACCGGACAAGCAGCAGGCGGTGATCGATTCCGGATTGGCGGCGGTCGGCTTTAGGCCCGAAAATCAACGGCTCTATCCGAACGGTCCGTTGGCTGCCCATGTCCTTGGCGCCGTGGACATCGACAATTTCGGCATCGCCGGCATCGAAAAATGGATCGACGCAAACTGGCTTGCGGACCTGCGCGGCACCGGCATCGAACTTAAGGGGCGTGAGCTCCAGCCGGTCGAGCTTTCAATCGACCTGCGCGTTCAGTACGCCATGGAGCAGGAACTCGGCAAAGCCGTCACGAAATTCTCAGCCGCCGCGGGTGCCGGGCTCCTGCTCGACGTTACGAATGGCGAAATACTGGCGCTCGCCTCCTATCCGGCCTTTGACCCGAACAATCCGGTGGACGCCTTCAAGCCCGACCGGATAAACCGCGTCACCGCCGGCGTTTTCGAGATGGGATCGACGTTCAAGGCTCTGACCACGGCAATGGCGCTGGAGTCGGGCCGGTTCGATCTGCAATCCGTCGTGGATGCGAGCAGACCTTTGCGCTTTGGACGGCAGCGCATTCACGATTATCGCGGGAAATACAGGCCGCTCACCATTCCGGAAGCCTTCATTCACTCCTCGAACATCGTCATGGCGAAAATGGCGATGGCGCTCGGCCCCGAAGCGTTGCGGACTTTTCTCGGACGTTTCGGCATTTTGTCTCAGCTTGCGACCGAGCTGCCGGAGAGCGCCGCACCGCTGCGGCCCTCCTCCTGGAGCGAGGTGACCACGGCAACGGTTTCCTTCGGCCACGGGATCGCCGTCACGCCCCTGCAAGCCAGCATGGCCGTCGCCGCTCTGGCGAACGGCGGAAGGCTGATCAGGCCCACCTTCATAAAGGACAGCCCCGTATCCGAACGAATCATGGCGGAAAACCTCGTGTCTGCGAACACCAGTGAGGCGATACGCCACCTCCTGCGCCTCAACACCGCCGTCGGCTCAGCCACGAGGGCCGTTGTCTCCGGCTACGTGATCGGCGGCAAGACCGGCACGGCGGAAAAGGTGGTCCAGGGCCGCTATTCCAAGGTTCTCAACGTCACATCCTTCATGGGCATCGTACCGGCGGACAATCCCCGCTACCTGCTGCTCATCTTGCTGGACGAACCCCGCGGCCTGGCGGAAACCCAAGGCAACCGCACCTCCGGATGGAACGCCGTGCCGCTCGGCGGCGCCCTCCTGCATCGCATCCTCCCGATGCTCCTCACGCCCGTTTTCCCATCGCCGCCAGATGCCGAAGCTGTTCCCGTGGCGATGGGAGACTCATTGCTGAAGGACTGGTGACGTGGTGCAAGCCGAGCCTGATTATGATGCTGCCTTCGGTGGCGCTCCAGGTCGAGGAATCTGCATTGTTGTAGCCTTCCGCTGTCCTAACGGTTATGAGCGCCGTTGCATTGTCGGCAGAAGGAAAAATCGATGTGAAGCCGTTCGTTTCCGCGACACATCCAATCTGTGAAAGCGTTGCCGCCGACGAAGGGGCGGAGCAATCCGGCACACCGACACCCCGCATGTTCTCATGGGCGCGCAACTCGACGATCTATCGCCTTGAACGACGGATGCACACCGAGAAGCAGCTCTTCGACGCCATAGCGCGAAAGGCCCGGCAGAAATTCGACGGGATCAGCGAGGCGCAAGTCAAGGCACTGGCCGACTCCGCCGTGAAGTTCGCCTATGACAACAAGGCGCTCGACGACACTGCCTATGCGGAAATCAGCACCCGTTCAGGCATGCGCAGCGGCAAGTCCAAGCGTGCAATCGCGCAGAGGCTGTCGCAGCGAGGCGTCGCCAAAAGCACGGTTGCGTCCGCCGTTGCCGAGGCGGACGACCTGTACGCCGCCCTCGTTCTCGCCCGCAAGCGTGCCTTCGGGCCCTTTCGCAAGGGTGAACTCGACGACAAGCGAAAGGCAAAGGAGCTGTCCGCCTTCGCAAGGGCAGGCTTCAGCTTCGACATTGGCAAGAAGGTTTTCGAGATGCCGGTCGACGAGGCCGAAGAAGCGTTGGCCGCGGGCCGCCATCTCTAACATGGCTATGAGGGCGACAGGTCAGGCTGATAGAGGACCACCCGGTTACGGCCCGCCTGTTTCGCCAGGTAGAGTGCAGCGTCGGCCTGGTTCTGAAGCTTCTCCGGCGCCATGATCTCTTCACCTGGCGCCTGCGCCGCCACGCCGATGCTGAGAGTGACGTAGGGCGATACGCGGGATGCGGGGTTAGGAAGGGAGGCAGCTTCGACGCTCGCCCTGATTCGTTCAGCCGTAGCCAGCGCCGCTTCCTCATCTGCGCCCGGAAGCACCACGAGAAACTCCTCACCGCCATAGCGGGCCACATGGTCGCGGTTTCGCCTGACGCTGCTCTGAATGATCCCAGCAACTTTGACGAGGCAGCGATCTCCCTCGGCGTGACCGAGACGATCATTCAGGTTCTTGAAATCGTCGATGTCGCACATCAGCATGGCGGTGCCCGGCCGCCGCTCCGCGCCTGCGCTCCAGAGACGACTGAGGGTTTCCATCATCCAGCGCCTGTTGGCGATCCCGGTCAGGGGATCGGTCTTTGCAAGGCGCTCCAGCCGGGCATTGGCGTCGGCCAGCTCCGCCACCCGCCGCATGTCGCGAAGTTCGAGAAGGAAGGTCTTCTGGGCCAGGATCGTTATCGTGCGTCGGGCAACGACGGTCGCAATAATACCGCTCGCAAAGAACAGCGTTCCAGCTACGGCGCTGCCCCTCTCAAGCATGGGATTCTGCAACTGAAAGATCAGGTAGAGGCCGAGCGCGAAAGAGGCGACCGCCACCGTCCAGGCCAAAGGAACTGCGAAAATGATGATGGCGGTGATGGCGACGAACAGCATGATGTTAAGGTGCCGTTCATGGAATTCCCCACCCGCGCTCACGCCCACCAGCGCGACCGAAAGGAGGATGAGGAACAGGCCTGCTAGCAGGGACATCCTTTGCAGCCGGACGCCGCGCGGTTTTCGCCAGACATAGGCGGTGGCCAGCGCCGCGGGCGGCAGAATGCAGGCCGGCGGAAGCATCGAAAGCACGACCGCCTTCGGAAGCAGGATCGCGTTGAGACCCAGCGTCAGCACGTCCAGCAAGGTCACCCATATCATCCACGCGCGAATGATCTTGGCCGTACGCGACCACGAACGCTCCTGGAACAGGCGACCGAGCTCACCTCTAAGACGAATGTCACGCGTGCGGCCCGTGAGAAGGCGCTCGACTTCGGCCATGACGGCCGAATTGCGCGGCTGATACCGCATCTCCGGGGAGGCGCTCACGCGACCGGCACCAACTGCGCTTTCCTGAAGCTCCATCCTTGCCCATCTAGGGGAGCACCTCCTGCCGGCAAGATCATCCGTGCATGAACTTCCGAGTTGCAGCGGGGCCGCGGGCTCCTGTGCTGCAAGATCGTGAATACCCGGGCGCGCTCAGGCATTTCCCGCCGTCGTCTTGAAGTCGAATAGCTTTTGAGTGTTCTGGCGCAGAAGGGCCGTGTCATCCCGCTGATCGGCCCGCGCTCGCTTTCCGAGCTCAACCACAGCCTCGACGCTTTCTCAATTGCGCTTTCCCCATGTGACGTCCAGTGGCTGCGAGATGGCGACCCGGGCCGGTCGAGCGCTGCCTGAAGGTCTGCTCGCACTAAAAGCTGGCTTGTATCGGTTCAAGAGCTTGATACGCTCGCTGCAATATTCTAGCGCGTTTCACTGTTTCATTGGACCAGTGAAACGCTCTAACACTCTGAAACTGCGCACTTCTCCCGGTAGTACTTACATAAATCGAGCCGAGCCATGCGAGCGGACAGACAGCAGATTGACGAGGCACTGGCAGCGACAGAATCCATCCGCAGCATCCTTCGAGACGCGCTCCTTGCGGTTTATCTGCATGGATCGGCAGTTTCGGGTGGCTTGCGACCGCAGAGTGACGTCGACCTCCTCGCGATCGTCGACTGCCCCATGGCTGACGAACAGCGTCGTGATCTTCTGGCGGCTTTGCTGCGAATGTCCGGCCGGCATCCCCGTCCGGTCGGGGAGCCCCGCTGCATCGAACTGATGGTGTTTCTGCGGGCAGATATTGCCGCACCGAATTTTCCTGCTCGGGCTGAATTCATCTATGGCGAATGGCTGCGGGACACCTTCGAATGCGGAGGTCTCCCCCTACCTGTGTCCGACCCGGAAAACACGCTTGTGCTGGCCCAGGCGCGACAAGAGGCCGTTCCACTGTTCGGCCCCGATGCAAAGGAGCTTCTGCCCTCGCTTCCGCCGGAACAAATACGCCGCGCAATGCGCGATGCACTCCCCTCATTGGGCGACAGTTTACAGGGGGACGAGCGGAATGTGTTGCTAACCCTTGCGCGCATGTGGCGTACATCGGCCATCGGTGACTTCATCACCAAGGATGCTGCAGCGACATGGGCAGCGAGCCAGATGCCGGACGAGGAAGCTGATATGCTGATCTACGCGCGTGAGGCCTATCTGGGCAAGGTCAAGGACGACTGGCAAGATCGGCAGACTGCTTGCGAGCGGACGGCAGCATTTCTGCGCCAGCGGGTCTCGGAACTCCTGTGACGCTTTGGGGCGGAAGCTGCCAGGAAGCGTCTTCCGCTTAGCAGCGGCAGGAACGCACCATCGCGCTGTATCTGAATCGGCCGCGAGGATTACCTCGCGCATGGGGTGTCGGAATCGCGTTCGGCCGGTCGTCTTGAAGACGGACAAGCGATGGAGAGCAGCATGACTATTACCATTACCGCCTTTGAGCGGTCGCCCGATGGCGGCCAGGGTATGGCGCGTGACATGCGCGTTCGCTGGGCGCTCGAAGAAGTGGGCCAGCCTTACGACGTTCGTCTTCTTTCGTTCAAGGCGATGAAGGAACCCGCGCATCTCGCGCTTCATCCATTCGGGCAGATTCCGACCTATGAAGAAGGCGATCTCGCTTTGTTCGAGTCGGGGGCGATCGTGTTCCATATCGCTGAGCGCCATGCGGGCCTGCTGCCGGACGATGCGCATGCCCGGGCGCGCGCGATCACATGGATGTTTGCCGCCCTCAACACGGTGGAGCCGCCGATCGTCGATCGCGAGGTCGCCGAGTATCTGGAAGGCGACGAGACCTGGTACGAGCGGCGTCTGCCCTTCATCGACGAACGCATCCGCAGGCGGCTGGGCGAACTTTCCGGCCGACTGGGCAATGCGGACTGGATCGACGGAGCGTTCAGCGCCGCTGACCTCCTGATGGTGACGGTGCTGCGGAGATTGGAAGGATCGGGGATACTGGAGGAATATCCGAACCTCTGCCCCTATGTGGCCCGCGGCAAAGCGCGGCCCGCATACAAGCGCGCTTTCGACGCTCAGCTGGCGGTTTTCACCGCCGCACCGACCGGCTGACAAAGGTCCGCGCCGGCCGTTTGATTACAAGCGGCAATGTCCGAGCGAATCCGGGACGTCCCACTTTCCAACGGGCGATCGGGCTTGTATGTTCCCCCTCCGTTCTTAAGGCCGCGGCCGGATATCAAAGAGCTCATCGAGGGGAAGTAAATGGCGACGGCGGCGTATCTGGAGAAACTGAACGAGAGACAGCGCTGCGCCGTCGAATATGGTATCGGAGCAGGAGAAGACGCCCGGACAGGCCCGCTTTTGATCATCGCGGGCGCGGGCTCCGGGAAGACCAACACCCTGGCTCATCGCGTTGCTCACCTGATCGTTAACGGCGCCGATCCGCGCCGCATTCTCCTGATGACCTTCTCGCGAAGGGCCGCGGCCGAGATGTCGCGCCGCGTCGGGCGCATCTGCGCACAGGTGCTCGGTCCCAGTTCCGCAACGACGACCGACGCTCTTTCATGGGCGGGCACATTTCACGGTATCGGCGCACGGCTGCTGAGAATCTATGCCGAACAGATCGGGCTGAATGCGGAGTTCACCATTCACGACCGCGAGGACAGCGCCGACCTGATCAACCTCATGCGGCACGAACTCGGCTTTTCGAAGATGGAAAGCCGGTTTCCGGCCAAGGGCACCTGTCTGGCGATCTATTCGCGGGCAGTCAACGCGGAAATGCCGCTGAACGAAGTGCTCCGCACTTGGTACCCGTGGGTGTCCGGCTGGGAACAGCAGTTGAAGGAGCTGTTTGCCGGCTATGTCGAGGCCAAGCAGGCGCAGAACGTCCTCGACTACGACGACCTGCTTCTCTATTGGGCGCAGATGGTCAGCGATCCCTCCCTGGCCGACGATATCGGCAACCGCTTCGACCATGTCCTCGTCGACGAATATCAGGATACCAACAGACTCCAGTCCTCAGTGCTGCTGGCCCTGAAGCCCGGCGGGCGCGGCCTGACGGTCGTCGGCGACGACGCGCAGTCGATCTACTCGTTCCGGGCGGCGACGGTCCGCAACATTCTGGATTTTCCGAAGCAGTTCTCGCCGCCGGCCGAGATCGTCACGCTCGACCGCAACTACCGTTCGACCCAGCCGATCCTCGCGGCCGCCAACGGGGTCATCGATCTGGCGCGGGAACGCTTCACCAAGAACCTCTGGACGGATCGCGAGTCGGCTGAACGTCCGAAGCTGCTGACGGTGAGGGACGAGGCCGATCAGGCGAACTGCATCGTCGAGCAGGTGCTTGCCAATCGCGAATCCGGAATGCTCCTCAAACAGCAGGCCGTCCTCTTCCGCACCTCGAGCCACAGCGGCCCCCTCGAAGTGGAACTGACCCGCCGCAACATCCCCTTCGTAAAGTTCGGAGGACTGAAGTTCCTCGACAGCGCTCACGTGAAGGACATGCTGGCTGTCCTGCGCTTTGCACAGAACCCCCGTGACCGCGTCGCAGGCTTCCGGCTCCTGCAGATGCTGCCGGGCGTCGGCCCGCAGACCGCAGGCAAGATCCTGGACACGATCGCAACCGACCCCGAGCCGTTGATGGCGCTTGGGGAAGTCCCCGCCCCGCCGAGGAGCGGCTCGGACTGGCTGTCCCTGATCGAGTTGCTGCAGGCCCTGCGCAAACCCGCATGGCCGATGGAAATCGAGATTGCGCGGATATGGTACGAACCGCATCTCGAACGAATACACGAGGATGCCGAAACGCGCCGGGCCGACCTCGTGCAACTCGAGCAGATCGCCGCCGGTTATCAGAGCCGCGAGCGCTTTCTCACCGAGCTGACGCTCGATCCGCCGGACGCGACGAGCGACCAGGCCGGCGTACCGCTGCTCGACGAGGACTATCTGATCCTGTCGACCATCCATTCGGCCAAGGGGCAGGAATGGCGCTCCGTCTTCATGCTCAACGTCGTCGACGGTTGCATTCCGTCAGATCTGGCCACAGGCACCAGCCACGAGCTGGAAGAGGAGCGGCGACTTCTCTATGTCGGCATGACGCGCGCCAAGGACAGTTTGACGCTGATGGTGCCGCAACGCTTCTTCACCGGCGGTCAGCACGCGCAGGGTGACCGCCATGTCTACGCGAGCCGCACACGCTTTATCCCCGCGACATTGCTTCAGTTCTTCGAGAGCGCAACCTGGCCCGTCGCCAGCCCCAATGCCTCCGAGCGCAGCGCAAAGCAGATCCGCATCGATGTCGCGGCCCGGATGCGCACCATGTGGCAGTAGAGTTCAGCAATGCGTGATGGTCATCGCACTGGCTGTCCTCTGGCGGCGCTTCGCAGGGGTTCCTAGTAGAGGAAATAAGGAAATGCTCGACGGACCGCGCCGAATTCCCGCGATGCATTGTCCTGTACTCCCCTATTGCCCACCGTCGGTCTCGGCAACGGCACATTGGGACGGGACCGACAGACCGAAACTCCCAATCCGTACGATGTCCTGCTATGGTGGTTGTACCAGCGTCGCCGAGTCGAGTTGGTGCGTTTGAGGCGCCGATCATACTGCGGCAAGCACAGGGCGAGGTTGATAGTGCCAGGGATTGTGTTGGTCTGCCTGCTTTCCGCCGCACTCATCATCGTGACAAGCGCCACTCATTTTGAAATC
Organism: Sinorhizobium sp. M4_45; assembly: GCF_002885915.1. Classification (NCBI taxonomy): domain Bacteria; kingdom Pseudomonadati; phylum Pseudomonadota; class Alphaproteobacteria; order Hyphomicrobiales; family Rhizobiaceae; genus Sinorhizobium; species Sinorhizobium sp. M4_45. The sequence continues at coordinate 193,641 of NZ_NWVE01000006.1, forward strand.
ATGACCGGCGTAGCGATCCTGCGTCGACGCAAGGTGCTTTCCAAACGAGCTGAAATGGTCGTTTTTCTCGGGTCGGCCTTTATGGCTCACCTCTTCGGCGTCGGCCTTTACGCTCTGGCCTTTGCCTGGATGCATTATCATCCCGAGTTCGGCTCACTCGAAGGACTGTCGGGCTCAAACGCCACAGACTTCTTCTATTTCTCGCTGACCTGCTACAGTACAATGGGCTTCGGCGATGTCTACGCGACAGGCGACATGCGAATTCTCGCCGGTCTGGAAGGTTTGAACGGGCTCGTTCTGATTGCCTGGTCGGCGTCGTTTACTTTCATTGCTGTGGAACGCATCTGGCGCGACGACCGGAAGTAACAGCGGGCCCAAAGATCCGGATGATGAGCCGCGCCGCGTCAATTATCGATTGCGATGATTTGGCAGCCGCATAAAGAAAATATAAGGAGTTCGGGCCGAGCGTGATCATGACCTTCGACGCTGCGCCGGAAGCGTCGGCTATCGCCACCGCCTTATATGCTCGATCAAAGCTCGCATCTTTGGTGCCATGTTGCGGCGCTGAGGGAAATAAAGAAAGAAGCCGGGGAACGGCGGCAGGAAATCCTGCAGCAGCGGAACAAGGTCACCGGTTTCCACGAACGGGCGGAAGGTTTCTTCCGTTGCGAAGGTGATCCCGGCCCCGCAGAGTGCCGAGCGGAGCATGAAGCGCAGGTCATTGGTGGTGATCTGGGGCTCGACCGCCACATCGAAGGGAACACCATTCTCCTCGAATTCCCACCTGTAGGGCGCGACATTCGGCGCTCGCCGCCAGCCTATGCAGCGATGATGGACGAGCTCACGCGGGTGCGCCGGCGTGCCGTGGACTGCAAGATAGGCGGGGGCGGCAACGGCCAGCTCGCGCTGATCGCCCGTCAGCGGCACCGCGATCATGTCCTGCTCGATCACCTCGCCAAGCCTGACGCCCGCGTCGAACCCGGCGGCCACGATGTCGAACTCCTCGTCCGTGACGGTGATGTCTATCGTCACCTTCGGATGGGTCTGAGCAAAGGAAGCGATGAGCGGACCGGAAAGGAATTGCTCGGCGATCGAGGTGACGGCGATCCGCAAAAGACCGCGGGGCTCATCCTCACCCGCTACCCGATCGAGCGCCGCCCCAATATCCGACAAGGGCTGCGACAGAGCCTCGCGCAGACGCTCCCCCGCTCCGGTCAGGCGAACTGAACGCGTGGTGCGGGTGACGAGCGTCGTTCCAAAGGCATCTTCGAGCCGCCGAACTCCCTGGCTGACAGCCGAGCGGGTCACACCGAGGCGATCCGCGGCAGCGCGGAAGTTGTCCTCCTCCGCGACGGCCAGGAAGAGCGGCAGAAGGTTCATGTCTATTTTCATTGTAGAGTACTGCTAACCATTGAGTTCAGTGATCGATGGATACCGGCGACAGTCATTGAAGTCCATCTTCTCCGTGCAAATCAAAGGACGGAGTACAACATGGACAAGGTCATTCTGATCACGGGCGCCTCCAGCGGCATCGGCGAGGGCATCGCTCGGGAGCTTGGCGCCGCGGGTGCGAAAATATTGCTGGGTGCACGCCGCCAGGCCCGTATCGAGGCCGTCGCCGCGGAGATTCGAGACGCAGGAGGAACCGCCCAGGCGCAGGTACTGGACGTGACCGACCGTCACTCCGTGGCGGCCTTTGCGCAGGCCGCGGTCGACAGATGGGGACGCATCGACGTTCTGGTGAACAATGCCGGCGTCATGCCGCTCTCGCCGCTTGCCGCCGTCAAGCTGGACGAGTGGGAGTGCATGATCAACGTGAACATAAAGGGCGTGCTTTGGGGCATCGCGGCCGTATTGCCGATCATGGAGGCACAGCGCAGCGGGCAGATCATCAATATCGGCTCTATCGGAGCGCTGTCGGTCGTACCCACAGCCGCGGTCTATTGCGCAACGAAGTTCGCAGTCCGCGCGATATCGGACGGGCTGCGCCAGGAGAGTACCAATGTCCGCGTCACCTGCGTCAATCCCGGCGTCGTCGAGAGCGAACTTGCTGCAACCATCACCCACAAGGAGACCGTGGCGGCAATGGACGCCTATCGCGCCATCGCGCTTCAGCCCGCCGACATAGCCCGTGCGGTCCGGCAGGTGATCGAGGCTCCGCAGAGCGTGGACACCACCGAGATCACGATCAGGCCGACCGCATCGAGCAATTGAACCGGCGCGAACCGTTCCCGGGACGCTTTCCCGCGTCCCCCTGACGAAAGGGATATTCCATGATCTTTTCCTTATTGACAGATCGCCTCGCCGGCGGCGGCCGCAAGCTGCTGATCGCTTCGACCTTGATGACCGCCGCACTCCTGAGCCAATCCGTAAAAGCCGAGGAATCCGAAATGCAGACCAATCACCCCTATGTCGGCCTTTGGGTCACAGAAGACAGTTACATCCGCCACGAGCTCCTGCCGAACGGTCGCTATGTCGAGGCCCGCGGTACGCGTGAACGGGCCTATGAGGGACGCTACCAAGTGACGGGCACGCATATCGATTATTGGGACGATACCGGCTTTACAGCGGATGGAAATTTTATCGACGGCGTTCTGCATCACGGCGGTATGATCTTCTATCGCGGGAGCCGGACGGGCAAACCATGAGCGCTCAGGATGTCGAGAATTCAGGCGTATCCTACCCAGCCCCTGAAGGTCATCGCCGCATAGAACAGGCGAACATCCGAGAAGCCCGCCTTGCGAAGCACCGCCTCGTCCTCCTCGGGCGAGAGAACCGATAACTTCGTCGCGATCGCCTGCCTTGCACTTTCAGCATCGCCGGAGGCTGTTCCGCCGAACGCGACGTGACGGGCGATCCAGGTCGAGCGCTCGGGTTCCGATTGCGGGAAACTGATATGCGCGACGACGAACGGAGCGCCTGGCACCAGGCGGCGGCGAATCTGTTCGAGTGTGTCGAGGCGATGAGGGCGATCAACAAAGTGGAGCGTGAGCAGGCAGACCGCCGCGTCGAACGGCCCCTCCGGTGCCTCGTCTATGTAGCCCTGCTGCAGATGGACACGCGGCAGATGGGGCCCCACCGTCTGTTCTGCGACGCGAAGCATGTCCGCCGACGGGTCGATGCCGCAAAAACGCCAACCTGAATTGTCGTCGGCTAGCGCTTTGAGCTCCATGCCGCCGCCGGCGCCGAGCACCAGAACCCGCGCCTGCGCCGGTGCACGTTCCGCGACCAACATCGATGTCATGCGATGCAGAGCGGCCAGCCCCGGTACTTTTCTCAACGTCCCTTCGACGTAGGAACTGGCGTGGGCGGCGGTAAAAGCTGGACTATCGACGCTCGGAGATTTCATCGTGCGGTTCTCCCAAATCATGTAACAATGTTTGTTACATGATTTGCCTTTCGTCAAGTCACCTCTGCCTGTGAAGGCGCCTGATCCAGTACCGCCATTCATCAATCGGTTCACAGGCATTATCGGCATCGCGATGGTAGTCACACGCGCTCTCCGCCCTAACTCACTTGTGAATGCGCCGGCGGGATCAATTCCCGCGCTCGGTTGTTGCGCGTTCGCGGCTTAGCCGCTTCGTCCTAGACCTTTCATCATCAAGACATGGAGCTGGATATGCAAAGTCCTGGCGCACTTGAAATCTCGCGGCGCGACCTGCTCGCCGCCTCGGCCGCTACCGTGACAGTGGTGAGCGCACACTCGCTCGGTCACGCGCAGACCAATGTCTCCACCGCACCCCAGAGCACGAAGGTCACTTTCACGGTGAACGGAGAACGCCGGGAGCTTCAGCTCGATAACCGCACGTCCCTCCTCGACGCGCTGCGCGAGCATCTGCATTTGACGGGCACCAAGAAGGGATGCGATCACGGTCAGTGCGGAGCGTGCACGGTTCTCATCGACGGTCGCCGAGTCAACTCTTGCCTGACGCTCGCCGTCATGCACGAGGGCGACAGCATCACCACGCTCGAGGGATTGGGGCAGCCCGAAAACCTCCATCCGATGCAGGCCGCCTTTGTCCAGCACGACGGATTCCAGTGCGGCTACTGCACGCCCGGCCAGATCTGTTCCTCCGTTGCCATGCTCGATGAAATCAAGGCCAATATTCCAAGCCATGTGACGGTGGATCTTACGGCGCCGGCCGAAATAACGCCCGTCGAGATCCGCGAGCGCATGAGCGGCAACATCTGTCGTTGCGGCGCCTATTCGAACATCGTCGAAGCCATCACCGAAGTCGCGGGGAGGAAGGCATGAGAGCTTTCAGCTACGAACGCGTCTCGTCGGTCGAGGCCGCGGCCCGGGCCGCTGCCACCACGGATGGCGCGAAATTCATCGCCGGCGGCACCAATCTCCTGGATCTGATGAAGCTGGAGATCGAGACACCGACACATCTGGTCGATGTCAACGGACTGGCACTGGACAGGATCGAAGCAACACCGGAAGGGGGGCTGCGTATCGGTGCCCTCGTCCGCAATACGGATCTTGCCGCCGACGAACGGGTCCGCCGCGATTACGCCCTTCTGTCGCGCGCCCTGCTCGCAGGGGCATCGGGACAATTGCGCAACAGGGCGACGACGGCCGGCAACCTGCTTCAACGCACCCGCTGTCCGTATTTCTACGATACCAACCAGCCGTGCAACAAAAGGCAGCCGGGCAGCGGCTGCTCGGCGCTGGCCGGCTTCAGCCGCCAGCTTGCGGTGGTTGGCGCCAGCGATGCGTGCATCGCCAGCCATCCGAGCGACATGGCGGTCGCCATGCGCGCCCTCGACGCCGTCGTGGAGACCGTGCGAGCCGACGGCACGACGCGCAGCATCCCGATCGCCGATCTCCATCGCCTGCCGGGGGACACGCCGCATATCGAACATGTCCTCGAGCGGGGCGAATTGATCACCGCGGTCGTCCTGCCGAAGCCGGCCGGCGGCAAGCAGATCTATCGCAAGGTTCGCGACCGGGCCTCCTACGCATTTGCGCTCGTCTCCGTCGGCGCCGTCGTGCAGCCGGACGGAACCGGCCATGTCGCGCTCGGCGGCATCGCGCCGAAACCATGGCGTGACGAGGCGGCCGACAAGGAGATGGCGAACGGAGCAAAGGCGGTCGCCGCCAAGCTTCTTGCCGGCGCCCGCCCGACTGAACAGAACGCCTTCAAGCTCACGCTCGTGGAACGCGCGCTGAGCGCCGTCCTCGTCGAAGCGAAGGGATAAGACAATGAAATTCGATACACCAGCAACGACGAACCCGATCGACCGGGGCAAGGTAATCGGCAAGCCCATCCCCCGCATCGACGGTCCGCTCAAGACCACCGGCAAAGCAATTTATGCCTATGAGTGGCATGATCCGAATAACCGCTATGCCTATGGCTATATCGTCGGTTCGGCAATCGCCAAGGGCCGGATCAGGTCGATGGATGTCGCCGCCGCGAGAAATGCTCCCGGTGTGATCGCGGTCGTCACCACCGATGGCGTCGGGGAACTGAAGAAGGGTAAATACAACACCGCCAAGCTCTTCGGTGGCACCGAGATCCAGCACTACCACCAGGCCATCGCCGTCGTGGTCGCCGAAACATTCGAGGAGGCCCGCGCCGCCGCGGCGCTCGTCAAGGTCGATTATGCCGAGGAAAAAGGCGCTTTCGATCTGGCCGCGGCCAAGGACAGCGCCGTCAAGCCGGAAGGCGAAGAAGACTCCGGAGCGGGCGACTTCGATGCCGCCTTCGAGGCAGCTCCCGTCAAGCTCGACCAGGTCTATACCACCCCGGACCAGTCGCATGCCATGATGGAGCCGCACGCTTCCATTGCCGCGTGGAGCGGCGACGACCTGACGGTCTGGACATCGAGCCAGATGATCGACTGGTGGCGGACCGATCTCGCGACGACGCTTGGGATCGACAAGGACAGGGTGCATCTCATGTCGCCGTTCATCGGCGGAGGCTTCGGGGTGAAGCTGTTCCTGCGCGCGGATGCGGTGTTGGCCGCGCTTGCCGCACGTGAAGCCAAGCGCCCCGTTAAGGTCGCCCTCCCCCGCCCTTTCCTGATGAACAACACCACGCATCGCCCAGCGACGATTCAGAGGATCCGGATCGGTGCAGGACGCGACGGCAAGATCACGGCGATCGCGCATGAAAGCTGGTCCGGTGACCTTCCGGGCGGTGGTCCCGAAGTGGCCGTCCAGCAGACTCGTCTACTTTATGCCGGAGCGAACCGGATGACCGCCATGCGGCTTGCCACCCTCGATCTTCCCGAAGGAAACGCGATGCGCGCTCCCGGCGAGGCGCCAGGCATGATGGCTCTGGAGATCGCCATCGACGAGATGGCCGAGAGGCTGGGTCTCGACCCCGTCGAATTCCGCATCATCAACGACACCCAGGTCGATCCGGAGAATCCCGAACGGCCCTTCTCGCAGCGCAATCTCGTCGGCTGCCTGCGCACGGGCGCGGAGCGCTTCGGCTGGCAAGACCGGAGCAAGCAACCCGGTGCTCGGCGCGAAGGAAACTGGCTGATCGGCATGGGAGTGGCGGCGGCGTTTCGCAACAATCTTGTGCTGAAATCGGGGGCCCGCGTCCGGCTCGACCGCGAGGGCATCGTCACGGTCGAGACCGATATGACCGATATCGGTACGGGCAGTTACACGATCATCGCCCAGACGGCGGCTGAAATGCTCGGTGTGCCGATCGAGAAGGTCGCCGTCAGCCTGGGAGACTCGCGCTTCCCTGTTTCCTCGGGTTCCGGCGGGCAGTTCGGAGGAAACTGCTCCACGGCCGGCGTATACGCCGCCTGCGCCAAGCTGCGGGAAGCCGTGGCGCAGAAGCTCGGCTTCAACACCACCGACGACCTTGTCTTCGCAGACGGGGAAGTCCGGTCGGGCGACCGCCGAATGCCGCTCGCGCAAGCTGCCGGCGATGAGGGGCTCGTCGCTGAGGATCTCATCGAATTCGGCGACCTCACCAAAACCCATCAGCAATCCACCTTCGGAGCTCATTTCGTCGAGGTCGCAGTCGACGTTGCGACAGGAGAGACACGGATCCGGCGAATGCTGGCGGTCTGCGCCGCCGGCCGGATCCTCAATCCGATCACGGCACGCAGCCAGGTGATCGGCGCGATGACAATGGGGGTCGGCGGCGCGCTGACCGAGGAACTCGTCGTCGACAAGGAGCGTGGCTTCTTCGTCAATCACGATCTCGCCGCCTACGAGGTGCCGGTGCACGCCGACATCCCGCACCAGGAGGTCGTCTTCCTGGAAGAGACGGATCCGATGTCCTCGCCGATGAAGGCCAAGGGTATTGCCGAGCTCGGGATCTGCGGTGTCGCGGCAGCTGTCGCGAACGCCATCTACAATGCGACCGGCATAAGGGTACGGGAGTATCCGATCACGCTCGACAAGCTGATCGAGAAGCTTCCGGAAGTCAGCTAGAACATGCCAAGGGCATCTACCCCGCGTAACTTTACGGCTAAGCAAGCATGGGAGGTTCGGATAGGATAGACAGCGCTATAGCGAGAGGAAATGATGCCAGCGGAGCCGGAGGAAGATGAAAGGAGTGGAGGGGCACCTGCCTCCTCCACTTTTGCTCGCGTGCGGAAAATCATCCATATCGACATGGACGCATTTTATGCTTCGGTGGAGCAGCGCGACAATCCGGAGCTTCGAGGCAAACCGGTCGCAGTCGGGTATCCGGAGGCGCGCGGCGTGGTCGCGGCCGCGAGCTACGAGGCTCGCAAATTCGGCGTTCACTCGGCTATGCCGTCGGTGACGGCCAAGCGCAAATGTCCGGAGCTGATCTTCGTTCCGCACCGCTTCGACGTCTACCGGGCCGTCTCGCGGCAGATTCACGCGATCTTTGCCGAATACACGCCGCTGATCGAACCTTTGTCGCTGGATGAAGCCTATCTCGACGTTACCGAGAACCGGAAAGGCATGCAGCTCGCAACCGAGGTCGCGGAACAGATACGCGCCAGGATCCGGGCCGAGACGCAGCTCACCGCATCCGCCGGCGTATCCTACAACAAGTTCCTTGCGAAGATCGCTTCGGACCAGCGCAAGCCCGATGGGCTGTTCGTCATCACGCCGAAGCACGGCCCAGATTTCGTGCAGGCGCTTCCCGTCAAGAAATTTCACGGCGTCGGACCCGCGACGGCGGAGAAGATGAAACGGCTCGGCATCGAAACCGGCGCCGACCTCAAATCCCGTGATCTCGCCTTCCTGCAACAGCACTTCGGCAAGTCGGGGCCGTATTTTTACTGGATCGCCCGCGGCATCGACGAGCGTGAGGTCAAGCCCGACCGCATCCGGAAATCGATCGGCGCCGAGGATACGTTTCGAGAGGATGTTCATGATCTTGAGGCGGCCCGCGCGGGCCTCAAGCCTTTGATCGACAAGGTCTGGCACTATTGTGAAGCCAGCGGCATTCGCGGCAAGACCGTGACACTGAAGGTGAAGTGGGCAGATTTCACGCAGATCACCCGAAGCAAGACCATCGTTGCGCCGATTGCGAGCGCCGCCGAAATGGGCGAGATCGTGGACCTGCTGCTGTCACCGATCTTTCCCGCCGCCAAAGGCATTCGATTGCTCGGGGTGACGCTCTCGTCTCTCGATCCCGTGGCCGATCGGATCGGGCCGCAGCTCGCCCTGGCGCTTTGAAGCTGCGGCCTGACAGAAACGAAAAAGCCTGCCGCGGGAGGAAGTGCGACAGTCCAGCCAAGTAAAAATCAAATCCGAGAGCTGCAGAGAAAAACACCCATGCGTATCGGAAAAAGAAAATATTGAGGAGGGGGATTCAGTGAGAAAGAAAAATCTCGAGGCGTTTACAAAACTTCCCTCAGTGCCCCGGAATCTCTTCAGGAATAACTGAGCAAATCTTGGTTTCGCCATATTTATGGCCCAACAGTTAATGGCTACTCATTGACGGGCTTGGCTCCAAGATCCTACCCCATCTCTCCGATCATCGATCGACTCCATAGAGGCGCAAAGCTTTCTCTGCTGCTGATGGAGAATATGGCGGCACTTGTTCGTGCTGCCATGGAGTCGAACCTGCTCCGCGGGCTCTGAGCGAGCCTTGCACAAATCACGCTTCCGAAGGAAGCGGGTGGTCCGTTCGCCAAACCGTCTCGATTCCAGACAGCTCACCGGGAGGAAACCAATGAAATCCTATGTTGAAAGCTTCGGATACCAATTCAATCCCGTCGATTTCGCGATCAGGTCGACGCCAGCACTCTGCATTGGAATGATCGTCTTTATTACTCTTTACGACGTGATCTGGTGAATGGCTTCGGCAAATGCGTCCGCATCCCAAGCGGCCGCAAACCGGACACACTTTTCCTCATCCCGCTCTAGCCCGAGCCACGCCTGAAATAGCTAGGAACGGCCGGTGAACATGGCGGAATGATACCCCGCTAATAACCCCTCCGCGGCAGCGACGGCATGGTATAATGCCGGCTCGTTACAACGCCTCGAACATCGTTACCCAGGTTCAACCATCGTTGCAGGAACTGCTGCATCGGTGGCTCGTTCTCACTTTGTGTGGAGTGGAGTACGTTCGAATGACTGGATGGAATTATCAGGAACCGGAACATCACGCCTCAACGGGACTGCCCGTAAGCATTCTGCTGTTGTCGGTCCTCGGAATATCAGCCTATCTGCTGGTCGGGGGTTCCTTGAGTGGTGGAGAGCGCGCCGGCTCCAAAGTCTATCTGCCTGTCGCGCAAACACAGGTTCGTTGAGGAAAGGCTGTTGGAGATCCCGGTCGGCCGGACCGGTGAGAGCCGTCGGCTGCCGCCGAAGAGGCAGCACCGGTTTTCGTCAGTCGGGCTTATCCGTGAATTAGTTCTCGGTTAGTCGGTTGGAGTTCCCGCCGAACCGGATGTGCTGGAACAACGAGGTCTCCGGGAGAGTTCCTCGGCGTGGCAACGAACCTGGTAAATCTTCATGCGTATCGTCATTGTAGTTATAGTCGCCTCAATTGTCAGCATCCTTGCTTTCAAATACGTCAACAATTCCTTGTGGAATGCACCCATAGCGGCCACGGCCGAAGAACTGTCCGAAGGTTAACGGACCATCGCGGTCTCAGTTACGGACCGCAAGGGTTTTCGAGAGATTTTGTGGCCCATATATGCGAGAGTCGCAGCGCGTCACGCAAACAGGGCGGCGGCAACATGTCTCAATCCAGGATTTGCAAGGGATGCTGGGAGCAGATGCGTATTCCGGTGCCCCTGCGCGGGCCGGCTTCCATTCCCTTCCGCGCCTTTGGCATCCGCCCGAGCCGAATGAACCCGAATACCTGCACGATCTGCGAACTCATGTTCACGCGCGTGATGAAAGCCCGCAAGATCACCGTTGACGTCTCCGTGCTTTTTGCAGATCTGCGAGGCTATACGGCGCTTTCGCAGTCGCTTTCGGCCGATAGTGTTTCGTCGCTGCTGGATGATTTCTACGATGAATGTGCCGCGGCGATTTGGGAGTTCGACGGCCTTCTCAACAAGACGGTCGGGGACGCGATCATGGCAATCTTCAACTTTCCGATTCCCCACCCGGATCACGCCGAGCGCGCCGTACTTGCCGCACGGGAGATCCAGCGCCGATGCCAATTGCGCCGTGAGGTTCGCCTGGCGGAGGGTGCCGGCCTGGACGGAAGTGAGCTCGGTGTCGGCATCGGCATCGACACCGGTGAGGCCAGCTTCGGAGAGTTCGGCCGATCCCACCGCGACCTGACCGCTATCGGAACGGTTGTGAATACTGCCGCTCGGGCCCAGTCCGCCGCCGAGGCGGGGCGAATCCTGGTGACCAAAGCCGTTTGCGAGCGCGCGCAGAGCCAAACGGCGGCCAGCGAGGGCCGAAAATACTCTCTCAAGGGCTTTGAGAGGCCGATCGAACTTTATGCAATCTGAAAAAACCGGGGTTCAGAAATACCCGGTAAGTTCGAGCGTCTGATAACCGGCCAGCAGCGTGATCAAAGATCCGACGAGCCGCAGAAGCGTTTTCTCTCGCAGTGCCTTGACCACCCATCCTGCAAAGGGCGCGGCAAGCACGCCGCCCGCGATCAGCCCGCCGATGGATGTAAGATGGTCGCGGAAATCGCCAGCCTGTTCCCAGTGACCGGTTAGAACCGTGGCCAGGAAGCTCAGAGACACTGAAAGTGCGATCAGAAACTCACTCGCATTGACGGTCCCGATGACGAAGCGCGGCTGTCCGCCTGCGCCGAGCAGACCGGTGGTGGCGACGGGCCCCCATCCGCCGCCGCCCGCGGCATCCAGAAACCCCGCGGTTGCGCCGAGCGGTGCCACGATCCTCAGCTTGACCGGGTTTGTGGGAATGCGATGAAGGAGCGGTAAAGCAGCCAGGCTCCGATCACTGCAAGATAGGCCGTGACGAAAGGCTTGACCTGATCTCCGTCAAACGAGGTCACGACGAAGGCACCCAGCATTCCACCGGCGATGCCGAATGGAATGAGCCGCCAGAACAGCTTCCAATCGATGTTGCGGTGATAGAGATGACCCGATCCGGAAGCGGCAGTGGTGAACAATTCCGCCGCATGGGCTGACGCCGACGCCTGGGCAGGCGGCACGCCAAAGGCAAGAAGCACCGTCGAGCAGATGACGCCGTAGGCCATCCCGAGAGCGCCATCGATCACCTGTGCGAGAAAGCCGACCAATGCGAACAGGATGAATTCTTCCATGGACAGCTCCGGGTTAGGGGACTCGACCGCGCCCCGCACAAGGAAGCCTCACATGTGCAGCGGCACACGGAGGCTTCCTGTTTCACTTCAGTCTCTGCTTCTTGGCAAGGTGGAAAACGAACGCACATGGGGCTTGTTCCGCGAGGCCCGTAGCTCGAGCGGCTCAGGGCATCGATGACCGTCATCCGCGATCCCCTGAAAAGTCGCCCATTGCCGCTTTTCTATTCACCCGCACTGCTTGACAAAGCTTTGTACAAAATAAAGATTCTACCAATTGGTAAAAATGGGGAACACCATCCATGGCAAGAGATCTGATGATGAGCCGGCGCAATGTGCTTGCGTCGGGCTTGGCGCTTGGCGTGAGCGCTTTTGCGCCGGGCGTGCGCGCCAGCACGCCGGTTAAGGTTGCCGGTATTCACGCCTCCCCTGTCGAAAACGCCTGGAACTCGGTCCTGCACAAGGCGCTGCAGGATGCGGCCTCGGAAGGCGTGATCGAATACGTCTTCTCCGAAGGCGTTTCCGGCACGGACTATCCCCGCGCGATGCGCGAATATGCCGAGCAGGGTGCAAAGCTCATCATCGGCGAAGCCTATGCCGTTGAAAAGCAGGCCCGCGAAGTCGCCGCAGACTATCCGGAGACCGCCTTCGTCCTCGGCTCGAGCGGCAAGGAATCGGGCGACAATTTCGGCGTTTTCGGCACCTGGAACCACGACGGTGCCTATCTTGCCGGCATGCTCGCCGGCAAGATAACGAAGTCGAACGTCGTCGGCTCCGTCGGCGCCATGCCGATCCCGGAAGTCAACATGCTGATCAACGCCTTCGCTGCGGGCGTGAAGGCCGTCAATCCCGATGCCAAGCACCTCGTCACCTTCATCGGTACCTTCTTCGACCCGCCGAAGGCGCGCGAAGCGGGCCTCGCCCAGATCGACGCCGGCGCCGACATTCTCTTCGGCGAGCGCATCGGCACCGCCGATGCAGCGAAGGAACGCGGGCTCAAATCCGTGGGTTCGCTGATCGACTACACGCCGCGCTATCCCGACACGGTCTTCGCCAACGCGCTCTGGGGCTTCCGCCCTATCCTCAACGCGGCAATTGCCGACGTCTCCGCCGGCAAGCCGGTCGGCAAGGACTACACAGCCTTCGGCCTGCTCAAGGAAGGCGGCAGCGACATTGCCTATGTCAAGGGCGTCGCCCCGGCGGATGCCGAAGCGGCGATGGAAGCAAAGCGCGCCGAGATCAAATCCGGCGCCTTCGAGGTTCCGCGCATCACGGGCGAGCCGAAGTAGTCGGCTTGTCTATGGCAGGCGATGCAATCTCTCTGGGTGAGGCGATCCGAACGGGCCGCCTCACCGCTTCCGAAGCGATGGAAGCATCCCTTGCGGCGGCCGGCCGATCGGCAGAAATAGGCGCAATCGTCCATCTCGACCCGACGCTCGGACGAACGGCCGCCGAACATGCGGACGCCCGCCTGCGCCACTTGCCTGGCGGCGGGCAGGCCGCACCGTTTCTCGGCGTCCCGAGCCTTGCCAAGGATCTGGGCGGCCCCTTCGCCGGCCTTCCGGTTGCTGCCGGATCGAACATGCTCGAGCGCCGTGCCGCCGTCTCGGAAGACAGCGAACTGGCAGCGCGGCTCCGCGGAGCAGGCCTTTGCTTCTTTGGACTGACCACGGTGCCCGAAATGGGCCTGTCGCTCGCAAGCGAACCTGCGGCCGGGCCGATCTGCCGCAACCCCCTCGATCCTGGCCGGACGCCCGGCGGCTCTTCCGGCGGGGCCGCGGCTGCCGTTGCCGCCGGCATCGTGGCGATCGCCCATGCGACCGATGCGGGCGGGTCGATCCGCGTCCCCGCGGCATGTTGCGGTCTCTTCGGCCTCAAGGCGAGCCGGGGTGCGATCGCGGCTGGACCATCCTTCGGCAATCATCTCGGCGGCATTGCCGGTGAGCTTGCGCTGTGCCGCTCCGTCCGTGATCTGGCGGCGATCTTCGACGCGGCAGCCGGACGCGCCAGGGGGCCGTTTGCCGATCCGTGGTTCGCCCCCTCCCCGTCCGGCCCCTTACGTGTCGGCCTTCTTCTCGAGACCGGCGGCCAATACCCGACCGAACCGGCGCGCAGCGAGGCCGTCGAAGAGGCAGCGCGGGCGCTGGAGCGAGACGGCCACAGCATCGTTGCGATGCGTTGGGACGCGTTCGCTGCGGGCATTGCCGCGAGCGGTCGGGTCCTGCGCGACATCGTCGCCGTCAACCTCGCCAATTTCGTCGTTTCCGCCGGTCTCGATGCCGGACGCGCCGAACGGCTGACGCAGGCTTTTGTCAGCCATGGGACGCGACTCGAGGCGACCGCGCTCTGGGCGACGCTTGACGACGCCGTCCATGCGAGCCATGCGGTCTGGTCGCTTTTCGACTACGTAGACTGTATCCTGACGCCCATGCTTGCATCGGCACCCCTTCCTATCGGATCCTTTCCTTTCGACCACGACGATATCGACCTTCAGATTCGCCGCATGACGGCGTTTGCGCCACTTGCCGCACTCGCCAATGCCACCGGTTTTCCGGCCCTCACGCTCCCATTCGGCGCGGATGAAGCCGGATTGCCGCTGCCGGTGCAGATCCTGGCGCCCATGGGCGGCGACCGCCTCCTCATCGAGCTTGCGGCGCGCCTGGAAAGAGAGGGCCGCTGGCAGCACCGTTTCGCCGTCGCGGGAATTCCGGAATGAGCGAAGCCATTCTCGACATTTGCAGCGTCAGCAAGCGCTTCGGCGACAATCTCGCCAATGACGACATCTCGCTGAGCCTCGGAAAGGGCGAGATCGTCGCCCTCCTCGGCGAAAACGGCGCCGGCAAGACCACGCTGATGAGCATCCTGTTCGGCCATTATGTGCCCGATAGCGGCAAGGTGCTGGTCGAGGGACGCGAACTCCCTGCGGGCAAGCCACGCGCGGCGATCCGCGCCGGAATCGGCATGGTGCATCAGCATTTCTCGCTTGCCCCCAACCTGACGGTGCTGGAAAACGTCATGGCTGGCACGGAACGCCTCTGGCAGCTGCGATCCGGGACCGGCGCGGCGCGGCGGAAACTGCGCGGCATTTGCCAGCGGTTCGGTCTGACGGTGGAGCCGGACGCGCGCGTCGGCGACCTCTCGGTCGGCGAGCAGCAGCGCGTCGAGATCCTGAAGGCGCTCTACAACGATGCGCATATCCTGGTGCTCGACGAGCCGACGGCGGTGCTGACGAATCTGGAGGCCGAGCGGCTGTTCTCGACACTGAAGGACATGGCGCGCGAAGGGCTTTCGCTGATCTTCATTTCGCACAAGCTAGACGAGGTCATGGCCGCGGCCGACAGGATCGTCGTGCTGCGCGGCGGCCGCAAGGTGGCCGAGCGTCTTGCGAAAGAGACGAACAAGGCGGAGCTTGCCGAACTGATGGTCGGCCGCAAGGTGGCCCGGCCCGTGCGCGAGCCTTCGACGCCCGGCGAGGTGGTGCTTGATGTCGCGGATGTGAGCGTCAGCATCGACGGGGTGGAACGGCTGAAGTCCATCGA
The DNA here is from genome assembly GCF_002885915.1 of Sinorhizobium sp. M4_45. Lineage (NCBI taxonomy): Bacteria > Pseudomonadati > Pseudomonadota > Alphaproteobacteria > Hyphomicrobiales > Rhizobiaceae > Sinorhizobium > Sinorhizobium sp. M4_45. The sequence goes on from NZ_NWVE01000006.1 coordinate 208,837, forward strand.
TTTCAGCCTCCGCGCGGGCGAGATTCTCGGCATTATCGGAGTTTCCGGCAACGGCCAGACGACGCTGGCGCATCTCCTGTCGGGTACGGTCAGGCGCGACAAGGGCGAACTCCTGCTGTTCGGCGAGCCGATCGGCGACCTTACGGTTGACGGCGCCGTCCGGGCTGGGATCGGCCGCATTCCGGAAGATCGCAACAAAGAAGGCGCGATCGGCGAAATGGCCATTTGGGAGAACGCCGTTCTCGAGCGCCTGCCGCGATTTTCGCGCTACGGCCTCGTCGATCGGCCGTCCGGCCAGGCATTCGCCGGCCAGATCATCGATGCCTTCGACGTGCGCGGCGGCCGGCCGACGACACGCACGCGGCTGCTCTCGGGCGGCAACATGCAGAAACTCATCCTCGGGCGCAATCTGATCGACCGACCGCGCATCCTGCTTGCGGCGCAGCCGGCGCGCGGGCTCGACGAGGGGGCTGTCGCCGCGGTGCACGAGCGGCTGCTCGAAGCGCGGCGCGCGGGAACCGCGGTGCTCCTCATCTCCGAGGACCTGGAAGAAGTCATGGCGCTTGCCGACCGCATTCAGGCCATCGTCAACGGTCGGCTTTCGCCTCCAGCCGCCGCCGACAGCGCCAGTGCCACGAAACTCGGCCTGATGATGGCCGGCGAATGGAATGAAGAGCACGAGGTTCCGCATGCGTTTTGAACGACGCGAACATCGTTCGCTCGCCCTGGTGATCGCGACACCCGTGCTTGCGATCCTTTGCGCGCTGGCGTTGGCCGGCCTGCTCATCGCTCTCGCCGGTGCCCCGGTCATGGAGGCCTATTGGCGCATTCTCGTCGGGGCCTTCGGCTCGCGGCTTTCGGCGACCGAAACCTTGACCCGCGCAAGCCCGCTCATTCTAACGGGCCTTGCCGCGGCGGTCGCGTTCCGGGCGAGGCTCTGGAACATCGGCGCCGAGGGTCAGTTCTATCTCGGAGCGATTGCCGTCGCCGCGGCCAGTTCGCACCTTTTCGGCGGTCTCCCCTCGCCCCTGCAGATTCCGCTGCTTCTCGTCGTCGGCGCGGCAGCCGGCATCGTCCTGCTGCTCGTGCCGCTTTGGCTGAGGCTGCGCTTTTCCGTCGACGAGGTCGTGACCACGCTTCTCCTCAATTTCGTCGCCGTGCTCTTCGTCTCCATGCTGATCGACGGCCCGCTCAAGGACCCGATGGGCTTCGGATGGCCGCAGTCGCAACCGGTCGCCGACGCGGCGGTCCTGCCAAAGCTTTTCGCCCGGTCCCGCCTCCATATCGGACTGATGATCGCACTCGTCCTCGCCGTCGCCGTCCATCTCGTTCAGTCGCGCACGGTGTTCGGCATGCAGTCGCGAGCAGCCGGCCTCAATCCGGCCGGGGCGGTGTTCGCCGGCGTGCCGCTCGGCCGTACCCTGGTGACGGTGGCCTGCATTTCAGGCGGGCTCGCGGGCCTTGCGGGGGCTATCGAAGTCATGGGCGTGCAGGGCTATGTGACGACGGACCTGTCGCCGGGTTACGGCTATTCCGGCATCGTCGTCGCCATGCTCGCCAATCTCCACCCCCTGGGCGTGGTGCTTGCCGCCCTGTTCACGGCGGTCATGTTCGTCGGGGCCGACGGGATGAGCCGCAGCATGGGTATCCCCTCCTACATAGCCGATGTCACGGTGGCCCTGTCGCTGATCAGCATGCTGACCGGGGTCTTCTTCACCCAGTACAGGATTCGCCGATGAACGCCGTCATCGACATTTTCGCTTCCGCCGGCCTCTGGGCGGCCGTCCTGCGCATCGCCACGCCGCTGATCCTCGGCACGCTCGGCGCGCTCCTGTGCGAGCGCTCGGGCGTCCTGAATCTCGGCATCGAGGGCATCATGACCTTCGGCGCGATGATCGGCTGGCTTACGGTCTATAACGGCGCCGACCTGTGGACGGGCATTCTCGTCGCGGGCCTCTCCGGCGGGATCTTCGGCCTCCTGCATGCGGGCCTGACAGTCACGCTCGGATTGTCGCAGCATGTGTCCGGCCTCGGGGTGACGCTTTTCGCCTCGAGCTTCAGCTACTACGTCTTCCGTCTGTTGGTACCGGTCGCGGGTACGCCGCCGACGATCGAGCCGTTCCAGCCGATCGACGTGCCGGTGCTGTCGTCCCTCCCCTTCCTGGGTCCGGCGCTCTTCACGCAGACGCCGCCGACCTATGCGGCGATCCTGCTGGCGCTGGCGCTCGGCTACATGCTTTTCCGTACGCCGCTAGGCCTGGCGATCCGCATGACGGGGGAAAATCCGCACGCCGCCGAGGCGCAAGGCATCAACCCGATGGCGATCCGCTTTGGTTCCGTCGTCGTCGGGAGCGCGCTGATGGGCATCGGCGGCGCCTTCCTGACGCTCTCGGCCTTCAACAGCTTCTTCCCGACCATGGTGCAGGGGCGGGGCTGGATCTGCATAGCGCTCGTCGTCTTCGCCTCCTGGCGGCCCGGCCGCGCCCTCGTCGGAGCGCTGCTGTTTGCACTGTTCGACGGCTTCCAACTGCGCCTGCAGACGCGGCTGAGCGGCGTCGTCCCCTATCAGATCTTCCTGATGATTCCCTATCTGATGTCGATCGCAGCGCTGGCGCTCATGGCCCGGCGCGCCCGCGTTCCGCAGGCGCTGATGCAACCCTACCGGCGCGGCGAGCGCTAAACCCGAAGGACTGACCCATGTTCGACCTGATCATCCGCAATGCGAACCTGCCGGACGGCCGGCAGGGCTTTGATATCGGCCTTGCCGGCGGCAAGATCGCCGCCATCGAGAAGTCGATAGCCACGACCGCCGGCGAGGAGATCGACGCGTCCGGCCGCCTGGTCAGCCCGCCCTTCTGCGATCCCCATTTCCACATGGATGCGACGCTGTCACTCGGTTTGCCGCGCATGAACGTCTCCGGCACGCTGCTCGAAGGCATCGCGCTCTGGGGCGAGCTGCGGCCGCTGCTGACGAAGGAAGCCCTCGTCGAACGAGCGCTTCGCTATTGCGACCTCGCCGTGACCCAGGGCCTTCTCTATATTCGCAGCCACGTGGACACGTCCGATCCGCGCCTCGTGACGGCCGAAGCGCTGCTCGAGGTCAAGGAAAAGGTCGCACCCTATATCGATCTGCAGCTCGTCGCCTTCCCGCAGGACGGATATTACCGCGCGCCCGATGGCGTCTCCTCGCTCGAGCGCGCGCTCGATATGGGCATCGGCATCGTTGGCGGCATTCCTCACTTCGAGCGCACGATGGAAGACGGCGCCCGCTCCGTCGAGGCGCTGTGCCGGATCGCCGCCGACCGCGGCCTGCCGGTCGACATGCATTGTGACGAAACCGACGATCCGTTGTCGCGCCACATCGAGACGCTCGCCGCCCAGACGGTGCGGTTCGGGCTCAAGGGGCGCGTGGCAGGTTCGCATCTCACCTCGATGCATTCGATGGACAACTACTATGTCTCGAAGCTCATCCCGCTGATGGCCGAGGCGGAGATCAACGTGATCCCCAATCCGCTGATCAACATCATGCTTCAGGGCCGCCACGACACCTATCCGAAGCGGCGAGGCATGACGCGGGTGCGCGAGCTGATGGCGGCCGGCCTCAACGTCTCCTTCGGACACGACTGCGTCATGGACCCCTGGTACTCGATGGGCTCCGGCGACATGCTGGAGGTCGGCCATATGGCGATCCATGTCGCGCAGATGGCCGGCATTGACGACAAGCGGAAGATCTTCGACGCGCTCACCGTCAATTCGGCAAAGACCATGGGGCTCGAAGGTTACGGCCTCGAGACCGGCTGCAAGGCCGACCTGGTCGTGCTGCAGGCCGCCGACGTGACCGAGGCGTTGAGGCTGAAACCGAACCGGTTGTTCGTCATCAAGGCAGGCAAGGTCATCGCGAAAACCGCGCCGCGCGTCGGCGAGCTTTTCCTCGCCGGGCGTCCCGCCTCGATCGACATGGCACGCGACTACGTTCCCCCGGTGCTGCAGCGCTGATCCCATGCCGCTGAAGCGGGCCACGGAACTGTTGAGAAAAATGAGGTCCGGTGACGGGAAGTTCCGTATAGTCGTGGCAATGGGAGACCTGTCAGATGCGCATCAATGAAGACCTGACGAAACCCGTAATCGTCCATTCGGCTAAACTCGACTGGGTTCCAAGCCCCGCCGCAGGGGTGGATCGCCGCATGCTCTACCGTATCGGCGGCGAAGTTGCGCGCGCAACCTCGATCGTTCGCTATGCGCCGGGCAGCGCCTTTCCACGCCACGTCCATAGCGGCGGCGAGGAAATCCTCGTGCTCGAGGGGACGTTTGAGGACGAGCACGGCGACTATCCTGCGGGCAGCTATTTCCGCAATCCGCCCGGCACCTCGCATATACCTGCCTCGAAGGAGGGCTGCACGATCTTCGTGCGGCTCTGGCAATATCGTGAGGGCGACGGCACGCAAATCGTTCGCCACCCTGGAGAGGGTGAATCAGCGCCGTTGCGCGAGGGGGTAGAGGCAGCGCGCGTCCTGTTCGACGACGGAAAAGAGCGCGTGTCGATAGAAACCTGGCTGCCGGGTTCAGCCGTCGGCGTCGAGAATCGCCGTGGGCTCGAGTTCCTCGTCCTTTCCGGCGGCCTTGCAGCCAGGGGCGAGCAACTGGAGCCGCAGAGTTGGGGCCGGTTGCCCGCAGGAGAGGCGCTCGAAGCGATCACCGGGCGTAAAGGCGCTGAGATCTGGATCAAGGACGCACCACTGCAGCACCCCGACGTGCTGCAGCTGCCCTGAAGCGCTACGCGGGCTCCGGACGGAGCATCTGCGGCGTACCATCAAGATTTGTGGTGAAACCGATAAGCAAAGTGCGATTGGTCAAGCGAAGTCTGCATGTTATGGGCAGGTATGTCCGTGAATGCTTCGCCAACCGTCATGTTCCTGCTGATCTCATTCGGCACCGTCCTCGGAATCGCGGGGACTGACTTGGTGCTGCCTGCAATTCCGGCCATGCCGACGGCATTCGGCGGGACTGCGGCACTGGCGCAGATGGTCCTTGCAGCCTATGCCGGGGGCACGCTCGTGGGACTGCTTACCTTCGGCGAACTCGGGGCGAGGTACTCTCGCCACAAGCTGTTGGTCTGGTCGCTTGGCCTGTTTGCCGTCACGTCTCTGCTATCTGCCTACGCGCCGACCTTGGAATGGCTGGTCGTCTTGCGTTTCGCGCAAGGCGCGTTCGGCTCGGGCCCGGCGGTTTTCGCGCCGGGCTTTATTCACGGCCTTTACCCTGCGGACAAGGCGCCTTCCATGTTCGGCAGGCTCGGCTCCATCGAGTCCTTGACGCCGGCTCTTGCGCCCATTGTCGGAGCCTATCTTATGACGGTGGGGGGATGGCAGACTTCTTTCCTTATGTTGGCCGGACTTGCAATTCTCTGCGCCATTGGCAGCTGGGCCTACCGTCAATCGCTTCCGGACCGGCTCGAGGCTCTTGAGCTCCATCGAAGCTATATGTCGATCATCCGCAATCGCGACTTTCTTCGGCACGGCTTAAGCCAGGCGCTTTCCCTCGGCAGCATTCTCATCTTTGTATTCGGCGCCCCCGCAGTGATGACAGGGGCATTGGGCATGACGATCGGAGACTTCATTCTCCTTCAAGTTTTCGGCATCGCCCTTTTTATTCTGGCGTCGAACGCGTCCAATGCACTTGCCCGAAGATTCGGTACCGAACGCATGATCATGATCGGTACCGGAGCTGTGGTTCTTGGCTTCTTCCTGATCCTTCTCTACACATCCCTCGGCGGACGCAGTCTGACTGTGCTCGTGCCCCTGTGGATGACCGCAAACGGCGCGTTCGGCATCCGGGGACCAATCGGTTTCCACCAGGCAATCCTTGCCTCAAAAGGGGATCATTCACGCGGCGCCGCCTTGGTCGTTGCCGCTATACTTGGGATCACTGCCGGAGGTACCGCCGCCGCCGCTCCTTTCATCAACATAGGCTGGTGGCCGCTAGCCTCGGCGAGTAGCCTCGCTGCGCTGCTGGCTTTGCTGTGTCTGACGCTGATCGGCAGCGCGGCGAATGAAACTGAAGACGGTTAGCGCATTTGACGACGATGCGGGGGAAGCCCAGGACATGGCTCAAGCCACGTCCTGGCCCCGTCAATCACACCAGATCGAAGCGGTCGGCGTTCATGACCTTGTTCCAGGCCGCGACGAAGTCCTTCACGAACTTCTCCCCGGCGTCAGACTGGGCGTACACCTCCGCAAAGGCACGCAGCTGTGAATGCGAGCCGAAGATCAGGTCGACGCGGGTGCCGGTCCACCGCGCAGCGCCCGTCTTGCGGTCGCGGCCTTCGTATACGCCTTCTTCGCCTGCGATGGGTGACCACTGCGTGCCCATATCGAGCAGGTTGACGAAGAAGTCGTTCGTCAGCGCTTCGGGCCGCGACGTGAAGACGCCATGCTTGGGCTCGCCCGCCTTCAGCACGCGCAGGCCACCGACGAGAACGGTCATCTCCGGGGCCGTCAGCATCAGCAGCTGAGCGCGATCCACAAGCGCCTCTTCCGGCTTCATGAATTGCCGGCGGCTGGTGCTCACATAGTTGCGGAAACCATCGGCACGAGGCTCCAGCGCGGCGAAGGATGCGGCGTCGGTCTGAGCCTCCGAGGCATCCATGCGACCCGGCGTGAACGGAACGGCAATGTCGTGGCCACCGGCCTTCGCCGCCTTTTCGACGGCGGCGCCACCTGCAAGCACGATCAGATCGGCAAGCGAGATCCTCTTGCCGCCGGTCTGGGCGGCGTTGAAGTCCCTCTGTATGCCCTCAAGCACAGCGAGAACCCTGGCGAGCTGAGTCGGCTGGTTGACCTCCCAGTCTTTCTGCGGCGCCAGGCGGATTCGCGCACCATTGGCGCCGCCGCGCTTGTCGGAGCCGCGGAAGGTCGAGGCGGAAGCCCATGCGGTCGAGACAAGTTCCTGCACCGACAGGCCGGAAGCGAGGACCTTCGCCTTGAGGCCGGCTATGTCCGTCTCGTCGACCAGCCTGTGGTCGACGGCCGGGATTACGTCCTGCCAGATCAGATCCTCGGCCGGGACCTCAGGGCCGAGATAGCGAACCTTCGGCCCCATGTCGCGGTGGGTCAGCTTGAACCAGGCGCGGGCGAAAGCGTCGGCGAACTGGTCCGGATTTTCGAGGAAGCGGCGCGAGATTTTCTCGTAAGCGGGATCGAAACGCAGCGACAGATCCGTGGTCAGCATGGTCGGAACATGCTTCCTGGAGGCGTCATAGGCATCGGGGATGGAAGCCTCGGCGTTCTTCGCCTTCCATTGATATGCGCCGGCGGGGCTCTTGGTCAGTTCCCATTCGTGGTTGAACAGGTTTTCGAAGAAGTGGTTGCTCCAGCGGGTGGGCGTCTGCGACCAGGTCACTTCCGGCCCGCCCGTGATCGCGTCCTTGCCGACGCCCGTGCCGAAGGTGCTCTTCCAGCCGAGACCCTGATCCTCGATCGCGCCGCCTTCCGGGTCTGCGCCGATGAACGAGGGATCGCCCGCGCCATGCGTCTTGCCGAAAGTGTGGCCGCCGGCGATCAGCGCCACCGTCTCTTCGTCGTTCATAGCCATCCGGGCAAAGGTTTCGCGGATATCGTGCGCGGCAGCAACCGGATCGGGATTGCCGTTCGGGCCTTCCGGGTTGACGTAGATGAGGCCCATCTGCACGGCGGCAAGCGGCTCGCTCAGTTGCCGTTCGCCGCTGTAGCGCTCGTCGCCCAGCCAGGTGCCTTCCGGTCCCCAGAACAATTCCTCCGGCTCCCATACGTCGACCCGGCCGCCGGCAAAGCCGAAGGTCTTGAAGCCCATGGATTCGAGCGCGACATTGCCGGTCAGGATCAACAGATCCGCCCAGGAAATCCTGTTGCCGTACTTCTGCTTGATCGGCCACAGCAAACGTCGGGCCTTGTCGAGATTGGCGTTGTCCGGCCAGCTGTTGAGCGGCGCGAAACGCTGCTGGCCCTGACCGGCGCCGCCACGGCCGTCGGTGATGCGGTAGGTGCCGGCGCTGTGCCAGGCCATGCGGATGAAGAGCCCGCCATAGTGGCCGAAGTCGGCCGGCCACCAGTCCTGCGAATCCGTCATCAGTGCATGCAGGTCCCGCTTCAGCGCATCGAGGTCGAGCTTCTTGAACTCCTCGGCGTAGTTGAACGTCTTGCCCAACGGATCGGAAAGACCGGAATGCCGGTGCAGAACCTGGACGTCCAACTGATCCGGCCACCAGTCGCGGTTCGATCTGCCTCTCGGTGCCGTGTGTGCGACGGGACACTTGCCCGCACTATCGCTCTTCTGATCCATGGTAATCTCCTCTTCCTCGATTGTGCGCGTCCAAAAGCAGCCTGTCCGACAAGTCGATTGGGCTGCATCAATTGGGCCGGCGCATGCTCCCCGTGATTTGGCGCAATTTTACCCCATTGGTCAAACGGCTTGTTCCCTGATCAGGTCGATGAAGGCGCGCAATCTGGCGGGCATGTGACGGCGCTGCGAAAAATAAAGGCTGAGCCCGGGATAGGCGGGGCACCACTCTTCCAGCACCGGAACAAGGCGCCCGGTAGCGATATGCGCAGCGAGCGAATACTCGCCGATATAAGCGAGTCCAGCGCCCGAAAGGGCGGCCTCCAGGATAAGGTCCGTCGCATCGAGCGTCAGATTGCCGGGAACGTCGACCACGTGTGCTTCACCCCGCCGCTCGAACTCCCAGCGATACAGTCTGCCGTTCGCCATGCGCATCTGGATACAGCGATGCCGCACCAGATCGAGCGGGACGACTGGCTTGGAACGCCCCTTGAAATATTCAGGCGATCCGACAACCAGGAAACGGAGGGTCCGGGTGATCGGAATGGCCACCATATCGGGCGAAATTGCCTCGGCAAGTCGTACCCCGGCGTCGAAACCCTTACCGATTACATCGACAAGCGCATTCTCCGTCACGACCTCAAGCTCGACCTCGGGATAGCGGCGGCCGTATTCGAGCAGCAGCGGCTCCAGCAGCATGCGTGCCGCGCCCGGCGCCATATTGAGCCGAAGCCTGCCCGAGGGTCTACTCGAATGCTCGCCGATATGCTCGATCGCATTCTCGATCGTTTGCAAGGCCGGTGCGATCGCAGAGAGGAATTGTTCTCCCGCAGCAGAGAGCGCAACGCTGCGCGTCGTGCGGTTGAACAGCCTGACTGCCAGGCGCTCTTCCAGCGCTGCTATCGCATGGCTCAACGCCGATGACGACATGCCGAGTTCGCGCGCGGCCGCGCGAAAGCCGCCATGGCGCGCAACCGCGGCAACCGCCTCCAATTCGCTCAAGCTTGCCCTCATTGTGCGATGTAGCTCACCAGCCTGTCCGATTTTGTCCGACTAGCCGCAACAGATAATGCATTCCATTTTCCTGGTGAAGCCATAACAGGAGAGAGGCAATGCGTATCATCGACAGAGTCTACATCGACGGCAGCTTCGTCGAACCCCACGGCGAGCAATGGGCCCCGCTCTTTAATCCGGCGACCGAAGAACAGATCGGAAAGGTGCGCCTGGCGGATGAGGAAGACGCGAACCGCGCCGTTGCGGCGGCCCGGCGCGCATTTCCCGCATTTTCCAATACGTCGAAGGAAGAGCGGATCACCATGCTGAAGCGCTTGCATGCGGCAGTCTCTGAACGAGCGGGCGATCTCGTGGAGGCCATGCGGGTGGAATACGGAGCACCGTCGAGTTTCATCGACTTTGCGGCGCGGCGAGCAGGAAACGTGTTCCTCGATATGGCGAAAACACTGGAGAGCTACGATTTCCGGCGGCGCATCGGCCGCGCCGACGTGGAGATGCGGCCTTCGGGGGTGGCGGTGGCGATCACACCGTGGAACAGCAATTATAGCTTCATCTGCGGAAAGCTGTCGGCAGCGATCGCGTCGGGCAGCACGATGGTCATCAAACCTTCCGAGATGAGCGCCATTCAAACGCAGGTCATCACGGAATGCCTGCATGAAGCGGCTCTCTCGAAGGGGGTGTTCAACATCGTCACCGGCTACGGCGCTGTCGTCGGTGCGGCGCTCACCGCAAACCGGGATGTTTCGAAGATCACGTTCACGGGCTCTACCGTCACGGGTCGCGCCATCGCCCAGACGGCCGCGGCGACGATGAAGCGGGTCACCATGGAGCTTGGCGGCAAGAGCCCAAGCATCATCCTGGACGATGCCGATCTCGAAGTGGCGATCCCTCAGGTTCTGGCTGCCGGCTTCCTCAACAGCGGTCAGGCCTGCATTGCCGGTACCCGCATCCTTGTTCCCGAATCTCGTCGCGACGAGATCGAGGCACGCCTGAAAGAGGCGGCAAAAGTGTTCACGGTCGGTGATCCCGGTGATCGCGAGGTGCGGATCGGGCCGCTGGTGAGCCAGAAGCAATGGGACCGCGTGCAAGCCTACCTGCGTCTCGGCCAGGAAGAAGGTGCAACTCTCCTGATCGGTGGCGAAGGGCGTCCGGAAGGCCTCGAGCGGGGTTGGTTCGTTCGTCCAACCATCTTCTCCGGCGTCCGCAACGACATGCGCATTGCCCGCGAGGAGATCTTCGGCCCGGTGCTCTGCGTCCTTTCCTATCGCGACGAGCAAGAGGCGATCGCGATCGCCAACGATACCGACTACGGCCTGCAGGCCAATGTCTTCGCTTCGGACCTTAAGCGGGCAAAGCGCATTGCTGATCGCATCGAGGCAGGCCGCGTGATCATCAATGGCGCACCGCACGAGCCGTTTGCACCTTTTGGCGGCTTCAAGCAATCCGGCTTCGGCCGCGAATTCGGCGTCTTCGGCCTGGAAGCCTTCCTCGAGCCCCGTGCGGTAATTTCCTGAGGAACAACCGGTAAGTATATTCTTGACAGATCGTTCCAGTATTCCTATATGGGCTTTATGGCACGGATCAAGGAATTCGACAGGGACGAGGCATTGGACGCGGCAATCGCCGTGTTTCGCGAGCATGGTTTTGACGGCACCTCGACGGAGATGCTGATACGGGCGATGAGAATCGGCCGCCAGAGCCTCTACGACACCTTCGGTGACAAGTGGAAGCTCTACTGCCTCGCGGTGGAACGCTATTCGGCGAGTGAGACGAGTGCTCATATCGCCTTGTTGCGCGGCAAACCGCGTGCACTGGACGGTATCCGGTTGGTGATGGAACGCGTTGTGGACAATGCAAACCAAGCTTGTCTCGGCGTGAACTCGATCTGCGAGTTCGGTCAAAGGCGGCCCGACCTGGCGGCACTGCATCATGCCGCCGATCTTCGGCTCAAGAACGCCGCGGTTGAACGCATCAGAGAAGCCCAGGCTGCAGGTGACTTAGCCGGTTCATTGCCCGCTGAGGCGGTGGCCGATTTCCTCGTTGCCAATATCGCCGGTATCAGGATAGCCGCCCGTGGGGGAGCAGGTCGGGAACATCTGCAGTCCCTCAGCCAGTTGGCGCTCCGCGCAGTCACCTAACAGGCAGAAAACTTTGCTCTTTTCTGGAATGATCAGTCAATAAAAGGATATATGCATGAAAGCCGTTGTGATGAAAGAGGTCGGTGGTACCGACGTGATGGAATTCCTCGATTGGCCTGAGCCTGTCGCAAGGCCGGGACATGTCGTGGTGGAGGTCGCCGCGGCCGGCGTGAACTTCATGGACATCGGCGTGCGCCAAGGTATGGCCTGGACCGACATCCCTAACCCGAAAGTTCTGGGTGTCGAGGGCGCTGGCCGCGTGCTCGCCGTCGGCGATGGAGCGGACGAGTTTGAAGTCGGCGATCGCGTCGCCTGGGTCTATGCTCCCGGAAGTTACGCTCAGCGCCAGTCGGTACCGACAGCCTCCCTCGTGAAAATTCCCGATACCGTGGACGATCGAACGGCTGCTTCCGCGATGATGCAGGGGCTCACGGCCAGTCACTTCGCGACGGATTTCTATCCCGTGCAGCCGGGCGACATCGCCCTTGTTCATGCGGCGGCCGGCGGGGTCGGCCTCCTGCTGACACAGATTATCAGGTTAAGGGGTGGCCGAGTAATCGGACGCGTCTCCTCCGAAGACAAGGTCGCGATCGCCAAAAAGGCCGGCGCCGAGCACGTCATCGTCGATACAGAGGGACAGTTTGCCGACGAAGTCCTGCGCCTGACCGGTGGTGAGGGCGTGAACGTCGTTTACGATGGCTCCGGTCCCAAAACCTTCAAGGGCTCGATCGAAGCGCTCCGCCGGTCCGGCACCTTCTGCTGGTATGGACCGGTGCTCGGCGGGCCCGGACCGCTCGATATCATGAGCCTGCCGAAGAGCATCAAGATCGGCTACGCGACATTCATGGATCACATCCACACTCGCAAACTCCTTCTCGATCGCACCAAACAGCTTTTCGACTGGCTCGGGGACGGGACGATCACGGTGACGATCGGCGAAACCTATCGCCTTGCCGACGCCGCCCGCGCCCATGCCGCAATGGCAAGCCGTGCAACCACCGGCAAACTGCTTTTGATCCCGTAAGAGCAAGTCACGAACGACATGCCGGCGCGGCGACCGACGCCGGCATGGCCGCAATACCTCTGAAGAGCGTCGGTACGCGCGGGGGATCGGCGTCAGCCGCTGCAGGTCGAGAGCTCCAGACGCGTGTCTATCCCGATGTTGGCAAGGAATGTCTCGTCATGGCTGACGACGACGAGTGCGCCGTCATAGGCGAGCAGCCCAGCTTCAACGGCCTCGATGGAGGCGATATCCAGATGGTTGGTCGGCTCGTCGAGAATGAGCAGCGATGGGGGATCGAAACCGCCGAGTGCACAGGCAAGGCCGGCGCGCAGCACCTGCCCGCCGCTCAAAGTCTCCACCCTTTGCAATGCCGCATCCGCGCGGAAGCGAAAGCTGGCTAACGCCGCCCGGCAGGCGTTGTCGCCGGCACCGGGATTGAGCCGCTTGAAGTTATCGAGGATCGTCTCGCCGCGCTCCAGGATGCTGACGCTCTGGTCCAGCAGAGAGAAGGGAACGTTTACGGAAACGGTTCCTTCGAAGGGCGGCAATTCTCCGGTGACCACCTTCAGAAGGCTCGTCTTGCCCGACCCGTTGGGGCCGATGATCGAAAGGCGCAGCGGGCCGACCAGCGAGAAGGATAGATCTCGAATGACCGGACGGGCGGGATCGTAGCCTGCCGTGACGCCGTCAAACGCGAGGACTTGCCGCCCAGCTGGAAGCTCGGTTCGCGGAAGACGGATGGAAAAGGGCTGCAGCACCTCGATCCGCGCTTTGGCGGCTGTGATGGCCTCGAGCGCGCCTGCGCGCTGTCGCTCGGCGAGTTCCACACCCCTGCCCCGGCTTTCTTCCGCATTGTTCTTGCGCCGGCCCAGGAGAATCCTCGGCATGTCGCCCTTTGCCGCTTTTCGGGTACCAGACGCGTCACGCCTGTCCTGGCGCTCTGCCAGGGCACGTGCCTTGCGATCGATTTCGTCGGCGGTCTTCTGTGCATGCGCAAGGCTTTGTTGCGCCGCCTCCAGCTCAACCGCCCTCGCCGTCTGATAGGCGCTCCACCCCCCGCCGTAGCGCTTTGTCCCGAGCGAGGTCAGGTCGATAATCGCGTCCATTTCTTCGAGCAGTTCACGATCGTGGCTGACGACAATCGCTCCGCTGCGCCAGCCGGAAAGAAGGTCGATAACCGCCCGTCTGCCGTCACGATCCAGATTGTTGGTCGGCTCGTCGAGAAGCAGAAAGTCCGGCTCGGAGAAAATTGCCGCCGCGAGCACCGCCCGCGTGCGCTGGCCCCCGGAGAGTTCGGTCAGGAGCGTATCCGCCCGCGCCTCCAGTCCAAGCCGGACAAGGGCGGACATTATGCGCTCTTCCACCGTCCAGTCCGCATTCTCCAGTTCTTCAAGGGTCGCCTCGCCTGTTTCGGCGCGCCGTAACACCGCAAGCGCCTGCGTCGCACCGAACACATCGGCGATGGTTTCATCGGTGCCGGACCGAAGCATCTGCCTCGCCAGGGCGACGCGTCCCTGGATGGCAACCGTGCCGGAAGAAGGTCTAAATGTACCGGCAAGGATGTTGAGCAGGATCGTTTTTCCGACGCCATTTCTTCCGACGAGCCCCGTCCGCTCCGGACCAAACGCCAGGTCGAGATCGGTCAAGACATGCTCCCCGTCGGGTTTCGACCAGGAAAGTGCGGAGAGAGTGATGGAGGGCATGGCGAACCTGTTGCATTGTTAATAACAGCACAGTACCGTGCTTTTATCAGCAACGAGCGGTGCGGACAATGGCGTTGTCCATCCCGCCCATCGACGGGGTCGGATATAGATGAATATAGTTCGCAGGCGTGGCGGCGGACGTCCCACCCGGGAAGAGGCCGAGGGTCTGACCCGCCGTCTCCTGGATAGCGCCCGCTCGACTTTTGCCCGCAAAGGGGTTGCGAACACGTCGATGGAAGAGATTGCCGCCAAGCTCGGAATCTCGAAACACACGCTTTATCGGAGATATCCGAACAGGCAGGCGCTTCTGGAAGCCGTGGTCGAACGTGACCTCGTCCGCTTTCGCAAGACGCTTGCCGACGCAGCGGGACAGGGTGATGCACCTCTCGCAGTGTTGCGCGATATGGCTTTCAGCTATTTCCGCTTCGGCACGGACCGGGATTATTCCGCTTTCTATATGTCGGTTACCGCCGAGGCCGTGTTTTCCTTGCCATTGCGGGAAAGGTTGGCGGCGTGGTCGAGTGCTGCACTGGAGCCCGTCGTGCAGGCGATCACATCGGCTCAGGCCGCGGGCCTCATCGTGCCGGGGTCTGCCATTGAGATTTGCCACGCCCTTGTCGATTTGCTTGAAGGCGCGAATAATCGTGTCCGTCTCTGCGGGTCCGAGTGTCCGGACGCCGAAAATCTTCGCCTGTTCGAAAGCCGCTGGGCCATTTTCCAGACTGCCATGAGACGCGAACCCGATCGACCGCAGAAAGCCTGAACGTGTGAAGGATCGGCTGGTCTCGCAGCCGATCCCTCCGCGAAATGGCGGCATCCGCTCCGTTAGAGCGGCATTACAGACGCCGCAAGGAGTCCGGCCAGCGCCGACGGCTCCGCCGAAAATATATCGTAGGCGCAAGGCGTTGCCACAACGGCGAATGTCAGTATGCCGACTATGAAGCGCTTCATCTAAACCTCCTTGAATCACGAGCTCGGTCAGGCGAGCGTCAGATCGACCTCGATGTTCCCCCGCGTTGCCTTTGAATAGGGGCAGGTCTGATGCGCTTCGGCGATGAGCGATCGCGCAAGGTCCGCGTCGATGCCGGGCAGGCTGACGGCAAGCCGGGCTCGAAGGAAAAAGCCGCCATCCGATTTGGCGAGATCGACTTCAGCATCGACTGCCGTTTCGGCCGGGAGCGACAACGTACGCTTCGCCGCGGCAAGACCCAGTGCACCGATAAAACAGGCCGACCAGCCGGCGGCGAAGAGCTGCTCAGGATTGGTTCCGGCCTTGCCGCTGCCGGGAGGCGAAAGCCTGACGTCCAGTTGGGCATCGTCGCTGCGGGCGAACCCTTCACGGCCGCCGGTCGTATGGGTCTTACCGGTGTAGAGAACCTTTTCCTGCGTTGTCATCAGACACTCCGTTCGGTTGCGTCGCACGATCGCGACATTTGACGACGTGTGTTCTGCCTGCGCGACGTATCGGGCATGTTTGCGAAACCGCCGGAATTGTACCCGGATGTAGGCATCTCACTGGGAGGTAGCCAAGGGGGCCGGCGTACTTTCCTAGTAAGCCACCGACGAAATTGGGGCACGCCCGACGCTCACGGTTGAAGGCGGCAACAGTGGATGCCGCTGGTTATTTCGCACGAGTGGGATCGCTCGGCCCATGCGGGTCGGCAATATGCGCGTGCCGATCGTGTTCCCCGCGGCGGCCGCCCGTCAGGATCACGACACCCTCGGCTGATCGGAGCCATTCGCCCTCAGCAACGCCATCAGCATCGGGCCGAGCGAGAATTTCCCTTGCCGGGCCTTGGCGGTCAGATCGCGCAGATAGCCGCCGGCGGAGTTGATATGCCCTGCCCTCTCCAGAATGCAGGCCACGGCGATGCCGGCGTTTTCCGGTCCCATGACCTCGCAGGCGTCCTGATAGGCCGAGGGGTAAACGCCAAGCATAGATCGTACCGTAACCGCAGCGATCATAAGGTCGCGCCAACTTTTCACCGTGCCGTCAGGACCGTAGTTGATGATTTCCGGGCAGGCCTTCAGTACCATTCCCAGCGGAAAGGCCCTTTTTGCCTCGTGAGCCCGTTCAATGGCTTGGCCGTCTGACCGCTCATTCGAAGAGCCACGTTCAAGTTCAATAATAGATTCGGGTTTTGATTCCTGTTTGTGCCGCTCAGTTTGATCGGGATTGCCGCTCATCTCTTGTGGTTTTATACGCTTTTGCAACTGGTTAGCCACATGTTCGCGCAGCATTTCGAACGCCTCTACCAGAGGGGTGAGGTCAGCGATGTCGGGCGCCCTCGGTATAGCCTGGACAAGGCTTCGAAAATCTTCCTGCATGGACGTCCAGTCGCCGGGCAGTTCTTCGAGCACCACGTCTATCAGCTTGGCGATGTCTCTGCGGCAAAGCGTCAGCCGCTCGCGCAGCCGTTGCAGCTCGAGCCGGTCCGCCTCGGCCTCGGCAGCGAGCCGCTCTATTTCGCCGGAGCGAGCCAGGAGTGGTGCGAGCGAAAAGCCGTACGCCGTGCCGATCGCTCCATCACGAGACTTGCGGGCATAGCGCTTGCCGTTCGGACTGTCCTTGCGAGCGACAAGACCTGCCTCGACCAACGCGGCCAGGTGCCTCCTTAGCGTCGCCTCCGCCATGCCGTGGGCTCTCAGCGACAGCTGAACGTTCGAGGGAAAGACGACCAGACCGGTCTCTCCGCTCAGCGTGTTCTCGGGATAGAAGCTCAACAGCGCGTTCAGAACGGCCAGCGCCCGGTCGCTGATGCCCAGACGGCGTTTGGCCGCACAAAGCGAGCGAAACAGCTTCCACTTGTCGACCGACTTCCCAGGTTCGATGTCGCGGGAGATGAACTGGCCTGCCAACATGGCAAGAGTCATCGTCCGCCGCCCAAAGGGCGTCGTCACACTTCCACTCTCCATTTTCCTTCACCTTCGATAAGGCAAAAGAAAGCAGCTCACCAAAAACGGTGCCAAGGACTCTTGACTGTGATTCGTGGAAATGCGATTCTCGATCTTGCTACAAATCTGAGGAAGGCTTCCACGGCTTGTTCGTTGGGGGCCTTTTTCTTTTGCGGGTTAGTCTCCTTGTTTCGAATGCTGCTTTTGCATGAATTGGTCGTGCAGGCTTTCGATCTGACCTGCAATGAAATCGACAAAGCCTGACGGCACAGACTTGTTGAACGTGAGCTTCGAAGCCGACTTGCCGCGTTGGATCTGGCCAAGCACGAGGCCATGAGAGATCAGATCGGCCGTGGCGGAAGAGGCTGCAGCCTTGGCATCCGCCTTGGCAAGCGCCTCAAAAACTGCAGCGAAACGAGCGTCACTCGATGAGGCCTGCATCTGGTCTCTCTCCAGAACCGACTGCGCTACCTTCGAGGGCTCTCTGTGGGCCGCCCAGCGCAGCTCAAATTCCACCCATCTGCGCCGTCCGATTTCAGGGGCCGGACCAATCTGCATCAGGATGTCGCGCGGCAATGCTGCCGCTATCCGAATCATTTCTGAGATATGCGACCTGCCGGTGCTCAGCGACGTGCAGATCACGTCGCGGCGATAACCCGCAGCCTCCTGCGACTGCGCAAATAGGCAACGCTCGATGAAGGACAGGTCCTTGCGGTTGCTGTTCTCCTCCCCTTGGAGAACGATCGCCTCTTCGTCGCTCAGCTCCCGGGCAATCGTCTTGAACTTGATGCCGAGGAGTTTGGCAGCGGCAAGCCGCCGGCGGCCGAATACGATCTGGAACGGCCTTGCGGCCCCCCGAACCGGGCGGACCAAGCCAGGAGTACTCTGCCCGTGCTCACGCATCGACTCGAGCAGATCCGCGATGCTGGCTTCGCTGTAGCCGGAATCGAAGCGATCCCGGATGGCGGATTCCATGATCTCGTCCGGATCGATCTCGACGATCTGGCCACCATCCTTGAGAAGTCGTTCGGCAAGCTCGCTGCGTTCCTGCATCTGGCGGACGCCGGCGGCGACTTTGAGAAGGTGGGGTGACGTGGACCGCTGCATTCCGCCCGTCTCGGCAGAGTTCTCCAGCTGCCCGAGGACATTGGCAAAAAGGCCTTTGGAATCCTTGCGGCTCATTCTCTCCCCCATGCCTTCCAGAACAGGCCTTCGAGTTCAGCATTGGCCGCGTTGATCGACTCGATGGCGCGGTCGTAGGTTTTCGGAGCCGAGAAGCGGGACCTCTGAACCTCGTACAGGCTCTGCTTCCAAGTCAGTGCATCGGCCACGGCCGTCGACTTGATGACCGAGTTGAGGAGCAGATCCTCGCCGAACACCTGTCTCATCAGCGCGGACATGTTGGCTTGAGGATGATCGTTCGGCTCGAATTTGGTGATCAGGAACTTGGCGAAATCCCATTGAGCCGCCGTGCCCACCTCATTCAGGATCTGCATGTAGGACCCGGCAAGCTCCAGAAACTTCGCCGTGGAGTCCACATCCAGCATATGCGCAGGAACCGGGATGATGACGCCGGTGGCAGCCGTCAGTGACGAAAGCGTCAGGAAGTTCAGCGACGGAGCCGAGTCCATGAGGATGAAGTCGTAATCCTCGGCGACCTGCTCAAGCGCTTGGGAAACGCGAAGCAGGAAGCCCGTGCCTGCGGATCGCCGCATCTCGAGCGCGACGGCCGTCTCGAACTCGGTCAGTTCGAGGCCGGCGCAGATGACATCGAATCCGACGATGTGGGTCTTATGGATGATGGACTTCGTCGGGACGGGATCGTCGAAACGAATGGCCGAGAAGAGTGTGTCGCCCGCACGGTAGTCGAATTCCGGCAGGCTGCCATGAAGGGCGGTGAGCGATGCCTGCGGGTCGAGATCCACGGCCAGCACGCGATAGCCCCTGAGTGCCAGATAGTGGCCGAGATGGATTGTCGTGGAGGTCTTGCTGGAGCCGCCTTTAAAGTTGGTGACGGCAACGATCTGGCATTGCTCGTCGCCTGTCCGGCGGGGGTTCATCCACTTCTTCCGGCCGTTTTGCGAAAGAGCCAAGCGCAATTCAAGAACCTGATCGAGCGTGTAGAAACGCCGTCCGTTGGCGATTTCGGGTTCGGGGCCCTGTTCCTTGGCCGCAACCTGGCGGATGTAGGCCTCCGTTACGCCCAGCAGGGCGGCAACTTCGGTGGAGGTGAACTTGCGCATCGTGCGGCGCGCATCCGGGGGGAATTGCGCCATGCTCAAGTTGTTCAGCGCCATTTCGAGCTTGCTGGAAAAGTTTTCCATGAAAGCGAGGCTGCTTAGGTGTCGCGTCATCGAAAGAATCCCTGGTGATCGTTTCCGTCACATAAGCAGTGAAGTGGTTAACCGTTTGCTAACCGCCACGTAACTACTCGAAAACACGCAAATTCGAAAAATCTCCGCAACTAGACGTACTCCGATTCGGCTATGGCCATCAATGCGCGCTGTGGATGACGCTTGTTGCCGGTGGGAAGCGCCCGCGCTGCGGTTCTCGAGCCTCCACGCGGGCATGTTGAGCCGCGACAGTGGTTCACGGCGAGCGGTCGGTTCGGAGCCTCCAGCGTTGCTTCGAAGGGTGACCTGGTGAACTCTAGCCAGAGTTCCCCGCGGGGAACGCGCTGGATGGCGAGAGCTGCGAGGCGGTACCGGCTGACCGCAACGGCGGCACATATGTGCATGCATGGGAAAAGCCCGGCTTTTCGATGTTCGCCCGTACCCCCTGCCCCAGCTTCGTAGGATGCTTACGGGCGACGACTGCACCGAACGGTTCCCCGCGGGGAACGCGACGGCGGCCTGGCGCGAACGGACTATTGGAGAGACACGCAATGCATCGCCCGCCACACGAGACAAGTGTCGCGTCGAGACTAGGATTTGTGGAGACGGTTGCGCGCTGCATGCTGCCGGTGGCGTATATATGGTGTGCCGCATAGGGCAGGAGCCTTGCGGCTATCGTCAGGAACTGTTCCGGCAATATGCTTTCCGTCTGGACCCTTGCCTCAGACAATTGACGGCCGGAACGCCAGGCGTTCCCCGCGGGGAACTTGACGGCGTGCCAACCGGTGCCCCCTTGACGCGGCCATCTGCGGCTGGTGTGAGATGCCGCCAGCCACGCTTTGCTCGACGGCCACGGAGGAACTCGACTTACACGGCATGTTCCCGCAGGCCTGGGTGAGGATTCATTCGCGGCCGCACAAACCTTGTGCGGCCGGCCGCGTTCCCCGCGGGGAACGCGGCTTACGGCGAGGCGGAGATCCAATGGATGTTCCACTGGCCTTGCCGCGGGTCTGCCGTGCAGCGCTTCAGATGCGGCCGGATGCCGCTATTCATTCGGTCCCCCGCGGGGAACTTTCGCAGCCATTTCCGCTACACCTATGGGGGGGGCGGCTACACGCCGGTTGGCCCGCAACCGGGCTTTTGCTTGTGACCTTCCGTGAAGGATCTCCGCTGATCGACCCCGTGAAGCTTCAAGCCTTTGCGAAGGGACGTTGGTCGGCTCGTGCCCTGCTTGGGGGAGGGGAGGGCGTCACGGATGGCGGGGTGCACGGCTGGATGCGCATCCTTAGCGCAGAACCGCATGGCGATCGGATTTAGCTGCATCGAAGCTTATCTCCAGCAGATGGTCGAGTGAGCGAGAGACAAATATGCCATTAGCATTCCGGGTGTCGTCGGGCGGGTGGAGAGCGGGATCGGGTCAAGGCTGAGTTCGACAAAGCAGGCTTGTGCTGTAGAGACCTCTCGTGACGGATCTCCTCTGAAGGACTCCCGCTCTGCTTCATGACAAAGTCGCTAAACGTATGAAAGACCTTGCATTGGCGGTCGGAAAATTACAGTTTGCGGGAGCCGGCGGACTTAGGGTACGCTCTATAGTGCTGGCTGACGGGTCCTTCTGGGTTTTTTGACGATCTGGGTAAGTCATTGAAATATAATCGCTAAAAATCCTTACGGAAGCTATATACCGAATGACTTCCGCCACTGCTGACGCTGCGAGGCCTCGCTTAACCGGACCAGATTAGGCCGCAGGACTTTTCAAATGTTCCCCGCGGGGAACAATCGCCACCGACCGGGAAAGCTGACACGTACGGGCCATCTCAAGTCCGTGTCCGAGGACTCCGAAACCGGTGAAAACGGTAATCGGTGGCAATCACGCAGGTGCTATCGTCTACCTGCCATACGGCGGCATCATCTGCCATGTCGTTGCCGACGAGGAGCTGGGCAAAAGGCCGGGCAGCCGGTTGCGTGGCAAGAAGCTGCTGTAGAACGGAGGGCGCGAGTTTGCAGCCGCAACCGCCACCGTGAACGAGGTCCGTGAGACGGGGGAGAGTGTTTATCAATCCTCCAGCAGCGTGGTTGGACTCACCTGATCGGCGCGAGAGTGGGCTGCCAGCGGCGACCATCGCTACCGCGTATAATCCGACGAGCTAGTTGTGGCGCAGCACGTCCATGGCGCTTCGACGCCGCGAGGGGTGAGGCATCGATGATGCGCCTGATCGATCAGGTGCCCGACCGGCCGCCTGGTCGGTGTTGTGTTTACTGCTGCGGACCTGCCGGCTTCGGTAACGGCGAAGAGTGCCGAGGCCGAGGCTGCGGCACGGCGCGAAAGCGCAGAGGATGAACCACCCAGTCAGACGGCAACGGCAGCGGGACGACGCAATCGGTCAGCAGGGTCTGATCTCCGTTGGTGACCTCGAAGACGATCCCGGGCCGCTCCATGCTCTTGCAGTCTGGCCAGCGCTCAAAATCGATCCATTCGCTCATGGCTTTTCCAACCCCCTCACAGCAGGAAATCGCTTCCGGAAAGAGCCGAAAGATTCGTCACCTTGATTTGGAAATCTGCAAGGCCGTCGCCATTGACGTCACCCGAGACTATCCCGCTCCTGAAGTTAAGTTCACCCGCTTTGCCGTGGAACGCACTGCTGCCGATAAATAGAAATGCCTGGTCTCCGACCGCATTGCTGTTCGCGTCGATTGAACGCAAATCCATCCGATCAATGCCGGACGCGAAATCATCGATCACGTCCCTGGCAGCCGGCGCCGATTGTGCGGTCGTCTGAAAGACGAAGGTGTCCGCACCGCCGCCGCCAATCAACCGATCGGCCCCGTTACCGCCGATCAGGGTGTCGTTGCCGTCACGCCCATTCAGCACATCGTTACCTGCAAGGCCGTTCAGGAGGTTTGCGCCATTGTCTCCGCGCAAGGTATCGTTGAAGGCTGAACCGTAGAGCCGCTCGATCGATACATATGTATCGCCCGCCGCTTCCCCCGTGTTGGAACCGGGCGAGGAAAGATCTGCGACGACGCCGGCTGTGGCATTCGAGTAATTCGCCAGATCGGTGCCATTGCCGCCGTCGAGCCGGTCGGCGCCCGCACCGCCGACAAGATTGTCGTTGCCATCGCCGCCGATCAGCCTGTCGTTGCCGCCGTTACCCCAAAGAGCATTTGCAGCGGCATTGCCGGTGATCGTGTCGCTGCCTGTGCCACCCTTCGCGTTCTCGATGAGGGAGCGGGCGTCGCCCTGAAACTGTAGAGCGTTGGCAATATTGCCGATCGCCACCTTTGAACCGTTATAATGCAGCTTCGCCAATTGCGCGGCCGAGGTGGTCGTCCATTCGCCCGGGCGCAGATCGGCCTTCAGTGCAGTCGTATAATTGGAGAAATCGTAGGTGTCCGTTCCGCCGCCGTCCCATACCGTAAGCAGGATCTTGTTGCCGCCAGGGGCACCCTCACCGATACCATTGATGAACATCTCGCCCGACGTCGGGCTCCAGCGATAGGTGGTGTTTCCGCTTTCGGTGGTGAAATCCGCGCCGTACATATGCTGCAAGGCGGCGATATCGTACATCATCAGGGATTGCGCGTATCCCCAGGTCTCGTTGGTGTAGCCGGTCGTGGTCGAGGCACCGACATAGGAACGGTAACTCATGACCGTGTATTCCATCGAGTCGCGGTTCACGGGCATGACGTTGCCCTCATGGGCGTGTTCCAGCCCAAGCGCGTGGCCGGTCTCGTGAAGGAATGTCACATAGGCGTAGTTTCCCTTGGCCGGTCGGCTGTAGTGGCCGGACGATTTGTTGAACCACGCGTCGCCGCCTTCTGCCGCGGTCGAGGGGAAATAGGCCCAGGCGGTGCTCGGAGCGTCGGACGAGGCGAGGCGGAGATCGGCATGCTTGGTCGCACTCTCCGTGACCTCGGTGAATGTCACGTTGGCGACGGAGGAAAATTGATCGAGGGCTGCGCGCGTGGCGGCCTGCTGTGCGGCGTTCAAGACCGCAAAGCCCTTCAGCGGCTCGCCATTGCCGTAACCGGAGCCGTAGAATGAAGCGCTGGTCGGGAAACTGAACGTGAAGTCCTTGATCCCCCATTTCCAGTCGCCGAGGAGACCGTTGACATAAGCGTTACCAGTCGTTGCATAAGTCGTGGTTGCAGGCATCGATTTCCCAGACCGTCGGGGTTGAAGTCAGGTCAGTACCCGCGTGCGATGCGCCGAGGTATGATCCGCAGGTGCGCTTATAGCTCGTCTCGGTTAACACCTTAATTCGGCCTCATGGTCGGGTTGGGTCAGACCAGGTGGTCTAGACCTGTGGGTTGCTTACGCCAGCGAGGCGAGGGGAGCGGCGTCTACCATGCGTGCGCTGGTTAGGAGCCGACGTGCGAAGCATAGCCTCGCCGAGAAGAAGATGCGTCCGGCCGGCGTGACAGCTACGCCAACCCGTGGCATAGGGGTGCCCGCAACCAGATAGGCCGTCCTCCGCATGATCCGCATCGAAAATATCAGCAAGTCCAACAGCCACCGCATCCTCTACATCGAAGCTTCGGCAGCGTTGAACCGCGGCGAAAAGATCGGGCTCGTCGGGCCGAACGGAGCGGGAAAGACGACCCTTTTCCGGATGATCACCGGTCAGGAACTGCCCGACGAGGGGCAGGTCTCGGTCGAGAAGGGCATGACCATCGGCTATTTCGATCAGGATGTCGGCGAGATGGCCGGCCGGTCGGCCGTCGCCGAGGTGATGGAAGGGGCAGGCCCGGTCAGCGCCGTTGCGGCGGAACTGCGTGAGCTCGAGACGGCCATGTCTGATCCCGATCGCATAGATGAAATGGATGCGATCGTCGAGCGCTACGGCGAGGTGCAGGCGCGATACGAAGAGCTCGATGGCTATGCGCTCGAGGGACGTGCCCGCGAGGTTCTCGCCGGCCTCAGTTTCAGCCAGGAGATGATGGACGGCGACGTCGCCAAACTGTCGGGCGGCTGGAAGATGCGCGTGGCGCTCGCCCGCATCCTTTTGATGCGGCCGGACGTCATGCTGCTCGACGAGCCGAGCAACCATCTCGATCTCGAAAGTCTGATCTGGCTGGAGGACTTCCTGAAAGGCTATGACGGCGCTCTCTTGATGACGTCGCACGACCGTGAGTTCATGAACCGGATCGTCACCAAGATCATCGAGATCGACGGCGGCGCGCTGACGACCTATTCCGGCGACTATGGCTTCTATGAAGAGCAGCGTGCGTTGAACGCGAAACAGCAGCAAGCTCAGTTCGAGCGCCAGCAGGCGATGCTCGCCAAGGAGATCAAGTTCATCGAACGTTTCAAGGCACGCGCCTCGCACGCCTCGCAGGTTCAGAGCCGGGTGAAGAAGCTTGAAAAGATCGACCGCGTCGAGCCGCCGCGTCGTCGCCAGACCGTCGCCTTCGAGTTCTTGCCGGCTCCCCGCTCCGGCGAAGACGTCGTCAACCTCAAGAGCGTCCACAAGACCTATGGCAGCCGGACGATATATGACGGCCTTGATTTCATGGTCCGCCGGCGTGAACGCTGGTGCATCATGGGCATCAACGGCGCCGGCAAATCGACATTGCTCAAGCTGGTCACCGGCACGACCAACCCGGACAAGGGCAGCGTCTCACTCGGCGCCAGCGTGAAGGTCGGCTATTTCGCCCAGCATTCCATGGATCTGCTCGACGGCGAGAGCACCATTCTGCAATGGCTGGAGGACCGTTTCCCCAAGGCCGGGCAGGCGCCGCTTAGAGCGCTGGCCGGCTGTTTCGGCTTCTCCGGCGATGACGTCGAGAAGCGATGCCGGGTGCTCTCCGGAGGTGAAAAGGCGCGGCTTGTAATGGCCGCAATGCTGTTCGACCCGCCGAACTTCCTCGTTCTCGACGAGCCGACCAACCATCTCGACCTCGATACGAAGGAAATGCTGATCAAGGCGCTCTCGGCCTATCAGGGCACGATGCTGTTCGTTTCGCACGATCGCCGTTTCCTGTCGGCACTATCCAATCGCGTTTTGGAACTCACGCCGGACGGGATCAATCAATACGGCGGTGGTTACAGCGAATATGTGGAGCGCACCGGACAAGAGGCGCCGGGCCTGCGCGGGTGACGCGCCGCGCCTCCGCGGCCTGCGTCTCCGGTTGACGCTTGGCGCTACTCCGCCACGCGAAAGCGGCCCGTCTGCCAGGCTGGGATCGCAGACATTGAAAGCACACTTTCCTTTATCAAAGCGCCCGCGTGAAGAAGGTTGCTGCTGCTTAATCGTCCCTCGCCAGAAGGGGCGGGGCGACCAACTCTCATTTCAGGTCATGAAACTCGGCAGTTGCGCCGCCAAGGCATCGACGGCAACGCGAACTTTGAGCGGCAGGTGCGTCGTCTGCAGCCATACTGCATGGCAATCATATTGAAACGGCGGCTGCTCCGGCAGGAGGCGGACGAGCGTGCCCGACTCGATCCGCCTCCGCACCAGCCAGAAGGGAAGCCATGCAAGCCCCAGCCCTCGTGCGGCGGCGTCAGCGATCGCATCGAGATCGTCGAGACGGAACCGGTGGAGCGGGGTCACCTCCGATGAGGATTGTCCCGGCCCCGGGAAAAGCCAGGGCGGGACCGGCCCGGACCTGCGATATACGACTGCCGAGTGCTGCGCCAGTTCCTCCGGCGTCTCCGGATAGCCATGCAACTCCAGATAAGAGGGCGAGGCGCACACGAGCATCGGCTGGCGTGCCACACGCCGGGCAATCAATCCCGCCCTGTCCTGCAAGACGCCCGTGCGGATAGAGAGATCATAGCCGTCTTCGGCAAGGTCGATGATGCGGTCGTTGAACGAGAGGTCAAGTTCCAGCGCCGGGTATTTTCGGGCGAGTTCCAGCAATACGGGAGTGACGCAGTGCCGGCCGAAGTGGACCGGCATCGTCACACGCAGTTTGCCGCGGGGTTCGGAAAGCTGATCGGCCGCAAGCGCATCCGCTGCTTGCGCTTCGGCGAGCACCACCCGGCAGCGTTCGTAATAGACATGACCGAACTCCGTCAGGCTCTGTCGGCGCGTGGTGCGGCTGATAAGCTGCACGCCAAGCCGATCCTCCAACGATCGAACATGCTTTCCGACCATCGGCCCGGATAGTCCAAGAGCATTCGCTGCGGCGGCGAACGAGCCGAGATCGACCGCTTTGACGAATACAGCCATGCTGGTCAGGCGATCCATATTGAAAACTCTCCGTTTCTACTGTTCTGCCATTCTCTCCATTTATTGGCTGAACCACTGCTGTCATAGCTCATTCAATACATTTGTTTTGGAGTCTTGCCATGGCGCGCGTCGTTCGCTTTCACGAGTTGGGTGGTCCGGAGGTGCTGAGGATCGAAGAGGTGCATGTGCCGGAGCCCGGGCCACATGAGGTTCGCATTCGCGTCAAGGCGTTGGGCCTCAACCGGGCCGAGGCCTTGCTCCGCGCGGGCGCCTATATCGAAACGGCAGTATTTCCGTCCGGCCTCGGCCTTGAGGCAGCAGGCTTTGTGGAAACGGTCGGTCCGGGCGTTCAAGGGTTTGCTCCCGGCGATCCGGTCAGCCTGTTGCCGCCGAAATCGATGATCCGGTGGCCCGCCTATGGGGAACTTGCGGTATTTCCTGCCGCACTCCTCGTCAGGCATCCGCCATCGCTGAGCTTTGAAGAGGCCGCCGCTGTGTGGATGCAGTATCTCACCGCTTACGGCGGCCTGGTCGATATCGGAGGGCTTCACAGGGGAGATTTCGTCGCCATTACCGCGGCATCGAGCAGTGTCGGGCTTGCCGCAATCCAGATCGCCAACATGGTCGGCGCCATACCGGTAGCCGTCACCCGGACATCTGCGAAGCGGCAACGCCTGTTGGAGGCCGGCGCGGCGCATGTCGTCGCCTCCCTGGAGGAGGACTTGCAAGCGCAGCTGAAAAGCGTTTCCGGACAGCGGGGAATACGTGTCGTGTTCGATCCCGTCGGCGGCCCGATCTTCGAACCGTTGACGGCCGCGATGGCACCGGGCGGCATACTTGTCGAGTATGGCGGGCTAAGCCCGGAGAAGACCCCGTTCCCGCTGTTTGACGTGCTGAGCAAATCACTGACGCTGCGTGGTTACCTGGTCCACGAGCTGCTCGCCGATCCGGAACGCCTGGAGTTCGCCAAGGAATTCGTCCTGGAAGGTCTGGAGGCGGGTGCCCTGAGACCCGTCATTGCCAGGACGTTCCCGTTCGATCAGATCGTCGAGGCACATCGTTTTCTGGAGTCCAACGAACAGTTCGGCAAAATCGTCGTGACCGTCTGACGAGGAACGCGACATCCGTGCCGGGCAAGCGAGCGGTCGATCATAGGCTCAAGCGAACCGCATCGCCGATCTCTCGCGCGCCTTTGCCGCGACTTCCTCACGATTGCGCGGAGGCTGCGACGTCTCCAGCGCGTCCAGAAGTTCGCGGGCGCATGCCGCGATCGAATCGACCGCGCGCTCGAAGGCGGCTTCATTGCGTTTCGACGGTTTGGTCGTTCCACTCAGCTTGCGCACGAACTGCAGCGCCGCGTCACGGATTTCCTCATCCGTCGCCGGCGGGTCGAAATTGAACAGGGGTTTTATGTTTCGGCACATGATTTGCTCCCGGTCATCTCTCTCCCGTCACCAAGGGAGGCTGCCCGGTTGAAGGTAGTCACGTGAGCGCGATTTGCAACCGGTCGCGCCGGCCGCGCCGCCGTCAGGTCTCGGGTATATTTTCCCGGAAGATCACTTGCAGACGCGGCGGATGATAGTCGATTGGCTTGCCCCGCACGGCGCAGTCCAGCATCGAAAGCGCCTCGCGGGCCTCCACCCGCGGATTCTGGTCTATCACTGCGTCCATGACGCCGTTTAGCAACAGCCTCTTGCTGTGCTCGGTCAGCTCGTGACCGACGAATATGATGCTTTCGGCCTTTCCGGCCTCGGCCAAGGCCTGGCCAATACCGGAGTTACCGGCACCTATATTGTAGATGCCCGCCAGGTCCGGGTGACGCTTCAACAGTGCAGCGGCTTCCTCGAAGGCGCGCTCGCGGTCATCCCGGATCTCGCGCAACTCGACGATTTCGAGGGCGGGGAACTCGTCAGCGATGATGTGACGAAAGCCCATTTCCCGTTCTTCGTGGCCTCGGTAGGAGAGAGAGCCGGCGAACAGCGCGATCTTACCCTTCGTCTCTCGGCCGAGAAAACGTCCGAGCAGGTAGCCTGCGAGCCTTCCGGCCGCGCGATTGTCGATGCCGATATAGCCGGTGCGCGGGACGTGCAGGATGTCGGATACGAGCGTTACGATAGGGACTCCCGACGAGGCGAGTGAACGCATTGCCTCTCTGACCGTCGGATGGTCCAAGGCGATTACGCCCACGCCCATGGTCTCGCCCCTCAATTCCTGAAGGGTGCCGGCGAGCGTATCGGGATTGAACCCTTCGATGGAGTGGACGCGCACGTCGAGATCAGGTCTGGCCGTGCCCTGGCTTTGCAATTGCCGGAGAAGGTTGGCGATGAAGGTATTGGTGCCTGCCGGCAGCACGAAGTCGAGGCGCACGCGCCCCTTCGCGGAGGCGTTGTGCGCGGCGGGGCCGAGGTAGCCCAGACGTCGGGCGGCATCCATGACGATTTCGCGCGTCCTGTGCTTGACGCCGCTGCGATTGTTAAGGACGCGATCGACGGTCGCGCTCGAAACGCCAGCCTCCCGGGCGATATCAGTCAGTGTGGATCGCAAAGCCGCCTCTTCGCCTGAAATGATGTATTTTGATGTAATCCTTCCTGGCAGAGAAACAAGGGGGAGTCGGGTCGTCGCGACAATGAGGCAGGAGAAATGCCCGGTTTTCCACTGAAATATCGGCCATTCCGCGGGCCGGCAAGCTGGACGGTTGGGGGGATAGGTCATAAAGCCTCGAGAAATGATGTAAAAAGATTGATAATGATGTTGACTTTGATGCGTATCGGAATGAGTATTCCGCTCGAATTGGTGCCGGGGAAGAGTGGAGCCGGACAAGTCGCCGGCCGCAATTTTGCCGCTACGGGAGTGTGGCGCCGCCGGCGAGGTGAATGGGAGGAGTTTCGTGAGCGCTGCCAATGGCTTCGTGCCTGACCCGCCGGTGCGGGTGAAAGAATACAAGATCGGCTGCATCGGAGCCGGCATGATCATGGCCGAATGTCATCTGGCCGCTTATCGGCAGGCGGGCTTTCCCGTCGCTGCGATCGCCTCACGCACGCAGGAACGGGCAGAGGCCGTGGCCGCGCGTTGGGAAATTCCCGCCGTTCATGCGACGCCTTCCGCTTTGATAGCCGATGCGAACGTCGAGATCCTCGACATTGCCTTTCCGCCGGACCAGCAGCCGGCGCTGATCCGCGAAGCACTTGCGCAGCCGCATATCAAGGCAATTCTCGCGCAGAAGCCATTGGCGCTCACGCTGGACGAAGCGAAGGCCTTGCGGGACGAGGCGGCAAGCGCCGGCAAGATACTCTCGGTCAACCAGAATATGCGCTATGACCAGTCTATGCGGGTTCTGAAGCAGATCCTCGACAGAGGCGAGCTCGGGACGGTCGTCATAGCGACCGTCGAGATGCGGGCGATTCCGCACTGGCAAGGTTTCCTTGAGGAATACGACCGGCTGACCCTCGCCAATATGAGCGTGCATCACCTCGACGTGCTGCGTTTCCTGTTCGGCGAACCGGACGCGATCACGACGGTCACCCGGCCGGATCCACGCACCGAATTCACCCATACGGACGGGATCACGATCTCGACGCTCACCTTCCCCAACGGCGTTCTCGCCGTCTCGATGGAAGACGTCTGGTCCGGCCCGCGCGAGGAGGGGTTCGACAGCGACATCTACATCAAGTGGCGGGTCGAGGGCACGGAAGGCGTCGCGCAGGGCACGATCGGCTGGCCGGACGGCTCGCCCTCGACGCTCTCATACGCGTCGAAGAAAACGACGGATGGGAAGTGGGTCAGCCCGGAATGGGAGACCATGTGGTTCCCCCATGCCTTCATCGGGGTGATGGAACAGCTGCAATATGCGCTGAAATCCGGCGAAGCCCCGGCGCTCTCCGTGGCCGACAACGTCAAAACCGTCGCATTGGTGGAGGCGGGCTACCGCTCCATCGCCGAGGCACGAACGGTCAAGCTTTCCGAGATCTCGGTCGACTGATTGCAAGGGAGGAATTTCAATCATGATGCAAACCGGCATTTTTACGGGCTATTTCCCATACAGCCTGGAAGAGACGGCGAGAAAAATAAGAGCGCTCGACTTCAATACCGTTCAGCTCGACATGCATTTCAAGGATGTCGAGCTGTCCGCGGGCCAGATCACGCGGGAGAAGTGCATCCGGATCCGCGAGACCTTCCGCGATCATCATCTGCCGATCTCCTGCATTTCGGGCTACACCAACATCATCCATCCGGACAGGGCAGAGCGCGAGCGTCGCGTCGGTTACCTCAAGGAGATCATCCGCCACGCCCAGTATCTCGGCACGCCCTATGTCATCTCGGAAACCGGCACCTACAACACGGAGTCGGACTGGGTGCATCACCCGAGGAACAAGACCGAAGAAGGCTTCGAGGAGTGCCGCAAGGTCATCGCAGATCTTGCCCAGCACGCCTATGATCATGGTGCCGTCTTCCTCCTCGAAACCTACGTGAACAACGTCGTCGGCTCGGTCGAGGAGACCGTGAAGATGTTCGCCCAGGTGGATCACCCCGGTCTCGGTCTGCTGATGGATCCCACGAACTACTTCGAGGCGCACAACATCGGCCGCATGGACGAGATCCTGAACCAGGTCTTCGACACCCTGCAGGACAGGATCAAGATCGCCCATGCCAAGGACGTCAAGCGTTCGGGCGACGACAAGACGGAGAAGCATGCCGATATTGGTGATGAGGACGCGCTCGAAAGCCATACCTTCCGCGGCGTGGGCGAGATCGAGCTTCCGGCACCGGGCCTCGGCTCGCTGAACTACGATCTCTATCTCCAGCGGCTTTCGAAGAAGCATCCGAACATACCCGTCATCATCGAGCATCTCGACGAAAGCGATGTGCCGCGCGCCAAGAGGTTCCTCGACGGGAAGCTTCGGGCGCTCGGCCTCTGATCACCGGACCGGCCGGGCACGGGTCCGGCCGCGTCTACCAAAGGCATGAAAGGAATGCCCGAGCCGGGCATACGACAGGAACATCCACATGGTCGAACTCTACGGGAAGGCGATGTCGCGCCGCGACATCGCCGCCAGGGCCGGGTCTTTTTCGCAATTTGCCGGCGTGCGCCTGATGACGCTCGAAGACGGCGTCGAGCGCGGCATCCGCATGCTGGAATTCCGCAGCGGAACGGGATTGCGCTTCACCGTGCTCGTCGACCGCGCCCTCGATATCGCCGACTGCGAATTTCGCGGCATGGCGATCGGATGGAACTCCCCGGCCGGCTTCAAGCATCCCGGCCTGCATGAATATGAAGGCGAGGGTGGTCTTTCCTGGCTGCGCTCCTTCTCGGGACTCATGGTGACCTGCGGTCTCGACCATATCCTGTTCATGGCGGACGAGCCGGGCGACACCTATGTCTACGGCCCGCGCAAGACCGTCAGCCATTCGCTGCACGGCCGGATCGGAACGATTCCTGCAAGGCTCACGGGCTATGGCGAGGAATGGAGGGGCGACGACTGCATCCTCTGGTGCGAGGGTGTCGTCACCCAGGGTACGGTGTTCGGAGAGCATCTCGACCTCGTGCGCCGCATCGAAATCAAGGCGGGCACCAACGAGATCAGGCTCACCGACCGGGTGGTCAATCGCGGCTTCTACCGCACTCCGCACATGTATTGCTACCACATCAACGTCGGTCATCCGGTCCTGGCGGAAAATTCCCGCTACCTGGCGCCCATCAAGGAGGTCGTCTGGGCCGCTCATGCCGGCGCCGACTACGAGAAGCAGGGTGTCGGCTACCATACGTTGCCGGCTCCGCAGCTCAATTTCCACGAGCAGGTCTGGCAGCACGAAATGGCCGCGGACGACGATGGCCGGGTTCCGGTTGCGCTCGTCAACGATGCGCTCGGCATCGGCTTCGAAGTCGTCACCCGCAAGGACCAGTTTCCCTGCATGTACGAATGGCAGAACCTGCAAGCCGGGCAGTATGCGCTCGGCATAGAGCCGTCGACCAATCACGTCCTCGGCCACGGTGCTGCGCGCGAGCGCGGCGAACTGATCTGGCTCGAGCATGGTGACGAACGGAGATATGACACCACCTTCCGGATCCTTCCCGATGCGGATGCGATAGCAGCCAGCGAGAGGCGGATCCGCAGCCTCGCCGAACAACCCGTCGACGCGTTTCCCCGGCCGACCGGCAATCACTTGCCCATCGGAGGACGGCGATGATTGCCGGACCTTTGACCGCCGGGGAGGTCGTCCCCGGAATGTCGATCGCCGGCAAGGTCATCCTTTATACGGGTGCGGCCGGCGGCCTGGGAGCGGAGACGACACTGAGTTTTCTCCGTGCCGGCGCACGCGTCGTGGCCATCGACAACGACGAGGCAAAGACGCGCGCGCTCGTGGATGCTTCGGAAAGGGAAGGGCTGGGCGGTCTCACGGTGCGGGCGATCGACCTCGCCGACCTGAGCGGCCTGCGCGCCGCGCTCGACCAGGCTGCTGCGAAGGCGGGCGGCTTCGATGTGGTGATCAACAATGCCGCGATCTATCCGTCGAGGCCGTTCGAAGAGTATTCGATCGAGGATTTCCAGCGCGTGCAGCGGATCAATGTCGATGCCGGCATCGTCTGCGTCCAGGCGGCCTTGCCGCACATGCGCGAGCGGGGCTGGGGCCGGATCGTCAATATCGCCAGCGTCACCCTGTCCGGCGGGTGGGCGAATCTTGCCCCTTATGTGCAGTCCAAGGGCGCCCTCGTCGGGCTGACGCGCGCCTGGGCGCGCGAATTCGGTGGCTACGGCATCACCGTTAATGCCATCTCGCCCGGCGCTTTCCCGACGGATGCCGAAAAGATCCATCCGGATCCGGAAGGCTATACGCGTTTCGTGCTCGACCACCAGGCGGTCAAACGCCGTGGTCGCCCGGCCGACATCGCTGCCGCTCTCACCTTCCTGATCTCCGACTCTGCGGGCTTCATCACCGGCCAGACCCTGAACGTCGACGGCGGCTGGGTGATGCACTGACCGCTTGAATACATAAGGAACTGAACGAATGGGAATTCTCAGCGGATTTCGCGTCCTCGATTGCTCGATCGCCATGGCGGGTCCGTTTGCGGCACAGCGTCTCGGCGACCTCGGCGCCGACGTGATCAAGGTCGAGCCCGTGACGGGCGAGTGGCAGCGCCACGTCGCCGCGGGGGGAGCCGGAGGCAACAGGGTCAACGTCTCCTTCCTGTCGCTCAATCGCAACAAGCGCTCGCTCGCCGTCGACCTGAAGTCGCCGGAGGGCAAAGAGGTTCTTCTCGACCTGGTGAAGACGGCCGACATCTTCCTGCAGAACTACCGTCCGGGCGTCGCGAAACGTCTCGGCGTCGATTACGACACGCTCTCCCGCATCAATCCGCGCCTCGTCTATGTGTCGATGTCGGGATATGGCGAAGATGGACCCTATATCGATCGGCCCGGACAGGATCTCGTTCTCCAGGGCATGTCCGGCGCAATGCTTTCGGCGGGACGCGAAGGCGAGGCGCCGACGGCGGCGGGGCAATATCTGGTCGACGCCATCACCGCCTACAACGCATTCGAAGGCGCCCTGGCAGCTCTCTTTCACCGGGAGCGGACCGGCGAGGGACAGCTCGTGCAGGTCAATATGCTGGATGCGATCACCACGATCCAGATGCAGGAGCTCTCTGTCTTCACGATCGGCCAGAAACCGCAGAAGCGCTCGGCCGAGCCGCACGCCCATGTCTACATCCGCGCACCCTACGGCGCTTTCGCCACCAGCGATGGTTTCATCATCGTCGCGTTTCCCAAGCTCAAGACCTTGGGAGAGGTGATCGGCGAGGAAAGCTTCCTGACCATGGACGACGAAGTCGACACCTGGACCAGGCGGGACGAGATCTTCGCCAAGACACGCGAGAAGCTGAAGACGAAAAGTTCCGAGGAGTGGCTGGCACGGCTTCGTGCGGCAGACATCTGGTGCGGCCCGGTCTATGGCTATGCGGACCTCGTCGAGGACGCGCAGATCAGGCACAACGGTACCTTCGTCGAATATGACCATCCGACCGAAGGCCGCGTCAAGACGCCCGGGTTTCCGATCAGGTTCTCCAAGACCCCCTCGACCGTCGACCGCGGGGCGCCGGTCGTCGGTCAGCATACACGCGAGATATTGAAGGGCGCGGGCTATGACGAGGCTCGCATCGCCGCACTCGAAGCCGCCGGTGCCATTGCCGTCGAGGACGTCTGACGATGCAACAGCTGAAGGCTCTGACATGGGATCATCCACGCGGCTACAACGCGCTTGCGGCTGCCGCCGCGCGCCCTGAACTTGCAGAATGGGGGCTCGCCCTAGATTGGGAGAAGCAGCCGCTCGAAGGCTTCGAATCCCATCCGATCGCCGATCTTTGCGCGCGCTACGATCTCGTGGTTCTCGATCATCCGCACGTCGGGGAAGCTCTGGCCGGAAATTGCCTGCGGTCTCTCGAGGACGTGTTCGGCGATGCGACCGTCCAGGCGCTCGAGGCGGCGAGCATCGGTCCCTCCTTGCGGAGTTACCGATTCGGCGGCGCTCACTGGGCGCTGCCGCTCGATGCGGCCACGCAGGTGATGGCCGCGCGGGCCGATCTTCTCGAGGCACCGGTGCCCGAGCTTTGGGACGAGGTCGTGGCGCTCTCCCGGACCACCGGCAAGGTGGCGCTGTCGCTCGCCGGTCCGCACGCGGCGCTCTCGTTCCTCTCGATAGCCGCGGCCTTCGGCGACCCTCCGGCGGAGACGGATCCGGAGGTCCTCGTCTCCCGGCACGTGGGGCGCCCGGTTTACGAACTGATGCGCGATCTCGCAAACCGCAGTCCGCGGTCTGTGCGCGACCGGAACCCGATCGGGATCCTCGATCACATGGCGTCGAACGACGACGTCGTGCTCTGCCCGCTGGTCTACGGTTACGTGAACTACGCCGCGCCGCAGACGGGGCATCAGGTCGCCTTCCACGACGCGCCGCGCCGCATCCCCGGCGGGCGGCGGGGTTCGACGCTCGGCGGTACGGGAATCGGCATCTCGCGGCGCTGCGAAATCACGCCGGCTCTGAAGGAACACCTGCTCTGGCTGATGAGCCGCGAGGCCCAGGTCGATTTCATCCCCGCCCATGACGGCCAGCCGTCTCGGCGCGAGGCCTGGCATGATCCACGCGTCAACGCCCGCTGGGGCGGATTCTACGAAAACACGGCCGATACGCTGGAGCAGGCCTATGTGCGCCCGCGCCACGACGGCTACATCGCCTTCCAGGGCAAGGCCTCGGCGCTTCTGCGGCAGGCCTTCGAGGACAAGGCGCCGGCCGACGGCGTGCTCGAAAGCTTGCAGGCCCTCTATGCAAGCCATCGCAAAGCCGGTGGCGAAAGGTAGGTAAATGACCGACGACGTTCTCTATGCCGTGGACGGTGCAATCGCCACGATCACCCTCAACCGGCCCCAAAAGCTCAATGCCGTGACGCCGGAAATGGCCGATGCGATCGTCGCGGCCGTGAAGGAAAGCAACGACAGCGACCGCATTCGCTGCGTCATCCTTACCGGCGCCGGTGAACGCGCCTTTTGCGCCGGCTCCGATATCCGCGAGCTCGACACCTACCGGACGCCCTGGCAGTTCCGCAATCGGCCGGACTATTGCGATGCGTTCCGCGCCCTGCTCAAGCCGACGATCTGCGCGGTGAACGGCTATGCCTTCGGTGGCGGCCTGGAAACGGCCATGTCCTGCGACATCCGGATCGCCTCGGAAAACGCGCAGTTCGCGGCACCGGAGATCAAGCTCGGATGGATCGGCGGCGGCGGCATGGCGGCACATCTGATGCATTCCATCGGCGCCTCGAATGCCGCGCTCATGCTGATGACGGGCGACCCGATACCGGCGGACAAGGCGCTGGCCTGGGGGCTGGTCAGCGAGGTCGTTGCCCAGACCGACCTGTTGGAACGTGCCCGCGCGATCGCCGAAATCATCGCCTCGCGGGCACCGATCGCGGCGGAAACGGCGAAGGCCAACCTCAAGGCGGCGGTTTCGATGCCGCTCGACAAGGCTATCGAATACGAACGCGATCTGCAGACGATCTGCTTTGCGACCGCGGACGCGGCCGAGGGCCGGGCGGCCTTCAAGGAGAAGCGCGCCCCCAATTTCGAAAGGCGGTGATGACCATGCAGTCAGCATTGACCTTCGCACGAGGACTGGGCCGGCATCGCGAAGCATCGGTGCTTGCCATGCTCGCCGTCGTGGCGCTCTATCTGACATTCGCCAGCGATTATTTCCTGGAGCCGCGCAACCTGCTGAACGTCGGCCGCCAGGCCTCGGTCGTGGCGATCGTCGCCTTGGGGCAGGCCCTGGTCATCATCGCCCGCGGCATCGATCTTTCCGTGGGTTCGGTCATCGGTCTGTCCGCTGTCGTCGCAGCCGTGCTGATGCGCGACACCGGCAGCGAGACCGTCGGCCTCCTCGGCGGCCTTCTGACGGGACTCGCCTGCGGCCTTGCCAACGGACTTCTCTACACGCGGCTGAAAATCAATCCTTTTATCGCCACGCTCGGCACGCTCTCGATCGCGCGCGGGATCGCGCTCCTCATGACCGGCGGCATCCCTGTATCGTTTGGCGGCTTTGCCGAGTTCGTCGGTGCGGGGCGCATCTTCGACATACCCGTGTCCTTCCTGCTGATGATCGTGCTCGCCGCGATCGTCCATGTATTCGCGAGCCGGACCGTCACAGGCCGGGAGATCTATGCGATCGGCGACAATCCCAAGGCCTCCCGTCTTGCCGGCGTGAACCTGCGCTCGACCCGGCTGTTCGTCTTCGCGCTGTGCGGCCTGCTGGCAGGGCTCGGCGGGCTCATCCTCGCGGGCAACCTGGCAAGCGCCGACCCGAATCTCGGCATGGGATACGAGCTGGACGTCATCGCCGCGGTGATCCTCGGCGGCACCGCATTGAGCGGCGGCCGCGGTTCGATCCTCGGCGTGGTGATCGGCGCCTTGCTCATGGCGCTGCTCAACAACGCTTTTGTGCTCCTCGGCATCTCTGCCTACTGGCAGGTCGTCACCAAGGGGCTCGTCATCATCTTCGCCGTCGGGCTGGACGGGCTGCAGCGCGGCGGCGACGACGACTGATCATTTATCGGAGGAGACAAGCATGTTGCTCAAGAGACTTAAAACCATGGCCTTTGCTGCTGCGGCCGTTTTGGCGGTCACGTTGCCTTCGCTGGCGGGCGAAGCACCGCAGGGCGGCACCGTCGCCGCGGTGGAAAACACCAAGGGGCCGGTGAGGATCGCTTTCCTGTCGTTTCAGAACAATCCGTTCTGGACCCCGGTCACGGAAGGGGCGAGGGCGGCGAACGACTATCTGTCGAAATACGACGCCAAGGTCGATTTCGTCGATCTCGGGGACGAGCTCTCCGCCGAGGCGGTCGTCGCCGGCATCGAGGGCGCACTCGCCAAGAAATATGACGGCATCGTCGTGGTGCCGATCTTCGACGGCACGGCGCGCATTATCAACGAAGCCACGGAAGAGGGCGTGCCGGTCTTCAACATCATTGCGGAAGGTGCGACGGAATCGCAGCGCCTTGCCTTCATCGGCCAGGATGCGACCTCGGCCGGCAAGCAGATCGGTGAATTCATCGCCAAGAAGATGAACGGAAAGGGCAAGCTCGGCGTCATCACCGGCTATTTCGGCGCCACCCAGCACACGCAGCGCATGAACGGCGCGCTGGAATATCTGAAGGCGAAATCCCCGGACATTCAGATCGTCGGTCCTTTCGAGAACAAGGATAAGGCGGAGTCGGCCTATTCGCTCGTCCAGGACATGATGACCGCCAATCCGGATCTCTCGATGGTCTACGTGACCGCCGGCGGGCCGTTCGGTGCGGCAAAGGCCGTCAAGGATCTCAACCTGACCGGCAAGGTCGGCGTCGTCGGCTTCGACCATACGCCCGACAATATCCAGTACCTGAAAACCGGTGAGATGGTCGGCCTGCTCGACCAGGCGCCCTACCAGCAGGCGCTCGATTCGAGCGTTATGCTCTACAACTATATCGTCGCCGGCCAGGAGCCGCCCGCAAAGGTTATCCCGGTGACCGGAAAGCTGCTGACGCCCGATGACGCCAAGTAACAGCCCGCGCGCGTCGGCTGCGCCCGGCGCAGAAGCCGCGCGCGTCGTCTCCGTGCCGCTCCTTCGCGCGCGCCGGATTGCCAAGAGTTTCTCGGGCAATTCCGTACTTCACTCGGTCGACCTCGACCTGAGGGCGGGTGAGATCGTGGGCCTGCTCGGTGAAAACGGCGCCGGCAAATCGACGCTGATGCATATTCTCTCCGGCGGCCTTCAGGCCGACGGCGGCACGATCGAAATGGACGGCCTGTCGGTCCGTTTCGGTTCGGTGTCGGAAGGCATCGAAGCGGGCGTCAGCTTCGTTCATCAGGAACTGTCGGTCGTCGGCGCGCTGAGCGTCGCCGAGAACCTGCATCTCGGTCGGATGCCGCGGACCGGTATGGGCCTCGTCGATATCGACTTGATGCAGCACGCGTCCCGTGCCCTGCTTCAAAGGGTCGGTGCCGGTCACATCCAGCCGGACCGGGAAGCAGGGACCCTGCGGGCGGGTGAACAGCAGCTGGTCGAGATCGCCAAGGCGGCGGCAAGAAAGCCACGGCTGCTGATCCTCGACGAGCCGACGTCATCCCTGACGCCGCACGAGGTCGCCGGGTTCTTCTCCTATGTCCGCGAGGCGCGGGAGGCAGGAGCGGCCATCATCTTCATCACGCATCGCCTCGAGGAGGCGATGGCCCTTTGCGACCGTGTCGTCGTGCTGCGGAACGGGGCGATCGTCAGCGAGCGACGCCCCGGCGAAACGAACCGCGAGCAGCTGATCAAGGACATGACGGGGAAGCCCGCCATCTACCAGTACAGGCAGCGTTCCCTTGCAAGCGGGACGCCTGCGCTGTCCGTCGCGGGATTGTCGGACGATCGTCTGCTGGACGACATCAGCCTCGACATTCGCAAAGGCGAAATCTTCGGCCTGTTCGGTCTCGTCGGTGCCGGCCGCACCGAGCTGCTGGAGCTTATACACGGGGTGCACCGGCCAAAGGCCGGCGACATCTCGCTGTTCGGAGAAAAGGTGGCCTTCGCCGACCCGAGCGAGGCGGTGAAGGCGGGGATTGCGCTCGTGCCGGAAGGCCGCAAGACGGCAGGCATCCTGCCGCAGCATTCGGTGCGCGACAATGCCGCGATCAGCAGCCTGCGCCGTTTTTCGAAGGGCCTGTTCTCCGATCGGGCAGGAGAGGCCGGGCGTATGGCGTTCTATCGCGAAACGCTCGGCATTCGCATGGTTCGCGACACGCAACCGATCTCGACGCTTTCGGGCGGCAATCAGCAGAAGGCGATCTTCGCCCGCGCCCTCATGGCCGAACCGCGATTGTTGCTCCTGGACGAGCCCACGCACGGAGTGGATGTCGGCGCGAAGTCCGAGCTCTACGACATCGTCGCCCGGGAAACGGAAAAGGGGCTGACCGTCCTCATCGCTTCGTCGGAGGTCCCGGAGATCCTGGCGCTGTGTGATCGCGTCGCCGTTCTCTCCAAGGGACGGCTCGCCGGCGTCGTCGACCGAGCCGACATGACGGAAGACCGAATTTTGACCATGGCATTCATGGAGCACTGAACAGTGGGTATCGGCTTTTGCGCTGCCCCAGGTCCGAGTTTTAAAGCCTGAGCCTTCGGCCAATATCCGGCTGCTCTCGCAGATATGCCACCCTTCAAAGTTGGAACAGTTTCCAGCTCCAAGCGGCCGGCCGTCAGGTGAGACACATCGCAATTCTCTTCCGTTTGCCCCGATTACTAGAATGACGACGATCAGGTCTCGGCAGGATGGGTTCCATTTCCGTGAGGTTGCGAATAGGTCCCAGGTGCAGCCTCAGTAATCGACGGTTCGATCGTCGTTGGGATCCGCCCATCGGGTGTTCGGGACGACGGAAAACCAGCCGGGGCGGGAGGGATCGCGGTCGTAGGGATAGCCGCCGAGCGTTTTATGAAGGTCGGCGTACTGCCCGAGCTTGTCGCGATCGAGCTCGACCCCGAGACCGGGCGCCGTCGGTACCTTGATGGCACCGTTCTCGTAGCGCATCGGGCCGCCGACGATGATATCGTCGGTCAGCTGGTGATAATGCGCATCTGCGTGGAAGACGAGGTTCGGGAGAACCGCGCCGAGATGCAGCATCGTGGCGAGCTGAATGCCGAGTTCGCCCGATGAATGCACCGCGATGCCAAGCTGGAAGGCCTCGCAGACGCCCGCCGCCTTCACGCAGGGGCGGATGCCGCCCCAGAAGGTGGTGTCGAGCAGGATCACGTCCACGGCGGGATTGAGGATATTGGCGGCGAGCTGCTCGAAATTCACCACGACGGTATTGGTGGCGAGCGGCATGGTCGTGTTCTCGCGGACGCGCCGCATGCCGTTCAACCCCCAGGTGGGGTCCTCGTAGTAATCGTTGTTGAGATCCTCGATGCCCTTAGCGAAGCGGATCGCCTCCTCGACGCTGAACGCCGCGTTCGGGTCGTAGCGGACGCTGTCGGGACCGAGGGCCTTCGCCCATGCGCGAAAGACCTCCAGCTCGTAATCCGGCGCGAAGACGCCGCTCTTCAGCTTGTGCGAGGTGAATCCGCACTTCTTTTTCAGCGCCAGCGTCTGCTCGATGAGCTGATCGGCCGTGCGCGTCTCGCCTTCGCCGGTGTCCTTGTTGGGAAGGCGGAAAAACATGTAGCTGGCAAAAGGAACCGCATCGCGCATCTTCCCGCCGAGGAGATCGCAGACCGGCACGCCGAGAAATTTGCCCATGATGTCGAGACAGGCGAACTCGATGGCGGCATGCATCTGGGTGCGGTTGTTGTAGAGGCTGGCGGTCGGGTTGCAGATCATGAAGCGGAGATTTTCCAGCTCGAAGGGATCGTGGCCGACCAGATAGGGCTTCAACGCCCGGAACGCCGCCTCGGCGCTCTCTCCGCCTCCGCCCATTTCGCCGAGACCGACGATGCCAACATCGGTTTCCACCTCGACGATCGTACGGACGAACCGCCCCCAATGTGCACCATTGGAATGACGCAGCGGCGCCTCCAGCGGAACGGTGACGGTGGTCGCGCGGATATCGGTGATCCTGGGTCGCTTCATGGGAGGCTCCAATGCAGGCTGTCGGGTGCGGAGGTTAAGGTGCGGGGCGCCGGCCGTGTCCGTCGGCGCTGGCCGGAAACGGTCGCCCTGCTATTGCGCCTCCCCCAGCACGCGCAGGATTTCGTAGCAGGCACCGAATGGATGGTAGTCGGTCTTGCCTGGAGGGCTCTTGATGTCGCTCTGCTTCACGCCGTCGGGCGAGAGAATGCGGAACCAGCAGCCATATTCGTGATCGATCAGGTGCCGCCAGCTGTAGCGCCAGAGCCTGTCGTAATCCTGCCAGTAGCGCTCCCGTCCGGTGCGTGCGGCGAGCGCGGCCGCGGCCGCAATCGTTTCGCAATGGACCCAATGATATTTGTCGAGGTCATGGAGCTTGCCGTCGGGGCCGTAGCTGTAATGCATGCCGCCGAATTCGAGATCGGCGCTCTTTGCCAAGGCCGTCTCGTAGAGAAGGAGGGCTTTCGGCAGGATCCAGTCCTGCGGGCGATAGCGCTCGAGGATCAGGAGCAGCTTGGTCCATTCCGTCATGTGGCCAGGCTGGTAGCCGTAGGGCCGGAAGAGGTGCTTCGGATCGTCCTTGTTGTAATCCCAGTGGATCGACCAGTCCTCGCGATAGTGCTCCCAGACCACGTCCTGAGCGTTGGCGGCAAGCTCGACGCAGATGCGCCGGGCGAGGGTTTCGGCGCGGTCCAGGTAACGCACCTCGCCGGTCGCCTCATAGGCGGCCAGCATCGCCTCGGTCATGTGCATGTTGGCGTTCTGTCCCCGATAGGGCGAAGTCGCCCCCCAGTCGCGGCTGATTTCGTCCTTGTAGAGTTCGCGGTCCGGCTCCCAGAAGCGGCTTTCGAGAAGTTCCCAGGTCTGCGAAACCCGGGCATCCATACCCGGAATTCCGGCCTTCATGGCTGTCGCATAAGCGAGCAAGACGAAGGCGTGGCCGTAGCAATGCTTCGTCGCATCCACCGCATCGCGGCCGCGCATCAGCCAGAAATAGCCGCCATGCTTCGGATCGCGATGAACCTCGTCGAGATACCTTACGCCATGGGCGGCCGCTTCCGCGAAGTCCGGGCGCTCGAAGAGCACCGCGGCGGTGGCATAGTTGAAGATGAAGCGCGTGGTGGAGACGAGATGCTGGGTCTTCCGGTCGGTGATGAAACCGTCGTCGCGGTATTCGTTGTAATAGCCTCCGTCTTCCTCGTTGAGGCAGATCGGATGGTAGAAATCCATGATCTCGCGCATATGGGCGCGCAGGAAGTCTTTCGAGCGGAAATCGGGAAGCGGTTTCATGACGGACCTCCGGTCAATCTGGAATGACGATGCCGAGCTTGGAAAGAACGCCGCCGTCGATCTTGATGTCGGCGCCCGTGATGAAGCGGGCCTTATCGCCGGCAAGAAAGGCAACCAGTTCGGCAATTTCGGAAGGCTTGCCGACGCGGCCCAGCGGATGTCCTCTTCCCCAAGCTTCCAGGGTCGCCTCGGCGGTGCCTTCGCCTTTCCACAGATCGGCGGCCCAGCGCAACATCGGGGTATCGACAGAGGCGGGGCAGACGGCATTGACAGTAATATTGTCCCCGGCGTGATCCAGCGCCATGGCGCGCACGAGTGCGTTGATCGCGCCTTTGCTCGCCGTATAGGCGGCGACGCCCGCCTGCGAAGCATAGGCCTGCACGGAAGAGATGGCGACGATCGCGCCGCCGCCGCGCTTGCGCATTTCGGGAATGGCGAATTTGGAGGCGAGGAAGATGCCCTTCAGATTGATGTCGAGAACGTCGTCCCAGACTTCATCCGGTGTGTCGACCACGGTGCCGTAGCGCTGGATGCCGGCGCAGCAGGCAAGAATATCGACGCCCCCATGGCGCGATACCGCGGTCTGAACCGCCGCTTCCATGTCGTCCTTGGAGCGGACGTCGCCGACGAACCCGGCGGCATTGTCCCCGATGGAAGCAACGGCCTCGTCGACCGAAGCCTTGTCGTTTGCCACGATCGTCACCTTGCCGCCGCCGGCAGCAAAGCGATGGGCACAGGCGAGACCCATGCCGAGGCTGCCGCCGGTGACGACGATGCTCTTGCCGTTGAAATCGCTCATCACGCTGTCTCCGTAACAGAGGGGAACTTGTCGGACGCCGGCCCGAATTTTGGCTCTTCGACGCCGTGCCCCACGCCCTCGACCGCGAAGAGCCCGCCCTCCAGCGGATGCGTATCGAGATGATCGTTCGTCATGGTGAAACGCGCCGAGGTCACATAGAGGGTGGAAAGATCCGTGCCGCCGAATGTGCAGCTCGTCGGCCAGCTTGCCGGCAGCTCGATCAGTTGGACGAGACGGCCGGTTCCGTCGAAGCCCGCGACGGCTGCGCCTCCCGCCACCCGGCAGTTCCAGAGCCGGTCGTCCGCATCGAGGCAGGAGCCGTCCGGCAGGCCGCGGGCGAAGCCGGCCACGACGGTGCGCCGGTTGTCGATTCTCCCGGCGGCAAGATCGCAATCGAACACGTAGATCTCGTTGGCGAGCGTGTCGGCGAAGAAGAAGCGGTTGTCCCGCGTCCAGCCCATGGTGTTGGTGATGCCGTATTCGTTGGGCGTGAGCTGCGACACGTGACCGGCGGGATCGATGCGGTAGACCGCGCCCGATTGCCGGTCCAGGGCCTTCGGTGAGCCGCTTGCGTCAAGATTGCTCTGCATCGTCGCGACCCAGAAGGAGCCGTCCGGTGCGACCCGACCCTCGTTGAGGCGATTTTCCGGCAGATCCGGCTCCGGCACGGCAAACGCCTCGAAAGGCCCGCCAGGCGTCCATAGGCAGACGTTGCGGCTGAGGCCGACGATGAACCCGCCATCCGCCCGCATGCCGATCGACGTCACGAAGTCCGGCGTCGGCCATGTGTCATGACGGCCGTTTTCGGGTTCGAGCCGATGGATGCGTTTGCCGACGATATCGACCCAGTAAAGCGCCTTCTCGTCCCCGGACCAGAGAATGCTCTCGCCGACGATGTCCTTCGCATCGAGGAGCAGGGAAACCGTGGCACTCATGGCCGCGCCATGAATCCGGTATGCAACGCTGCGGGACGTCGCCGCTTGCGGTTGGTCATTGGTGTCCTCCCAAACCCGTTTGCATTCTTGTATGCAAGATTTCAGAAAGCGTCAAGGAGCTTCAATGGCGAGTAGCAAACGAAACGTTGTGCG
Organism: Sinorhizobium sp. M4_45; assembly: GCF_002885915.1. NCBI lineage: Bacteria > Pseudomonadati > Pseudomonadota > Alphaproteobacteria > Hyphomicrobiales > Rhizobiaceae > Sinorhizobium > Sinorhizobium sp. M4_45. The sequence goes on from NZ_NWVE01000006.1 coordinate 253,706, forward strand.
GGTAATCTGCTCGCGATGAACAATTGCATGCAAAAATACATAGGACTTTCAATTTATGACGCGTGACATAAAAATCTCGGCCGCGGAGCATTGCTACCGCACACTTTCGCGCAAGATCATCGGGCTCGAACTGAAGCCGAACGAACCGATCGGCGAGCATGCGCTGGCCGGGCTGCTGGGGGTCAGCCGCACGCCCGTGCGCGAGGCCCTTTCGCGGCTGAGTGCGGAAGGACTTGTCGACCTCCGGTCCCGGGCAGGCGTCGTGGTGGCGCCGATCCGCATGGACGCGGTCAGGACCGCCCAGTTCGTTCGCGAACAGCTGGAGCTGGCGATCGTTGCCGAAGCGGCGCAGCAATCGAACCGCCGCGTCCTGCTCGGCATACGGCAGGCCATCGAGGAGCAGGAGCTTGCTGTCCTCGAGGACAACCCCGACCTGTTTTTCGAGTGCGACGAACGCATGCACGCGCTTTACTGCAGCCTCGCGGGCCGCGACGGAGTCTGGGCCTTCATCTCGGATGCCAAGAAGCATATGGACCGGGTCCGCCGTCTGTCGATACAGGCGGGGCAACTCGACCAGCTGGTCGAGGATCACCGGCGCGTTCTCGAGGCTGTGAGCGAAGGGGACGCGACCAGCGCGCAGGAGATCATGCGGCTGCATCTGCGGCGCGCGATGGTCGATCTGGGCGAGCTTGCTCAGCGGTTTTCGGCGTATTTCGCGTCGGATACGGGAGGCGATGCCCGTTAGGCCGCTTCTGTCGAGCGGTTACTTCCGTGCCTTCCAAACAGATTTTGCAATTCGGCGTTGACAACAGCCGAAGGCGAATCTATTCACAGGTCATCATAAACCTATCTGATAGGTAGGAGGTTAACTTGATAGAGCTCAAGGCGGAGGAAGAGTCCTCATCCGGACGGTCCGGCGCGGATGGACTGCTCGGCGGCGTCATGACTGCCGTGAAGGTTCACATTCGCGAGAACGGTCTTCAGGTCGGCGATTCGTTGCCGAGCGAGGGAGCCTTTGCAGAAAAGCTGGGCGTATCCCGCAGCGTCGTGCGCGAGGCCTATCGTTCGCTCGCCGCGCTGACGCTGATCGACATCGGTAATGGCCGGCGTCCGCGGGTGGCCGCGCCCAAGGCGGACGTGCTCGCCCTGGTGACCGACCATGCCGTGCATACCGACCAGGTGACGATCCAGCAGATTTTCGATGTCCGCCGGACTGTCGAGCGCCGCACCGTCGTGCTGGCAGCCATGCGCCGCACCGACAAGGAGGCCGCCGAAATCGTCGCGCTTGCCGAAGCGATGCAGCGGGATTTCGACCAGCCGGTCAGGGTCATGGAACATGATATCGCCTTTCACGAAGCGATCGGCACGGCGTCCCGCAACCCGATGTTCGCGCTGATCGTCGGCTCCTTCCATGTCGTGACGCGCCATACCTGGCCCATCGGCTGGGCGAGCCGCGCCAGCAATGAGACGCGGCAGGAAAGTATCGACGGCCACATGACCATCGCGCAGGCCATCGCCAACGGCGACCCGGCGAAAGGCGAGGAGGCGATGGTCGAGCATTTCGATCTGACGGTAAAGGCGCTTTTGGCGGCAGGAGTTTATTGAGCATGAAGATCACGGAATTAGAAACGGTCCGCGTCCGCGACTTTCCCAATATTCTGTGGGTCCGCATCCACACGGACGAGGGGCTTGTCGGACTTGGCGAGACCTTCTTCATGGCGCAGACCGTGGAAACCTACATTCACGAGGTGGTGGCCCCGAAACTCGTCGGGCGCGACCCGCTGGAGATCGACCGCATCTCGAAGGATCTGACAGGCTATCTCGGCTTCCGCTCGACCGGGGCGGAGATGCGCGGCAATTCGGCGGTGGATATCGGGCTCTGGGACCTTTTCGGCAAGGCGACGAACCTGCCGATCGCCCAGCTTCTCGGCGGCTTCTCGCGGCGCGAGATCCGCACCTACAACACCTGCGCCGGCAACACCTATATGCGCGACGCGAAGGGCCAGCAGACGGCAAACTACGGCATCGGCGGCCCGCGGCGCGACTATGACGACCTGAACGGATTTCTGGAACGGGCGGACGAACTCGCCGAGGATCTCCTGTCGGAGGGCATTACTGCCATGAAGATCTGGCCGTTCGATATCGCGGCGGAGAAAAGCGGCGGCCAGTATATTTCCGGGCCGGACCTGCGCAAGGCGCTGGAGCCCTTCGAGAAGATCCGCAAGCGCGTCGGCGACCGCATCGACATCATGGTCGAGTTCCACTCCATGTGGCAGTTGACGCCCGCCATCCAGATCGCCCGGGCACTCGAGCCCTATGCCACCTTCTGGCATGAAGACCCGATCAAGATGGACTCGCTCTCCAGTCTGAAGCGCTACGCGGCGGCAAGCCGCGCGCCGCTCTGCGCGTCGGAAACGCTCGCGACCCGATGGGCCTTCCGCGATCTCATGGAAACGGATGCGGCCGGGGTCGTCATGCTCGACCTCTCCTGGTGCGGCGGGATTTCCGAGGCAAAGAAGATCGCCACCATGGCGGAAGCCTGGCACCTTCCGGTCGCGCCGCATGATTGCACCGGCCCTGTGGTGCTCGCAGCCTCGACGCATCTGTCGCTGAATGCTCCGAATGCGCTCGTCCAGGAAAGCGTGCGTGCCTATTACAAGACCTGGTATGCCGATCTTACGACGCAGCTGCCCACTGTGACGAACGGCATGATTACCATTCCGCCGGGGGCAGGGCACGGGGTCGACCTCGCTCCCGATCTCGACCGGAAATTCGAAGTGTCGCGGCGCAGTTCGAAGGATTGAAGTTCGACCAACTTGTATGGTAGTAGGCCAACACTGCCGGAAGCTTGGAGGGGGGCCGGATGCAGAACATTAAACCGCAGCGCGTTCTGTCCGCGATCGAAGCTGTCGGTCCGCAGGTCTATCGCATCCTGCGCGAGCAGATCATCCAGGCGGAGCTGGTGCCCGGCGCGCGCATTTCCGAAGCCGAGATAGCAAGAAGCCTGTCGATCAGCCGCCAACCGGTTCGCGAAGCCTTCATCAAGCTGGCAGAGGAGGGGCTGGTCCAAGTGCTGCCCCAACGCGGCACCTATGTGACGCGGATTTCGACGGCATCGGTCATGGACGTGCGCTTCGTGCGCGAGGCGATCGAGGCCGACATTGTGCGCCAGGTCGCCGGCGAGCATGAGGTGGCGATCGTCGACGAACTGCGCGAACAGATCGCCCGCCAGAAGCAGGTGCCGCATGACGATCGCGCCGCGTTCCTGCGGCTGGACGAACTCTTCCACCACACGCTCGCGACGGCCGCCGGCCGCGCCTATGCCTGGAGCGTCATCGAAAGCGTCAAGGCGCAGATGGACCGCGTCCGGTTCCTGAGCGTCGACGACCCGCAGATCGGCCGGCTGATCGAACAGCACGAGCAGATCGTCGATGCGATCGCGGCAGGTGATGTCGGCGGGGCAGAGCAGGCGCTGCGCATGCATCTGCGCGAAATTCTGAAATCTTTGCCCGAGATCGCGCGATCGCGGGCGGAGTTCTTCGACGGCACGGGGTGACCGGCCGCCGCAATATGATCGATGTTCAACGGGAGGTAACGCATCATGATCAGGAAATTGATAGCAGGAACGGCCCTGGGGTTGACGCTGATGGCTCCAGCCGCCAGCGCGGAAGGTCTCAGCATCGCCTTCGTCAGCCATTCGTCGGCCTCGAACACGTTCTGGCAGGCGGTCAAGAAGGGCTATGACGACGCCTGCGAAAAGGTCGGCGCCTCGTGCCAGTTGATCCTCACGCAGACGGAAGGCGCGGTCGAGCAGGCCGTCGCCAATCTGCAGGCGGCGATCGCCTCCAGGCCGGACGCGATCTTCGTCGCGATCGTCGACAACAATGCCTATGACAACGTGATCAAGGAAGCCGTCGACGCCGGCATCCTGGTGCTCGCCGTCAATGTCGACGACAGCGAAGGCGCCAAGGGGAACGCCCGCAAGGCCTTCATCGGCCAGGGCTTCACCGCGGCCGGTTACTCGCTCGCCAAGGCCCAGTCGGAAAACTTCCCGAAGGAGGGCCCGCTCAACCTGCTGGTCGGCGTCAACGCGCCGGGCCAGACCTGGTCCGAGCAGCGCGCCGGCGGCGTCACGAAATTTCTGGAGGAATATAAGGCCGAGCATTCCGACCGCGAGGTGAACATCACCCGCATCGATTCGGCCACCGACCTCGCGCTTACCGCCGACCGCATCGGCGCCTATCTCAATGCCAATCCGGACACGACCGCCTATTTCGATACCGGCTACTGGCATGCCGGCGTCGCCAAGGTCCTGAAGGATCGCGGCATCGAGCCCGGCAAGGTCCTGCTCGGCGGCTTCGACCTCGTGCCCGAGGTGCTGCAGCAGATGGAGGCCGGCTATGTTCAGGTGCAGGTCGACCAGCAACCCTACATGCAGGGCTTCATCCCGGTCATGCAGGCCTATCTCTGGAAAACCGCCGGCCTGACACCCTCCGATGTCGATACGGGGCAGGGCATCGTCACGCCGAAGGACGTGCCGACGATCCTCGAACTGGCGAAGCAGGGTCTGCGCTGATCCGGCGCTCCCGATAAGCAACAGGCGTCTTGCCCGAGCTCGAAACCGGAGCCGGGGGGAATTCATGCGGCTTTCCGCCGGTATCCCGTCCCAGCTCTCGGAATCGATCGCGTCGACGATCTCAGGCACCCGACCTGAGATCGTCGTGATCGGTCAGGCACGACGCCGAACCATGAGTGGCAGCCCATGAAGCGATTTCTGAAAATCTATCTCGACAAGCCCGAGCTTGCCGGCCTTGCACTGCTGATCGTCCTCGTTCTCGTCTTCCAGGCGAAGTCGAACGGCATTCTTCTTTCCTTCGAAAACATGCGCGGCGTATTGGGCCTTCTGCCGGAAATGGCGCTCGTCGCCATCGGCGTGACGCTCCTGATGATCTGCGGCGAATTCGACCTGTCGGTCGGGTCCGTCTTTGCGCTGATGCCCATGTCGATGGCGGTGATACTGAATTCCGGCGTGCCCTTCACCGTCGCGGTGCTGCTCGGTCTCATGATCTGCGGGGCGATCGGTTTCATCAATGGTTATGTCACGCTGCAATTCTCGATACCGAGCTTCATCACCACGCTAGGGATGCTCTTCATCGCGCGCTCGCTGACCATCGTCATATCAGGCGGTTTTCCCCCGCTTCTGCCGCCCGACCTGCCGACCTGGCTTTTCACGGACTATATCTGGCAGGGCTCGCCCTTCCGCATGTCCTTCCTCTGGTTCGTGGTCATTGCCGCACTCGTGGCGGCGTTGCTGTCGCTCACCAATTTCGGCAACTGGATCCGGGCGACCGGCGGCTTCAACGAGGCCGCCGCCTCCATGGGCATTCCGGTCAAGCGCGTGAAGATCGTCTGCTTTATGCTCTGCTCGGTACTGGCGGGCTTTGCGGGACTGCTTCAGGTGCTGCGTCTCGGTTCGCCGTTGCCGTCGATCGGCGAAGGGCTGGAATTGCAGGCGGTCGCCGCGGCCGTCATCGGCGGTACGGCGCTCGCAGGAGGGATCGGGACGGTCTTCGGCGCCATCATCGGCACCCTTCTGATCCGCACGATCGACAACGGCCTGGTCCTTTCCCGTGTCGATGCCAACTGGTTCAAGTTCGCGATCGGGGTTCTCACCATGTTTGCCGTCATCGCCAATGCCTGGATGGGCAAAATGTCCCGCAAGATCAAGGTGGAGGCGCACAAATGACCACGCCGATCATCGAGTGCCGCAACCTCCAGAAATGGTACAGCGGCGTGCATGCGCTGAAGAATGTCGACCTCACGATCCACCCCGGCGAGACCGTCGGCCTCGTCGGCGACAATGGCGCCGGCAAGTCGACGCTCATCAAGATTCTCTCGGGCGTTCACCATCAGGATTCCGGCGACGTGCTGATCGAAGGCCGCAAGGTGGCTCTTCGCAGCCCCAAGGATGCGATGCGCCACGGGCTGGAAACGATCTATCAGTACAATTCCATGGTCCCATCCATGTCGATCGCCCGCAATCTCTTCATCGGCCGCGAGCCGATGAAATGGTCGGTCTTAGGCATCGGCATCATGGACCAGAAGCGCATGCGCGCCGAAAGCATCCGTGCCATCGCCGATGTCGATCTGCATCTGCGCTCGCCGGATGCGCTGGTCGGCGAGCTTTCGGGCGGCCAGCGGCAGGGCGTAGCCATCGCGCGCGCCATGCACTTCAAGTCGAAGGTGCTGATCCTGGACGAGCCGACGAACCATCTTTCGGTCAAGGAGACCGACAAGGTGATCGGCTTCGTTCGCGGATTGAAGGCGCAGGGCCTGACCGGGATCTTCATCTCGCACAACATGCAGCACGTTTTCCAATCCTGCGACCGCATCGTCGCCATGGCACGCGGCGAGATCGTGTTCGACAAGCCGACCGCCGAGACGTCGATAGACGAGGTTCACGCGCTTCTGTGAGGTAACGATGACAGAGCTTTCCGGAAAGACCACCCTCATTACCGGTGCGCTCGGCACCCTCGGCCGCGCCCAGGCCGAGCGGCTGGCGCGCGCCGGCGCCGCCTTGATATTGCTCGACAGGCCCGGCTCCGAAGCCGGGGAGGGCTTCGCGGCGCGTGTCGCCGCGGCTCACGGTGTGAGCGCGATCTATGTCGGCGAGGACCTCAACGACCTGGCTTCGGCGGAAAAGCGCGCAGCTACGCTTTCCCGCGAGCATGGCGGCATCGATATTCTCATCAACAATGCGGCGCTCATCATCAATAAGCCTTTCGAGGAATTTTCGCTGGAGGAATACGAGGACCAGGTCCGCGTCAACTCGTCGGCGGCTTTCGCGCTTGCCCGGGCCGTCGCGCCCGGGATGAAGCAAAAGCGCTACGGCAAGGTCGTGAACTTTTGCTCCCTGACGCTGAACGGCCGCTGGGACGGCTATGTGCCCTATGTGGCGTCCAAGGGCGCGATGCTGGGGCTGACGAAGGCGCTTGCGCGCGAACTCGGCCCGCACGGCGTGCGCGTCAACGCGGTGTCGCCGGGCGCGGTGGTTTCGGACGCCGAAGAGCGGGTCTTTGCCGACCGCCTGCAACAATACAATGACTGGATCGTCGAAAACCAGTCGCTGAAGGCGCGCATCCAGCCCTCCGACGTCGCCGACCTGGTCCACTTCCTTGTCTCGCCTGCCTCCGACATGATTTCCGGCCAGAACATCGCGATCGACGGCGGCTGGTGATGCCGGCGATCGAGCTCTCCAACGGCGATGCACGCATCGTCCTGCGGCCCGATCTCGGCGCCGGGCTGACGGCATTCGACGTGCTGCACGATGGCTCCTGGCAACCGATCTTCCGCAGGGTCGATCCCTCTACCGCGCATCCCTTCGCGCTTTCGAACATTCTGCTCGTTCCTTTTTCCGGCCGGGTTTCCGGCGGCGGGTTCACATTTGACCGAACCTTTCATGCCCTGCCCCGGAACGTGGAGACGGAGCCATACCCGATCCACGGGAACGGCTTTTCGGCCGCGTGGGACGTTGCCTCCGTGAGCGCGGATTCGATCACGCTCACCCTTTCGGCAGAAGGACCGGGGCCTTTCCGCTACGATGCGAGGATGTCCTACCGCCTGGAGAGCGCCGGCCTGGCGATGGAGCTGAGCCTCGTCAACCGCGCCAGGATCCGTCTGCCCTATGGCGCCGGTTTTCATCCCTGGTTCGTGCGCGAGCCGGATACGACGCTGCACGCGCCGGCCCGCGGCGTCTGGCTGGAGCAATCCGATCACCTGCCAAAGGCCTACGATGCCATAGCCGCACATCCGGAAATGGATTTCAGCAGGCCGCAGCCATTGCCGGAGCGATGGATCAACAACTGGTTCGACGGCTGGAACGGCAAGGCCCGCATCCACTGGCCGAGGCGTGGGCTCGTGGCGGACGTGGATGCGAGCGAGGCGCTGCGCCAATACGTCGTCTTCTCACCCGCTGCCGACGCCGGCTTCTTCTGCTTCGAACCGGTGACGCACCCGGTCGATGCGTTCAACCTTCCCGGCAAGGCCGAAGCCCGCGGCCTCAAGATTCTCGAGCCGGGTGAATCGCTGAGCGTCTCCACGCGTATCGCCGCGAAATCTGGCTGAGCATGTCGTCAGCCGCGGGCTCCCGGGCGCCGCGCCGGGCGGAAACCGTTGCGCAGCTTCGCTCGATTTGCCCTAGTGTTCGCCCGTCGACTATAGTCCTCTCCACGCTTTTTTACCCGATCGGTATCCAATGTCTTTCCAAGAACGAAAGAAGCCTCGCGTCACGCTTCTGGATGTCGCGCGGCATGCCAATGTTTCCCGCGCGACCGCCTCTCTCGTTCTTCGCAAGAGCCCGCTGGTCGGCAGTGAGACGCGCGCGCGAGTCGAGCAGGCGATGCGGGATTTGGGCTATGTCTACAACATCGGCGCAGCCCGCCTGCGCGTCGAACGCAGCCAGATCATCGGCGCAATCGTTCCAAATCTCACCAATCCATTCTTCGCGGAACTCCTTTCAGGTATCGAGGAGGCTATCGGGGCCACCGGCAAGGTGGTCATTCTCGCCAATAGCGGGGAGAGGGTGGAGCGGCAGGCGATGCTGCTCCAGCGCATGCGCGAACATGGGGTGGACGGGGTCGTTCTTTGCCCCGCCGCGGGCACCGAACCCGACCTGTCCGAGCAGTTGTCGGCGTGGGGTATGCCCGTCGTCCAGGTATTGCGCCACATTTCCGCCGATATGGACTATGTCGGCGTGGATTATGCCGGCGGCATGCGTCAGGCGGTGGATTATCTCGCAACGCTCGGTCATGAGAAGATTGCCTTTGCCGCCCACGGCCCGGTTCATTCTGCCTATCGGGAGCGCGTGGACGGCTTTCGTGCCGCCATGCTGGCAAAGGGGTTCGATCCCGAGATCCTGATCCATTTGCCGGCACAGCTCGGAGAGATCGCCGGCTCGACCCACCTTCTGTTTGCAAAGGCCACACAGCCGACTGCCGTGATCTGCTTCAATCATCTTGTCGCTCTTGGCCTTGCCGCAGGACTTCACGATTGCGGACTGACGATCGGACGCGATCTCTCGCTGATCGGCTTCGACGACGTGGCTGACGCAGAGGCCATCCGGCCGAGACTGACCTCGGTCTCGACCGGCCCGACTGCGATCGGCGAAAAGGCGGCGCTGCTCCTCGTCGAGCGCATCGCCAATCCGGATTTGCCGCCGCGGCGCATGGTGAACGATACGACGCTGAACATTCGGCAGTCCTGCGGCCCGCCCGCCTGATCGCGTCCGATCACGGACGTCATTTGCGGTTGACGCATGTCAGGAAACATTTTAGATCGATCTAACTGACGCATATCGCGGGAAGCGCGACGTGCGGCGGCGGTAGTGTGGGAGGAGGTCCCGGCATGTACGAGTTCAACTTCGCGCCTGTGCTCGCGTCCTTCGACCAGTTGCTGATCGGCGCCTGGCTCACGGTTCGCCTGTCATGTGCAGCCATGTTGATCGGCCTCGTCGTGTCAGTCTTCTGCGCCTGGGGAAAGACAGCAGGACCGGCGATCCTGCGTACCGTGATCGATGGCTATATCGAGATTATCCGCAACACGCCTTTCCTCGTGCAGATCTTCTTCATTTTCTTCGGCATGCCTTCGCTTGGCCTGAGGCTTTCGCCGAACAGTGCGGCGCTGCTGGCGCTGGTGGTCAACTTCGGCGCCTACGGCACGGAGATCATCCGCGCCGGGATCGAATCCATTCACAGGGGACAGGTGGAGGCCGGTTGGGCGCTTGGCCTGTCGAGGGCCCAGATTTTCCGCTATATCGTCATGAAGCCGGCTTTGCGCACCGTCTATCCCGCGCTCACCAGCCAGTTCATCTATCTGATGCTGAATACCAGCGTCGTGTCGGTGATTTCGGCGGATGACCTGGCTGCGGCCGGCAACGACCTTCAGTCCGCGACCTTTGCGAGCTTCGAGGTCTATATCGCGGTCACTCTGATCTATCTTGCCCTGTCGGTCGGTTTCTCCGCGCTGTTTTATGCGGTCGAGAAAATGGCCTTCAAATATCCCCTCGGCCGTTAGGAGCACTGTCATGATCAGAGCCTTCGGCTGGAACGAGTTTCTCGTCATCGTCGCCGCGGCACAGTGGACGATCGCCCTTTCCGCGATCGCCTTTGCCGGCGGCAGCGTCGGCGGACTACTGGTGGCATTGATGCGCGTCGCCGATACGCGAGTGCTGCGTCTCTCCGCGACGGGCTTCATCCGCGTCTTTCAGGGAACCCCGCTGCTGATGCAGCTCTTTCTGGTCTTCTTCGGCATGAACATCTTCGGCTTTTCGATCAATCCTTGGATCGCCGCGACGATTGCGCTCGCGCTCCACGCCAGCGCCTTCCTGGGCGAGATCTGGCGGGGCTGCATCGAGGCCGTGCCGAAGGGACAGCGCGAGGCGGCGACAGCGCTCGGCCTGCGCTATTTTCGGTCGATGCGTCATGTGATCCTGCCCCAGGCGGCCCGTATCGCCGTCGCGCCCACTGTCGGTTTCCTCGTGCAACTCATAAAGGGCACCTCGCTCGCATCGATCATCGGCTTTACCGAACTGACCCGACAAGGGCAGATCATCAACAATGCGACGTTCAGTCCGTTTCTGGTCTTCGGCACCGTTGCCGCCGTCTATTTTCTGCTTTGCTGGCCGCTGTCGCTGATCGCACGCCGGATGGAAACCCGTTTTTCCCGGGCAACGGCACGTTGACGGGCCCCGCCGGCGGGAGGGCCGGCATATGAGAAGGGAAGGGCTAATGAATATCTCGAGACGCATGGCAATATCTGTCCTCGGAGCTGCGATTGTCGCGGGTTTGGTGGCGCCCGCCGCAGCGCAGACGGTGGAGGCGATCAAATCGGCCGGAACGGTGAAGATCGGCATGCTGGTCGATTTCCCGCCGTTCGGGATCATGGACGCGAACAACCAGCCGGATGGTTACGATGCCGATGTTGCGAAGCTGCTTGCCAAGGAGCTCGGAGTCGAAGTGACGATCGTGCCGGTGACGGGACCCAACCGCATCCCCTACCTGCAGAGCAACCAGGTGGATCTGCTGGTCGCCTCGCTAGGCATCACCGAGGAGCGCGCCAAGAACGTCGACTTCTCGCAACCTTACGCAGGCATTTCGATCGGCGTGTTCGGCGCCGCCGACCTGGACGTCACAAAGCCTGAAGATCTGGCCGGCAAGACGATCGGCGTCGCCCGTGCCAGCACGCAGGACACGGCGACTACAAAGATTGCCCCTGAGGACGCCAACATTCAACGCTTCGACGACGACGCCAGTGCGGTGCAAGCGCTCCTTTCCGGACAGGTCGAACTGATCGGCGTTTCCAATGTCGTCGCGGCCCAGATCGAAGCCGCCGCCCCGGGGCGGTTCAATCAGAAGCTTCAGCTTAGCCAGCAGGTTCAGGGTATCGCCATTCGCAAGGGATCGAGCGAGATGTTGAACTTCGTCAACGGCTTCCTCGACAAGGTTAAGGCGGACGGACAACTCAACGCCATCCACGAGAAGTGGCTCGGCTCTCCGCTGCCGGAATTCGTCACTGAAGCGAAATAAGAATGGAGCCCTCGCGATGAACACGGAACGCGAAAACGCCTCGCCCCCGGATTCGCGCGAGGCTTCGGACCCGGCCGTCCGCATGGAGGGCGTCAACAAGTGGTATGACGCCTTTCACGCGCTCAAGAACATCGACTTGGCGGTCGGCCGCGGTGAACGGATCGTCATCTGCGGACCATCGGGTTCCGGCAAGTCGACGTTGATCAGGTGCATCAACCAGCTCGAGACCATTCATTCGGGCAGGATCGTCGTGGACGGTCACGACCTGACCGCCGGCGGACGGAACGTCGATCTGGTCCGGCAGGAGACCGGCATGGTTTTCCAGCAGTTCAACCTTTTCCCGCACATGACGGTGCTGGAGAACTGCACGCTGGCTCCCATGAAGGTTCGGGGTCTCGCCAAGGCAGAGGCCGAAGAGACGGCGATGAAATATCTGAAACGGGTGCGCATCCCCGAGCAGGCCGCGAAATATCCGGCGCAGCTTTCGGGCGGACAGCAGCAGCGCGTCGCGATCGCGCGGGCTCTGTGCATGAACCCGAAGATCATGCTCTTCGACGAGCCGACCTCGGCTCTCGATCCGGAGATGGTCAAGGAGGTCCTGGACACGATGGTCGATCTCGCCAACGAAGGCATGACCATGCTTTGCGTCACGCACGAGATGGGCTTCGCGCGAAGCGTCGCCGATCGTGTCGTCTTCATGGACCGCGGCGAGATCCTGGAGGTTGCGCCGCCCGATGCCTTCTTCGGGGCCCCGCAACACGAGCGCACGCGCTTCTTCCTCGGCCAGATCTCCTGATGGCCACACCCCGGTAATTGGAGTTTCGAAACGTGAAACCAGATCTATTGCTCGTGGAGCCGATGATGCCGTTCGTCATGGACGAACTTCAGCGGAATTATACGGTTCACAGGCTTTACCAGGCCGCCGATCGGCCAGCGCTCGAAGCGGCGCTCCCATCGATCCGCGCGGTTGCCACGGGCGGCGGCGCGGGCCTTTCCAATGAATGGATGGAGAAGCTTCCATCACTGGGGATCATCGCAATCAACGGGGTCGGGACGGACAAGGTGGATCTCGCCCGCGCGCGCAGTCGCAACATCGATGTGACGACGACGCCGGGTGTCCTTGCGGACGACGTCGCTGACCTCGGTATCGCGCTCATGCTCGCCGTCCTGCGGCGGGTCGGCGATGGCGACAGGCTGGTGCGCGAAGGCCGCTGGGCCACGGGCGAACAATTACCGCTCGGCCACAGCCCGAAGGGGAAGCGGATCGGCGTACTCGGTCTTGGTCAGATCGGGCGGGCATTCGCGTCGCGCGCGGAGGCCTTCGGCATGTCGGTGCGATACTGGAATCGGTCTGCGCTTTCCGGCGTCGACTGGATCGCGCATCAGAGTCCCGTCGATCTCGCCCGCGACAGCGACGTTCTGGCCGTCTGCGTGGCGGCGAGTGCGGCGACGCAGAACATCGTTGACGCATCCCTTCTTCAGGCGCTCGGTCCCGAGGGTATCGTGGTAAATGTCGCGCGTGGCAACGTCGTCGACGAGGAGGCCCTGATCGAGGCGTTGAGGTCCGGAACGATCGCGGGTGCCGGGCTCGATGTCTTCGTCAACGAACCCGCAATCCGAAGCGAATTCCACACCACGCCGAATACGGTGCTCATGCCACATCAGGGCAGCGCGACGGTCGAGACGCGCATGGCAATGGGAAAGCTCGTGCTTGCAAATCTCGCCGCCCACTTTGCCGGCGAAAAAGCGCCGAACACCGTCAACTGAAGCGGGAGAAGACATCATGATCGTTCGCCAGGCCCTGTTCGAGGGGATCATCCATCATGGCCGGGAGCAGGCATTCCGCGACTATGTCGAGGAGAAGCTGCTGCCTCTGTGGCAGGCCTTTCCGGGCGTCAGGGAAGTCCGGGTGCTCCATGCCGTCGACCGGGACGAAGGGGCACCGGTTTTCGCGATGATCCTTTCCACCATCTATGATGATCGCGCTGCTTTGGCGCGAGCATTGGAGTCGCCGGTGCGCTACGAGAGCCGCGAACTGACCAAGGGTCTGCTGGAGATGTTCGAAGGCCACATCCACCACCATGTGTTCGAGCTCGACGCTCGATCAAGGGATTGAGTTGTGCGCTGCTCCCCGAGTGCCGCCAATCCGTAGCACGTGCCCTTTCAAGGTACGAATAAGGCAAACGCTTGCGTCATTGCAGCGAGTGTCCGGGCAGGTGGCAAGCGGCTGATCGACTCTTAGAAGTTCGTCCGAACAATTTGGGTGGCACCCGGCGTTTCACATACGTCGCGTATATTTGAGTTGACAGACGCTGCGGACGCTGGTTCACATACGCCGCGTATGTAGAGCCGGCAGCGCGATGTCACAATCACCCAGCGCCGGCAGAAACGTTGAAAAGGAATGACCAGATGACGCGACGCGACGCAATCTTTCCCGCCGATCGGCATGCCCTGTACGAAGCTCACGGATATTCAGCCGCGATCCGCTCCGGCGACCTCCTGTTCGTCTCCGGGCAGGTCGGCAGCCGTTCCGATGGTAGTCCGGAACCGGATTTCGGGCGCCAGGTCCAACTGGCTTTCGAAAATCTGCGGGCGACGCTGAATGCGGCCGGCTGCACCTTCGACGATATAGTCGATGTGACCACGTTCCACACCGACCCCGAGAACCAGTTCGAAACCATCATGGCCGTCAAGAATCAGATCTTCAGCGCTCCACCCTATCCCAACTGGACCGCGCTGGGCGTGAACTGGCTTGCCGGGTTCGATTTCGAGATCAAAGTCATCGCGCGCATTCCCGGGGCGGCATAGGATTTCGTCGACCGGAGCACCGGCACCGCCGCTCACTATCCGAAAGCTCAAGCATTCTGAGGCATCGTCGGAACTTGAGACCGAGCCCTTGCATTTCTTCGTGGAAGGACGAAGGAGGCTTAAGTGAAAACGGCGTTGGCGGTATTTGGCGGGTTCGTCCTGTCTCTCGCGTTGTTCCTGAGCGGAGCGGTCGTCGCAGTCTTGTTCCTTACCGGCAAGCCTGCGCGCCAGCCGCAGCTCGACGTGAACCAGGCGGAAATATGGACCAAGCAGCCGCGAGCAGTCGACAGGGCGGCCCAGCAATTCGAGCGACTGCCCGCCCGCTCCGCCCCGTCCGACCTTAACGCTTCGAGAGAGTCCGAGACGCCCGCAATGGGCAACGAGGCCGAAAAGGAACGCGCCCCGGAGCCTTTGGACAAGACGGCCACCGCTTCAATTCAACCGCCGCCGGCGCAGGAGCAGCCGACGGCGTCGACAGTACCCGCCGCTCATGCCGAATGGTGTGCGAAACGCTATCGCAGTTATCGTCCGTTCGACAACAGCTACCGATCTTTCAGTGGCGGACGGCGGACCTGCAACTCACCCTACATGGATGCGGCGTGGTGGCCGTCGGAGGATATTTCGCCTGTAACGCGCGGTATCGAGGCGGAAGAGGCCGACGACCCCTCGACGCAGTTGGAATACTCGGCCGACAATGGGGCCGACAATGGCGAGGCAATCAGACTGACGCAGGAACACGTTGCCTATTGCTTCAGCCGCTACCGCTCCTACCGCCCGGAAGACAACAGTTACCAGCCTTACAGCGGCGGCCCGCGCAAACAGTGCCGGTAAAGAGGCGCTTGGGCGATCTGCACCAGGAGACCGCTCCAACCGACTGAAAATCATCTCAGGCAAATTTTGCATAGGATGCTGCGCGAATTGAATTGGTCAGCCGCGGCAAGTCGCTCCTATGTTCCGTGATGACCGCATGTCTCCTTTCATCGGACCGGTGAAACGAGACATGCGGCAAGTTGACGATTTTGCAGCGACCTTTGCGTCCAGAGAGGCGCGGCGCTGCAGGGCAGCAGGCACAGCAAGGGGAACACATGGGCAGGATCGTCTATGTCCACGGTCAATTCCTGCCGGAGGAGGAGGCCCGCATCGGGCTTTTCGATCGCGGCTTCCTGTTCGGTGACGCCGTCTACGAAGTGACGGCGGTTATCGGCGGACGGATGATCGACAACGACCTGCATCTTGGCCGTCTGGAACGTTCGCTGAGGGAACTCGCCATTCCGCTTGCCCTCTCGCGCAGGGAGATTGCCGGCGTCCAGGCGGAACTGATCGCCCGCAACGGCTTGCGGGACGGCACGGTCTATCTGCAGGTCTCGCGCGGCGAGGCGGATCGCGACTTTCTCTATTCCGACGCGCTGGTGCCGCGGTTCGTCGGCTTCACGCAGGCGAAGACGCTGACCGGCACGAAGGCTCAGCAGGACGGCATATCGGTCGATCTCGCCGACGACCCCCGCTGGAGCCGACGCGACATCAAGACCGCCATGCTGCTCGGTCAGGTCATGGCGAAGCAGGCGGCACGCGCCCGCGGTTTCGACGACGTCTGGCTGGTGGAGAACGGGCTGGTGACGGAAGGCGCATCCTCCACGGCTCATGTCATCACCGGTGACGGACGCATTCTCACCCGCGCGGCGTCGCGCGCGACGCTGCCGGGCTGCACGCAGCGTGCCCTCGCACTGCTCTGTGCCGCCGAGGGTCTCGCGATCGAGGAGCGCCCCTTCGCGCCCCACGAGGCGCAGGGCGCCGCCGAGGCGTTCCAGACCTCCGCCTCCAGCCTCGTCATGCCAGTCGTGCGCATCGGTGACCGGGTCGTCGGCAACGGCAAGCCCGGTCCGATGACCCGAAAACTCCAGGCCCTCTATCTGGAAGCGGCCGGCGTTCCGGTCTAGAGCACTACCGGGAAAAGTGTGTAACGGTTTTCCATCCGGAAGTGCGTTGGATCAAATGGTTAGAGCATTTCAGTGTTTCTATGAAACGTTGAAATGCTCTAGATCCGTTGACTGGTTCACTGAACCAGAAAAAGCGATGCAGGGAGGGGCGATATGAAGACCGCGCGCGAACTGGGGCTGATCCCGCAGGGCAGGCTCGAACCGGGGCCGGGCAATGCCATTACCGACGTCGCGGGCGTTTCGGTCGGCCACCGGTCGCTGCGCGGCGAGGGCCTCTTCACCGGGGTCACGGCGATCCTTCCGCATGCAGGCGACGTCTTCCGCGTGAAGCCGCGGGCGGCGGTGGAGGTCATCAACGGCTTCGGCAAATCGGCGGGGCTGATGCAGGTGGCCGAACTCGGCACGATCGAGACGCCTATCCTGCTCACCAACACCTTCGGCGTTGCCGCCTGCACCGAAGCGCTGGTCCGCCGCGCCATCGCCGCCAATCCGGAGATCGGGCGAAGGACCTCGACGGTCAATGCGCTGGTCTGCGAGTGCAATGACGGCAGCATCAGCGACATTCAGGCGCTGGCCGTAAGGCCCGCCGATGCCGAGGCGGCGCTGGACGCCGCGCGCACGGGGCCGGTGGAGCAGGGTGCGGTCGGCGCCGGCTCCGGGATGACCGCCTTCGGATTCAAGGCCGGCATCGGCACGGCCTCGCGGCGCATGCGGATCGGCAAGCGCGACTTCACGCTAGGCACGCTGGTCCTTGCCAATTTCGGCGCGACGGGAGACCTCGTCCTGCCGGATGGGCGCCGGCCCGATCCGCGGGCGCCGGCCGATCGCGAGCGCGGCTCCGTCATCGTCGTCATGGCGACCGATCTTCCCTTGGCAGATCGCCAATTGCAGCGGGTCGCGCGGCGTGCCGGCGCGGGCCTTGCCCGGCTCGGTGCCTTCTGGGGCCATGGCAGCGGCGATGTCGCCCTCTGTTTCACCACCGCCGACCCGGTGGACCATGAACCCGCCGCGCCGTTCGCCACGCAGGAGCGGCTCGTCGACGGCCACATCGACATCGCCTTCCGCGCTGCCGCCGAGACGACGCAGGAGGCGGTCCTGAACGCGCTCTGCATGGCCTCCGCCATGCCGGCGCGCAACGGCCGCATCTATCCCTGCCTTGCCGACTGGCTGAAGGAGAACCCGTTCCCATGATCTTCGTGAAGGTCTGATCAGGCCGGTGCGGGTTCCAGGAGTCGCTGCGCCGTCGCCCATAGTTCCTCGACCTTGCGGTTGCGGCTCGCAGCGTGGCGGTAAAGGCGGATCTCGAGGTCAAGGTTCCAACCCTCGTCGGCAGAGGCAGGCACGAGGCGGCGCGCATCGATTTCCTCGCGCGCCAGGCTCTCCGGCAGCCAGCATACGCCCGCGCCCGTCACCGCCATGTTCATCAGGCCGGCGCTGATCGTGTTTTCGTGCGTCGTACGGCGCCGGAAAGGCGGGCGGCGCAGCAGCAGGCGCGACAGGGCGACCCCGAAGAAGGAATTGAAGCCGTAGCTGAGATAGGGGATGGCGAGCCGCGGCTGCGCGATGGCGCGGTCGAGGAGGTTCAGTCCCGGCTGCGCATCGCCGGACAGCACGATCTCCGCCGCGACCAGCGGGATCAGCCGGTCATGGGCGACGGTCAGCGCGGAAAACTGCCCGCTATCGAGATGAAACGGCACTTCCGGATGCGCATAGGTCAGGAAGAAATCCGCCTCGTCGCCGACGAGCGCGTCGAGGTTCGCTTCGATTCCGCCGCGGTCCGGAATGAGCGAGGTGCTGAATGATCCACCCGCCGCTTCCAGCGTCTTCAGCCAGCGCGGAAAGAAGGTGACCGTCAGCGTATGCAGCGCGGCAAAGCGGATGAGGCCCGGCTCGTGCGGGAGACGCAGCACTTCGCGCGCCGCGTAGAAGGTGCGGATCGCTTCCTGTGCCACGGGCAGGAAATTGCGCCCCGCGGGCGTGAGTTCGGCCGGCATGGTGGCGCGGCTGATGAGCGTCGCGCCCAGCCAGCTCTCCAACTGCTTGATCCGGCGGCTGAAGGCGGGTTGCGTCACGTTGCGCAGCTCGGCCGCGCGCGAGAAGCTGGACGTGTCGGCAAGCGTCACGAAATCCTCCAGCCACTTGATCTCCATATCCGCTTCCTTTGCTGCACGCGTGCTGCGCGCGATCATAAGTCATTCAATCGAAATAGGTATGTCGATTCTGCATGGGTTGTTGCCAAAAGCGAATTGGCCAAGCCAACTGCAACCTTCCACGTTGCGTCTGGAGGAAATAGGTGCCGGCCCGTCCGGGACCGACACGGGGGGAGTTGCGAATGGCGCTCGGAATAGAAGCCGATCTTATCCTCATCAATGGCCGGATCTGGCGCGGCCGGGAGGAGGGCATCAGCGATGCTCTCGCCGTGTGGCAAGGCAAGGTTCTTGCAACCGGCAGCGATGCGGACATCTCGGGCCTGAAGGGGCCGCACACCGAAGTCATCGATCTCGAAGGCCGCTTCGCCACCCCCGGCCTCATCGACAACCACCTGCATCTCATTGCGACCGGCATGGCCATGGGCTGGGTCGACGCGACGCCCGCCAGCGCGCCGACGCTTGCCGCCCTGCTGGGTCGGATTTCCGACCGCGCAGCCACGACGCCTAAGGGTGGCTGGGTTCGCGCCCGCGGCTATGACCAGGTCAAGCTCGACACCGGGCGGCACCCGACGCGCGACGATCTCGATCGCGTGGCCCCCGATCACCCGGTCCTGCTGACACGGGCCTGCGGCCATGTCTCGGTCGCCAACTCCCGCGCTCTGGAGCTTGCCGGCATCACCGAGGCGACGGCCGTGCCGGAAGGCGGCGTAATCGGCCTCACGGAGGGCCGGCTGAACGGCTTCCTGGCGGAAAACGCCCAGAGCCTCGTCAGGGCTGCCATGCCGACGGCAACGACCGAGGACCTGATCGACGGAATCGAGCGGGCAGGGCGATATCTGCTCTCCTTCGGCATCACCAGCTGCATGGATGCGGCCGTGGGGCAGGTCTCCGGTTTTGCCGAAATCCAGGCCTATGAGATGGCCAAGCTTTCCGGCCGGCTGCCGGTGCGCGTCTGGTTGACCCTGCTCGGCGATCCCGGCGTTTCCATCGTCGACGATTGCTGGCGCGCGGGCCTTCTTTCCGACGCCGGTGACGACATGCTGCGCGTCGGCGGCGTCAAGGTCTTCCTCGACGGCTCGGCTGGCGGGCGCACCGCCTGGATGACGACGCCCTACAGGGGCGAGCCGGACAATATCGGCGTGCAGATGCTGCCGGATGCGGAGGTCGAGGCGGTCGTCAAGGCGTGCCACGACCGCGGCTATCAGATGGTCTGCCACGCCATCGGCGACGGCGCGATCGAGCAGCTCATCACGGCATACGAGAAGGCGCTTGCCGCAAATCCCGATCCCGATCGCCGCCATCGCGTCGAGCATTGCGGCTTTTCCACACCGGATCAGAATGCGCGCATGAAGGCAGCCGGTATTCTGCCTGCGCCGCAGATGGCCTTCATCCACGATTTCGGCGACAGCTACATATCCGTGCTCGGGGAGGAGCGCGGCCGGTCATCCTACCCGATCGGCACCTGGATGCGCATGGGCCTGAAACCGTCGACCGGCTCGGATTCGCCGGTCTGCTCGCCGGATCCGTTCCCGAACCTGCACGCGATGCTCACGCGCCGGACGGGCAGGGGCACGGTGTTGGAGGCATCCGAACGGCTGAGCCGCGAGGAGGCATTGCAGGCCTACACCGAATACGGCGCCTATTCGCAGAAAGCCGAGGGGGTGAAAGGGCGGCTCGTGCGCGGTCAGTGGGCGGACATCGCCGTCTTCGACAACGACCTTCTGGCTGCCGCGCCCGAAACCATCCTTTCGGACACAAAGTGCGTGCTGACCCTGCTTGCGGGCCGCGTCGTGCATGATGCGCGCTGACGGCCTGCCGGACTGAACCGAAACGATGCCGAGAACGGCACGAGAGGGAGAACGAAATGCTGAAGAGATTGACACTGGCCGCAATGCTCAGCCTCGGCGTGGCTGCCGGGGCGCTTGCCGCGGGCGAGCGCCATGGCGGTACGCTCGTCTTCACCGCGCCCTACGGCTCGAGCTTCGCCACCCTGGACGTGCAGTCGAGCCCCAACACGCAGGAAGAATTCATCACGCAGGCCATCCATCGTGCGCTCTACAGCTGGGATTCGAACCAGAACAAGCCCGTCCTGGAACTGGCGTCCTCGGAGGAGGTGTCCGAGGACGGCAGGGTCCACACCTACCACCTGCGTAAAAACGCCGTGTTCCACAACGGCAAGCCGCTGACGGCCGATGACATCATCTACAGCTACAAGCGCATCGCCAACCCGGAAAACGCCTTCCCCGGCGCAAGCTTCATCGCCGTCATCAAGGGCGCCGAGGACTATATCGCCGGCAAGGCCGACGAGATTTCGGGGCTGAAGAAGATCGATGACCATACGCTGGAGATCACCTATACCGGTACGATCAATCCCGGCTTCCCGCTGATGCAGAACACGACGGTCATCTACCCTTCGAATGTCGAGGACGAATCGACCTTCGGCAAGAATCCGGTCGGCCTCGGCGCCTTCGTCTTCAAGGAGCACGTGCCCGGTTCGCAGGTCGTCGTGGAAAAATTCGACAAGTACTACGAGGAGGGCAGGCCCTATCTGGACCGCATCAACATCGTGCTGATGGCCGAGGACGCCGCGCGCGACGTCGCTTTCCGCAACAAGGAAATCGACGTGTCGATCCTCGGCCCCACCCAGTACCAGGCCTATCAGGGCGAGGAGGGGCTGAAGGATCACCTTCTGGAAGTCGCCGAGGTGTATACCCGCAACATCGGCTTCAACCCCGCCTTCGAGCCCTTCAAGGACAAGCGGGTGCGCCAGGCGATCAACCATGCCATCAATGCGCCGCTGATCATCGAGCGCCTCGTCAAGAACAAGGCCTACCCGGCCTCCGGCTGGCTGCCGATTTCCTCGCCCGCCTTCGACAAGGACAAGGCGCCCTACGCCTACGATCCGGAGAAGGCAAAGGCGTTGCTCGCCGAGGCCGGCTATGCCGACGGCTTCGAATTCGAGGTGACGGCGAGCCCGAACGAAAGCTGGGGCGTGCCGATCGTCGAAGCCATCCTGCCGATGCTGAAGAAGGTCGGCATCACCGTGAAGCCGAAGCCGGTCGAAAGCTCCACGCTCGGCGAGGCGGTGACGACCAACAACTTTCAGGCCTTCATCTGGTCGAACCTTTCCGGCCCCGACCCGCTGAACGCACTGCGTTGCTACTATTCGAAGACGGCGCAATCGGCCTGCAACTACACCAGCTATGCAAGCGCGGAATTCGACAAGCTCTACGAGGCGGCACAGCAGGAACGCGACCCGGCCAAGCAGCACGACCTCCTGCGCCAGGCCAACAACATCGTGCAGGACGACGCTCCGGTCTGGTTCTTCAACTACAACAAGGCGGTGATGGCCTACCAGCCGTGGATCCACGGCCTCGTTCCGAACGCCACGGAACTGGCGATCCAGCCCTATGACGAAATCTGGATCGACGAGACGGCGCCGTCATCGCGCCAGTAAGACCTTGAGGGGGAGGGGGTAGCTGCGGCTGCCCCCTGATCGATTGTCGCCGCCCGTACGGGCGGCCAGAACGGGACCGCTCATGCTTCGTTTTACCCTGCGCCGCGTCCTGCAGATCATACCCACGGTCGTGGTGGTGGCGTTGCTCATCTTCGTCATCTTCAGCGTCGTACCAGGGACCTTCGCCGCAAGCCTCTTCGCCGATGGCAGGCGCGCCGCCGACCCGCAGATGATCGCCCGCCTCAACGAGGAATTCGGGCTGAACAAGCCGTTGATGGAGCGCTTCGTGACCTATGTCACGGACCTTGCGCAATTCGATCTCGGCACCAGTTTCCGCACCCGTCAGCCGGTGATCGACCTCATCAACGACCGTATGTGGGCCTCGCTGCAACTGGCGCTCGCCGCCATGGTCTTCGCCCTCGTCATCAGTGTGCCGCTCGGCTTCGTTGCTGCGCTGAGGCCCGGCTCCGTGCTCGATACGGTGACCATGATCGGGGCGGTGTCCGGCCTCTCCATGCCGCAGTTCTGGCTGGGTCTCCTGATGATGTATCTCTTCGCACTGCAGCTGAACTGGTTACCGAGCTTCGGTTACGGCGACGGGTCCCTCCGGAACCTGATCCTGCCCGCCGTCACGCTCGGGGTCACGCCCCTTGCACTTCTCGCGCGCACCACGCGTGCCGGCGTCCTCGATGTCCTCAACGCCGACTTCATCCGCACCGCCCATTCCAAGGGCATGAGCGAGGCCAAGGTGGTGCGCTGGCATGTGGCGCGCAACGCGCTGGTGCTGATCGTCACGACCGTCGGCCTGCAATTCGGCTCGCTGATCGGCCAGGCTGTCGTGATCGAGAAGCTCTTCGCCTGGCCCGGCATCGGTTCGCTTCTGGTCGATAGCGTGGCGAGCCGCGACATTCCCGTGGTGCAGGGCACGATCCTCGTCATCGTGCTCTGGTTCCTGGTCATCAACACGGCCGTCGATCTGATCTATGCCGCGATCGATCCGCGCATCAAGCAGGAGTGACGGGAATGCGCCTCGGCTTCAATTTCTGGCTCGGTGCCGGACTGACGACGCTGGTGATCCTCGCCGGCATCCTCGCCCCGTGGATTGCGCCCTTCGACCCCGTGCTCGACGCGGACCTGATGAACTCCGAACTGCCGCCGGACGCCACCTTCTGGTTCGGCACGGACGGGCAGGGGCGGGACGTCTACACCCGCATCCTCTACGGCGCGCAGATATCGCTGACGGTCGGCATCGTCTCGCAGGTGATCAACTCGATCATCGGCGTCACGCTCGGCATGACCGCCGGTTACTGGGGCGGCTGGTGGGACGATCTGGTGAATGGCTTCACGAACGTCATGCTCGCCATTCCCTCGCTGATCTTCGCGCTGGCGGTGATGGCGGTGCTGGGTCCCGGCCTGCCGTCGCTGCTCATCGCGCTCGGTCTCACCAACTGGAGCTGGACCTGCCGCATCGCCCGCTCTTCCACACTCTCCCTGAAGTCGCTGGGCTATGTGCAGGCGGCGCAGACGCTCGGCTACGGGGACCTGCGCATCATGTTCACGCAGATCCTGCCCAACATGATGGGACCGATCCTCGTCATGGCGACGCTCGGCATGGGCTCGGCGGTGCTTTCGGAAGCCGCGCTCTCCTTTCTCGGCCTCGGCATCCAGCCGCCGTTCCCGAGCTGGGGCTCGATGCTGACGGATGCGCGGCAGCTCATCCAGCTCGCGCCCTGGGTGGCCATCTTCCCCGGCCTTGCCATCTTCCTTTCGGTGCTCGGCTTCAACCTTCTCGGCGACGGCCTGCGCGACAGCCTCGACCCGCATATGAGGACGCGCACCCCATGACCGCGCTTCTGGACATCAAGGAACTCCACTTGGGCGTCGCGGTCGGCCGCTCCGTCAATCGTCCGCTCCTCAAAGGAGTCTCCTTCCAGATCATGCCGGGCGAGGCCTATGGTCTCGTCGGCGAGTCCGGCTCGGGCAAGTCGGTGACTTCGCTCGCCGTCATGGGGCTTCTCAAGAAGCCGCTCGCCGTTTGCGGCGGCGAGATCCTGTTCAAGGGGCAGAATCTGCTGGCGCTGCCTAAGCGCGAGATGCGGCGCCTGCGCGGCAACCGCATCGCCATGATTTTTCAGGAGCCGATGACGGCATTGAACCCGCTCTCGACCATCGGCCGGCAGATCGCCGAGATGTTCGTGCTGCATCAGGCAAAGAGCTGGGACGATGCGCAGAAGCTCGCGGTCGACGCGCTCGCCAGCGTGCGCGTGCCCAATCCCGACCGGCGGGTGCGCAACTATCCGCACCAGATGTCGGGGGGCTTGCGCCAGCGCGTGATGATCGCCATGGCGCTCGCCTGCAATCCGGACCTCCTGATCGCCGACGAGCCGACCACGGCGCTCGACGTCACCGTGCAGGCCGAGGTGCTGCGGCTGATCAAGGAACTCTGCGCCGAGCGCGGTACGGCGGTTCTCTTCATCAGCCACGATCTTGGTGTGATCGCCAGCATCTGCCAGCGGGTCGGCGTCATGTATGCCGGCTGCCTCGTCGAGGAGAACGAGACACGGGCGCTTTTCGCGGCACCCCGGCACGAATACACCCGTGGGCTCCTCGGCGCCCTGCCGCGCTTCGGCAGCCGCGGTCTGCACGGCCGCCAACGGCTGGTCGACATCGATAGCATCATTGCCGACCGCTCGAAGCTCACCGAGACCCGCTTCATCGCGCCGCGCAGCGCGGAAGAGGGGGGTCAGCCATGACCGACCCTCTGCTCGAGGTGGACGACCTGCATGTCCGCTTTTCCGTTGCCGGCGGAGGGCTGCTCGGAACCGGGCGGCGCATGCTGCATGCCGTCAACGGCATCGGCTTCTCGCTCGCCAAGGGCGAATGCCTGTCGATCGTCGGCGAATCCGGTTGCGGCAAATCCACCACGGCGCTCTCGATCCTCGGTCTTCAGGAGCCGACCGAAGGCACGATCCGCTTCCGCGGTCAGCCGCTTACCGGGCCGGGTGCGCCCGGACGCATGCAGCGCGCC
Source organism: Sinorhizobium sp. M4_45 (assembly GCF_002885915.1). Lineage (NCBI taxonomy): Bacteria > Pseudomonadati > Pseudomonadota > Alphaproteobacteria > Hyphomicrobiales > Rhizobiaceae > Sinorhizobium > Sinorhizobium sp. M4_45. The sequence goes on from NZ_NWVE01000006.1 coordinate 278,668, forward strand.
AAGGCGGTGCAGATGGTTTTCCAGGACCCCTATGCCTCGCTGAACCCGCGCCAGTCGGTACGCACCTCGCTCGCTGCGCCGCTCAGGCTGCACGGCATCACGGCCGCATCGGAGATCGCCGACCGGATCGAGATCATGCTCGCCAATGTGGGGCTGACGCCCGAGCAGGCGAACCGCTATCCGCACGAGTTCTCCGGCGGTCAACGCCAGCGCATCGGCATTGCCCGCGCCCTCATCCTCGAACCGGAAATCGTCGTGCTGGACGAACCGGTATCCGCCCTCGACGTGTCGATCCGCGCACAGATCATCAACCTGCTGCTGGACCTGCAGGAAAAGCTCGGCCTCGCCTACCTGATGATCAGCCACGACCTGAGCGTGGTGGAGCATATGAGCGACCGGGTGCTGGTGATGTTCTTCGGACAGGTCGTGGAGGAGGACGGCTGGCGGGAGATCTTCGAAAGGCCCGCCCATCCCTATACGCGCCGGCTCATCGCTGCCATTCCCGATCCGGATGCGGCGCTGAACCCGCGGACGAAAGACCACTTTGCCGATGTGCCGCTTCCTGCCGGTCGCCGCGTCGCACTTGACGGCAGCACGGCACCGGACGTCTTTGCCGCGCCCCCGCCCTCCGAACTCGTCGAAATTGCGCCCGGCCATCGGATGAGATTGGTGCCAGTCGTCTAGAGAAATTCCGGGAAAGCGGAAATTCTCTAGTCCAGCGTAAAGCCCTGTCGCCCAAAATTGCGACGCGACTGCAAAAGAACTAGATTGCTATCATTGAAAGCGAATGCAAGGGTTTGACTATGGCGATCCTGACGGTTGGGAATGTGCCAGATGAAGTGCATCGCGCATTGCGCGTGAGAGCGGCGATGCACGGCCGCAGCACCGAGGCGGAAGTGCGGGAGATTCTGGAAAGTGCAGTGAAGCCCGAGCAGCGCGTTCGCATGGGCGATGCCCTGGCTGAGCTCGGCCGGCGACTGGGCCTGACCAATGACGATTCCGCAGTGTTCGACGAGGTACGTGACAAGGCGCCGGCGCAGCCGATGAGATTTTAATGATCTCGTCTCCGAGGCGATGAAGCCGGCCGCCGATCCGGCCGTGCGCTCCTGGTTGAACGAGCAGGTCGCTGAAACCCTTTATCTGGCCGGTGTGACGGGCCGAACTGCTGTTCGAAATCGGTGCGCTGCGGGACGGTCGGCGCAAGAAGGTTCTGGCCGAAATGCTTGACGGCGTGCTCGAACTGTTTGGCGATCGCGTATTGCCGTTCGATACCGGAGCTGCTCGCTACTATGCCGGGCTTGCCGTGACCGCTCGAGCCGCCGCCAAGGGATTTCCGACGCCCGACGGATATATTGCCGCCATTGCCGCCTCCAGGGGATTTATCGTCGCAACGCGCGATATCAGCCCGTTCGAAGCGGCTGGACTTACCGTGGTAAATCGTTGGCACCATAGATGAATCAGAAACCTCATCCACTGGTGCTTCGGATCGTTGCAGGCGGCATAGAGAGCAGCAGATTGGTGAGCCGCGGGCCGTCGCTTTCAGCGGTGAGCAGAGCGTCTGCAGCGCGTGGAAAGTTTGTGCGCCCCCACCGGCTCTAGCCTCCCCGTGCCGATTCCTGCTGCCCCATTGGAAGGCCCTGGAATTGCTCCACCGTTTCATCAAGCTGCACCCACTTATGTTTCGATTGCTCAAATACTGACATGGCAGGCGGGGCGAAGTTCGGGTCGGCAAATGACCCTACCGCCACCCCGATCCAGGACGGCGAAGCATCGGCTTTCCAATAGAGGGTCGAGCCGCAGCTTGGGCAAAAATGCATCCGGACCTTGCGACCGCTCTCGGCAGTACGAATGTACTCTGTAGACACGCCAGATATTTCGACACAGTCAATCGAGTAGAACGCATTCGCGCTGAAAGGTGCACCAGTTCTTCGCTGACAGGCGAAACAGTGACACAGCGCGGTCAGTTGTGGCGGTTCGTTAAGCATCAATCTTAGAGCGCCGCAGGCGCATTGGGCAGTGGCCATGGAAACTCCTCCCGCTTGCACGGTCAGATTGCGTTTATTGAGAGCTGAAGCGCGGGCCCGAACCGCAATTCATTGCGGTGGGCGACGCGAAGGGCTGGACCTGATGCAATTTCAGGATCACAGAAGCTCGACTGTAGATCTCTAAAGCGCCGCGGTCTAGATGTGAGCTTTCGATAGGGTGCAGGAAATGGGGGCGGTCAACGGTACCGCCTGGATGACGTGGCCGGTCCGAGAATGTGCGAGTCAAAAATGTGGGGAACAAAACCGCGTCCGGTGCGTTGATGTCGGTTAAGCAATTTTGCGCACCTGGGGTCGCGCGTCGAGCAGAGTTGTCCCTCCATGACTCCGGCTGAGATTCAATCGATCCCTTGAAGAGCCGCGAGGGACTTGTTTTCATGTCGAATGTCGAAGAATTTCCGCTTACCGGTCGCGTATTGACCGAATACGAAGCGCTGATCACGTCAGCTCCAACTGCGCTCGATGCTATCCCGGGAGCCGTTTATGTCTGTGATCACGAGGGATGGCTCGTGCGCTACAACGCCGAGGCAGCCGAGCTTTGGGGTAGACAGCCATCGCTCAGCGCACCGCGAGAGCGGTTTTGTGGGTCCGAACGTCTTTTCCTTCCGGACGGCGCGCTCTTGGAGCATCAGGACTGCCCTATGGCTAAGGCGGTCAAGAACGGTGTCTCCACGCGCAACGCCGAGGTGATCATCGAAAGACCTGACGGATCCCGCATCTTTGCGCTCGTGAATATTCGCCCGCTCAGAGACCATCGGGGAGCAATTCAAGGGGCGATCAATTGCTTCCAGGATATTTCGCAACAGAAGCGGATCGAAGCGGAGGTCATCCGCAAGAGCAAGGACCTGGAGGACTTCTTCGAGAACAGCGCGATCGGGCTGCACATCGTCAGCGCCGCGGGCATCATCCTGCGGGCGAACAAGGCAGAGCTGGAGCTCCTCGGATATCCGGCGGACGAGTATGTAGGCCGGCACATCGCTGAATTTCACGCAGATCCGCCTGTCATCGGCGACATTCTTGACCGCCTGTCCTGTGGCGAAAAACTCGATCGCTATCCCGCCCGCTTGCGCGCACGCGATGGCTCGATCAAGCATGTGCTGATCACATCCAACAGCCGCTTCGATGACGGAAAATTCGTCAACACCCGATGCTTCACGACCGATGTTACCAGCCTGTACGAATCGGAAGACGCACGGCGTGAGAGCGAGGAACGCCTTTCAGCCACCTACCAGGCGGCGACGATCGGGATCGCTGAATCCGATGCGAATGGCCGCCTGCTGCGGGTCAATGACGCATTCTGCACCATGCTGGGCCGCTCGCGCGAACAACTCCTGACTATGACGTTCCTCGACTATACGCATGAGGATGACCGCGGTGAGGAAGCCCGCTCCTATGCCCGGCAGGTCGACGGAGAGATTGATACCTATGCAATTCGCAAACGTGCCGTGAAGCCCGACGGTACGGTCGTTTATCTCGATGTTTACAGTTCGACTGTCCGCGATCACGCCGGTCGGTTCCGTTATGGCGTGCGGGTCCTGCTTGATGTCACCGAAGCGAAACGCATGGACGACCGGCTTCGCGAAAGCGAACAGCATATGCGTGATTTGCTCGAGGCGCTGCCCGCCGCCGTCTACACCACAGATGCCGAAGGTCGCATCACTTTCTTCAATAAGGCGGCTGTCGAGATGGCCGGCCGCACCCCACAGATCGGAGATAAATGGTGTGTCACCTGGCGTCTCTATAGACCGGACGGCACCTACCTGCCGCACGACCAATGTCCAATGGCCGTGGCGCTCAAAGAAGACCGACCGGTCCGTGGCGAACAAGCCGTGGCGGAAAGGCCGGATGGGACCCGTGTACCGTTCATACCCTATCCCACTCCGCTGCATGATGTCGCCGGCAAGCTCGTTGGGGCGGTCAACATGCTGGTGGACATCTCCGATCGCGAGAAGGCTGCGGAATACGCAGAGCGGCTCGCGGCCATTGTCAGGTTCTCGGACGATGCGATCGTAAGCAAGGACACGCAAGGCATCATCCAGACTTGGAATAGAGGTGCCGAACGCCTGTTCGGCTATAGCGCCGAGGAAGTGATCGGAAAGCCTATAAACATCCTCATTCCGCCCGACCGCCAGGACGAGGAGCCCGGTATTCTTGAAAGGATTCGGCGAGACGAGCACATCGACCATTATGAGACGGTACGGATTCGAAAGGACGGAACCCTGATCGATGTCTCCTTGACGGTCTCCCCTTTAAAAGACGCCCGCGGTCGCGTCGTCGGCGCGTCAAAGATCGCGCGCGATATTACAGAAAGGCGACGCAGCGAAGAACACCGCAAGCTCCTAATCAACGAACTGAATCACCGCGTGAAGAATACGCTTGCCACGGTTCAGTCGCTGGCTGCGCAAACCTTCCGTGGTGTAAATGCAAGCCAGGATTTTGGCCGGTTCCAAAGCCGGCTCGTCGCATTGGCGAGGGCGCACGACGTGCTTACTCGGGAGAGCTGGCAGGGTGCGGATCTTCAAGAGGTCCTACACGCGACGATCAATCCAATCTGCGTGGAACCCCAGCAGCGTGTTGAGGCCTCCGGTCCGCCAATCCGGTTGCGGCCGAAAATGGCATTGGCATTGTCGATGGCTTTTCATGAGCTTTGCACGAATGCTGCAAAATACGGGGCGCTCACGAACGACGGCGGTCTCATCAAGGTCAGCTGGCATGTCAGCGATAGTGAGAGCGTATCTCACCTGCATTTACAATGGGAGGAGATTGGTGGTCCATCTGTCAAAGTCCCAGCGCGGACGGGTTTTGGCACCCGGCTGCTCGAACGTGCTTTGGCCCGCGAACTCGGCGGCAAAGTCGATCTTGTGTTTGCGCCGAGCGGCGTGCGCTTTCACATCGAGGCGCCACTGGCATGACGTTCAAGCTTCTACAGGCCTGACGCATGATAGAGCGCAGACTTCGGGTACTCGTGGTCGAAGACGAATCCATGATCGCCATGCTGATTGAAGATAGTCTATGCGAACTCGGGCATGAGGTCGTCGCTATAGCCTCTCGGATGCAGGAGGCGCTCGATATCGCCCGGAAAAGTCAGTTCGACATCGCCATCATCGACGTCAATCTGGACGGGGAGCCCAGTTATCCCGTCGCGGACGTTCTGGCGGAACGCAATGTACCCTTCATTTTTGCCACGGGCTATGGCAGCAAAGGCCTGGATACAAGGTACTCGAACATCCCCTTGCTCACGAAGCCGTTTCTGGACAGCGAACTGGAAACCGCGCTGATGCAGATTTCAAAGGAAGTCTAGCGAGCAGAGGCCCGAAGATGTTGACGCGCAGCTTGCCGCAGCCGCGCAGTCGACGTGCACGTCAAATTGGTGGAGGTGATCGGTGACTGATGATCCCTATCAGATACTCGGCGTTCCGCGTACCGCCAAACCGGATGAGATCCGCAAAGCCTACCGCAAGCGCGCAAAGGAGCTGCACCCGGATCTGCATCCAGGCGACAAGGAGGTGGAAGCCAAATTCAAGGCGCTTTCCGCAGCCCACCATTTGCTGAGCGATCCCGAGCAGCGGGCCCGGTTCGACCGGGGCGAGATCGATGCATCGGGGGCAGAACGGCCGCAGCAGCACTTTTACAGGCACTACGCCGATGCAGACCACTCGCGGCGGTATGGTTCAGCGGGCGGAACCGGTGAATTCGAAGATGTGTCGGACATCTTCGCGGATGTTTTCGGGCGGGGCGGGGCAGGGGCTCGTTTCAAGGCGCGTGGGCAGGACCGTCATTATCACCTCGAAATCGAGTTCCAGGACGCGGCAAACGGCGCCCGACGCCGCATCACCTTTCCCGACGGGAACACGCTCGACTTGGCCATTCCTGCCGGCACACGTGATGGCAGCACGCTCAGGCTGAGGGGCAAGGGGGCACCGGGGATTGCTGGCGGGGAACCCGGAGATACCTTGATCGAAATAAGCGTCCGTTCTCACTCCGTCTTCCGTCGTGAAGGCAACGACATCGAAATGGATCTGCCAATTACGCTCTATGAAGCCGTACTTGGTGCAAAAATCGAAGTGCCGACGATTTCCGGGCGCGTATCGATGACCATCCCCAAGGGTTCAAATACGGGCGACATCCTGCGTCTCAAGGGCAAAGGAGTGAAGTCTCAAAACGGCCCCGCCGGGGATCAGCGTGTTACGCTGAAGGTCGTTCTGCCGACGGCGACCGATCCCGATCTCGAGCGTTTCATGGAAACGTGGCGGCAGAGCCACGCTTATGACCCGCGCGAAGCTCTACGGAGGGCCACATGAAATTGACGGAGAGGCAAGTCCTTGAACGGTGCGACGCTGTAACCCTCAAACAGCTGCGCCAGTGGGTGCACAGCGGTTGGATCGTGCCGGCTCAAGGCGAGAGCGGGCTCTCATTTGACGACGTCGACGTCGCTCGAATCCGCTTGGTTTGTGAGCTCCGGCGCGACATGAACGTCAACGATGACGCTGTGCCGATCATCCTTGCGCTGCTGGATCAGCTCTATGGTCTAAGGCGGGAGCTTAGAACAATTGCGACGGCGCTGTCGAAGCAGCCTGATGAGGTACGCCAGCAATTGAAGCAGTCGCTCTTTTCGCATATTGGCCAGCAGCACTAGCCCGCGGCATCGCAATTTGTTGTCGCAAAGGTGCTGCAGGGCGTTGGCCAGGAGCGCTCTACCGGCCGCACTTTCCGAGAAGGTCGTCGCCGAATGGTGCGACCTCCGTCAGGCTGAACCACATAGAGGTTCGGCGATTTCCCGATAATTCGAAATGGCTAATATATAGGGCAACTCCGTTATGATATTCAGTTTGCTTCAGCAGCGAACCTCAAGGAGGCAAGCATGTTTCGGTTGGGCATTGGGTTCGCATGTTTCGCCACCTATGCTTTTGGGCTACAGCCGCTCGGGGCCGCTGCTGCCGACGATCCCGAAATTGCGCGCGGGGAATATCTCGTCACGATGGGCGGCTGCAACGACTGTCACACACCGGGATATTTTTTCGGAAAACCGGACAGCTCACGCTTTCTCGGCGGGTCGGATGTAGGCTTCGAAATTCCCGGAGAGGGTGTTTTCATCGGTCGCAACATCACGCCCGACAAGGAGACCGGCATCGGCAGTTGGACCAGGGAGCAGATTGTGACGGCCATTCAGACCGGGCAGCGCCCCGACGGCCGCATGCTTGCGCCGATCATGCCGTGGCACGCATTTGCGCAACTCACAAAAGAAGACGCAGGCGCAATTGCAGCATTCCTTCAGAGCCTGAAGCCGGTAAGTCATCGGGTGCCGGGCCCATTCAAGCCAGGGGAAAAGGTATCAACATTTATGTTCAGGATCTTGCCGCCGGGCGAAACCGCGGCCGCAGCGCCAAAATAGCCGTTGCACGCGGCTCCGAAGTCTTCCGGCGCCCCCGCCGTTCCCTTGGCTCAGCCTTTGTGTTTACCACCCTGTGGGCTGCTCTTCTCGGCATTCTTGAGCTGATTGGTGAAGCTCGTCTCTACCTTCACCGGCGCCTTTTCCTTTTTCGGCTTCCGCGCCTCGCGGTTGCCTCTCACTTGTCCTTTTGCCATCGATGCGATCCTCTTGACGTTGAATTTGACGAAGCTCCCCGCCATGCGGGCCGGCCAAATGAGAAACAGGCCGTGATGTCCAACAATATGCTCTCGAATGAGCCGGTCGTCATCGGCCGCTTGAGGCGCGCGACTCCGCGTTCCCGTTGTGCCCCATTTCTTGTTCTCCTCCTTGGCGGCTTCGCTTATTTGCTTGGTACGATTGGTTTCGGCTTCCTTCAGCGATAGCTGCGGGTCAGCTTTTCTCCCGAACGGCCTAGCGGCGGTTGCGCCGGTATGGAAGGAACGCGACCGCTTGGATTTCTCTACCAAAGATTGCATTAGACTTCCCGAAAAACAAAAAGTTGACGTGGTCGATGCTCTCGTCTAAGAGAAAGCATCGATACTTGGTTTGCCGATATTTGTTTTGCTGCGCTTTGCGCGTCTCTTGACGAACTTCCCTCTCTCAAAAATCGAAACCCCGCTGTGCGTCGCCCAGCGGTGATCAATGTTGCTAAGAAAGGGTTCGTTATGGCCACTGGCACAGTTAAATGGTTCAATTCCACCAAGGGCTTCGGCTTCATTCAGCCCGACGACGGCAGCGCCGATGTGTTCGTTCACATCTCTGCTGTTGAACGCGCAGGCATGAATTCGATCGTCGAAGGTCAGAAGCTCGGCTTCGAGCTCGAGCGCGACAACAAATCGGGCAAGATGTCCGCAGGCCAGCTCCGCGCTGCCTGACGCTTTTTCGCCGCTGATGACCACGGATGTACTGGCATCGCGGCAAGAGGTTCGAAGAGGCCAGGCGAATGTCTGGCCTTTTTCCGTTAACGCGGTCTTCGCGACCAAACGATATCAAAGGAACAACGATTGAGACATCCGAACGACAACGGCTTTGCCGAACGACGCAATGCCGCGGCAGATGCAAAGCGCCGGCTTCTGACAAAATTTGCATCCGCTCCCAAGCCGACCGACCCTGAAATGCAGGAAAAACTGGCTGCGCGCGAAGCGGCCAACCGTGCCAGGGAGGCCCGTCGCGCCGAGCGCGAAGCGCTGAAGACAGCCGAGAACAAGCGAATTCTGGCGGAAGCCGCTGCGTTGGCCGCGGCTGCCGAGGCCGAGCAAAGGGCTGAAGCCGAAGCCCGTCAGGCAGAAATTGCCGATCGGGTCTCGCGTGTCGTCGCCGACGAGGCGGCCCGCAAGGCCGAACGCGACCGCCGCTATGCGGCTCGCAAAGCCCGCCGGGCGTAACACTTCAACACCTGCACCCGTTCCACAGGCGCAGCCCATTGCCCTGGCAGATGATCACGGGGCGAGCGAAAAACGGACCGGTTATAATGAGCGCACATGTCTATCCACCCGCTTCACTTGTTGAGGACAATGCTGGAGCGTGGTTGAAGACGCTGGCGAAATACCGGCAGCCCCGTCTGGGGCGTAGCGCCTTCGAACTGTTCGTCACTCTCGTTCCTTTCGCCATCTTCTGGGCAGCGGCCTGCTTTTCCCTGGCCAACGGCTTCTGGCCCGGGCTGATCGCGATCCTTCCTGCCAGCGCCTTCCTGCTCAGATTGTTCATGATCCAGCACGATTGCGGCCACGGCTCGTTTTTCGCCCGTCGGGGGCTCGATGACTGGACCGGCCGCGTGCTCGGGGTCCTGACCCTGACCCCTTACGACTATTGGCGGCGTGCACACGCCGCCCATCATGCGACTGCGGGCAATCTCGACCAACGCGGGGTTGGTGACATCACCACGCTGACGATTGCCGAGTACCGAGCCCTTTCGCCGACGAAGCGCCTCGGCTACCGGCTGTACCGGCACCCGCTCGTCATGTTCGGCATCGGGCCGGCCTGGCTCTTCCTGTTCAAGCAACGCCTGCCGTTCGGGATGATGAACTCGGGTGCTCTGCCTTGGATTTCGACCATGGGGACGAATCTTGCGATCGTTACGCTGGCCGGCTTTATGGTGTGGGCCGTCGGGTTGGGACCTTTTCTCCTGATCCATCTTCCGGTCGTGCTGCTCGCAGGTGCAGCCGGCGTTTGGCTCTTCTATGTGCAGCACCAGTTCGAGGAGACTCACTGGTCGGCGGGCGAGGATTGGCGTTTTCCTCAGGCGGCGCTGCATGGCGCCTCCCATTACGATCTTCCGCCGGTGCTGCGGTGGCTCACCGGCAATATAGGCATTCATCACGTGCACCACCTGTCCAGCCGGATCCCCTATTACCGTCTGCCGGAAGTACTGCGTGACCATCCGCAACTTGCCGGCATCGGCCGGATCACCTTGTGGGACAGCCTCAAATGCGTCCGGCTCGTGCTCTGGGACGACCGGCGCCGGAGGCTAGTTTCATTCCGCGACGCCGCAGGGTCGCTGCGCCGCTCCCTTACCGAAGATGGACGAAAGACGACGACATGATTGAATTGACGCCAACGCAGATCCGGGGCCTTAAGCTTGCCAAGGACGGTGACGTCCATCCCCAGGGTGGGAAGAGGTGGACGCACCTGAATGCCCAGGTCACCTATGCAAGGAAGGACCGGTTCAAGGAACGGCCGCAGAAGATCAAGTTCCTGACGACCGCGACCCTGAACGAGCTGCGCGAGCACAACCTCGTGAAGGCGCTCGATACGGATGTTCCGCCTGAGGAGTCGGCTCACGGCATTACCATGGCCGGCAAGATGCTGCTTCTGAAGATCAAGTGAGCACGCCCCAGAAGAAGCATGGGGCGCGCGCGCGCGCTACCGGTTTGGCTCGACGGCCGCGGAAGTAGCTGCGAGGGCCGGCCGCCCTTGCAGCCCCCGCAGCGGCGGACGTCAGCCCTGCCGTTATGGCATCATGCCGCGGTACCGCTCACGCTCCCGTTCGACCTGATCGAGCGTGTACGGATCGGCATTTTCGTCGAAACGTGACCATCCTTCCTGGGCATAGATGCTTCTGCGGGCCGCAGGATCTACGATTTTGCGCTGTTTCAGGATCGCTTCTGCTCGGGGTGCGACACTGTCTTCGACCCTTGCCGTGACCAGAGTGCCCCCTCTGCGAACGCCTTCGGCGTAGACATGTGCGTCTTCTTCATCGACGCCGGATTCCGTCAGCGCACCGATCAGGCCACCAGCTGCGCCCCCGGCGATTGCGCCGGCGGCCGCACCGGCCGCGGTGGAGGCAAGCCAGCCGGCAGCCACCACTGGGCCAACTCCAGGGATGGCCATAAGGCCAAGCCCCGTCAGAAGGCCAACGACGCCGCCTCCGGCAGCGCCGAGGCCAGCTCCGGCACCGGCCCCTTCGGCCGCGTTCGAGCCGTCCGTCGAGTAGCGATCTCCCGTGTTGTTCGCGACGATGCTGATGTTGTCTGAAGGAACGCCTGCCGTTTCCAGATCGCTTACGGCCTCGCGAGCATCTGCATAGTCGTCAAAGAGCCCTGTTACGGTTCTCATATTCGTTCTCCCTTTCCTTTGGTGTCTGTGGACTACTGCGCCGTTACGTTGCCCTGATAGTCGAGAGCGACCGAAACGGATTTGCCCTCCTTCATCGCAGTTGCCTGCCACACACCCTTGTCGTCGAGCTTCAATCCGCTGACCTCGGTGTATCCGGCCTCTTCGATCCGTTCCTTCGCTTGCGCTTCAGTAAAGCTGTTCGCGCCTTCGACCGGTGCCGTCGGGTTCTCAGAATCGGGCGTTGCGACAGCAGGCGTTTCTCCTTCCGGTGAAGGTGTCGTCTGCGCGAGTGAAGTCGTGGCCACGGCGCTCATCAGTGCTGCCGCGGCAATGATCATATTTTTCATGTGGTTACCTCTTCAGAAGACCGCGATTGATCCCCCGTCGCAGAAACACGCCGGGCGCAGAATGGTTCCCGGCGCGATGCTCCGGCCGCCATGCTGGTGGGCGGCTTGGCTTTGGCACCGGAAATGGCAACTGCTGCGGTTCCATGCAACGGAGCATCTGCTGGGCGGCGCCAAACACTGCCCTACCTACTTGCGAACAAGGTTCTTGCCTGCTGGTCGCAACCAGGTCGACCGCTGGGTGATGTGGTGGAGGGTGTGGTGCTGAAGTTCTCGCGTGGCGTTGACCAGGATCGTGCAGCCGCCGCAGGCGGCCTGCAGCAAATCGCGTTTGCGCGCAGCGCAGCAGCCGCGGCGCAGCCGTCACGTCTACCGACCCTCGTCGCAACCGCTGCCACGGTTGCCGTCCTCTATTTCGCCCGGGACGTCTTCCTGCCGCTGGCCATCGCCATTCTGCTCACCTTTGCGCTCGCGCCGCTGGTTTCGAGGCTGCGTCGAGTCGGTTGTCCCCGTTCGGTGGCCGTCGTCGGGACGGTGACGACGGCTTTTCTGTTCCTGTCCGCATTCGGCGCGGTCATAGCGATGCAAGTGAGCGAGGTGGCTCAGAACCTGCCGACCTATCAGTACAACATCGTCGAGAAGGTCAGGACCCTGAAGGAGACCGGATCGGAAAGCCAGATTTTTGAACGGATTGGCCGCGTCATAGAGAGGATCAGCACGGAGATCAGCCGGCCCGAACCAGAGGTGCGCGCCTCACCCGAACCGGCGCCGGAGACCCAGCCGTTGCTCGTGGAGATTTTCTCTCCGCAGCGGCCGGTCGAAACACTGAAGAATATCATCAATCCTCTGCTTGGGCCCCTGGCGACGACCGGCCTCGTCATCGTCGTGGTCATCTTCATGCTGTTCGAGAGGGAGGAGCTGCGCGACCGTTTCATTCGGCTGGTCGGCTACGGCGACCTGCATCGAACGACCGAAGCACTTCAGGACGCGGGCGCTCGCGTCGGCCGGTACCTGCTCATGCAGTTGGTCGTGAACATCACCTACGGCATTCCGCTGGCCATCGGCCTCTCGCTGCTCGGTATCCCCAATGCGGTCCTCTGGGGGATGCTCGCCATCGTGTTGCGCTTCGTCCCCTATATCGGGCCGGTCATCGCTGCGGCTCTGCCGTTGTTCCTGGCGTTTGCCGCGGCACCTGGATGGAGCCTGCTCGTCTGGACGGCGGCCTTGTTCATTGTCCTCGAGCTCGTGAGCAACAATGTCGTCGAGCCTTGGCTTTACGGTTCCCGCACCGGTTTGTCGCCGCTCGCGATCATCGTCGCGGCGATCTTTTGGGCATGGCTCTGGGGGCCGGTCGGACTGGTGCTGTCGACGCCGCTCACCGTGTGCCTTGTCGTCCTCGGTCGCCACGTCCCGCAATTCGAGTTTCTGGAGATCCTGCTGGGCAACGAGCCTGTGCTCGATCCGAAGGAGCGCCTCTATCAGCGTCTGCTCGCCGGAGATCCGGATGAGGCGACGGACAATGCGGAAGACATGCTGGAGGAGAAGTATCTCGTCGAGTTCTACGACACGGTTGCTATTCCCGCACTGCTCCTGGCGGAGCGGGACCGCGCACGGGGCGCCCTGACAAACGCCCAGGCGGCTCAGATTGCCCAGAGTGCGAACACCCTCATCGCCAATCTCGAGGAGATTGCCGGCGAAGAGGAGGGGGAGGAGGAAACGGGCGCGCAAGCGCAGGAAACTGGTGATGATGATGCGGACGAATATGATCTTCCCCTCGGCGACGGCAAGTCCGTCCTGTGCGTCGGAGGGCGCAGTGATCTCGATGACGTTGCCGCATCGATGCTCGCCCAGACCCTATGGATCCAGGGCGCGGAGGCGGCTCACGCCGGTCACGACGTCCTCAAGGCGGGCAATATAAAAGCTTTGAAGCTCGAGGGGCGAAACGCCGTCGTCCTGAGCGTTCTCGACCGGGATTTCATGAGACATGCTAAATTTACCGTGCGTCGGCTGAAACGCATGGCCCCTGCGGCGCGCATCGGAATCGTTCTGTGGCAAGAGGATGGCCGGCCGGACACAGCCGAAAGAGACCAGCTCGTTGAATCGCTGCAGGCGGATTTCGTGGTATTCGGGATGGGCGACGCCGTCCGCGAGGCGCTTTCAGACGAATTGCCTCGGTCTTTGAAACTCGCCCATCCGAAGATCGCACCCGGATACGCCATGCGGAGAAGCAAGCGTGCGGATAGGGAAAGCACGGCCAAAGCGGACTAGATCGTGAGATGCCGAAGGGCACGTGCGAAGCTTACGCCGTTTTAAGACGTTCAGCTCAATGATGAGCAGCCCTGTCAGGAGGAGTGCGGATGAGGTTTGTGGCTGGCAAAGTCGCGGTTTTCAGGTGGATGCTGCCCTTGGCCATCGCAATGGCGTTGATGGGAGGCATATACCTGGCCGTCCGCTGGTCGGCGCAGCAATCGGACGCTGTGGCGGTGAAGCGGCAGCAACACCTCGTCGAGCTTGTCATCTCCAAGATGCAAGGCAGCATCGCCCATGATCAGGAGAGCGTCACCGTCTGGGATGACGCCGTCAGAAAAGTTTCGCAGGAATGGGATTCGCGGTGGGTTGATTCCAACCTGGGCAGCTGGATGAACAGCTATTTCCGACACGACGGCGCATTCGTGATCAGTCCGGACCGTAAACCGTTATACGCCTTTCTTGCCGGCCGGACTGACGAAGCTTTCAGCAACATAGAACCCGAAGCAATGCCGCTAATCGCCAAGCTGCAAGAGAGGCTCGCAGCAGGCGACGAGGAAGGAACGAGCGAGCAGGTGCTGTCCATCGGCGAGAGCGATCTCGTACGCATCGGGGGCCGCCCGGCGATTATCAGCGTGAAGCCGATCGTGTCGGACACCGGTGATATCGTTCAGGAGCCCGGCAGGGAATTTCTGCACTTGGCCGTCCGCTTTCTCGACGGCGATCTCCTGACCCATCTCGGTGAGGATTATGGTTTCGAGGACCTGCGCTTTTCTGTTTTGCCGGAACTCGGTCGGCAGCGGTCCTATGCTCCTATCGTTTCATCGTCCGGAGAAACGATAGGGTATTTCTCCTGGCTCCCGTTCAGGCCCGGTGCCGATGTGATGAAGGCCACGGCGCCGGTGCTTCTGGTCGCCGGCGCCCTCCTCTTTGCCCTCACCAGCGCGCTCAGTATCGTATTGCGGAGGCGGTCGAGACGTCTGCAGGAAAGCCAGGCGGAGCTCAACCATCTGGCGCGTCACGATCCGTTGACGGGCCTCGCCAACCGTGCGTCTTTCAACGGTCTGCTGGCGCGCGTCGTCGCTACGTCGACAATCGATCAAGCCAACGCTCTCCTGTACCTCGATCTCGACCGCTTCAAGCAAGTGAACGACACACTCGGCCATCCTGTTGGCGATCGGCTGATGGTCGAGGTCGCGAAACGGCTTAAGGAAACCGCTGCTGGTGCCGCCATTTCCAGAATTGGTGGCGATGAGTTTACCATCATCGTCGAACGCACCCGCCAGGATCAGGTGGAGAAGCTCTGTGACTCGCTGATCGCTTCGATCCGCCGGCCTTTCGAGATAGACGGACAGCCGATTCTCATCGGACTTTCGATAGGTGTGGCCGTCGCGACCGGGAATGGCGCCGACCCCGTCGAGATCACGCGGAAGGCCGATATCGCGCTTTACCACGCCAAGTCGGCCGGGCGGAACCGATACGCAGTGTTTGGCCCTCACATGGACGAACTGATCAGGACGAAGCGGGATCTGGAACAGGATCTGCGAGCGGCCCTGGATGCCGGCAATCAGCTCGAGGTCTTCTACCAGCCCGTATATTCGGCGCAGTCCCATGAGATAAGCTCGCTGGAAGCTCTTATTCGCTGGCGGCATCCGAGCAAGGGCAACATAGCACCGGATGCCTTCGTTTCGCTTGCGGAGACTGCCGGCCTCATCGATCGGCTCGGCGCTTTCGTGCTGAAGGAAGCCTGTTCTACGGCGCGCGAATTTCCGGGCCTCGACATCGCAGTGAACGTCTCCGCGGTCGAGCTTGGACAACGGCATTATGCCGCCCAGGTTCTCTCACTGCTGCGGCAGTTCGGGGTCGAGCCGTCGAGACTGGAGCTCGAGATCACCGAAACGGCTCTCCTCGACGAAGCCGGCGTCTGCGAAAAAAACATCACGGCGCTACGCGAGTTCGGCGTCAAGTTCGCACTTGACGATTTCGGTACGGGCTTCTCCTCATTTGGGCGGCTGCAGCGCCTGGAGGTCGACCGGATCAAGATCGATCGCTCTTTCGTCCACGCCTTCGACCGGCCCGGTGGCGGCGTGGCGGTCGTGCAGTCCATCGTCGGTGTCGCACATGCGAAAGGCCTGCGCATCACCGCCGAAGGCGTGGAGACCGAGGAGCAGAGCGAAATCCTGCGCAAGCTTGGCTGCGACGAATTGCAGGGCTTTCATTTGTCCAGACCGATGCCGAAGAGTTCACTTCGTCAGCTTCTTGGGACAGACAAGGCTCAAGGAACCTCCTTCTAGAGCACTTCCAGGAAAAGTGTGTAACGGTTTTCCGTCCGGAAGTGCGTTGGACCAACGGGTTAGAGCATTTCAACGTTTCCATAAAACAGTGAAATGCTCAGCTAACGGCGGTCCGAGCGTCTGCACAGGGACGGAGACGCTCTTGCCGCAAACCGGGCCGCAGTCCGGTGGAGCCTCAACCGCGCCGCGCCGCCTCGATTGCAGCGACGTCTATTTTTTTCATGTCCATCATCGCCTCGAACGCTCGCTTTGCTTCGTCGCCGCCGGCCGCCATCGCGTCGGTCAGCACGCGCGGAGTGATCTGCCAGGAAATTCCCCATTTGTCCTTGCACCAGCCGCAGGCGCTTTCCTTCCCGCCATTGCCGACGATGGCATTCCAATAGCGATCGGTCTCTTCCTGATCGTCGGTGGCGATCTGGAAGGAGAAAGCCTCGTTGTGCTTGAATGCGGGCCCCCCGTTGAGGCCGATACAGGGAATGCCCGCAACGGTGAAGTCGACCGTCAGCACGTCGCCCTCTTTGCCCGCGGGGTAGTCACCGGGTGCGCGGTGCACGGCACGCACCGCGCTGTCAGGAAAGATCTCACAGTAGAAACGAGCGGCAGCCTCGGCGTCCTTATCGTACCATAGGCAAATCGTATTCTTCGCCATTGCGTGGTCCTTTCGCTTGGAAACATTCGGATTTGGGCCGCAAGCGGCCGACATTGGGAAATCACCTGCCCGGCCGCCAGTGAACGTAGAGCTACCTCACGGAAGAGGCTCCCATTATGCGCTTCGAAAGTCGCACGGGATCACCAAGTATTCAATGCGCCCGCAAGAAAAGCCGGGCACATCGGCCTCGCAACGCTGCAGCGTCTTCACACAGCGCCGATGGCGCGGCGTTGTGAGTGGCCGGTCGGTGGGCTTGGCCCTTCCCATGCACGTCTTACACCGGACGACGCTGCTGAGCTCAGGACTTCGTCTTGCAAATCGCTCGCGCGTTCAACAGACCCCAGCCGAAGACAGGATCCTTTCCCGGTTCTCCGAGATCTTCGGCGTGTCCGGTCAGCCTGTCGCGGAGCAATTCCGGAGCGAGGTCCGCTTCAGATGCTTTCATCATCGCCACCGCCGCGGTCACGAATGGGGCGGCGAAAGAGGTTCCCGTCTTCGGACGCGCGCCGCTGACCGAAGCTGCTGTCCAGACCGCCACGCCAGGGGCGGCGAAGTCGATATGCTCCCCGCGTCCGGCGCGCCGGTAGGGCCGTTTGCGCCTGTCGGTCGCGGTGACGGCAATGACCTCTTCATAGGCAGCCGGATAGACGGGCTTGGCTCTCGGACCGTCATTGCCCGCGGCGGCGACCATGATGATTCCGCGCTCCCCCGCCTTTTTGACCGCCTGTTCGAGCAGGAGATTGGGCGGGCCGGCAAGGCTGAGATTGATCACCTGAACCTGACGCCCAACGAGGAGGTCGAGTGCGCGCGCCAGATCGAAGGCGGCGGAGCGGTCGTCTTGCCGCCCCGCCCGGTGAAACGCGTCCACGGCGATGAGCTTTCCACCCGGTATCAAGCCCGGCGTGCGGCTCGTGGCTGAGCCCACGAGCAAAGCCGCGACCGCCGTGCCGTGCTGCCTGCCGGACTCCGGCAGTTCTTCGTCGACGAGGCGGACGATCTCTACGTTGCGAGCCTCGAATGCGATGTGATCGGGGTTGATCGCCGTATCGACAAGGCCGATACGCACGCCGGCCGCGCAAGTGCCAGGCCAGGTTTGAGCCGAGGGCCAGCCGATCACGTCGCGTGCCAGGCAGTCGCTTTCGACGCACGGGGCATCGGGATGCTGTTCCGGCCGGAAATAATGGTTGAAGTCGATCACCGCTTGAGGCGCCAGGGCGCGGGCCTGCTGCCGAGCGGCTTCCAGTGTCAGGCCTTGGGGAATGCGAAGCTTGATCACCTCGGCGTTGAAGGAAGCCATCGTGTTCCGTTCGAGGAGCTCGAAGCCTGCGGCCGCCAACCCGCCGAGTTCCGTCGAACTGAAACCCAGCCCGACGATCTCATCGGGCGCTCGTATCGGTGCGGCCGGTGCGGCTGCGCGCGAGCGCCGCGGGGCGGTCCGACGTGGCAGGAACTCTCGGAATGGAAACAGGCTCTTGCCGCCACTCCATCCGGCGCCGGCGCCGTAGGAGCCGGAGCGGCCGGAACCGCGCGAGCCGCGGTTGCCGTCATTCCCACCGTCATCGTCGTCGTCATCGTCGGCCAGGGCAAGACCGGTTCCGAGCACGTCACGCACGATCATGTTCCCGGGAGCCAGGACGTCGCCGGATAAGAGTGCGATTGCAGCAATGGGCGCGAGCAGCGCCAGTTTCGACGTGGTCAGCATCTGAAAACCTCAATCGGCTAGGTCAGGCGGATAGGAGGATAGCGCATTCCTTGGACGGTGAGACCGCTACCTGTAGATTGTGTCAGAACGGCTGAGTCGTCGGTCTATTCCCTCTTCTAGCCAATTACGGAGTTTCGGGACATGAGCAGTGCGGTGAAGGATGTCGGCGAACGCCTCATGGCGTTCCTGCCCAATCTGCGCCGCTTCGCCATCTCGCTTTGCGGCTCGCGTGATGTCGCCGATGATCTTGTGCAGGCGGCCTGCGAGCGGGCACTGGCCAGTGCCGAGCGCTTCGAGCCGGGCACGCGCTTCGACGCTTGGATATTCCGCATCCTGCGCAATCTCTGGATCGACCAGGTGCGCCGGCAGAAGACCGCAGGCGTGCAGGACGATATCACCGAGCGTCATGACATCGCCGGTTCATCCGGCGAGCGTGAAGCCGAAGCGCGGCTGACCCTCAAAACCGTCGCGGAGGCGATCACCGAATTGCCGGACGAGCAGCGGGAGGTGGTTCTTCTTGTCTGCGTCGAGGAGCTATCCTATCGCGAAGCGGCCGATGTGATGGGCATTCCCATAGGCACGGTTATGAGCCGACTGGCGAGGGCACGTAAGAGTTTGGCCGAGGCTGCCGGAATAACACAGTCGACCGGACGTTCTCAGTCAATAAAGGGCACAAACGAATGACAGGAACGGACTTCTCCGACGAGACACTGATGCGGTTCGCCGACGGCGAGCTCGACGCCGGGACGATCGCCGAAGTAGAACGAGCGATGGAATCGGATGACGAGCTGGTCGCGCGTGTGGCGCTCTTCATCGAAACGCGCCACGCTGCCAAGACCGCTATGGAGCCGCTGCTCGATGAGCCGGTACCTTCCGGCCTTAAGCGTGCGGTCGAAAGAATGGTGACGGAGAAGACGTCGCCACCTCCTGTATCGGGCGCGGGCATCCTGCCTTTCCCACGCCGCGTTGCGAACGAATCTAACAGAAGGCGATGGCTCGCTCCCGTCGCTGCCTCGCTGGCGGCTGTCGTTGCGGGATTCGGCGGATATTGGCTGCGGGGAAGTGTCGAGGCACCGATCGAAGGTGGCTTGCGCGTTGCCGCCATAGGCAGTCCTGCGCTTGATGAGGCGCTCGCCACGGTCGCCGCAGGCGAGGAACGGCGGCTGCCGGGTTCCAAGCAACGCTTCCGGGCGATTGCGACATTCCGTGACAATGCGCAGGCGCTGTGCCGCGAGTTCGAGCTGGACTCGGCCGATGGCTCAACAGTGGTTTCGGTTGCCTGCCGCACCGGGGCCGAGTGGCGTGTGACCTTCGCCGTCATCGCACCCGTGGCGAGCGGCGGCTATGCTCCTGCATCTTCCATGGAAACGCTCGACGCCTATCTGACAGCGATCGATGCAGGGGCGCCGCTCGAGGCGGCGGAAGAGGCTAGAGCTCTCGGCGAACTCCGAGGTGCGCAACGGTGAGTGCATCAAAAATCGCGGTCATGGAATAGAGGCGCGCACCGCCCGTTACTCCTGCGGACCGAAGAAGCGGTCCGGTTTTCATAAGGAGTAGATGAGATGACAAAGAACTGGACGAACAAGGCAATCGCCGCCGGCTTGGCGGCACTCGTGGGCTCTGCCGCCGAAGCAAGGGAATATACCTCCTCATTTCCCGGCGTGGATCGCGCTTCGACGCAAACCGCCCAGACGACCGGCCGGACCGACGGCGAGATCATAGTCGCCGGCAACAGCTCATCCAATTCGAGTTCCAACTCCTCGAGCAATTCGAGTTCCAATTCCTCGAGCAATTCGAGTTCCAACTCGTCGTCCAACAGTTCCTCGAATTCGAGCTCCAATTCATCCTCGAACAGCTCGTCGAACTCATCCTCCAACCGTTCGTCCAATTCGAGCTCGAACCGGTCCGACCGGGAGTACCGTCCGGGCAAGCTCTGGCACACAGGGCGCTGAGGTTGCGGGAAAGCTGACGGTGCGACAAGAGCGGGGGCCGGATATTCCGGCCCCCGCCTTTTTTACCGGACCTTTCAAAGCGTTTTAGGATCTCGTTGAAAACGGTGAAACGCTCTAACCTTTGAAGCTGCGCACTCCGGACGGCAAACCGTTACACACGTGTTCTGGAAGTGCCCTAGCGAGCGGCGCGCGCGGACTTGCGATACCAGCCCTCTGCGGCGATGGTGTTTCGGTGGACCGTCTCGCGCTCAACAGCTTCCGCGCGGGTTTCGGCGCGGATTTCCGCTGTGACTGCCGCATCGGCACGGCGGAAGGGTATCACCTGCACAAGCGGCGTTCCCTTTTCGACGACGTGAAGGCCATCCGGTGCCGTCGCGAAGAACGGAAAATGGATGTGAGCGCTATAGCTGTCCGTATCGACAATCCCGGCCACGCATTCAAAAGGCTGTCCCGGGCGGTTTAGCGGCGGCAGAAACAGGCAACTCCATCCGGGCGGTGTGCGGATCGACCAGAAATTGTGAAACTTGCAGGGCGGGGAGGGCTCTTTCGGATTTCCCGCCACCTGATGGGCGCCGTGGTTGCTGACCATTACCCGGTCGAACTCCCAGCCGGCCTCGACGTTGCGGCCGTCATCCTTGATGTCAAGGCGCACCGTCGCGGCGATCGGCAGGATCCAGCCGGTGGTCATGGCATCGAGAAAGGGCATGCAGCGTTTGACGGTCAGACCGTTGTTGATTGCCGACTGGTGCCCTTTGTCGACCGCCGGCAGCCGGCGGAACCAATCAGGCAGAACCGATTTGGCCGGTACCGGCCGCGCGATGACGCCGTCGTCTTCCGGATGGCAGACAAACTGAATGACCCGCGGATCTTTCTTTAGGAAACTTAACATCCCGCTTCTCCCGTTGAATGACCCGGGAGTAACGGAACGGCGAGGCTTCTATTCCGTCGGCGAAAGAATGAGCAGAAACTCGATGTGTCGATACTGTCGGTTCCTGTCATCGCCCTATATAGTTCCGAGAAAACAGAGTGCGATCGCTCCTAAGGAGAAAGCGCCACGTCCAAGCGGAGTTCGCCGGTGAGCGTAGCCTTCATCAAGGAAGAAAGTGCCGAAACGGCCTCGGAAACACTGCTGCCTGACCGGCCTGTCTCACCCCATCCGAACCTTGTCACGGCAAAGGGATTGAAGGCTCTGGAATTGCGCCTCCAACAGGCTCGCGAAGCCTACGAGGCCGCAAGCACCATCGAGGACGTGAATGAACGGCGGCGGCAGGCGGCGGGCCCCTTGCGTGATCTGCGCTATTTCGCGGAAAGAGTTCGGACGGCTCAACTCGTCTCCGATCCGGCTTCGTTCGATGTGGTCGCATTCGGAAGCACGGTCACCTTCAGCCGTGATGACGGGCGGGTACAGAAATATCGGATCGTCGGAGAGGATGAAGCCGATCCCAAGGCCGGTTCGATCTCCTACGTGTCCCCCGTGGCAAGGGTTCTTATGGGCAAATCTGTCGGGGACATCGCGAGTGTCGGCGATCAGGAGCTCGAAGTGCTCGCCATCGCGTAGAGCGGGGTGAGGAAGGTGTGTGCGGTTTTCCGCCCGGAAGAGCGTTGGATCAAATGGTTAGAGCATTTCAGTGTTTCTATGAAACCATGAAATGCTCTAACCGATCAGAAGCAATCTCTCGGCGTGCGCGCAATGCCTACGCGCGCGCCTCGGCTGCTGCATAAAGACGCGCATATGTTTCGCGAAGCACGTTCTTCTGAACCTTGCCCATCGTATTGCGCGGCAGGTCGTCCACGAAGATCACCCGTTTCGGTTGCTTGTAGCGCGCCAGCCGGCCTTCCAGACCATCGAGAATGGCGCGCTCGTCGATCGTCGCACCCGGCTTCCGGACGACCACGGCCGTGACGCCTTCGCCGAAGTCCGGATGCGGCACGCCGATGACTGCCGTTTCCACGACCCCCGGCATTTGGTCGATCTCGGTTTCGACTTCCTTGGGATAGATGTTGTATCCGCCGGAAATCACGAGATCCTTGCCTCGCCCGACGATATGGACATAGCCCCGCTCGTCGATCTTGCCGAGGTCGCCGGTGATGAAGAAGCCGTCGGCGCGGAACTCCGCCTGCGTCTTTTCGGGCATGCGCCAATAGCCCTTGAACACGTTCGGGCCCTTCACCTCGATCATTCCCGTCTCGCCTTTCGGGAGTGGCCTGCCGCTCTCCGGATCGGCAATACGAAGCGAAACCCCCGGCAATGGGAAGCCGACGGTTCCGGCGATGCGCTCGCCGTCATAGGGGTTGGAGGTGTTCATATTGGTTTCGGTCATGCCGTAGCGCTCTAGAATGGCATGTCCGGTCATCTGGGCGAAAGTCCTGTGGGTCTCGGCAAGCAGCGGAGCCGAGCCAGACACGAAAAGCCGCATCCCGGCGGTTGCCTCGCGCGTCAGCCCCGGATTCTGAACGAGACGCACATAGAAGGTCGGAACACCCATCATTGCGGTTGCTTGCGGCATCAGACGCAGGACTTCGTTGGCGTCGAATTTCGGCAGGAAAAACATCGAGGCGCCGGCCAGAAGAACGACGTTCGATGCAACGAAGAGGCCATGCGTGTGGAAGATCGGCAGCGCGTGGATCAGCCTGTCGTCGGCCGTGAAGCGCCAATGGTCGCGAAGCGTGGCGGCGTTCGAGAGGAGGTTGTCATGCGTCAGCATCGCGCCCTTGGACCGCCCGGTCGTGCCCGACGTGTAGAGGATGGCGGCGAGGTCATCCGGACCGCGGCCGGCGTCGCGGAAATCCGGCGCATTGCCTCGGGCAAGGTCGATCAGCGAGCCGCCACCTTTCTCGTCGAGCGTCTCGACCTTGGCGCCGTGATCGGCGGCAAGCTTCGAGATCCCCTCCTTTGCAGCCGGCGCGCAGATGATGAGCCGAGGCTCGGCATCTGCGAAGAAATAGTCGAGTTCGGCAAGCGTATAGGCCGTGTTGAGGGGAAGATAGACCGCGCCCGCGCGCAGGCAGGCGAGATAAAGCATCAGCGCCTCGGGGCTCTTCTCCACCTGCACCGCCACCCGATCGCCCGGCCGCACACCGAGGCTCTCGAGCCCGGAAGCGATGCGGCCCGAATGCTCCAGCATGTCGCCATAGGTCCAGCGGCCGCCGTCGGCCGTCAGGATGAAGGCGGCGTCGGGGCGCGCTGCCCGGCGTATGGCGTCGAACAGATGGTTGCTCATGAAGTGAACTCCTTGTTGCCTTTCCTTCCTGGTGCGTCGGCTGATCGGACGTCCGGGGGAAAGGCGTCCGGACCTGGAACGAGGCTGCGTGAACTCCTGTCGGCCGGCACCAGCCGGCGGATGGCGGGTGCGGCGACGACCTCGCCGCGGGTCGCAAAGACCTCGTGGTTAGTCTCGATGTCATCGAGCTTGTAGAGATAGTTGACCATCAGCCCGTGGGCCTGGCGCATCGCCCGTTCGGACCGGTCGCCCAGGAAATTGATGCGTTCGAGCCGTGCGCCATTGCCGAGATGGAACCGGGCGACGGGATCGACGGTCTTGCCGTTGCGATTGCGAGCCCTGAGGAAGTACCAGGCGGCCGCAGCCGTCAGGCTTGGCTGGATGGCCGCCGCGGTCTCCGGCTGATCGGCCCAATCAGGCTCATCGAGCACCGCGAGCCTGCTGCGGTCGGCGGCGGACAGGGCGTTGGACGTTTCGGCCCGGCGTTCGCGCGACAACCAATCGGCAAAGCCCGGCACCGGCGACAGCGTCACGAAGGTGTCGAGGCGAGGGAGGTCGCGCCGCAGATCCTCCACCACCTGTTTGATCAGGAAGTTGCCGAAGGAGATGCCCCTGAGGCCTTCCTGGCAGTTCGAAATGGAATAGAAGACGGCTGTCGTCGCGTCGGTAGCGCGGATCGGCGCACGGTCCTCCTGCAGCAGCTCCGCGATATTGGAAGGCATTTCGCGTGTCAGCGCCACTTCGACGAAGATCAGCGGATCGTCGACCAGTTGCGGATGGAAGAAGGCGAAGCAGCGTCGGTCCTCCGGCGCAAGCCGCCGGCGCAACTCGTCCCACCCGCCGATATGATGGACGGCCTCGTAACGAATGATCTTCTCCAGAATGTCGGCCGGCGTCGACCAGCTGATCGGCCGCAACACCAGGAAGCCCCGATTGAACCAGGATCCGAAGAGATGCGCGAAGTCCGTATCGACCGCCTCCAGATCGGGGTTTTGGGCTTTGAGTTCGAGGAGGTCCGCCCGCATGCGGACGAGGGTCGCGATGCCGTTCGGCGCAAGATTGAGCCTGCGGATCAATTCCTGGCGGCGAGGTTCTGCCGCCATGCTCATCTCGAGCAGCGCCTTCGGCGTCGGATCGGCGCGATAGGCGTCTATCGCCCGCTCCAGCCGTTCGATATCAGGGCCGAAACGAGACAGCAGCGCCAGCATGAAATCGCGCCGCTTGTCCTGATCGAAGCCTTGCCAGCGATCCAGAATGTTCTTGGCCAGCGCCATGCCCGACGCCTCGCCTCGGCTCGACAGCAGCGTGTCGCAGAGCGCTTCCATGGTGCCGACCGGATTGACATCGCCGTTCCGGGCCGGACCGAGCGACAGGAATCGCCGGCCGCGCTCGGCAATGCTCTGCAGCATGTCGCTGAAAAAGGACGTCGTGCTCATTGGACGGTTCCCAGCATCTGGTTCGGCAGCCACGTCGCGATGCCCGGAAAGACGCAGAGGAGAGTGATCGCCAGGAACATGACGAACACGTAAGGCAGGGACCCCCAGAGAATGTCCTTCGTCGGAATCTGCGGCGCAATGGCATTGATGACGAAAAGATTGAGCCCGATCGGAGGCGTGATCAGGCCGACCTCCATGTTGATCGTCAGCACGATCGCGAACCAGTAGGGGTCGAAACCCGCCTGGGTGACGATCGGGAAGAGCATCGGCGAGGTCATCACGATGACGGCGACGGGGGGCAGGAACATGCCGCAAATCAACAGAAAGACGTTGATGATCAGCATCAGCACCCAGCGGTTGACCTCCATGTCCGCAATCGCAGCCGCGACGGTCTGCGTGATGAACAGTGACGACAGCGCGAAGGCGAAGAGCTCGGCAGCCGCCATGATCATCATGATCATGACGCTTTCCTTCATCGCCGACCCGAAGATGCCGGCGACGGGCCGAAAGCGGAACAGCCGATAGGCGACGATCACGACGGCCAATGTCAGGAATGCGCCCGCACCGGCTGCTTCGGAAGGCGTGGCGATACCGCCATAGAGGACGTAGAGCGTGCCGGCGATGATCAGCAGGAACGGCAGGATGCGCGGAAGGCCGGCCAGCCGTTCCTTAATCGAGTAGCGAACCAGGCGTGCATCGAATTCGTAGCCCTTGCGTTTGCAATCGATGATCGCCCAGATCATGAACATGATCGTCAGCAGAATGCCGGGGACGATGCCCGCCATGAACAGCCGCCCGATGGAGGTCTCGGTCGCTATTCCGTAGACGATCAGCGTCACCGAAGGGGGAATGAGAATACCCAGCGTGCCGCCGGCGGCGATTGAGCCGCTTGCGACCGAAGTGGGATAGCCGCGCCGTATCATCTCCGGAATGCCCATCTTGCCGATCGCGGCGCAGGTCGCGGGCGATGAGCCCGTCATGCCGGAAAAGATGGCGCAAGCTCCGATATTGGACAGAATGAGGCCGCCCGGGATGCGGTTCAGCCATCGGTCGAGCGAGGTGTAGAGATCAGATCCCGCCGGCGAGGAGGCGACCGCCGCGCCCATAAGGACGAACATCGGGATCGACACATAGGCCAGATTGGCGATGCCTGAAAACATCGTATCGCCGAGCACGTAGAAAATGCCGGCGCCGCTTTGCATGTAGAGCGCTGCAAAGGCGGCAAGACCCAGGGCGAAGGCGATGGGCATTCCCGTTGCCAGCAGCACGAAAAGACACGCAACGATCATCAGTCCAGAGACGGTCGGGCTCACTGGATGATCTCCTGTGGATGGCGGTCGGCGCCTGGGGGCGAACCCGGTTCGGCCGCGCCGTGGCCTATGGCTGCCGGGACTGCCGGGGCGGTGAGGAGTGTCAGAATCTGCGCGACATATTGCAGGCACAGCATCGCGAAGCTGACGGG
Organism: Sinorhizobium sp. M4_45; assembly: GCF_002885915.1. NCBI lineage: Bacteria > Pseudomonadati > Pseudomonadota > Alphaproteobacteria > Hyphomicrobiales > Rhizobiaceae > Sinorhizobium > Sinorhizobium sp. M4_45. The sequence continues at coordinate 305,003 of NZ_NWVE01000006.1, forward strand.
CAGGGCGGCGAGCGGTACCCAAAGCGGCGGCGCCCAGACGCTGGAGTGTTTCCAGTTCCCCTCCCACGCGTCGTGGAACTGAATCCATGTCGCAATCAGCATGACGACGCAGAACAACAATCCGAGCAGGCCCGCAAGAATGCGCAGGACGTAGCGCGTGCGGTCGCCGACCACCATTTCGACGACGTCGATGCCCACATGGCCGCCCTTGAGCAGGACGTATGGCGCGCCGAGAAACATGGCTGCGGTAGCGGAAAACACGACGAAGTCCGTCTGCCAGATCGTCGCCTGGCGAAAGACATAGCGCTGCATGATCATTTGGCAGACGACGAGCATCGCCGCAATGAGCAGGGCCGTCGCAATGGCCGCAAGGCCACGCGAAGCATTGCCGACAGCCTGTGAATAGGCCTTGAGCATCAGATCATCCCCGAGTTGCGCTGGAAGGGAACGGCGCGCCGGAGCACGCCGTTCTTCCGGTCCGCCTTATTTCACGGCGAGCGCCTTTTCGATCAGCTTGTCGCCGCCGGGAACGTTGGCGGCGAAGTTCTTGTAGGACGATGCCTTGGCGAGTTCGAGCCAGGCATCGTAATCCTCCTTCGACATCTCCACGACTTCGACGCCTGCCTTCTTGTAGGTGTCGATCATGACCTGATCGCCCTTGCGGATCTCTTCGTTGAAATAGGCTTCCGCTTTTTCCCCGGCAGCAAGGATCGCCTTCTGCTGCTCTTCCGTCAGGCCATCGAAGACGCGCTTCGACACCAGCACCGGCTCGTACATGAACCAGAGGGCGTTTTCTCCCGGCGCCGTGAGGCACTTGGCCTGTTCGAACAGGCGATAGGACACGAAACTCGCCGATGAGGTGTTAGCCGCATCCAGGACGCCGGTCTGCATGCCGGTGTAGATTTCCGAAGATGGCATGGATGAGATCGAAGCACCGGCTTCCACGAGCATCTCCTCGAAGGCCGGCCCGGCGGCGCGGATCACCTGTCCCTTGATCGTGTCGGGGGAGGTGATGCAATTCTTCTTGGAGGCGAAGGCGCCGGAGAGCCACGCATCGGCGATCACCAAGGCGCCGGCATCCTCGATGACCTTCTTGATGTCCCCCATGAACTCGGAATCGTTAAGCCGCATGGCGCGATCGAAATTTCCCACGAGGCCGGGCATCAGCGTCGCGGAGAATTCCGGGTGGCGGCCCGAAGCATAGTCCAAGGGGAACGAAGTCATATCGAGCAGGCCCCGTGTGACCGCATTCCACTGATCGTTCGGCTTGTAGAGCGACGACCCCGGGAACACCTGGATTTCGAGGCCGACATTGGCGGCGGCGACCTCGCGGGCGATCAGTTGCACCATCTCGTCGCGAATGTCGCCCTTTCCCCCCGGGAACTGGTGTGACGCCTTCAACACGGTCTGGGCACCCGCTGTGGAAGCGATCAAGCTGCAGATGGCCGCGACAGCGGAAGTCGTCAACTTCCGTCGAAAACTGCTCATTTCTTCCTCCCTGACATGCCGGCCTCCCGCCGGCTTGGTAGTAAGAGTGGATCCATCTTGCGTACCGTGTCAAGATTTTTGTATACAAGAGAGATGGTTGTTGCATACGGACCGGTCGGATAAGGAATGAGCGAGAACATTTTCTACAAGCTGCGGGACGATATCGAGAACGGCATCGTAACGGGCGAGTTCGAGCCGGGTGAACGTCTGGACGAGACGCAACTCGCCATGCGCTTCGGCGTATCCCGCACCCCGATCCGCGAAGCCTTGATGCAACTGAGCGCGATCGGGCTCGTCGAGATCAGACCCCGGCGCGGCGCCGTCGTCGTGGATCCGGCCCCGCAGCGCGTCTACGAAATGTTCGAGGTGATGGCTGAACTGGAAGGCATGGCCGGCGCTCTTGCCGCGCGACGGCATACCGAGGAAGACAGCGCGGCTCTGTTGGCCGCCCACGAGAAATGCCGGGAAGCGGTTCTCGGCGAGGAGACCGATCGCTACTATTACGAGAACGAGATTTTCCATCGCGCGATATACACGGCGAGCCATAGCGGCTTTCTGGAGGAGCAATGCACGACCCTGCATCGCCGCCTTCGCCCCTATCGCCGCCTGCAGCTCAGAGTTCGCAACCGCATGAAGGTCTCGTTCAGGGAACATGGAGAGATCGTCGAGGCCATTCTTTCCGGCAATGCGGATGGCGCGCGGGAGGGTTTGCGCAGCCATGTGGCGGTCCAAGGCGACCGCTTCGGCGACCTTGTCGCAAACCTATCGAACCGTGACCGGCGGAGCGGCCGGCTCGGATAGGAACCGGACGATGAGGGATTCCGATCCCAATACAGTACTTGAGAATACAGGCTGCGCGGGCCACTAAAAATTGCCGGTTTTATTTAAAATTCCTGGGTGTTTATTGTGGCTTGGGGGGATTCTTGGTTGACCTTGGGACAGGTTCTCGAAACACTCCCGGCGGTTACGGCCAACACGTAGCGTCACGAAAGTGCGACATTGTGCCGAGTGTCGTGGAGGAACACAGGAACCATGACAAGGTCAAGAGGCTCCCTTTTTGCGTTCTTCTGCTTCGTTGTGGCTCTGTGTACGGGCATTGGCGCCAGTCCCCCGGCCTTCGCCAACGGCGATTCGGTCGAAATCTCGTCGAATTTTTCGCGGTCGATCAAGGTTGCGAAGGGCAAGACGATCACGATCAGGGCCGTGCAGCGATTCGATGAGATCGTCATCGGGGATCCGGAGATTGCGACCGTAACCCCTCTGACCGATCGTTCCTTCTATATTCTCGGCAATGAACTGGGGTCGACGAGCCTCACCATTTTCGATGCGGAAAAGAATCCGGTCGGCATTATCGACATAGAGGTGACGCTCGATACGAAATTGCTGTCCTCGACGATCCGGCAGTCGGTGCCGGGCTCGAGCGTAAAGGTAACCTCGGCGAACGGAAGGATCGTTCTTTCCGGCTCTGCCACGGACGCGGTCGCAGCTTCCCAGGCGGAGCAGATAGCATCGCGCTTTGCCGGCGACGAGGAGGTCATCAATTCCATTAAGATCACGTCGTCCCAACAGGTACAGCTGAATGTCAGATTCGTGGAGATCAACCGCGACGTCGGCAAGGAGCTTGGAACCCAGATCAGTGCCGCCTATGCCTGGTCGAACGGGAGTGTCGAGTTCAACTCCTCCCCGCGCGCGACATCCAATAGGCCGGCCGGCTCGCTTATCGGCAGCCTCATCGGAGAGGGCTACTCGGTCGATGTGGCGATCGATGCGCTCGAAGACAGGGGTATGGCCCGGCGCCTCGCCGAGCCGAACCTGATAGCGCGTTCCGGTGAGACTTCGAGCTTTCTGGCCGGCGGCGAATTCCCCATCCCCATCTCGGAGCAGGACGGAACCATCACCGTCAGCTATAAGAAGTTCGGCGTCGGTCTGGATTTCACGCCGACCGTGCTCAGCGATGGCCTTATCTCCCTCGACATCGAGCCGGAGGTATCGGCGATCGACAACACCGCCTCCTACCGGGTGGGAAACATTGCGATCCCGGGCTTCTCCGTCCGCCGTGCCCGGACGTCGGTCGATCTCAAGAGCGGCCAGAGCTTCATGATCGCCGGCCTCCTGCAGAGCGAGAACAATCTCATCACCCAGCGCGTGCCGGGCCTCGGGCAACTTCCCATTCTCGGCGCGTTGTTTTCGTCCAAGGCTTACCAGCGCCGCGAGACCGATCTCGTGATCATCGTCACGCCTCATCTCGTCAAACCGATCGATCCCCTCAAAAAGGTCGCCAGCCCGTCGGATCGAACGAAACGGCCGACCGAAGCTGAATTCTTTCTCGGCAATATCGATGAAGTGGAGGTCAACGGCAGGGGCCGGTCTGCGTCGAGGCAGGCGCGTGTCGTCCGCGCACCGAGTTCCGGCCATTTTCTGGAGCTCCAATGATCCGCAGAAGCAGCAGGCCTAAAGGCTTTCACGGCTTTCTTTTTCTTGCGTCGATCCTGCTTTCCGGGTGCCAGAGCTACGAATTCGTCCGCAGCGAAACGATAGCCCTGTCCGCAGGCGATGCAATCGCGGCCAATAGCGCGATGCAGATGGTCGATCCGTGGCCGCCAAGGGTCAAGCAGACCAGCTTGGTCACGCCGGCCGACCTGGAACAATATAAGCCGCAGGACGCGGAGCAAAACGGGACGAACGGGGGAAATGGTGAGCCTTATCCGAACGACACCACGACGCAGTAGCAAGAGGGCGGCGATCAGCGAATGGAGATGACAATAGGCGAGTCCGGCCGGAGTGTGCTGGGCCGTCCGGGAGGAGAACGCCGGACCACGGAACTGGCCATGGCGATCGTCGCCGCTGTGCTTCTTTCGAGCTGTCAGACGTCGGAGGTGTTGTCGGGTGCCGAATTTGACCCGACATCCGCTCTGATGTCATCCGGAGACGTGAGCAAGTCCGATCTCGATCAGGGCAAGCTTCAATTCATGAACGGCAATTATGGGCTCGCCGAGAAGCACTTTCGAAAGGCGGTAGAGCTGCGGCAGGACAACGCCGAGGCGCTGATGGGATTGGCGGCCTGCTATGACCGCCTCGGCCGGTTCGATCTGGCGGACCGCGCCTATAGCCAATTGCTCAAGGTGGCCGGGCGCCAGCCACGCATCGTCAACAACATGGGCTACTCGCACTATCTCCGAGGCGAGAAGGCAAAAGCCCGCAAATTGCTGCTCGAAGCTCGTGCGGCATTACCGGGGGACGAGACGATCGAGGCCAATCTTGCCTTGTTGGACCGCAGTTGAGGGCATAGCGTCAGGCTCCCGCCGTCGGGCGATGTTGATCGGCTTCGCCTTCGCAGCTAGCTTCGACGGTCAGCAACTGGGTGACCGCCATGGCCAGTGACGTCCTTGCCCGTTCCTTCGGCAAAGAGGCATTCGGGCTCGACCCGCAGAATTACCACACGGCCCGGCCGCCCTATCCGGAGCTCGTCTGGGATGCGCTACGAAAGCGCGCAGGACTCCGAAGCGGTATTTCCATCCTCGAGATTGGAGCCGGAACCGGGCTGGCCACCGAACGCCTTCTTGACGATCGGCCCCAACGGCTTCTGGCTGTAGAGCCAGACAGGCGGCTAGCAAAGTTTCTTCGCGATCGATTGGACGAGGAAGAGCTCGAAGTGGTGGAAACTCCCTTCGAAAAATTGAAAGTTCCGGAAAAGAGTTTCGATCTCGTCGTCAGTGCGACGGCGTTTCACTGGATTGATGCCGTTCCCGGCCTGCGGCGCATACAGCGACTGCTGCGAGACGGCGGTAGCGTCGCTCTCATTTGGAACGTGTTCGGGGACGGTGTCAGGCCCGACCCATTTCATCGAGCAACGGCACACCTGTTCTCGGGCCATCGTACGAGCCCGTCCGGTGGCGGAACGACCCAGACGCCATACGGCCTCGATGTCGGAGCGCGACTGGCCGACTTGGAGGAGGCTGGATTTACGTCCGACGAGCCAGAGCTCATAGACTGGACCCTGTAGCTGGACCCGTCCGCTGTTCGACGCCTCTACGCGACCTACTCGAATGTCACGGCACTGCCGGAGGACGAGCGGGAAAGATTGCTCGGCGGACTGGAGAAAGTGGCCGAAACCGAGTTCGCAGGCGTTGTCACCAGAAACATGACCACGTCGGTTTACACGGGAAGACGAGAGTAACGGGGTGCAGGGGAGGGAGGATCAAACTCCCGGACCAGCCCTCACAAAGAGAGGGAGTGCTATGGCGTTGGATCGTGCCGACTTTTACGACGCAGAATTGGCGCGACACAATCGCCACCTGCGGGTTGCTGCCGACTTTGGCGCAGATGATCGGGTGCTCGATATCGGCTGCGGTGCAGGACAGACGACGCGCGAGGCCGCCCGCGCCGCGTCGCAAGGCGAAGCGATCGGTGTGGATATTTCCGCGGAGATGCTTGAGGAGGCAAGGCGACGGAGTGCCGCTGAGGGTCTGCGGAATGTGATGTTCGAGCAGGGCGACGCGCAATTTCACGGATTCCCGACCGGCAGTTTCGACCTTTGCATCAGCCGGTTTGGCGTGATGTTCTTTGCCGATCCGGCGGCGGCATTTGCCAATATCGGCCGGGCCATGCGCCCCGGCGCGCGCCTTGTGTGGATGGTATGGCAGAGCCGGGAGCGTAACGAGTGGTCGCGCGCCATCCGGCAAGCCCTGGCGCCGGCAATTGCGGTTTCCGCAGGTGCTGCCGACCCGTTTTCACTTGGCGATCCTCCGGTTGCCGCGGACCTTCTGAGATCGGCCGGCTTTACTTCGATCGACTTTGCGGACGTGCGAGAGCCGGTCTTCTATGGATCGGATGTCGATGCCGCGTTCGATGCACTCACCAGCCTTTATCTTGTGCAGGACGCTCTCGCGGCCGCAAATGAACCGCCGGACAAACCACTGCAGCGGCTGCGCGGCTTGCTTGAGGCGCATATGACCCCGAAGGGCGTATTTTTCGACTCTCGCGCGTGGATCATGACTGCCCGCCGGCCAGGCGGCGGAGGCTGACTACGCCAAGAAAGTCTGCGATCAGCAAGTGGTCTGCCAAGTGGACACTGTGTCGGTATCCGATGTCGGGAATGAGTGAGACGGCGAAGCGCGGTTGCCCGTTCCTTCGGCGATCTGGCGTGCCAAGATTTCGACCCCCCTGTACTATGAAAGAGACCACCGCTTCTTGACGTCTGCATTGTATAAGCTACAACTTGTCCTTGCGGCGTGACCACCTCTCCTCCTGAAGCGGGATGATCGTCATGTGTCAAAAATCCTCTGGATCGCAGCAGTCGACGCAATGTAAGGCTGCCGTGCATGCGGCGTCCCGTCCTGCAGCGTTGTTCCTTCTTGCGCATCCCGTTTTCACCTTGCTGCGCTCTGGCAGAGAAATGCTTGCGGCGGCTCTCGTGCTCGGACTTTGCGCGACCGCCAGCGCCGATGACGTGCTTTTCGAAAACGTCCACATCTTCGACGGAAAAAGTGCTGCTCTTTCGGCGCCGTCGAATGTTCTGGTCCAAGGCAATGTTATCGCGGAGATTTCGGTAAGCCCCATCGAAGCCGAAGGCGCTGAGCGCATTGCCGGCAACGGGCGAACGCTAATGCCGGGCCTGATCGATGCGCACTGGCATGCGATGTTGGCTGCTTCCACCCCGGCAGAGGCAATGGGCGACGTCAGCTTCGCCAGCATCGTGGCCGGCGATGAGGCGACGGATACGCTGATGCGCGGCTTCACCACCGTTCGCGACGTGGGCGGGCCGGCGTTCGGCCTCAAGCGGGCCATAGACCGGGGCATCATCCCCGGACCGCGCATCTATCCGTCCGGTGCCATGATCACGGTGACCAGCGGGCATGGCGATTTCCGCCAGCTCACCGACCTGCCAAGGAGGACGGGCGGCCTGCTCACCCCGATGGAGACGAGCGGGGGTGCCATGGTCGTGGACAGCCCCGACGAGGTGCGTCTGCGCGTCCGCGAGCAGTTCATGCAAGGCGCCGTTCTGATCAAGCTGACGGCGGGCGGCGGGGTGTCTTCACCCTTCAGCCCGCTCGACGTCACCACCTTTACCGAGCCGGAATTGCGGGCCGCCGTGGAAATCGCCGAGAATTGGGGCAGCTACGTCGCCGCGCACGCCTTCACCCCTGATGCGATCCGGAAGGCTATCGCTGCTGGTGTGAAGTGCATCGAACACGGCTTCCTCATGGATGAGGCCACTGCCAAGCTGATCGCCGAAAAGGACATTTGGCTGAGCTTGCAGCCACTTCCGGAATTGATGAGGACAGGCCTTCGCGAGGGTTCGGTCGAGCGTGCCAAGGCCGATGAGGTGTGGCCGGGTATCGGCAGGACGTACGAACTGGCAAAGAAATACAAGATCAAGACCGCGTGGGGCACGGATGTCCTGTTCTCCCGTGCACTGGCGAGGCAACAAGGAGCAATTCTTGCCTCACTCGTGCGTTGGTACACGCCTTCCGAAGCGCTCGTTATGGCAACGGGGACCAATGCCGAACTGCTGGCGCTGTCGGGCCAGCGCAACCCCTATCCGGGAAAGCTCGGCGTGATCGAGGAAGGCGCGCTCGCGGACCTCCTGCTCGTCGAAGGCAATCCGCTGGAGAATATCGACCTGGTGGCCGATCCCGCCAACAGCTTCAAGATCATCATGAAGGACGGCATGATCTACAAAAACACACTCGCCCAGTGAGCAACGACGGCCTGATGGCACCACCGAAGACTGCTGTCGTCGCATGCTACTGATGGACTGAGCAGATCGTCTGAGAGGTAGGTGCATGCCCGCCGCAAGAATGAAGATAATCTACACTACCCAAATTCTGATAGCGACTCTGCTCCTCCTCGCAATGCTCTCGATGGCAAGTTCGATATTTGCCCCAGTAGCTTTTGCGCTATTTATCATCGCGCTTGTGTGGCCGACGCAGTGCCGCTTGCAGGCTATGCTCCCTCGCCACTTGGCGCTCATCATCAGCTTCCTCTTGGTCGTGCTCGCCATCGTCGCGTTCGGCTGGCTCATAGCCTGGGCATTCGGGCATGTCGGCCGGTGGTTCATCGCGGATGCAGCGCGTTTTCAGCAGCTCTACGATCAGGTTCGCCTGTGGCTCGAGGAACACGGCGTAGCGGTTGGCATGCTCTGGTCAGAGAACTTCAGCGTTGGCTGGATCGTGCGTACTGTACAGGCCGTAAGCGGCCGGCTTAACAGCACCTTGAGTTTCTGGCTGATCGCGCTCGTCTATGTCCTGCTCGGGCTGATGGAGGTGGAGGCTTTCGGGCGCAGGCTCGAGGCCATGCGAAACCGGACGGGCAGTACATGGTTTCTTCGTGGCAGCCAACAAACCGCTATGAAGATTCGCCGCTACATGATGATCAGGACCGTGATGAGTGTCGTCACCGGGCTTCTGGTTTGGATTTTCACCCGCGCTGTCGGGCTGTCTCTCGCCGAGGAATGGGGCTTTATCGCGTTCGCTCTCAACTACATCCCCTTTCTTGGGCCGCTTGTGTCCACCCTGTTCCCGACGCTCTTTGCTCTTATCCAGTTCGGGACTGTGGAGACCGTCTTGATTGTCTTTACGGGCTTGAACCTCATTCAGTTCGTTGTGGGCAGTTATATCGAGCCACGAGCCTCAGGCAGCGCGCTGTCAATGTCCCCTGTCATGGTCCTGTTTTCCGTTTTCTTGTGGGGTTACTTATGGGGGATCTTCGGCGCCTTCATCGGCGTGCCGATAACGATCGCGTTGCTGACCTTCTGCAACCAGCATCCGTCCAGCAAGTGGCTTTCAGAATTGTTCGGTCTGGAGATCGCAACCGACGCTTCGACGCCCAGCGGATAATGCGGTCGTCATCGTCGGCCATGCTATGTGGGTCAAGCGATTACGATCGCGCCGATACCGTCCCGGCAGTCAGGTGGGTGGCGATGCCTGATTGTTTCCAGTTTTGTCCGGCCGGGGGAAAAATGCAAATCTCAGCCAAGCCACGCCATGCGCCAGAAAATCGATCCCCAGCAAGAGTGCAAGGAGCCAAAGGCCCGTCTTCGGGAACTCGGCCAGGACGACAAGTCCCGCGCCGGCCCCGAACGCTCCCGACAGCATCATAGGCCATCCTGCCTCACGCCAGTGGCTAATGCTGAGCAAGATCCTGACGGCGCCCGAGAGGATGAACAGCAGGCCGACCGTGTAGGTTTGCAGCAAGTCTTGTGTGCGCCCTGAGCGGGCCACCATGTTCGTGAGGACTTCCATCACGCCCGAGCCGGCGACGTCGGTTAGCATTAAGCCGAGGGCGATATATAAAAATCCGAGCAGCGTTTGCCATGACAGGCCACCCCATCGTCTCGCCCAGAAGGCATATACGATTTCGAACACGCCAACCAAGATGGCGGCGGTTCCGACGAAGGCCGGAGTGACGACTGGTGCAAACGCCACATCCCCCAGGACGACCAGTCCCGCCAGAAGCATTACGCCGCCAAGGACGACCCGAACAGAAGGCGGGGGGCCGCTCGGGTCGCCACCTGCATTGACCGGCATGGTGTCGTAAGATGCCATGGCTTCCTCGTGACTCCGGCTGCTCGTTGCAAACACTATGCTCCGAGAAGCGGTGCGATCGTCGGCAAATCTTCAAAGACGTCGGCGCATCGATCCGCGGGCGGATTGACCGTCTGTACGGACCTTGCGCCTGCAGTGCCGGGCGGCAGATCGCACTATCGCCGTTCATTTCGGCGAAGGACGTGGCCCGCGATGAAAGCTATACCGATGAGCAGAAGGACTACTCCTGCCAATCCAATTCCGAACGAGCCATATCGGTAGCCGGACGCCGCGAGGAGGAAACCAATAATGATACTCGCGAAGCCGATTAGCTTCATTTTCATCAGGTTGAAGTTTTCGCCGTATCCTGCCATGTGAGTATCCAATTTCTGCGCGTCCGGTTCAGTCGTCACCAGCGCGAACGGCGTCTAAGCGGCGCTCGCTTTCTGCAAGGCGTCCCGCAGCAGTTGCTCCTTGCTTTCATCCAGTGAGGTTTTCAGGATGGTGCCGCCAAATGGCGATATGTCCTTCCGAACCTTGTCCTCAGTCATCTCCTTCACCAGCACGAACAGTGCCGCATTGCCGGGCTGAAGACCTCTGGCAAGTTCCTTCATGAAATCGTCGTTGATGCCCACATCGCTCAGCGCGCCCCCGATTGCTCCGGAGGCCGCACCTACGGCCACCCCGATCAGCGGGTTGAGGAACAGCACACCGACGAGCAGACCCCAGAAGCTTCCTGAAGCGGCACCAGCCGCAGTGAGGTTCATCAGTTGATTCAACTTGACCTTGCCTGCGTCAGTCTTTGTCGCGATCACGGCGTCGCCCAATGTGAGCAAGTATTCTTTCTGCAGTCCAATCAGGCGCTGTCGGACTTCTTCGGCTTTGTCTTCACTGGGATAAATAATGGCAATCAGGCTGGACATGACTAACTCCCATTTACGTTAGTTGCGAAGCTTAGCGGCAACCTGGCGCGCACCCTGAATGCCCAATGGTGCCGGTCGCGCAGGCGTTCACGGCCTTCCGGGAATAAGGTTGCAGGGCGCGCCAGGCGGCAGGTTTCATCGGCACCTTGCGATGATGATTGTCCCGTCGGGCTGTCTGTATCTGCAGTTGCCACGGTTGTAGGACGGAGTCGTTGCAGTTCCGACCGCGGCCCCGACCAGAGCTCCGCCAGCCGCACCGGCGACGGTGCTCGTTGTGTTCCCTCCAATCAACTGGCCCGCCACCGCGCCTGTTCCGGCGCCTATCAGAGCTCCGCCCAGGCCGCGTTGGTTCTGTTCGGTGGCGCACCCACCGGCAAGCGCGGCCACAACCGCAAGCGTGAGAGGGAGTATCGTCCTTCGGGTCATGGCATTTCTCCTTGTGCGAGAGCGCCAATCTCTGGAAAATCGGGCTGAGAGATCAGACGATTCTCAGGGCAGGGCTAGAGGCGCTCCGGGCCAGCGACCGCCGATCTTGGTCAGTAATCCACCGCATCACGGGTAATTGGGCAGGTCATGCAATGGCCACCGCCGCGTCCGCGACCGAGTTCGGCGCCCGTAATGGTGATCACTTCAATGCCGGCTCTGCGTAGAAGCGTATTGGTGTAGGTGTTGCGGTCGTAGGCCAGCACCACGCCGGGCGAGAGGCAGACGAGATTTGCGCCGCTGTCCCATTGCGTCCGTTCGCGCACATAGGCGTTCCCGCCGGTCTCGACCACGCGCATTTCCTTGAGACCCAGGGCGTCCCGCACCGTTTCGACAAACGAGCCACGATCCCTGTGGAGCTCGACGGAGCCCGGCTTCTCACCCGGTCTGTAGGAGAATGCCTCGATTTCGTTGACAATGTCGGGGTAGATAAGCACGCAGTCGCGGTCGGCGAAGGTGAAGACCGTGTCCAGGTGCATAGCCGCACGTAATTTTGGCATTGCGGCGACGATCACGCGCTGCGCGGCGCCTTTTTCGAACAGGGTTGCGGCGAGCTGGCTGATCGCCTGCCGCGACGTTCGCTCGCTCATGCCGATCAACACGTTACCTTTACCGATCGGCATGACGTCGCCGCCCTCGAGTGTGGCGAGCCCCCAGTCCAGGGTCGGGTCGCCCCACCAGACATTGACCTTGCCGGCGAAATCCGGATGGAACTTATAGATCGCAGTGGCGAGAATAGTCTCTTCGTGACGCGCCGGCCAGTAGAGCGGGTTGAGGGTCACTCCGCCGTAGATCCAGCAGGTGGTATCACGCGTATAGAGCGTGTTAGGCAGCGGGGGAAGGAGATACTCTGCGACTCCAGCAGCGTCCCGGATCAAATCCAACATTTCGCCGCCAATAGCCTCGGGGAATTCATGGGTCGAAAGTCCGCCTATCAGGGTTTCCGCAAGCTCCCGGTCGGGCAGCCCTTCGAGGTAGCTGCGGATCTCGTCAACGAGCTCAAGCCCGACCTGGTTGGGCACGACCTGGTTATCGAGTATCCACTTCCTGGCTTCGGGAAGTGCCACGGTCTGGGCCAGCAGGTTGTGCATCTCGACAACGTCGACGCCGCGGTCTCGCAACTTGGTCATGAAGTCGAAATGATCGCGCCGGGCGTTGTCGACCCAGAGGACGTCGTCAAACAGGAGGGCGTCACAATTGCTCGGCGTGAGCCGTTGATGAGCACGCCCCGGCGCGCAGACCATGACCTTGCGTAACTGGCCGACCTCGGAATGCACGCCGAAAGTGTGCTGGGTCGAGCTTTCAGAAGACATGGCAAATCTCCTTTTCAGATCGTCAGGTAGCCGGTGGACAATCCGATGATCGCGGCGATGCAGCCGATGACTGCAGTCGCGAAAATCAGCCAGTCGATGGATGTGTTGAAAACGCGCTTGCCCCGCTCCCGTCTTGCCCAGAAATAGAGGATCGTGCCAGGGGCATACAGAAGAGCCGACAGCAGGACGAACTTGATGCCGCCCGCGACAATCATGAAAAATGTGTAGACGGCGGCGATGCTGGCGATGATCAGGTCGCGGGTGCGTTCACGCGGCCGGACCTCGTAAGTCTCGGCGCGTTGAGCCAGCATGAAGCCGAAGGCAGCCACGAACATGTAGGGGATCAGCGACATTGCGCTCGTCAAGTTCAGCATCAGCGCGAACGCATCCCGCGACCAATAGGTGCTGATGACGAACAGTTGGACGATGATGTTGGTAAGCCACAGCGCCGCTGCGGGCACCTTGTTTTGATTCTCGGTGCCGAAAAGACGGGGCATGTCGTCCGTGCGCGCGGCTACGTAGAGCACTTCCGCGCACACCAACGACCAGGCGAGATAGGCGCCAAGCACCGAGACGATCACCCCGATGCTGATGAAAACCGCACCCCAGGGGCCGACGACGGCAGCAAGCACTCCGGCCATCGAAGGCTGGCTCATGGCGGCGATCTCGGGGCGCGTCAGGGCCGCATAGGGCAGCAGCGTGACCAGTACCATCAGCGCGCTGACGCCGATGAAGCCCATGATCGTGGCCGTTCCGATATCGGAGCGCGTCTGAGCATAGCGCGAATAGTTGCTCGCCCCTTCGATGCCGATGAAGACGAAGACCGTCGCCAGCATTGTCGCCTGGATTTGTTGGAGGAGGCCTGCCTCCGACATCCCCTCGCCACCCCAGAAGTTGAGCCGGAACAGGTCGAGCTTGAAGAAAAAGAACAGGATGATGATGAAGGCAATAATAGGAATGACCTTCGCGACGGTCACGACGGTGTTGACAAACGCCGCCTGCTGGATGCCTCTCAAGATCATGAAGTGGAAGAGCCAGATACCGATCGAAGCGACGAGTATTGCGACGACAGTATTGCCGTCACCGAAGACCGGGAAAAAATTGCCAAGCGTGGACTTGATCAGTACCCAGTACGACACGTTGCCGATGCAACTGCCGATCCAGTAGCCGAAGGCGGATAGGAAGCCGGGATAGTCGCCAAAACCTTCTTTGGCATAGGCGAAAACGCCGGCGTCAAGATCGGGCTTGCGTTCCGCCAGCGACTGGAAGACGCGCGCCAGCATGTACATGCCGCCCCCTGCAATGCACCAGGCGATGATTGCGCCGAACGGCCCTGTTGCGACGCCGAATGTTCGCGGGAGCGAGAAGATGCCTGCGCCGACCATGGAACCGACGACCATGCCAGTCAGAGCAAACAGGGAAAGCTTCTGCGCCATCGCATTACTCCCGGATTCGCCGGTGAAGAGGCGTCTGCGGAGGTGCAGACGCGCGAACAACTCTGGAGATCGCTTGCTTGACAGGTGAAATTACGGATATTGCATGCGGCGTGGATTTTTGAAGATGCTATCTGCTTCTGGCGCCGCTTTATAGCGTACTTGAATTAATCACAATGTTAACGTGTAATACTCAAAATTGCAAGAGCGAAACGCTTTGCTGATGAAATCCTTACCCAAGGACATGAGATCTACATCGCCGCGCGTGACTTTCATACGGGTAAAGAACACTTCAACGTTTTGTGTTACTTCATTTTTTCTCAATCTATATAGTGATGCGGCCGGTCAGGAGACCGTAGATGCCGACAAGGCATCCGGCCACGGCAGCTATGAAAACGAGCCATTCCCGAGGGCCGAACACCGGCTTCTTCTGTTCTCGCCTTGCGTAGACGAACAGGACCGTTCCAAGCGCGTAGAGAATGGCGGAAAGCAGCAGGAACTTCAGGCCGCCGGCATAGATCATAAATGCCGTGTAGACGGTGGCGGCACCCGCGAAGATCAGATCGCGGAGCCGCTCTTTAGGTCTGATGTCATAGTTCTCGCCCCGCTTGGCGACAAGGAAGCCATAGGCTGCCACCAGCAGGTATGGAACCAGAACCATTGCGCTCGTCAGGTTTACCATCAATCGAAACGCATCTTCCGAAAACAGGGTGCTAATGAGGAAGAGCTGGATCACGCCATTGCTCAGCCAAAGAGCCGCCGCCGGAACCTTGTTGCTGTTCTCCCTGGCGAGTACGCTCGGCATGTCTCCGTTTTTGGCGGCGCAGAAGAGCACTTCGACGCAGATCAGCGACCATGCGAGATACGCTCCGAGCACGGAAACGATCAAACCGGCACTGACAAAGACGGAGCCCCATGGCCCGACGACGGATTCCAGAACGGAAGCCATCGATGGTTGGCGCATGCCCGCGATTTCGGGTCGTTCCAGGACTCCGTAGGGCAGCAGGGTTACCAGCACCATCAGTCCCAATACGACTACGAACCCCAGTGTCGTGGCCACGCCCACATCGGAGCGCTCGCGCGCGTAGCGCGAATAGACGCTGGCGCCCTCTACGCCGATGAACACAAAAACGGTGACCAGCATGGTCGCACGAATCTGCTCGAAAAGGCTCGCCCCGGGCATGTCCGCGCCGCCCCAAAAATTGATGCGAAAGAGGTCGGTCTCGAACGCACCGAGCAGGATGACTATGAAGATCAGAATGGGCACGATCTTTGCCACGGTGACGACGGTGTTGATGGCCGCGGCCTCTCTGATCCCTCGCAAGATCATGAAGTGGAAGCCCCACAGCGCGACAGAGGAGACAAGCACAGCCGCGATCGTGTTGCCGTCGCCGAAGAACGGGAAGAACGCGCCGAGGGTGGCCTTGATCAACACCCAGTACGACACATCGGCGATGCAGCCGACCAGCCAATAGCCGAGAGCCGAAAGGAAGCCGGCATAGTCGCCGAAGCCGGCGCTCGCATACGCGTAGACGCCTGCGTCGAGGTCCGACTTGCGTTCCGCGAGCACCCGGAACACGTGAGCCAGAGTGAAGATGCCCGCCCCTGCGATGCACCAGGCCACGATCGCTCCGAACGGACCAGTCGCACTGCCGAAGGTGCGCGGCAGTGAAAATATGCCCGCTCCCACCATGGAACCGACGACGAGCGCGGACAGCGAAGCGAGCGAAAGTTTCTGAGCAGTGCTGGTCATGCGGCCTCCGATTGCGTCACGGTTGCCTGATTAAAAGCACGTACTGATGAGCTGCCCCTACGTGTTAGGGCCGAAACGTTGTACCTCCTGCTTCAAAACTTCAAGCTGTAAAATCCTAGGGGACCCGGCTGTATTTAGTTGTGATAATCTGCGTCTGTCGCCAGTACCCAATGATCCCGGGTGGACTAGCGGATTAGCGGCTCGTCAGTTCCGGTCCCTTCGCGGCGGTGGATCGGCGTTGTCTTCTTTTTGCGCCTCCACAAAACGAATGATGTCGTCGACCATGCGGGCGTCCCACAGATCGTTATGGCCGGCGTCGTAGATGAGCATCTGCTTGGGCTCGGGAGCGATTTGATACAGAGCTTCGCCCGAAGACAATGGGATGATGGTGTCATGCCGGCCGTGGATAAACAGCTTCGGTTGCCTCACCTCTGCGATTTTCAGATCTGAGCGGAAGGGATCCTTGGTGAGGAGCGCAACCGGGAAGAATGGATAGTAGGTCTGGGCGAGCGAGAGGACCGACAGGTAGGCAGACACGAGGATAACCGCGACTGCCGGCCGTTGTCCAGCCGTATTGACCGCCACACCGCTTCCCAGCGACTGGCCCAGCACGACGATCTCGTTTCCGGAACGTACCGCAAGCCAGTCGAAGGCGGCAATGCCATCAATCAATAAGCCATGCTCGTTCGGCGTCCCAGATGATCCCGGATAGCCGCGATAGGAAAGCGCGAGCAGGCCGATGCCGCGTGCGGCAAGAGCCTGGGCGAAGAAGCCATAATTGCTGACCCGGTCGGCATTTCCGAGGAAGAACAACACCGACGGCTGGCCGGGCTCGCTCTGGCTATAGAGGCCATGAAGCGCTTCTCCATCGCTCGTTTGGATGTACACGTTCTGCCCCCAGCTCGCTCGCTCCGGCGCCGAAGTTGCGCTTGCACCGGGGTAAAGGAGCGCGCGCTGGGACAGATACGTCACGCCGACAAGCGAGATGTATGCGAAAGCCGCCAATAGCGGCAAGATCAGCAGGAGTTTAGTGGCATTCACAGTTCATGCCCGCTGCTCGTCCGCTCCATTGAGATCGTCGGGTTAGTATGCCCAAATGGGACCTGCCATCACAACGTTCTTGTGTCGCCGGTGAGTCTCGACCCTGCTTACGCCGGCGGCATGCGTCCTGGGGAATGTAAAATTTCCTTCACTCCGACATGGAATAAGCCATTCTTGCGATCAGCTGTTGGCGTGAACTGCGGAGGCGTGACATGAGTAAGTCGAAAGACGAGGTAGAACGCATCGATTGGCTCGAAGCGGAACTTGCTGACACAATCGACGAGGATTACGAGCTCGAGCTTTCAGAGCCGGCCTTATCCGAGGAAATACGCAAGATTTACCGTAAAGCGCACCCTCCGACGCTTCCCCGCATGGACTATTTCCGCGCGCTCCTGGCGTTGCAGGCGGAGCTAATCAGGCTGCAGGACTGGGTCGTCTACCACAAGGAGAAGGTCGTCGTAATCTTCGAGGGACGCGACGCGGCTGGAAAGGGCGGCGTCATCAAGCGCATCACCCAGCGACTCAATCCGCGCATCGTGAGAACGGTGGCACTGCCGGCGCCGTCCGATCGCGAGAAGACTCAATGGTATTTCCAGCGTTATGTGCCACATCTCCCGGCCGGCGGCGAAATCGTCCTCTTCGACCGCTCCTGGTACAACCGCTGCGGCGTCGAACGCGTCATGGGCTTTGCGACCGAGGAGGAGGTCGAGCAGTTCTTCGACGACGTGCCGGAATTCGAACGCATGCTGGTGCGCTCCGGCGTTCGGCTGGTCAAATATTGGTTCTCGATTACCGACGAGGAACAGCAACTGCGCTTTCTGACGCGCATCCACGACCCGCTGAAACAGTGGAAGCTCTCGCCGATGGACCTGCAATCGCGCGTGCGTTGGGAAGCCTATACCAAGGCCAAGGAAGAGACCTTCGCCCGTACCAACATTCCCGAAGCGCCATGGCACATCGTCGAGGCCAACGACAAGAAGCGGGCGCGGCTCAACTGCATCGACCATCTCTTGAAGCAAATCCCTTATGAGGATGTGCCGCACGAGGATATCACCTTGCCGGAGCGCATTTTCAATCCCAACTACGAGCGGAAGGTCCTGCCTCCGGAGCTTTATGTTCCCGCGAAATACTGACATCTCGGATACAAAGGCGCGAAAACATCCGGCGAGTCGTCACGGCGGGGATGGTCGCAAACCCGGCGTGGGGAAATTCACCGCAAATTGCTCTTCGGAAACAGTACGCGATCGGGTTCTGCGTTCATTCGCGCCAGCATTTCCTTGATCAGGCGTGTTTTGGTGCGCCCCGCTTCCTTCGGCGGCACGAGATAACGCACGATGGCCTCGAGCCAGGTGTTTTCGCTGACGCGAAAATGAACCACGGGATGCTCCTTCACCTCGAGTTCGTCCACCGGCGTATTCGAGAGGATGTGCTTATAGATCTTCACCTTCTGGCTCATGATGTCGCCGACCTGCTCTTCCACGACCTCTCTCATGGTCAGCGCCACGAACTCCAGATCGCTTTCATAGGCGAGCTGGAACTTGATTTCGTTCCAGACGTAGGGAAACAGCGGCCAGGAATAATTGAAGACCGGCGTCTCGAACACGGTTGAGTTCGGAAACTTGATGATGCGTCCGCTCGGATGATCGGTCCAGAGGTACTCGCCGCCGAATTCCCACAGCGTCGTATCGAGATAGCTGACATCGATGACATCGCCATGGGCATCGCCGATGCGAATTCGGTCGCCAACGCGATATGGCGCCCTGGCCAGGATATAAATCCAGGCGATGAAACTGGAGATCGGCATTTGCAGCGCAAAGCCGAGAATGAGTGAAATCAGGCCGAGCGAAACGACCGCGGCGTACCAGTTTACGAATAAGACCGAAATCGCCACGAAGACGATGGCGACCACGACGACCAATCGAAAAATACGTTTCAGGTTGAAACGCGAGACACGGTTGGGAATTCGGCCAATGAGAAAGACTTCAATTAGGTTCGCAACGGTCAGCATAATAAAAATGAGAAGGCCGCCCTTGACGTAATTCATCACGCGGAGGCGTAAGGGCGCGTCAAACCAATCCAGGCGCCAATTGATCAGGACTTGGACGCCAAAAAGCAGCAAGGCAGCGGCCGCGAAGCCAACCGTCCACCAGACGTCTTCTTTGCGAAGGCTGAAGCGAAATTTTTCCTCGGGCCTTTTCGCCTTCTGTTGCATGGTTTTTGGATCAGCGGTCTGTTGCGCGACCCGTTCGAGCCGGGAAAGGTTCTCCTGTTCCTTGTCGCGTCGTTCCATGGGTTCACCCCGGTGTCGCCATCCCCGTGCACACAGTCTAAGGCAGCGAGCAACCCATTATATCATCGTTAAACGCCGAAGTGGGCACCATCCATGTTCAGCACTGGCCGAGCCGATGGCTGCAGTCCGCAATGACACGCAAGCTGCCATCCAAGGCGGCAAGGTTGGAGCTATTCGCAGGCCGATCCCGAACGTCGGAAATGACTCGCGTTCTCCGGGGACCGGGCGTTAACTGAGTTATCGTGACAGAGGAGGCTGACATGGCCATGTATCTCACGCGCTTCAGCTACACGCCCGAGACGTGGGCGCGAATGATCGAAAACCCGGAAGATCGCCGTGAGGCGGCACGTTCGTATATCGAATCCGTCGGCGGAAAGCTCCATGGGTTCTGGTACGCCTTTGGCGAGCATGACGGTTGGAATCTGTGGGAGGCGCCCGATAACGTATCGATGGCGGCCGTCGCCCTTGCCATCGGCGCAGGAGGCGCGCTCAGCTCTATCGAAACCACTGTCCTCCTCAGCGTCGAGGATACGATGGAAGCCCTTGGAAAGGCAAAGTCGATTGGCTATCGTCCCCCTGGAGCCTAGGCGTGGTGCACTCTTCCCACCCATATTGAAGGCGAGTGGCGCTTCGTGAAATCTCCGTTCGCCGTCCGAGTTCTCGTTGAAGTGCCGCCAGTTCCACGGCGTTGATGCACGGAAGTGCCTGACAGGAGATCGCCATGTGCTCCATGCTGAAAAGCATCGGCCTAGCTGTTTTGCTTTTGTTGTACACACTGACTGCCAACGCTGCTTCGCTCGTCATTTCTCCGACCTCGGTCGAGCGTGTTGCACCGGATCGAGCGGCGGTTTTGCATCTTAGAAACCAGGTGAGCCGCCCGGTCGACATCGAGGTGCGGGTACTTCGTTGGAGTAAGGAAGGCGGAGTAGAGCAACTGAAGCCGACCAACGATGTCGTTGCAAGCCCGCCATCAGCACGGCTGCCGCCGCACGGCAACCGCATCGTCAGTGTGGTACGCGTCAGCAAGGAGCCGCTACGCTTGGAGGAGAGCTACCGGGTGTTGATCGACGAGTTGCCCGATCCAAAGGGGAGTAGGTCGGGTGCCGAAAGCGTGGCCGTGCAACACGTTCTGCCAGTCCTTTTCCGCACTCCGGAAGCTTCGGCGTCGGAGGTTGATTGGAGTCTGGCACGCTCCCGCGGCTGGCTCATGCTCGTGGTTGAAAATAATGGGGCCAGGAGGCTGAGGCTGTCTGATGTGAAGCTGATGCAGGGCGGGGAAGTCATCGCCCGACGTGACGGGTTTGTCGGATATGTGCTGCCGGGCCTGACGAGGCAATGGCGAGTCGGCACGGAGGACAGTTATTCGGGCGGCCTTGTGACACTTTCAGCGAAAAGCAACGGCAGCGCGATCGATGCACAGCTTGGCGTCAGCGGTCGCTAGGAACTTGATTCGAGCTTGTTCATCTCGATCCGCGGCAGCGGTCAAGGACGAGCCGCGAGGCTCACGGTAACCGGTCTGGGCTCAGGATGAGCTGCGGAAAAGCAGTTCTGAAACCACGTCCGAAGTGCTGCGATGTCATTGCGCTGTTCCAGCCCCAGGGCGCAGGCAAAATGATAGGCGTCGCCGGCAAGTGTTTGCGAGAATGGGGCTTCCAGCAAACCAGCAGCAAGTGCATCGGCGACAAGGACTCGACTGGCGATGACCACGCCCTGGCCGGCAATGGCCGCCTGGACGGCCAGCATGCTATCGGGAAATCGGGGGCCGGCACTGGTATCGAGGTCGGCGATGCCGGTCTGTTCACACCAGCGATTCCAATCGGGTTTCGGCGTCGGGCGACTTCGCCCGTCGATGTGGATCAGCGTGACGCGCCGCAGGTCCTCAAGTTGCGACAGACCGAGTCCTGGGCTGCAAACCGGCGTCATCACATCGCTGCAAAGTTGCGTGCTGGCTGCGCCGGCGAATGGACCACGCCCGTAACGTATCGCGGTTTCGATGCCCCCGGCGCGCAAGTCCTCGATCGTGTTCGACGTGTGCAATCGCAGGTCGATCGTCGGAAGGGCTTGGCGCAGCGCATCCATTCGCGGCACCAGCCAGTGACTCAGAAATGCTGTCGTCGACGTCAGGGTGACTGTTGTCGGCGCCGTCTCAGCCAGCAGTCGTGTGACTGCCCGTTCGATTTCGCCAAAACCGGAGGCCGTCGCCTCGTAAAGCGCCTTACCCGGCGGGGTCAGCGTCACGGCTCTGGGCGTCCGGTCCAGTACGCGCAGGCCCATATAAGCTTCGAGCTGTTTGACCTGATGGCTGATTGCCGTAGGCGTGACCAAAAGCTCTTCGGCTGCGGCCTTGAAGCTGGCGCGGCGCGCGGCGGCTTCAAAGGCGCGAAGTGCGGACAAGGGAGGCAGGCGCAAACGTTGCATGCTGAATCCAGTTCATCTTAGAGCTGAGGATTTCGATTTTTATTCTTCAATAAGAAAAAGCTACAGTGATGAAAGCTACGCTACACTAAATTTAGCTCATTCAAGTCGGGGTACAAAATGGTTGAATTGGTCGCAGGTCTCATCGATGTATTTGCGGATGTGCCGCTGTCGGGCAATCCGCTGGCCGTGGTACAGGACGCCGACGACCTGACCGACGACCAGATGCGACGGATCGCACGCGAATTCAATCAAGCCGAGACCACATTCCTCATGCGGAGCACACGGGCGGACTGGAAGTTGCGATCGTTCACTGCGAGCGGTGCAGAGGTGTTCGGTGCGGGTCACAATGCTCTTGGGGCCTGGCTCTGGCTCGGGGAGAATGGCGATCTCGGTTCGCTGACCGCGGCCCGAACCTTTCAGCAGGAGATCGGCAGAGATGTTCTGCCGATCGAGCTCGAGTCGGTCGGCGGTCGCATCCATGGCCGCATGCGCCAGATGCCTTTGAGCCTGTCGGACCCGCTCGATGACGTCGCACCTCTGGCTGACGCTCTCGGCCTGGATCCCAGAGACATTTTGCCCGACCCGCCTGCACGTCCGGCCGATACCGGAGCCACGCACCTTATGGTGCGCGTCCTGAATGCGGATACCGTAGACAGAGCGCGGCCGATGGCCGACAAATTGCTCGCCGTTCTCGAGAAGACGCCTGCGGAGGGCTGCTATATCTATGCACTCGACGCCGATGCGCCGGATACGGCTTACGCTCGGTTTTTCAACCCCTCCGTTGGTCTCTGGGAGGATGCTGCGACGGGAACCGCGGCTGGCCCCCTGGCGGCCTATCTTGCCGCCACGGGAAACCTTACGAACGACGAACTGGTCATCGAGCAGGGCACCAAAATGGGCCGCCGGAGCATTCTGCGCGTCCGGCTTGCTCCCTTGCCGGAACTCTCCGGCGCCGGGATCGTCGTGGTCAAAGGAGTGATCCGGCTTTAGAGCACTTCCAGGAAAGTGTGCAGCGGTTTCCCGGACACGGCGAAGCGTCATCGACAGAGCGCCTCCGCGTTTCGATGAAACACGGAGGCGCTCCGAACCTGCCGGAAGTCTGCCGTCAAAGCACGGAGACGTTTTCCGCCTTCGACTTTCCGGTCTTGCGATCTTGACCGACCTCGTAGCTGACCTTGTCACCCTCTTTCAGCGAACCGCCGTGCTGCAAGGCAGACACGTGAACGAAGACGTCCGTTCCGCCATCCTCAGGCGTGATGAAGCCAAATCCCTTGTCGTCGTTGAAAAATTTAACAGTACCTGTAGGCATGATAGTCCCTCCTTGCTCGCGCACTTTTGGCTCGCGTGCCGAACCTACAGCGCGAATGCTTTCCGATCAACGTCAGCAGCCGTTCTGATCGTTTTCACGTGTGATTACTTCAGTGACAAAGGACGACGGCCTCGTTCAAGCCGAGTTTGAATTCTTGAAAACCTGCCTTGGGATCGAAGCCGGTCGAATTGATACTTGTCAACGGCTGCGATTCGGGGAAATCTCCGCCGGCTTTCCGGAGGACGACCATGGCC
Source organism: Sinorhizobium sp. M4_45 (assembly GCF_002885915.1). Lineage (NCBI taxonomy): Bacteria > Pseudomonadati > Pseudomonadota > Alphaproteobacteria > Hyphomicrobiales > Rhizobiaceae > Sinorhizobium > Sinorhizobium sp. M4_45. The sequence continues at coordinate 328,233 of NZ_NWVE01000006.1, forward strand.
GAGACTAGTCACACGCCTGAGCAGGCAAGCCGCCGTGAGTGGATTGGCCTCTGCGTCCTGTCGATCGCATGCCTGATCTATTCGATGGACCTTTCGGTGCTGTTCCTCGCGGTACCAGCGATCGTCGCGGACCTCGATCCTTCCGCATCGCAACTGCTCTGGATAAACGACATCTATGGCTTCATGGTCGCGGGCTTTCTCGTGACCATGGGAACGCTGGGAGATCGAATCGGGCGGCGACGGGTATTGCTGATGGGCGCTTTTGCTTTCGGCGTCGCATCGGCCTTCGCGGCTTTTGCAAACACGCCGGAGCAACTCATTCTGGCAAGGGCTCTGCTTGGCATCGCGGGTGCGACGATCGCGCCCTCCACTCTGTCGCTGATCGTCAATCTCTTCAAAAACGAGGCGGAGCGAAACAGGGCGATCAGCATCTGGGGCACGGCCTTTGCGCTGGGCGGCCTCGTTGGCCCCCTCATCGGCGGAATTCTGCTACAGTATTTCCACTGGGGATCGGTGTTTCTGATCAACATACCAGTCATGCTCTTGCTTCTGGCCGTCGCCCCGTTTCTGCTGCCGGAATACAGGAACAATGATGCCGGCCGACTGGATCTGTTGAGTGTCGTGCTTTCGCTCGCGACGGTTCTGCCGATCATCTACGGCTTCAAGCATATGGCTGCCGACGGTTTCCAGCTTGCCCAAGTCGTCTATATCGGACTGGGGCTTCTGGTCGGCCTCCTGTTTGTGAGGCGTCAGCGACGCCTCAGCGACCCATTGGTCGACCTCGCGCTCTTCCGGGTGCCAGCCTTTACGGCCTCGCTGATGGTAAACCTCGCCGGTGTCTTCTTCGTCTTCGGCGTCTTCCTGTTTCAGAACCTCTTCCTGCAGCTTGTGCTCGGTCTGTCGCCATTGAAGGCTGCGCTCTGGTCCGCGCCATCGGCCTTCGTCTTCGCAGTCATGTCTTTTCAGGCCTACCGTTTCACCAACCGCTTCGGACCCGTCAGAACCGTGCTAGGCGGGCTTTTGATCAATGCGGCGGGAGCTGCTGCTATGGCTGTAGCCGCCTACGCCGAGAGCTTGATCGGGATCCTTGGCTCCAGCATGATCATCGGCTTCGGCTTCGTTCCTGTCGTCCTGACCACGACCGGCCTGATCGTGGGAACTGCACCGCCCGAACGGGCAGGCTCGGCTTCGGCCATATCGGAAACGAGCGCAGAATTTGGAGGCGCACTGGGAATCGCGGTGCTCGGCAGCTTGGCGACCCTGGTCTATCGTATGGCGATGAACCGCGCCGACCTGAGCGGCCTCGATCCCGTGCAAGCCGAGGCCGTTTCTGCTACCCTTGCCGGCGCAGTCGAGACAGCTCGGTCGATGCCGGGTTCAACGTCAGCCGTCTGGCTTGAGACTGCGAAAAGCGGCTTCTCACTTGGTTTCTCCATATGTTGCGTCGTCGCAACGGTGACGCTCCTTCTTCTCGCGATCGTCGCCCGGCGGGTATATGCCAGCGCACACATCGATGAGAGCACATTGGCCTCTCATTAGGTCACGATGATTTAGGAATGGCGAGGATGCGGTCTCGCCCAAACCTTTTGGCCTCGGCGGCGTTTATCCTCCTCAATCGAAGGAGGCATCAATGAAATCCGAAACCGGGCAGAAACAGCGCGACATCCAGAAGCAGGTTGAAGAGGCCGACAAGAAGGAAAAACCGAAGGCCTCAGGAGCCATGCAGGCGGGCGCTCGCCGTTATCCGGAGCCGCCATTTCCGAAGGTGCATCAGGACAAGCCGGGCTCAGAGGCTGATCTTCCCGTCGCGCCAATGTACGATGCCCCGTTTTACAAGGGTTCAGACAAGCTGAAGGACAAGGTGGCGCTGATCACGGGGGGTGACTCCGGCATCGGTCGGTCGGTGGCGGTCCTCTTTGCCCGTGAAGGGGCGGACGTCGCCATCGTGCATCTCGACGAATCTCAGGACGCAGACGAAACAAAGGCTGCTGTGGAACAGGAGGGACGAAAGTGCCTTGTGATCAAAGGCGACGTCAAGGATGCGAGCTTCTGCCGAAAGGCAGTGGAAAAAACGGTCATGCAGCTTGGACGCCTCGACATCCTCGTCAACAACGCCGCCTTCCAGGTCCACACGCGTGACATCGAGGATCTGACCGACGAACACTTCGACGAAACGCTGAAGACGAACCTCTATGGCTACTTCTACATGGCAAAGGCCGCTATTCCGCATTTGAAGAACGGCTCGGCGATCATCAACACCGGGTCCGTCACGGGCCTTACCGGCTCGAAGGAGCTGCTGGACTACTCCATGACCAAGGGTGGAATTCATGCCTTCACCCGCGCTCTTTCGGGACATCTCGTGCCCAAAGGTATCCGCGTGAACGCCGTCGCGCCCGGCCCGGTCTGGACGCCTCTCAATCCATCGGACAAAGAGGCTGAAGATGTGGAGAAGTTCGGCTCCCAAACGCCGATGAAGCGTGCGGCGCAGCCAGAGGAAATTGCTCCGGCCTACGTCTTTCTCGCCTCTCCGCAAATGTCGAGCTACATCACCGGCGAGATTCTTCCGATCGTCGGCGGCTACTGATCTCGTCCTGCTCGACCGACGAACGTCGCTATCCCTAGCGCCGGGAGGAGGCCGACCTCCGATCAGACGAGTGACGGCCTTTGGCCGTCACGAGGAAACCCGTTACCCAGTATCGTTCGAGAGCACTTCCAGGAAAAGGGTGTAACGGTTTTCCGGAAGTGCGTTGGATCAGACGGTTAGAGCATTTCAGTGATTCCATGAAACATTCTCTAAGGCACCTGGGACCCCGTCACGGCGACATAAAGTGAATAAAGCGAGCGGGTTGCCGCAATGAACAGGCGGTTGCGCCTTGGACCGCCGAATGTGAGATTGGCGACCGTCTGCGGAACCAGGATCTTGCCGATCAGCTTGCCGGCAGGATCGAAACAGTGCACTCCATCTCCGGCGCTCGACCATAAATTTCCGTTCGCGTCCGTCCGGATGCCGTCCGGAATTCCTTTGTCGATGACGCAGAAGACGCGTCCGTTCGCGAGCCGTCCGCCGCTGGTCACGTCGAAGGCGCGTATGTGCCGAGGGAGGCGGTCATCGTGACTTGCCGATGAATCCGCCACGTAGAGGGTCTTTTCGTCGGGCGAGAAGGCGAGGCCGTTCGGCTGGATGAAGTCCGTCACGACTGCGGAAAGCTCGCCGGTCTCCGGATCGAGCCGGTAGACGTTGCGCGTCGGCTGCTCCGGGTCTGCGCGATAGCCTTCGTAGTCGGACATGATGCCGTAGGTGGGATCGGTGAACCAGATCGTGCCGTCCGACTTCACCACGACATCGTTCGGTGAATTGAGCCGCCTGCCTTCGAAACGATCGGCGAGCACGGTAATCGAGCCGTCCACCTCGGTGCGCGTGACGCGGCGCGTGCCGTGCTCGCAGGAGATGAGCCGTCCCTGCCTGTCGCGTGTATGGCCGTTGGTAAAATTGGACGGCTCACGATAGACGGAAACGCCGCCCTCCGGCGTCCATCTTAGAATGCGCTGATTGGGAATGTCGCTCCACAGGAGTTGGTTCGCATCGTTGAACCAGACGGGACCTTCCGCCCAGCGGCAGCCGGAATAGAGCTCGTCGAGACCGGCACTGGTCACGATCATCTGACGGAAGCGCGGGTCGTGGATTTCGTAGATGGAGGCCTCGGCCATGGCAGTCTTTCCGTTTATCGCATGCCCCGCCGACCGCCGGCGAGCATGATGACGCTGATGATGATGAGGCCGGTCATGATGAGGCGAATGCCTGCGCCGAGCCCATAGGTATTGAGCATGGAGACCACGAGGAACATGAAGAGCGACGCGCCCCATATGCCGGGCACGTTGGAATCGCCGCCGGCGACCGCTGTGCCGCCGATCACGACGACGGCAATCGACATCAGAAGATACTCCGCGCCCATGTTGAGCGCCGCGCCGCCGGAGAAGCAGGCGAGCAGATAGCCGCTGATCGAAGCGAGCACGGCGCAGAACAGGTAGGTGACGAAGCGCGTTCCGTCGACCGGTATGCCTGCCATGCGGGCGGCCGGCATGCTCTGTCCGATCGCCGAGATCCAACGGCCGTAGATCGTCTTCTCAAGCAGGATCCAGGCGAGGACGGAGATCAGGAAAGCGACGATTGCCACGTTCGGCACGCCGAGCGTACTCGTGGTGGTGAATTCCGCAAGCACGCTCGGGGGCTTGATACGAAGACCGCGGTTCGTCCATATCGCGCCGGACTGGACGATGAAGCTCATGGAGAGCGTTGCGATAATCGGCGGGATGCGCAGCGCCTTGATAAGCGTGTAGTTGCAAAGACCGACGCCAAGACCAATGAAGACGGCAAGGAGAAGGCCGGGCAGGATCATGCCGTTTTCGACATTCATCAACTTCAGTGCCACCGTGCCGGCGAGCGTCATGGTGGCGGGAACCGAGAGATCGATGTTTCCGGGACCGAGGGTGATGACGAACATCTGCCCGATGCCGACGATCACCGAGAAGGCCGCAAAGGTGAGCGCTGCCTGCGACAGTCCGAGCGTGCCGGCGCCCCCCGTCACCATGATCGTCAGGAACCAGACGACGAAGGCAGCGAGCCACGACCAGACCCAGGGTTTGCCGAACTGGCGGACGAGCGCGTTCATCGGCGTTTCTCCCGCTTCTCGAAGCGGTTCAGCATCAGGCGGAGCGCGAGCACGATGATCAGAATCGCGCCCTGGGCGCCAATCTGCCAGTCCGGGGAGATGCGCAGGAAGGAGAGGAACGAGCCGGCAAGCGTCAGCGTCAGCGCCCCGATGACGGCGCCGACGGGAGAGACGCGGCCGCCGATGAATTCGCCGCCCCCGAGAATGACGCCGGCGATCGACAGCAGCGTGTAGCGCAGCGCGATATTGGCATCGGCCGAGGTGGTCAAGCCGACGAGGGCGATGCCTGCCAGCACCGCAAAGAGGCCAGCGAGGGCATAGGCGGTCGCGCGCGCCGCGACGATCGACCAGCCGGCGCGCTCCACCGAGCGCTGGTTGCCGCCGACGCCACGGATCAGAACGCCGAGCGAGGACCGCTTGACGATGAAATGCGCAATGACGGCGATGATGATGCTGGCGACGATCGCCATCGGGGCCAGGGGCGGCTTGACGGTCATCAGCCACCGCACCCAGTCGGGCGCCTGCCCGCCCGGTGCCGGCAGCAACAGCACCGCAAGGCCGCCCCAGACGAAGCTCATGCCGAGGGTGACGACGATGGACGGCAGGTTTCGTAAATGGATGACGACGCCGATCGCCGCATAGGCTGCGACCGCGCCGGCGAGGATCAGGATGCCTATTGCCGGCTCGTCCCGCAGGAAAGTCGCGGTCACGCAGGCGACGAAGCTGACGAAGGCGCCCATCGAGAGATCGAGATCGTTCACCGCCATCACGAGCATCTGCGCGATCGTCGCGAGCGCGATCGGCACGGCCAGGTTGAACAGCAGGTTTAGGCCGATATAGCTCATGGCGCGCGGTTGAAGCCAGAACACAGCAGCCAGCAGCAGCGACAGCGATAGAGCGGGAATGACAAGGCGAATGGCCTCGGAGGACAGGCGAAACGTCATGCGGCTCCCTCGAAGGAGGCGGAGATAATGTTTGTCTCGTTGACGGCATCGCCGGCGAGTTCGGCCGTGATGCGGCCCTCGCGGAACACATAGACCCGGTCGCAGAGGCAAACCTCGTCCATTTCCGTCGAATACCAGATGAAGGTGCGGCCGCGCGCCGCCTCCTCGCGGATGATCGCGTAGACTTCCTGCTTGGTACCGACGTCCACGCCGCGCATCGGATCGTCCATCAGGACGATCGATGCGCGCGTGGTGAGTGCGCGGGCGAAGAGCACCTTCTGCTGGTTGCCGCCGGAAAGCGAGAGGATGAGTTTGTCCAAATCGGGCGTGCGGATTTCGATGCGTTCTTTCCAGGCCGTTCCCCTCGTCTTTTCGCCGGCTTCGAGGACGAGGCCGCGGCGGGACATGTCACTGAGTGAGGCGATGGAGAAGTTTCGCAGGATGCTCCACAATTCGAAAACCCCGTTGAGGCGGCGGTCGCCGGCGACGAAGGTGACGAGCGGATTACGCTGCGGCAGCCAGTTGCCGGACCGGGCGGCATGCAGCGCGAGGAGGAGCTCGGTCTGTCCGTGGCCAGCCAGGCCAGCGAGGCCGATGATCTCGCCAGAGCGCGCCGTGAAGGGAATATCCGCTGCCGGATGGGACAGAACGACCGGCGCCGCGGCTTGGTCGCGCACCGGACGCTGTCGGGTTTCCGCCTTCGTGACGCTCCCCATTGCCTCGACGAGGCCGTGATGGTCGAAGCGGTGCGCCGGACGTTCGGCGACGACGCGGCCGTCCTTCATGACGACGATACGGTCGGCGGTTTCGAGGATCTCGTGCAGGATATGCGAAATGAAGATGACGGATCCGCCCCCGGCGATAAAGCGGCGGACATGGTCGAGCATCTGACGGGCGAGGCTAGCATCGAGCGACGATGTCGGTTCGTCCAGGATCACCAGCCGCGCGGGGGTGCCGGCATCGGAAAAGGCCAGCGCGATTTCGACCATCTGCCGTTCGGCGATCGAAAGATCTCCCACGGTCCGGCCGCTGTCGATGCCATGGCCGGGAAAGACGGCGTCGAGGCTCTTCTCGATGATCTTCGCAGCCCGCGAACGCCAGCCGAAACCGCCGAGAGCGCGATGTACAAGACGGGTGTTCTCGACGATGGAGAGGTTGGGGCAGAGGGACAGCTCCTGAAAGACGCAACGCACGCCCCGGTCGCGGGCGGCATTGATGCCGTAGCGTTCCTGCCGCTCGCCGTCACTCGTGACGGTTCCCTGGTGTGGCGTAAGGCCGCCATTGATCACGCTTACGATCGTGGACTTGCCTGCCCCGTTATGTCCGACGAGCCCAACGCATTCGCCGGGCATGACACGAAGCGTGACGCCGTCGAGCGCCTTGACTGCGCCGAAGCTTACCTTGGCGCCGTCGACCGCAATGATCGCCTTCGCTACGTCGTCCATACTGCTCGCCATCATCTGCTCAACAAGACTGCCGCGCGGTCATCTACGGCCGCGCGGCAGCCACCGGGAGATTTAGTTTGCCGACTCGATGACCTTGATCGCGTCTTCCTGCGTGTACTCCACATTGGCGACGCCACCGGCCTGGGTATTGGCGAGGTTCGCTTCCAGATTGTCCTGATCTATGCGCAGGAAGGGAACGACGAGGTCCTTCTTGACCTCCTTGCCGTCGAGGATCTGCTGGGCGACCCAGAAGGCAAGGGTGGAGACGCCGGGCGCTATCGAGACCGACATGGTTTCATAGCCGTTCGCATCCTTCTGCTCCTTCCACCACTTCAGTTCATCCTCGCGATTGCCCATCACGATGATCGGCATCTTCCGGTCGGTCGCGGCGATCGCCTGCGCGGCACCGTAACCATCTCCGCCCTGCGTCACCACGCCGGCAATTTCAGGCAAGCTCGGCAGGATGCCGGCAACGGCCTTCTGCGCAACGTCCTGCGCCCAGTCTCCGTGCACGGAGCCGGCGATCTTGAACTGCGGGAACTGCTTGACGCCCTCATGGATGCCGGCCGAGATCTCGTCGTCGACGAATACGCCGGCAAGGCCGCGGATCTCGAGCAGATTGCCGCCGTCCGGAAGTTTGTTCGAAAGATACTCGACCTGACTGCGGCCCATTTCCTTGAAATCGACGGCGATGCGCCAGGCGCAGGGTTCCGTCACGATGCCGTCGAAGGAGACGACGGTAATGCCGGCATCGCAGGCCTCCTTGACCGCGCCGTTCAGCGCCGTCGGTGAGGCGGCGTTCAGCACAATCGCGTCGTAGCCCTGCAGGATCATGTTCTGGATTTGCGCGGCCTGTTCCGTTGCCTGGTTCTCGGCAGTGGTGAAGGCGTCGGCCGAAGCGACGACGCCGGCCTTTACGGCTTCCCCCGTCACCTTTTCCCAGCTCGTCAGCATGGCCTGGCGCCACGAATTGCCGGCATAATTGTTCGAAAGGGCGATCTTCTTGGCCGAGGTCTCGGCAAATGCGGAAGCGGGCATCGCGGCGCAAGCGATCGCGGCGGATGCCAGAAGCATCTTACGGATGGTCATGTCTCTCTCCCTCATGATCGCCTGGCAGGCGATCGCTTCACCCGCCCGGCCAATCGGGGTCGAGTGAGATTGTTCTTGCACTGAGCTTCCTCCTCTCAGTAAGGGCAGGATGCGGGAGATCGACGGGCCTGTACAGGCGCAAGGCGGCAAGATGTTTGCGGGTTTTGCGAAACAAGCTGCGGGTTTACGCAAGACGGCGGCGCTCCCGCGGGCGCTTACTGACGAAGCGACTGCGGCGGGTTGAGGAGCCTGCCGCTTCTGGAGGAAACCACGATGCTGCATCCTGCACCCGCAGCCATGTTCGATCATTATCTCGGAATTTCCCGGTTGCTTGCGGGCCAGCTCGACTTTCGCTCGGCCATTCGCTCGGTCGCGGCGGAGGTCGCGCACATCATCCCCCACGACCATCTCGATGTCTGCGTGCTCCTCGAGGACGGCAACTATCACACCGCCTATGAGACGGGCATCGAGACCGCCTGGGGCGACCTTGCCGGCGCACCTGTCGTCAACAGTCCGATCCGCTCCCTCCTATGGGGCGACGTGGACTTCCTGCTGGCCGACGACGCAATGATCGACCCGCGCTTCCATTTCGAAGGCGCGTTCAAGCGGCCGATCGTCGAACAGTCGCTAAGGAGCCGACTGCATGTACCGATGAAGGTTCAGGGCGCGATCATCGCGGCGCTTTCATGTTCCTCGCAGGAAGCGGGTGTCTACACGATGGAGGACGTCGAGCGGGCCCGCATTATCGCAGACCTGCTTACGCCCTATTTCTTCGCGCTGCGGGCGGCCGAGCAAGCGCAACGGTCGGCGATCGTGGAAGCGGAAGCTCGTGCTCGCGAGGAGGGCCTGCGGCTCGGTGCGCTGAAACTCACCGAAGCATTGGAGCAGGAGCGTCAGCGCATCGGCATGGACCTGCACGACCAGACGCTCGCCGACCTGACGCGTCTCGCCCGCAGGATCGATCGGCTGTCGCGCAACGGCGAGGTGGCGCCGGAGGCGTTGGAGCCCGTCTCCCGCTCCCTGCAGCATTGCATGCAGGACCTGCGGCAGATCATCGAGCAGGCAAAGCCCTCCGTTCTCCAGCTCTTCGGACTTAGCCAGGCGATCGAGCACCACCTGGACCGCTCGACTCGGGACGCGGGCTCCATCATCGAATGGGGCCTGGCCGACGAGACGAATGGTGCGCTGGAACGGCTGGAGCCGACCGTCATCGTCGCGCTGTTCCGCATCGCTCAGGAGGCGATCAACAATGCGGTGCGCCACGCTGCTCCGCTTGCCGTCAAGGTGCGGCTCGACGCGGGCGACGACCGGTTGTCGATCGAGATTGCGGACGATGGAACCGGACTTGCCAAAACGCGGGGACGGATCGGCGAGGGAATCGACAACATGAAGACCCGGGCGCGACTGATTTCCGCGCGTTTCACGATCGGTCCGGGCCACAATAATCGCGGCACCGTGGTGCGCGTGGTGCTGCCGCTCACGCCGCACGACGCGGGCTCAATCGAGGAGAGGGCGGAATGAAGGTTCTGATCGTCGAGGACGACCCGCTGCATCGCTCCTACCTGCATGAGGCGGTCAATGCAGCCCTGCCGGAATGCGACACCGTGATCGAGGCGGAAAATGGAACTGTCGGCGAGAAGCTCGCTCGCGATCACAAGTCGGCGCATATCGTCATGGATCTGCAGATGGCGAGCCGCAACGGCATCGAGGCGGCGCGCACGATCTGGAAGGAGCGGCCGGAGACCCGCATCCTTTTCTGGTCGAACTATTCGGACGAGGCGTATGTACGCGGTGTCTCGCGCATCGTTCCGGATGGAGCTGCCTATGGCTACGTCCTGAAATCCGCGTCCGACGAACGGCTGAAGCTTGCCCTGCGCTCGATCTTCGTCGAGAGCCAATGCGTCATCGACCGGGAGGTGCGGGGTCTTCAGCAGAAAAGCCTTGGCCAGACGAACGGCTTCACCGATTCCGAATACGAGATCCTCGTCGATATCGCACTCGGCCTTACCGACAGGGCCATTGCCAGGCGCCGCGGCCTGTCGCTGCGCAGCGTACAGAACCGCCTGCAGCAGCTTTACGACAAGCTCGACGTCTACCAGGCCGCGAGCGACGACAATGACGACGGCCGCTTCAATCTGCGTGCCCGCGCCATCACGATCGCCTTCCTGCGCAAACTCCTGAACTACAGCGCGCTGGAGCGGGCGGAAGCGGAACTACAGGAGTGGTTGGACGGAAAATAGACTCCACAGGCAATGCGGAAGCTTCGACGATCGCAGCAGTTGAGATCGGGATCCGTCATCATCCCGTGATTTTGTCTCCCTGGAGTCAAATCACAATTCAGAGCCTGCTGACTAGCGATCTTTCGCAGCGCGGCTTTCTAGATGATTGTGATGCTGCCTCAGTGGCGCCCGAGGCCGGAGAACTTTTGGCGCTCGCGAATGTAAGCGATGGCGGCCGCTTCGAGGCTCGTGCATTCCTCTTCGGATTTGAGCAGGGCGGCGTCGTCTTTTGATGCCGCACATCGCAGGACGTCGCGGCGCAGGCAGGCGTGCTCGTAGACTTCGCACAGCTTCAAGAAAGTGAGGTCGTGAATCATCCAGGCACTGTCGCGCACATCAGGTACCGCCAACAGCAGTCGAGCCATTCCAGCCTTCTGTACGTCCATTGTTGCGCCCTGTTCCATCAACGAGGTTAATGCGCAATGGCTGCTGCTGAAAAATGGTTCCATGAGTACATCGAGGCGGCGGTTTCTCGATCATTGCGGGCAGAGCAACCTGAGCCGCATCCACTCGGCGGGGTTGACGGTCATTGCGAGGTTGCTTCAGGCCTGTCGCCGGGTTCGATCAATGTTGAATTCTGCTCGATCGGCATTGCAGCCAAGGTCCTGATGTCCTCGGCCAGCGCGGCGAGCTGTGCCGCAATTTCCAAGAGGTCGGAAGCAGAGTTTTCCTCGTCATTGTGTTTCATATCGCGGTCGTCCATGTCCCAACTCCAGGCAACGGGTGGTTGCATAGCCTCGCGAGGCAGGGTCCGCCGTGGAAATCACAGGACCTCAGTCTAGCAGAGCACCAAACCGAGTGCGGAATCTAGCATGTCGTCCGTTTACGACGATGGGACATTGGTCCGAGACCAAAGCGCCAAAGGTCCTACGCCCAAACCGGTGTACTCAGGACGGAAAGGGGAATGTTATTTGACCCTGGTTGGACGTTTACGGCATCTGCCTCCTGCTTTCCAGGAACCGGCATCAGGTGAGCACGACATATTCGGTCAGCTGGCTGATCGTCGTATCCGCCTTCTGCACGTCGAAGACCTTCGTGCCATGGCTCATGATCACGAACCTGTCGCAGACCTGATAGGCGTGGTAGAGATTGTGGGTCACCAGCACGCTCGAGACATTCTCCGCCTTGAGCTTCAGCACCTGGTTCAACAACGCTTCCGTCTCGCGTACGGAGAGCGCCGAGGTCGGCTCGTCGAGGAGCAGCACGCGCTTCTTGAAATAGACGGCGCGGGCGATTGCGACCGCCTGTTTCTGCCCGCCGGAGAGGTTGCCGACGAGCGTATCCGGGGAATCGATGCCGGAGATGTGCACGGCGTTTTGCAGGACTTCCATGGCGATGTCGCGCATCTCGCGCTGCCGGAGGAAGCCGAAGCGATCGGTCAGCTCACGGCCCATGAAGATATTGCGGGTAATCGAGAGTGAATCGACCAGCGCGGTGTGCTGATAGATCGTTTCGATGCCGGCATCGGCGGAATCCGAGCGGCAGGAAAAGGTCGTCTTCTTGCCGTCGACGCTGAGATAGCCGTCCGTCGGCTTGTGGATGCCGGAGATGAGATTGACGGTCGTCGACTTGCCGGCGCCGTTGTCACCCAAAAGGCCGACGACTTCCCCCTCGCCGATATGGAAGCTCAGATTGCGAAGCGCGGTAAGCGCACCGAAGCTCTTCGAAATGTTGTGCAGTTCGAGAAGATTGGGGGTCGACATCACGCAAGACCTCGCCGCTCGATGAGATGGTTGAAGATTGCAGCCAGCACGATCAGCGTGGCGATGAACATGTCGAGGTAGAAGCCCGGTGCCCGCAGGAGAAGCAGGACGTCGGTAATCGTGTGGATGAGCAGCACGCCGAGAAAGATTCCGATGATCGATCCGCGCCCTCCGCGCAGCGACAGGCCGCCGATGACGCAGGCGGCGATGGCCTGGAGTTCCAGACCCGCACCCTGCCCAGGCTGCACGCTGCCGACGCGGGCTGTCGCAAGAATGCCCGCCACCGCAGCCATGCCGCCCGCAATCGCAAAGGCAATCAGTTTGACGCGGCTGGTGTTGATGCCGATCGCCTCGGCCGCAGCGCGATTGCCACCGGTCGCGAAAACGTGGTTGCCGAAGCGGTGGCGGTGTAGCAGCAGGTGAAAGCCTATGACGAAGAGGACGATCCAGATGAAGGCGGCGTTGACGCCGAACAGGGTGCCGGAAAAGAGGCTGGTGAAGACCGGCTCCGGATCGAAACGCACCTGGACGGCACCGTTGTAGAGCAGCACCGCGCCGCGCCAGAAGAGGAGCCCGCCGAGTGTGACGATGAAGGACGGCAGACCAAAGCGCAGGGTGATATGGCCGTTGAGGGAACCGATCAGCAGGCCGGTCAGAATACCGATAGGTGCTGCGACGAAGGCGCTCAGCCCCGCATTGACGAGCGAGGCCATCAGCACGGCCGTGAACGTGTAGACTGAGCCGATGGAAAGGTCGAAATCACCGGCGATCATCAGTACGCCGGCTCCGAGCGCGAGGCATCCAAGCACGGGGATCGCCTTCATCAGGATCGTCAGGTTCTGCGGCGAGAGGTAGCGGAACTCGTCCGGATAGAGGAGCGCGCCGGCGATGCAGACGATCTGCAGGGTCATGAAGACGAGAAAGATCGCTCCCGCCGGCATGCCCATGATCTGCTTGAGGATGGATTGTCTCTGGGTCCGCGAGCGTGGCGCGGCACTTTCGGCTAGGACAGGAGTCACGGTCTGGCACCCGATCGTTGGGGAAGGGGGAACCGGCCGGCCGCGCCGGCGGGCTCCCTCGGAACGCGGTTAGCGGTAGCTGCCGATCAGCGGCTTGACCGAACCGATGCGCGACTTGTCGAGGAAGGCGCCCTGGCCCGTGTCGATGTCGGTTGGAGTCAGCCCGTATTTTTTGGCAAGCGCGATCTGGGCGATCGGGTAGTAGCCCTGCAGATAGGGCTGCTGGTCCATGGTCGCGTACATCGCGCCGGATTCCACCGCATTTACGATCTCGACCGCAAGGTCGAAACCGCCGAAGGGAATGTCTACGCCGGCGTCCTTGATGGCGCCCGCGCCGACGGTCGAGGTGACCGAGCCGGTGCCGAACAGCGCCTTCACATTCGGGTTGGCGATGAGAAATTGCGCAATGATGTTCTGCGCTTCGGCGGGGTCGAGACCGGCTCGAACCGTCTCCACCTTGATGCCGTTTTCGGTCATCGCCTTCTCGATGCCGCCGCCACGGGCGACCGCAAAGCTCGCTTCCGGAATTTCGCGCGGGTTGAAGACGACGTCGCCGGACTTGAGGCCGAATTCCTTGATCATGCGGTTGCCGAGCTCATAGCCGGAGGCAAGCTCATTCATGCCGACATAGGCCTGGCGACAGTTGCCCTTGGCGCCGTCGAGGTCATCGTTGTTGAAGCCGATGACGATGATACCGGCCTTGACTGCCGCGCAGATGCTCTCGTCGAAAGCATCCGAACTGGAGATCGCGACGGCGATGCCATCGACGCCGCTGGCCGTCGCGCTTTCGATCAGGTCGTTCTGGCGCACCGGATCGTTGTTGGCATACTGCACGTCGAGGTCGACGCCGAATTGGGCGGCGGCGTCTTGCGCTCCCTTCACCACCGGATTAAAGAACTGCACACTCGGATCGAGATAGATGATCATCGTTGCCTTGACGTCTGCGGCGAGCGCGCTCGACGTCAACAAGGTGGCAAGGCCCGCAGCCAGGGCCGCGGTTCTGAGCCTGGTCAGTTTCATTGCGTGTCCTCCCTTTGGATGTGCATTGCGGGTCGCAAGACCCAAGTCTCGGCTGGCGGGCTCCGACCAAAGATCACGCCAGCCGAGATATTCCTCCTCCCGACCCAGACTGCGGCCGATTATGTGAACCAGGGCGCGGGGCGCCCGAGCGTCACGTGGACACCCTTGAACTGGGAATATTCGTCAAAGCCATAGCGGCCGAGTTCGCGGCCCAGGCCGCTCTTCTTGTAGCCGCCGATCGGCAGCTCCGGCGTGCCGTCGATCACGCTGTTGATCCAGCATCGGCCGGCGCGGATGCGGCGGATGCTCTGCAGCGCGGTTTCGAGATTGGTCGACCAGACGCTGGCCGAAAGACCGAATTCGGTGGCGTTCGCCAGCGCTACGGCTTCGTCCGCGGTCTTGAAGGTCAGCGTTGAAAGCACGGGACCAAAGATTTCCTCTCGTGCGATCGACATGTCGGGCGTGACGCCGGCAAAGACCGTCGGTGCGTAGTAAAGGCCGGCCTCCCTGCCGGTCCTTTCGCCGCCGAGCAGCAGTTCCGCGCCCGATGCGATGCCGGCCGTCACATAGGAATGCACCTTTTCGGCATGCGTCTCCGAGATCATTGCGCCGATCCTGGTGCGTTCGTTCAGCGGATCGCCGAAAGTCACCTTGCGCGAGATGTCGAGCAGGCGCTCCATCAGCGCATCGCGGATGCCCTCCTGCACCAGAAGCCGGCTGCCGGAAATGCAGCACTGGCCGGCATTGTGGTAGACGCCATAGGCGACGCCGTCTGCCGCCGCATCGAGATCCGCATCGGCGAAGACGATCTGCGGCCCCTTGCCACCAAGCTCCAGCCCCACGCGCTTGACGTTGCGCGCCGCGATCTCGCCGAGCTTCGTGCCGACGCGGACAGAGCCGGTAAAGGCGACCATGTCGACGCTCGGGTCTTCGGCCAGAACCTGGCCGGCGGGATCGCCATAACCGGTGACGACGTTGAACACGCCATCGGGAATGCCGGCTTCGCGCGCCAGCTCCGCCATACGGATCGACGTGCCCGAAGTGAACTCGGAGGGCTTCAGCACGACCGTGCAGCCGCTGCCGATCGCCCATGGCACCCGTTCCGACGCGATGATGAAGGGAAAGTTCCAAGGCGTGATGATGCCGACGACTCCGACCGGCTCGCGCAGGACAAGGCCCAAACGATCGTCGCCGATATTGTTGTGGGTCTGTCCTTCCAGCGCACGGGCCTGGCCGGCGGCATAGGACCAGAGATCTGCGCAGAAACCGATTTCGCCGCGCGCCTGCGCGATCGGCTTGCCGACCTCGAGGCTCTCGATCAGAGCCAGCTCCTCCTGTCTCGCAAGGATGAGGTCGGCGACCTTGAACATCAGGCGCGACCGCTCTGCGCCCGACATGCGCGGCCACGGGCCGGTATCGAAAGCCTTCCGGGCGGCCGCGACGGCATTGCGCACGTCGTCGGCCGAGGCCTCCGGCCATGTGCCGACCGTGACGCCGGCGTGGCCGGGGCTCACCCGATCGATCGTCCTGCCTGAAGCGGCATCGACCGACTTGCCATCGACAAGCATCTGGTAGCGGGATTTAATACGCAGACGGGGATCATTGGAATCGGGTGCGATGAAATTGGACAGCAATAGCGTTCTCAGGCCGGCCCGCGCGGCGCCAGCCCCTCCCTGTTCATCCGGTTTGCCGGATTTCTGTTGCGCCTGAATTGTATGGTACTGTATGGTGGTTCAAATTGGATGTCAACGGATGACGGCGGCGAAAGACATGAACCTCGAATCCCTGAAGATCGACACCGGCGAAACCGCCGCGGCCCAGGTCGAGCGGGACTTGCGCGAATCCATCATCCGGCTGGAGCTCGCCCCCGGAATGCGGCTCTCCGAACAGGAAATCGCCACACGCATGGGCGTGTCGCGTCAGCCCGTTCGCGAGGCGCTCATCGCGCTGGGCAAATCCAAACTGGTGGATATCCGGCCCAACAGGGGCACCGTCGTCGTGCGGATTTCAGCCAGACAGATGATGGAATCCCGCTTCGTGCGCGAGGCCATCGAAGTCGCGGTGGCGCGTCGGGCCAGCGAGACATTCGATAGCTGGACGCGACGCAAGATCGACACGATCCTCGCTCGGCAAAAGGCGGCGAATGAGGCGAATGACCACAATGCTTTTCGCCGGGAGGACGAGCAGTTCCATATCGCGATCGCCGAGGGTGCAGGCTGCGGCCTCGCCTGGAACGCCATCTCCGACATCAAGGCACACATGGATCGCGTCTGCAACCTGCAGCTGCGCCATCCGGACTCGATGAAGAAACTGATTGCCGAACACGAGGCGATCATCACCGCCATCGACGCGCGGGATGCCGACGCGGCCGCGGCCGCCATGCGCAGCCATCTCAACGGCATTCTGGCCGACCTGCCGCAGATCGAGGCGGACAATCCAGACCTGTTCGAGTGACCGTTTTCCGGCGTCTTGCTTTGATCGGAGCCGACAAAAACATGCAGCAGATCAAAGCGCTACAGCGACCTTTGCCCGTTCGATAAGACGCGCGGTGCTGTTGCCGATGCGGTCCCGCGTTCCCGGTCGGGCCTTGATACTCCAGGTGATCAACGATGACTTCTGTCGATCATCGCGACAATGGTCGCGAAAAGCTCCTCCTGCGCCTGCGCCGCCGTGATCTCCCCCGCAGAGGCGGCATCCGACAGGGCGTTGGCAGCGCCGAGCATAGCCCAGAACCCCGCCGGTCCGATGCCTCGCCGCCCCACGAAAGCCGCCAGTGCCCTTCGGCACTTCTCGATGAAGGCCAGTTGATAGTCTCGCTTTACTGCCTCCAACTCGGGGGAGCCCGCAAGGGCTGCGAGCACGTCGGGCATTTCCCGGCCCTGCGCGAGCACACAGTCGACGTATGAGGTTGCGATGACCTTGGCTCGATCTTCGAGGGTCGGGCCGCTCCCGTCGAGTGCGGCGTCGATCATCTCCGTCTGCCGGGCGTCAAAGTCCCGATAGAGCGCTATCAGCAGGCCATTGCGCGTGCCGAAATGGTCATAGACCACCGGCTTGGCGACAGCAGCGCCTTGCGAAAGCCTTGGGAGCGTCAGGGCATCCGAACCTTCTTCGCGCACAAGCTGCCATGCCACGTCGAGAAGCTGGCGCCGTCGCTGCTCGCGACTGAGACGGACACGCTTGGCGGGAGGCTGCATTTTCTTCGGCCTGCTTGACATCGCTATATACCAAAAGTAACTTACCTGGAGTATATAGTAACTGCCCTTCAATCGCAACCATCCACCGGCCCCGCGCCGGCGGCCGAATCCGCATGCCTTCGCATGCGGTTCCCAGAGGATTTGTGCCTATGACCGATACTTCACTTCCACGCTCCGCCGATCGAACCGCATGGCTGGGCCTCATCGCCATTTTACCCCTGGTCCTGCTTGTGGCCATGGACGGGTCGATCCTTTATCTCGCCATGCCGCATGTCACTTCGGCCCTCCAGCCGACCGCTGATCAGGCGCTCTGGATCCTGGACATCTACGGCTTCGTGGTCGGATCGCTGCTGATCGTTTTCGGGAATATCGGCGACCGCTACGGCCGGCTGAAACTCATCATGACCGGCGCGGCGGTCTTCGGTGCAGGGTCGCTCGGCGCGGCCTATTCGCAAACGCCAGAGCTGCTGATCGCCTCGCGTGCCCTGATGGGGCTGGGTGGCGCAACACTCCTGCCGTCCGGCTTGGCCATCGTCAGCGCCTTGTTCCCCGATCCGCGACTGCGCGCTCAGGCTATCGGCATCTTTGCGGCCACTTTCGCAGCCGGCTTTGCGATCGGCCCGCTCATTGGCGGCATGCTGCTGCGGCAGTTCGCGTGGGGCGCCGTGTTTCTCATCAATGTCCCCGTTGTCATCGGCTTCATGATCGGCGCACCCATCCTGTTGCGGGAGGTGCGCTCGACCGTCGGCGGCAGCATCGACCTGGCGAGCCTCGTCCTGTCCTTTGCCGGCATCTTGCTGTTCACCTATTCGCTCAAGCATGCGGCCGCCTATGGCTTCACTCCGACACAAATCCTTGCCGGAGCCGCCGGCATAATGGCGCTGGCGCTATTCGTTCTCAGACAGAAAAGACTTGAATACCCGCTGCTCGACCTCGGTCTCTTCCGCGACCGCATCTTCTCTACCGCTATCCTGACGGGCCTTCTGTCGCTGGTCGTGTGGTCTGCTGCCGGGTATCTGTCGGGCGTCTACCTGCAATCGGTGCTGGGCATCGATGTGTTCGCCGCCGCGCTGTTGACCCTGCCGGGCGCGATCGTGCTGACGGCGACCTGCGTGGGCACCGCCCGCATCGTCGAACGGATCGGCCGGAAGACCGCACTTGTGGCAACGCATCTGCTGATCAGCGCCGGCGCTTTCCTGCTGCTGTTCACGACGACCGAGGCAGGCATTGCGGTCTTCGTCGCCTCTACCATGGTCGCCGGCGTCGGATATGGATTGTCCTTCAGCCTTGTGGCCGATATTGCGGTTTCGGCGGTTCCTGCGAACCGGGCGGGTGCCGCGGGTTCGATAGCGGAGACCAGCAACGAGCTGGGCAACGCGCTGGGTATTTCTCTGCTTGGATCTTTGGCGACACTGAACTTCCGGCTATTCGGCCCCGGTGTAGCGGGGACGCTCGATGAAACGCTCGATCAGCCCGGACTTGCATATCAAAGCCTGATTCAGGCCCAGGAAGCGTTCCTCACCGGCATGCATGTAGCGATCGGCACGGGCGGTCTCCTGACGCTCGCAGTCGGGGTCTTGGCATGGGTCTGGCTGCCGAGCAGGTTGCCGGAATGATGTTCCCGCCGCGGCGCATGACGGTCCTGTTCGCCTCGACGAAGGAAAGAGGAGATCACTTCGCCGTGAGGCTCGGACTTCGGCTTGAAACGGGACTGCGCCGCTCCAATTCCGTTCGAGCACGATTCGCGTGCATTCGGAGGGTGGCGATGGGCCTCTCATTCCCGAAAGCCGGTTTTGTCGCGCTCGTCTCAGCCGTGGCACTCGCCTGCGGCCTGCCCCTCGGTACGGCGCGGGCGGAACTGCTCGCGCGCGTGCCGTCCGCACGCGAGATGGCGGTGTGCGGCGACGTGTTGTTCGTCGGAACGAAGGGCTCCTCGGTCTACGCCCTGTCATTGTCCGGCGGCCGCGCCCGCAGGGTCGCCTCCGGATTTTCCAATGCGAACGGCGTTGCCTGCTCACGCGGCCGGCTGTTCGTCGCTTCGGGAAACAGCATAACGGCTTTCGAGATCGGCCGCGGCGGCACGTTGAGCGGCAGACGCGTTATTCGGCGCGACCTGCCGGATTCGGGAGCCCACGGCTATCGTTATGTCGCCGTCGGCCCGGAATCCCGCCTCTATGTCTCGCTCGGGTCACCCTGCAACATTTGCATTCCCCGCGGGCTGCAAGGTACGATCGTCAGCATGAACCAGGACGGGTCCGACCTTCGCAGAGTGGCCTGGGGTGTGCGCAACTCTGTCGGCTTCGACTGGCGCGGCGGCACAATGTTCTTTACCGACAATGGTGCCGACAGAATGGGTGACGATATCCCGCCCGATGAGCTGAACGCTTTGCGGCCGGGCGGCTTTTACGGCTTCCCCTATTTCGGAGGCGATGTGCCGCTCACAGGGTTCGAGGACGCGACGCCGCCCGCGCGCCAGATTCCGCCTGTCTTCAACTTTCAGGCGCATGTCGCAGCGCTCGGGATTCACTTCTTCCGCAGCCTGGGCGGCGATGCTCTGGTGGCCCAGCACGGCAGTTGGAACAGGTCGGTACCGGTCGGCTATCAGGTCGTGCGGGTCCGCTTCCGCGGCGGCCGCCCGGTCTCGGCGACCACCTTCCTCAGAAACGTCGGTCGTCCGGTCGACGTCAAGGAAGCGCCGGACGGGTCCATCCTCGTATCCGACGACGCCGGCGGCGCGATTCACATCTTCAGGCGATGACGCCCCACGCAAAGGGATTCGCGGAGGTCTGAAGCGCCTTTCGCCTATTGGTGGTTGAACAACCAAAAGTTGCTGTTTCCTAAATCACACCGTTGGGATATTGCGCCTGTGCCGATTGAGGTAAGACGGCCAAGGAGAATTATTGTGAATGTCGACGAAAAACTGGAATCCATCCTGACCGAAGTCCTGAGGCGTAACGGAGGTGAACACGAGTTTCACCAGGCCTCTGCGCGAGGTCCTGGAGAGCCTCGGACGCGTGATAGCCAAACACCCCCGTTACGCCGAAAACGCGCTCATCGAGAGGATCTGCGAACCGGGGCGTCAGATCATCTTCCGCGTGCCCCGGGGTTTACGACAAGGGCCAGGTCCAGATCAACCGGGGATTCCGGGTTCAGTTCAACTCCGCACTTGGGCCGTACAAGGGCGGGGTCCGGTTTCATCCTTCGGTGAATGTCGGAATCATCAAGTTCCTCGGCTTCGAGCAGACCTTCAAGAACGCACTGACCGGTATGCCGATCGGCGGGGCAAAGGCGGCTCCGACTTCAATCCCAGGGGCCGTTCGGACGGCGAGATCATGCGCTTCTGCCAATCGTTCATGACGGAGCTTCACAGGCGTCTCGGCGAATACACGGACGTTCCTGCGGGTGACATCGGTGTCGGGGCCGGGAGATCGGCTACATGTTCGGTCAGTATAAGCGTCTTACCAACCGCTACGAGGCCGGTGTGCTCACGGGCAAGGCACTGTTCTACGGCGGTTCGCGTGCCCGACAAGAAGCGACGGGCTACGGAGCGACCTATTTCGTCCAGCGCATGCTTAAAACCAAGGGCCTGGACTTTGACGGCAAGCGGGTGACCGTCTCCGGATCCGGCAACGTCGCGATCTATACCATGGAGAAGGTGATCGAGTTTGGAGGAAAGATCGTGGCGTGCTCCGATTCAAACGGGTACGTTGTCGACGAGGACGGTATCGATCTCCAACTGGTCAAGGAAATCAAGGAAGTGCGTCGCGAGCGGATCTCGGAATACGCGCGGCTGAAAGGCGCCGGGACTCACTATATCGAAGCGGGCTCGATCTGGGATGCGCCCTGTGATGTCGCGATGCCTTCCGCGACCCAGAACGAACTCACCGGGAAGGACGCAAGGGTATTGGTGAAGAACGGTGTTCTTGCCGTGGGTGAGGGCGCCAACATGCCTTCTACGCCGGAGGCCGTTCGCATTTTCCAGGAGGCAGGTGTGCTGTTCGCCCCCGGCAAGGCCGCGAACGCGGGAGGAGTTGCCACCTCCGCTCTTGAGATGCAGCAAAATGCCTCACGTGACAGCTGGACGTTCGAACAGACCGAGGCGCGTCTTGCAACCATCATGCAGGCGATCCACGACCGTTGCGCCGAGACCGCGGAGGAATATGGAGCTCCGGGAGACTATGTTCTCGGAGCAAACATAGCTGGCTTTGCCAGGGTGGCCGAGGCAATGGATGCCCTCGGCGTGATCTGAGGCGCAGGGGCGATAATGCCGCTCTGGCTGCGTGCCGCGGGTGCTTGCGCACTTGCGTCACCCGGCCGGGCGGCTTGACTTCCCTGATACCGCGGGCGATCATCCGGCCATGCTGACGAACCGCGACATATATCCGCCTAACACTCTGGGGGTCCGCCTGATCGCAGGATCGTAACCCGGATCCGGCCTCGTCGCCCGCCGGATCCTGGGTGAACGCGGTCAGCACAATTCTCGCTGACATGCGCGACAATCTTCACGAATATTTCAACATGCACGCGGAAATCCCGTGCCTGTTCCGGAGGTATCGCGAACGATGTCCAGCATCATGATCTCCTCGAATCTGCCCCTGCCTTTCATTGGAGCGACGGACTATTCTCTTCTCAGCCGCCTGGCCTATCAAGCCTTGTCGAGGGACTTCGACATCGCCGCTGAACTGATCGAAAAGCTGGAGCGCCCTTGCGTTCTGCCAGACGACCAGGTGCCGCCCGACGTCATCAAGATAGGGTCCGTGGTCACTTGCGAGGTCGAGGGCGGAATTCGCCGGACCTTCTCTCTCGTCCATCCTGATGACGTCGATGCCGAGGAGGGGAGGATTTCCGTCCTGACGCCGGTCGGAGTGGCGCTTCTCGGTCTCCGGTCCGGACAGGCGGTCGAGTGGTTCTCTCGAGATGGGCAGAGAAACCGTCTGACGGTCGCTCGGGTCGAGGACGACGTGACGGGCGAACTCGCCCTCTGAGCCTTCCGGCGCTCAAAAGGACTCGATCGAGGACTCCATGCACTTGCCCCGAAGCAGAAAGCGGAAACCTAGAGGAGGTTGCCTCACCGCAGGCTCGTAGCCCTGTGTCGAACCGCTCGCGGTCGGCACAGGGAGTTTCTGTCTCGTCAGCTCGAGCAAAGGCCGACCGCCATGGTTGCGCCGTTCGTGCCCCCATATTTGCTCGAGAGGGCAGGTCCACGACCCGACGGAAGCTGGAGTGATGAGCAATGTCGAGAGAAGCTTTCTGCCAACTGACTGCAGGAGACCTAAACATCCTGATGTCCATGCTGGACGAAACCGGCCACACGGAGTCCTTTACGATTCTACTGCGCGAGAAGTTGAACTACGCCAGCGTGTTCTTCCGTGAAGACATACCTGAGAATATCGTCACGCTGGACACGCAGGTAGTCTACACCGTCAACGGCGTGTGCTGCGGACCACATGTTGTGGTCCGCAGCACAGCGAGTAGACCTGCCGACTCCGCCATCTCCGTTCGGACGATGCGGGGTTTGGCGCTGCTTGGGCTGGCCGTCGGCGAGAGGACCGAGATCCTCGGAGAGGACGGCTGGCCCGAAATCCTCGCGGTCGAGCGCATCGTCCTTAAACCTGAGGCGGAGGCTCGCCTGCAACAGACGAGCAACGAACCCATGCAACTGATCGACCACGCTCCGCAAGTGGTCAATTTCCGGCCGCGGCCCAGGAAAGCGGCCATTCCACATGACGATGATCCAGGTCCCACGGCCGCATGATCTCGCGGCAGCCGGTCATGGCTGTACAGGGCCAAAGATAGAGAGCAGCGATCTAACGCGACGGATCCGGTGATGTCCTCAGATCATCGAGAAAGTCCCGGCACCAGCGCGAGACGTCGTGTTCCAGCAAGTGATCCATCATTGTCTTCCAGCGATCCTTCCGCTCTTCCAGCGGCATGCTGAGTGCGCGCGCCATAGCGTTTGCGGTCCCCTCGATGTCGTAGGGGTTGACGAGCAGGGCACCTCTCAGATCTCGGGCGGCTCCGGCGAAGCGCGAAAGCACGAGCACGCCCGGATCGTCCGGGTCCTGCGCGGCCACGTATTCCTTCGCAACCAGGTTCATCCCGTCTCGAAGCGGCGTCACGAGGCCGACTTTGCCAAGCCGGTAAAGCCCTGCAAGAATATTCCGGCCCACCGAGCGGTTGATATAGCGTATGGGCACCCAATCGACTGCGCCGAGCGCGCCGTTTACCCTGCCGGCCTGTTCGGCCACAGTGCGCTGCATGGCTTCGTATTCCGGCACTTCGGAGCGCGACTTCGGCGTGATCTGCAGATAGGTGACACGCCCCTGCTGGGCCGGATTGGCCAAGATGAAGCGCTCGAATGCGTCGATCCGCTGCGTGATTCCCTTCGAGTAATCCAGGCGATCGACACCGATGATCAGGCTGCGGTGCTCGATGCTTTCTCGCGCTTTCCTGACGGTCTTGTTGGTCAATGCCTTCTTGGCGAATTCGGCAAAGGCCGCAGTCTCGATGCCGATTGCATAGATGCCGCCCTTGAACACGCGGCCATAGGCGCTGAAGCGGCCTCCGCCGAGTTCATCGCCGATGCCTTCCCGCCGGAGGCAGCCGGCAAAGTTCTCAAGATCATGATCGGTCTGGAAGCCGACGACATCGTAGTGCGACAGGCCGCGCATGATCTCCTCGTGAACGGGCATCGTGAAGAGCACGTCGGCAGGCGGCCAGGGAATGTGGAGAAAGAAGCCGATCCGGTTCTTCAAGCCCATTTGGCGCAGTTCCGCGGCGAGAGGGATCAAGTGGTAGTCGTGCACCCAGATCACGTCATCGGGCCTGATGAGCGGCGCCAGCCGGTGGGCGAAGAAGCGGTTGACGCGGAAATAGCCGGCCATCTCCTTGCGACCGTATTCGGCAAGATCAAGCCGGTAGTGACAGATCGGCCAGAGAACGCGATTGGCAAAGCCTCGGTAGTATTCTTCTACGTCGGTATCGGTCAGATCCGTGAGTGCATAGGTGATATTGCCTTGCTGCAACTGAGCAAGCGGCTGCGGCTCGTGCTCTCCGCTCGATTGTCCCGACCAGCCCATCCAGATGCCGCCATGCTCTTCAAGGGCGACTTTCAGCGCGACCGCCAGCCCGCCGGCAGGCACAATGCCGCCCTTGTCCGGAACGGGTACACGATTGGAAACAATGACGAGACGGCTCATGCCGAGTTCCTTTCATTCAAGAAAATATAGACTTGGCGCTCAAACGTTCAGGGGGAGAACGCGTTTCCGACGCAGACGATCCCGACGGCGGGAAAATCGCCGAGAGGATGCAACCCGCGCGTGGAGCGGCGACGGCCGCTCTGGTGTCGAAGGCGTATTCAGCGCCGATCATTCGGGGGGCATGGACGAACTGGATGAATGACGGGTTTCTCGGCGGTGCGGATGATGTCCGCGCCGCCGTACTTTCATGCCCCGCCCGGCTTCTGGCTGGGAGCTATCCGTTGAATAAAAAAAGGGCGGCCGGAGCCGCCACTTCATCATCAGGGATTTAAAACCTACGAACGCTTCCTGGAATTGCGCTAGAGCGGGATGAGGAAAAGTGTGTCGGTTTTCCTCATCCCGTGTCTCAATTTCTTGGAACCATTTGATCCAACGCACTTCCGGACGGAAAAGACTTTTCCCGGAAGTGCTCTAGTGATTGTGGCGGGGCATGTTCTTGGCGATCTGCCGGAAGTCTGCTGCACCTTCGAGCACCGCGCCGTCGGAAAGCTGGGTGACGGACTTGCGGTAGATGCGCTGCCAGGGCGTGGCATCGGCCGGTACGGCGGGAATGCCGTCCGCCTTGCGTTTTTCGATGTCCTCGTCGGAAACCAGCATGTCGCAGCGCCCCTGGTTGAAGTCGATGCGGATCACGTCACCGCTCCGCAACCAGGCGAGACCGCCGCCGGCCGCACTCTCCGGCGAGGCGTTCAGGATGGAGGGGCTGTCGGCCGTGCCGGATTGACGGCCGTCACCGATGGTGGGCAGGCTCCGGATGCCGCGTTTCAAGAGGTGATCCGGCGGCTGCATGTTCACAACTTCCGCCGACCCCGGCCAGCCGAGGGGGCCGGCGCCGCGGATCACCAGGATGGTGTTCTCATCGATCTCGAGTTCAGGGTCGTTGATGCGCTTGTGGTAGTCCTCCGAGCCGTCGAAGACCACGGCCTTGCCCTCGAAAACGCCCTCGCGGCCCGGCTCCTGAAGATAGCGCTTCCTGAAATCGTCGGAGACGACACTCATCTTCATGATGGCGAAGTCGAAGAGATTGCCCTTCAGTACCAGAAAGCCTGCCTTTTCCTTGAGGGGCTCGTTGAAGGGGCGAATGACTTCGCGATCGGTGGATTCGCGCCCTTCGAGGTTCTCGGCCATGGTTTTTCCCGTGACGGAGCGACAGCCCCCGTCGAGCTTCCCAGCCTTCAGGAGCTCCCACATGATGGCAGGTGTGCCGCCAGCGCGGTGATAGCGTTCGCCGAGATAGGCACCCGCCGGCTGGATATTGGCGAGCAGCGGGATATCGAAACCATGGACCTGCCAGTCATCCGGGTAAAGCTCGACGCCGGCATGCTTCGCCATGGCCGCAAGATGCGGCTGGGCATTGGTCGAACCGCCGATCGCCGAATTGACGCGGACGGCGTTGAGAAACGCTTCACGGGTCAGGATGTCGGATGGCTTCAGGTCCTCGAAGACGAGTTCCACGGCGCGGCGTCCTGTACGATAGGCCATCTGCCCACGCTCGCGATAGGCAGCGGGGATAGCGCCGCAACCGGTGAGCGACATGCCGAGCGCTTCGGCCATCGCGTTCATTGTCGAAGCCGTGCCCATGGTGTTGCAATGGCCGACGGAGGGAGCCGAATCGAGTGCTGCCTGCATGAACTCCTCGCGGTCGATCTCGCCTGCCGCGAGCTTGCGGCGCATGCGCCAGATCACCGTGCCGGAGCCGACGAGATCGCCTTCGTGCCAGCCGTCGAGCATGGGGCCGCCGGAGAGCACGATCGCCGGGATGTCGACCGTCGAGGCCGCCATCAGGGCGGACGGCGTGGTCTTGTCGCAGCCGGTGGTCAGCACCACGCCATCCAGCGGATAGCCGTAGAGAATTTCAACGAGGCCGAGATAGGCGAGGTTGCGATCGAGGGCGGCCGTCGGGCGCTTGCAGTTCTCGAAAATCGGATGCGTCGGGAACTCGATCGGAATCCCCCCGGCATCGCGGATGCCGTCGCGCACGCGCTTCGCCAGATCCATGTGCACCCGATTGCATGGGGTGAGGTCGCTGCCGCTTTGGGCAATGCCGATGATGGGCTTGCCGCAACGCAATTCCTCCGGCGTCACGCCGTAGTTCATGAAGCGCTCCAGATAAAGCGCCGTCAGATCGATATGGTCCGGATTGTCGAACCAGTCCTGTGAGCGCAGGCGACGCTGGGGTTTGTCAGTCATGGCGGGACCTAATTCCTTGGGTTGAGCTTTTCGAGATGCAGAAGCAGTCCGCTGTGGTCCTGTTCGCCGCCGCCGGACTCGACGAAGTCGGCAAATTCCTGCCGCACTTGCCTGGTCAGGGGAAGCTCGAGGGAGAGCCCATCCGCCATGGCCATCACGGCGTTCAGGTCCTTCAGCTGGTTGTTCGAAGCGCCACCGGGCACGAAGTTGCGCTCCACCATACGGGCGCCGTGCAGTTCGAGGATCCGGCTTTCGGCGAAGCCGCCGCGGATCGCGTCCCGAAAGGCCGCGCGAGAGGCACCGCCGGCTTCCACCAGGATCATGGCTTCGGCCACCGCGCCGATGGTGACGGCGACGATCTGTTGGTTGGCGAGCTTGCAGACCTGGCCGGCACCGCTCGGGCCAACGTGGGTTACGCGACCGAGCGCCGCAAAAACGTCCTTCAGGCTTTCGACCGCGGCGCCATCGCCGCCGGCCATGATGGCGAGCGTACCGGCGGCCGCGCCTACCACGCCGCCTGAAACCGGTGCGTCGAGGTGACGGATGCCCTTGTCCGCCAATCTGCGCGCATGTTCGCGGGCGATCTGCGGGGCTATGGAGCTGCAATCCACGACGATCGTACCTTCGGGGAGGCCGTCGGCGACGCCGCGCTCGAACAGGACCTCCGATACGGCCTGGCCGTTGGTCAGCATGGTGAAGACGACAGCTGCGCCGGCGACGGCGTCGGCCGGCGAGGCAGCGATTTCAGCACCGTCGGCGGCCAGCGGCTCGGCCTTGGCGGCGTCACGGTTCCACACCGTAACCGGAAAACCGGCACCGAGCAGCCGCCGCGCCATCGGTGCCCCCATCAAGCCAGTGCCGAGAAACGCAACCTTCGTCTTCCCGCTCACAGCTTCCCTCCCAGTTCGTCCTCGATGTGCACGCGGATAATCTCATCGAAACTCTTTTCGGCAGTGAAGCCAAGTTCGGTGGCGCGTTTGGCCTCGAAGCCCGGCGCCCAACCGGCGACCATCTTCATGATCATCTCGTCGGGTTCGCGGCGGATGAGCTTCACGGCCCTCTCGCCGGCAACGCGGCGCAGCGCTTCGATCTGCTCGCCCACGGTGGCACTGAGACCCGGCATGGAAAGGTTGCGCCGCGGGCCGACCTTTTCAAGGTCGATGGTCGCGCCATGGATGAGGAAGCCGACCGCGGACCGCGGCGAAGTGTGCCAGTGGCGGACATCCTCCGAAACAGGCAGGACGGCTTCCTGGCCGACCAGCGGCTCGCGCAGGATATTGGAGAAGAAGCCGGAAGCCGCCTTGTTGGGCTTGCCGGGCCGGATGCAGATCGTCGGCAGGCGGATGCCGATGCCATCGAAGAAGCCGCGGCGGCTGTAGTCGGAGAGCAGCAGCTCGCAGATCGCCTTCTGGGTGCCGTAGCTCGTGAGCGGAGTAAGATGATAATCGTCCGGAATGGGGAAGGGGAGCGGCGCTCCGACCACGGCGATCGACGAGGTGAAGACAAGGCGAGGCTTGTAGCCATCCTGATCGTGAGCAAGGCGGATCGCATCGAAGAGATAGCGCGTGCCGTCGAGATTGATCCGGTAGCCCTTGTCGAAATCGAGCTCGGCTTCACCCGAGACGATTGCCGCCAGATGGAAAATGACATCCGGGCGCCCCTCGACGAGCTTCTCGGCTTCGCCGGAAGCGGAAAGATCGCCTTCCCGTGCAACGACCGTACCGGCAAAATCCTGCGGCCTTTCCGGTGTCACCACGTCCACGAGCGTCAGCTTCTCCACCGGACTTCCGCCGAGAGCGCCGTCCTTGACGAGGCGCTGCGTGAGCTTGCGGCCGACCATGCCGGCAGCGCCGATGATCAGGATATGCATGAATGTCTCCTCCTTGAGTGAGGCCGCATGCGATCAGGTCTTCATGCGGGTCGAAAATAGGTCTTGTACGGTTGTCTGATAACCTTATATGCTTCGATTGAAAACAGGAGACTGGCGGTTCGAGCCAAAGAATCTCGATCGCGTGCAGGCATATGGCGGACGCATTCGCAGAGACGCGCGAGGAGGGGCAAGGAGCATGACGAGCGCAGGCACGATAGAGGAAGCAAAGGGCCCTGCGGAACTGCGCCTGGTGCTACGTCAGATGCTCGGCGAGGATATCGTGCTGAGCGAAACGGAGGAAATGCTCCGTTACTGCCGCGACTGGCATGGCGACGTAACCAGCGGCACCGTGGCGGTGATTCGTCCGCGCTCGACGGAGCAGGTGGCGGCGGCCGTGAAGGCCTGCCGTGAGCTTGGGCTTTCGATCGTACCGCAGGGCGGCAATACCGGCCTCGTGCTCGGCGCCATTCCCGATGCTCCGGAGAGGCAGGTCGTGCTTTCTCTGTCTCGCATGAACCGCATCCGCAAGATCGATGCGGCCGACTTTTCGGCGGTGGTCGAGTCCGGCTGCATCCTGTCCGAACTCAAGGATGCGATTGCAGAGATGGGCATGTTCTTTCCGCTTGCACTCGGTGCGCAGGGAAGCTGCCAGATCGGGGGAAATGTTTCGACGAATGCCGGCGGCATCAACGTGCTCCGCTACGGCATGACCCGCGAATTGGTGCTGGGACTTGAAGTGGTCCTCCCGGACGGCAGCATCCTCGAAGGTCTGTCGACGCTGAGAAAGGACAATCGCGGCATCGACCTGAAGCAGCTTTTCATCGGTGCGGAAGGCACGTTCGGCATCATCACTGCCGTCTCCATCAAGCTGACGCCCTATCCGGATTACGTGGCCACGGCGCTGCTCGGTCTTGCCTCCCTGGAAGATGCCATCAAGCTCTATCGCCGGGCGCGTCGGGACTGCTGCGACCTGATGTCGGCCTTCGAATTCATGCCGCCGCTCGCCTTCACCTTGGCGCAGGAGGCGATGCCGGATTTGCCGATCCCGATCTCGGCGGAATATCCAGCCTATGTGCTGATGGAGATTTCCGGCTCCGGCCTCGTCGATGTCGACGATCTGATGCAGCGCTTCCTCGAAGGTGTGATGGAGGAAGGGCTCGTCCTCGACGGAACGATCGCCGCCTCGCAGACGCAGGCGCGCAATCTTTGGTTGATCCGCGAGGGCATGAACGAAGGCCAGGCGAAACGCGGCGCTCATATGCGCACCGATATCTCCGTTCCGCTCTCACAGCTGGCATCCTTCGTAGAGGAGGCGGAAAAGGCGGTCTCCGACGCGCTTCCCGGCGCCGTCAGCGTTTCCTACGGCCATGTCGGCGACGGCAATGTGCACCTCAACGTCCTGCCGCCGGCCGGCAGTACGCCCGACGAGCGGATTGAATTGATCTACAAGGCCAAGACGGTCGTGAACGAGGTGCTCGATCGCTATACCGGAAGCATCAGCGCCGAGCACGGTATCGGGCGCCTGAAGCGACCGGATTTCGACGCCAGGCTGCCGGAGACCCGCCGAAAGCTGTTGACGGCGCTCAAGCATGCCGTTGACCCGGAGATGATCATGAATCCCGGTTGTCAACTGAGATTCTAAAAGGGAGAGCAATCTTGGCGGCAATGGATTTCGGCCAGATCAGCAGGAGCGAGCATTTGCCCGCGCGCATCGCGGCGAAGATCGGCAGGGAGATCACCGAAGGACGTATCGCACCCGGAGAGAAACTGCCGACGGAGCATCTGCTCGCCACGACCTTCGGTGTCAGCCGCTCGGTGGTGCGGGAGGCGATAGCTCAATTGCGAAATGAGGGCCTGGTGGAAACGCGCCAGGGCGTCGGTGCCTTCGCGACCGAAATCGAGCGCCGGCAATCGCTGCGCATAGAGCAGGGTGATCTCGCCAATCGGGGAAGTTTCCGGGATCTGTTTCAGCTCCGTATTCCGCTTGAGGTGGAGGCGGCCCGGCTTGCGGCGATCCATCATACACCGCAGGAATTGGGCAGGATCGACGAGGCGTTGCAGCAGATGACCGGCGCGGAAAAATGGACGGAGCAGGGAATCGTCGCCGACCTCGCATTTCATCGGGCGATTGCGGCGGCCACCCATAACGAATATTTCCTGCTTTTCATCGGATTCATCGCCGAGCGGATCAGCCTGGCGATCAACGCGGCACGCGCCGCTGCAATACTTGAGGAGATCGTCGAAGTCACGATTGCGGAACATGTCTCTATCCGAGATGGCGTGGCGGCGCGGGATCCGGCCAGGGCCGAGGAGGCGATGCGCAACCATCTGAACGGGGCGGCGGCCCGCCTGGACCTGACGATTGAAAGCTTCTCGTCCTGAGGTTCGGGTCGGGCGGCGCAGCCCGTGAGGGGCGCATCAGACTTTACTTACCAACGGCCTAGACATGGCCAAAAAGTCATACTAGAAGCAGGTCATCTCGTTGTCAGACATCCTGACAATAGGAGGCCCGTACCTTCGAGGTACGAGATGAGCGGAGGATTTCTCGTGAGTTTCGAACAGGCACTGAGCGCTGAATCAATCCAGCCCGCGGACGCATCCGGCGCGATGCTCGTCGGGCGCGTCTGGTCCAAAACCGCCGGCGGACCTTGCCCGGTCCTGATCTCGGATGGAGAGGTTCTCGACCTGACCCCACTCGCGGCAACGATTTCCGAGCTTCTCGAGATCGACGGCCTTGTCGACGCGTTGCGCGACCCGTCGCGCTTTGCCAGCCTCGGCTCTCTCGATGCATTCCTCCGTGGCGAGGCGGGCGATCTTCTGGCGCCTGCTGATCTGCAGGCCGTCAAGGCGGCTGGCGTCACCTTTGCGGACAGCATGCTGGAGCGGGTGATCGAGGAGCAGGCCAAGGGCGATCCGCTGCGCGCGCAGGAAATTCGCGGCCGGCTGGCCCCCGTCCTCGGCGACAATCTCAAAGGTCTCGTAGCCGGCTCCGACAAGGCCGCCGAGGTCAAGAAACTGCTCCAGGAGCTTGGTCTTTGGTCGCAGTACCTCGAAGTGGGTATCGGTCCCGATGCTGAAATCTTCACCAAGGCGCAGCCCATGTCTTCGGTCGGTTGTGGTGCTTATATCGGTATCCACCCCAAATCCGACTGGAACAATCCGGAGCCGGAGGTGGTGCTGGCCGTCACGTCGAAGGGCAGGATCGTCGGTGCGACGCTCGGCAACGACGTCAATCTTCGGGACTTCGAAGGCCGCTCCGCACTGCTTCTCAGCAAGGCCAAGGACAATAATGCGTCCTGCTCGATCGGCCCCTTCATCCGGCTTTTCGACGGTGCGTTCACGATCGAGGACGTGAAACAGGCGGAAGTCTCGCTCGTCGTCGACGGCAAAGAGGGTTTCAAGATGACCGGCGTCAGCCCGATGTCGGCCATCAGCCGCAGCCCGGAAGACCTCGTATCGCAACTTCTCAACGACAACCACCAGTATCCGGATGGCGTGGTCTTCTTCCTCGGAACGATGTTTGCGCCAGTGAAGGATCGTCGGGGCGCCGGGCTCGGTTTCACCCATGAAATCGGAGACCGGGTCGAGATCTCGACGCCGCGCCTCGGACGCCTGGTGAATTGGGTCGATCATAGCGACCGCTGCCCGAAATGGAGCTTCGGCCTGGGCGCTCTGATGAAGAACCTGGCCGAACGCGGGCTCTTGCAGGCGAAACGGGAGGGCTAGATGCAAAAAGCGATCGATACGTTCTATAAACTGCTCGAGCTGCTCTTGATCGTGCTGCTCGCAGGCATGGCGGTGATGGTGTTCCTGAACGTCGTGCTGCGCTACGGCTTCAATTCGGGCATCAACGTCTCGGACGAGATGTCACGGTATTTCTTCGTGTGGCTCACCTTCATCGGTGCGGTTGTCACCTTCCGTGAAAATTCGCACGTCGGGGTCGAGACCTTGGTCTCGCTGTTCGGCCGCAAGGGCCGCATCATCTGCATGATTCTCTCCAATATCGTCGTCATCGCCGTGTCGGCGATCTTCTTCTGGGGCACCTGGAAGCAATCGCCGATCAATGCCTCGATGGCCGCACCCGTTACCGGCATCTCGATGCTGTGGGTCTACGGGATCGGATATTTCACCGGAGCGGGCGTGGTCCTGATCGCGCTCGAGCGCCTATTCCGCCTGCTGACGGGGCGCGTCACGGAAGAAGAAATCGCCGCCTTCGCCGGTGAAAACATGTCTCTCGAGCAGCTGGCGGAGCGCACTTAATGACCCTTGTCGTCTTCATCGTTTCGCTGCTCGGCGCCATGGCAATCGGCGTGCCGGTTGCCTTCTCGCTGATGTTCTGCGGCGTCATGCTCATGTGGTACATGGGCATGTTTAACACCCAGATCATCGCTCAAAACATGATCGCGGGCGCCGATACATTCACGCTCCTCGCCATCCCCTTCTTCATTCTCGCCGGTGAATTGATGAACGCCGGCGGATTGTCGCGTCGCATCATCGATTTCGCAATCGCCTGTGTCGGTCATATACGCGGCGGTCTCGGCATCGTTGCCATCATGGCGGCCGTGATCATGGCAAGTATCTCGGGTTCGGCGGCAGCCGACACCGCGGCACTTGCGGCAATCCTGATTCCGATGATGGCGAAGGCCGGCTACAACGTTCCCCGGTCTGCGGGCCTGATCGCTGCAGGTGGTGTCATTGCCCCCGTCATCCCCCCATCCATGGCCTTCATCGTGTTCGGAGTGGCGGCGAACGTCTCGATTACGCAGCTCTTCATGGCAGGCATCGTGCCCGGTCTCATCATGGGTATCGCCCTTGTCGGCACGTGGCTGCTGGTTGTGCGGAAGGATGATATCCAGCCGCTTCCACGCACGCCGGCGAGCGAGCGGCTCCGCGCCACCGGGCGGGCCCTTTGGGCTCTTGGCATGCCGGTCATCATCCTCGGCGGCATCAAGGCCGGCGTCGTGACGCCGACCGAAGCTGCCGTGGTTGCCGCAGTCTACGCCCTCTTCGTCGGCATGTTCATTTATCGGGAACTCAAGCCCCGTGACCTGCCGGGTGTCATACTCCAGGCGGCGAAGACCACCGCTGTGATCATGTTCCTCGTTTGCGCCGCGCTCGTTTCCTCGTGGCTGATCACTGCAGCGAACATACCAGCGGAAATCACCGGCTTCATCTCTCCGCTGATCGACCGCCCGACGCTTCTGATGCTCGTCATCATGCTGGTCGTATTGGTGGTGGGCACCGCACTCGACCTTACGCCCACGATCCTGATCCTGACGCCGGTGCTCATGCCGATCATCAAGCAGGCCGGAATCGATCCTGTCTATTTCGGTGTCCTGTTCATCATGAATACCTGCATAGGGCTGCTGACCCCACCAGTCGGCGTCGTATTGAACGTCGTCAGCGGCGTCGGCCGGGTTCCGCTCGGCAAGGTAATTGTCGGCGTGACGCCATTTCTGATAGCCCAAATACTCGTGCTTCTCCTTCTGGTCCTGTTCCCGGACATCGTCATCGTGCCCGCACGCTGGCTCCATTAGAAGGGCCTTAACCCGCAACCCCTCACCAACAATCCAAGGGAGGATACCCCGTGAGAAAACTGCTTCTTGCCACGACTGCCATCGCTTTCGGTCTTTCGGCCGCGGCGCCGGCTTTCGCCGAGTTCAACGACCGCAACATCCGCGTGTCGAACGGCATCAACGAAGACCATCCGGTCGGTAACGGCATCAAGGCGATGCAGGCCTGTCTCGATCAGAAATCCGGTGGCAAGCTGAAGCTCACCGCTTTCTGGGGCGGCGCGCTCGGCGGCGACCTTCAGGCGACGCAGGCCCTGCGCTCCGGCGTGCAGGAGGCCGTCGTCACCTCGTCCTCGCCGCTCGTCGGCATCATACCGGCACTCGGCGTATTCGATCTGCCGTTCCTCTTCGGCAACGCTCAGGAAGCCTACACGGTGCTCGATGGCGATTTCGGCGACATGATGAACGAGAAGCTGGAAGCGGCCGGCTTGGTCAATCTCGCCTACTGGGAAAACGGCTTCCGTAACCTGTCGAACTCGGTTCGTCCTGTCACCAAGTGGGAAGACTTCGAAGGGATGAAGGTTCGCGTGATGCAGAACAACATCTTCCTCGACACCTTCCAGAACCTCGGTGCCAACGCCACTCCGATGGCTTTCGGCGAAGTCTTCTCGGCGCTCGAAACCAAGGCGATCGATGCGCAGGAAAACCCCTATGTGACGATCGATACGTCGAAGTTCTTCGAAGTGCAGAAGTACGTGACCGAGACGAACCACGCTTATACGCCCTTCCTCTTCCTGTTCTCGAAGCCGATCTTCGACAGCTATACGCCGGAAGAGCAGGCAGCACTGCGTGAATGCGCAGTCGTCGGCCGCGATGAGGAGCGCAAGGTCATCCAGGAGCTCAACAAGAAGTCGCTGGAGAAGATCAAGGAAGCTGGTCTCGAAGTGAATACCCTGTCTGCTGAAGAACAGGCTCGCATCCGCGAGAAGTCCATGGTCGTCTATGAAAAGCACAAGGCTGAGATCGGTGCCGACGTGGTAGACGCCATTCTCGCCAAGCTGGAAGAGATCCGCAAGTAAACAACAAAACAGGCTGCGTCACGGAGCGTGGCCTTGCTCTATGCTTCCAGGAGACCCGCGGCCGTCCGGCCGCGGGTTTTATCCGATTAGGATGATTGTCCGGTAGGGGCGGATCGATATAGCTTACAGAGCGATTCTTCGCTTCAACCTGCAGGCATATGGAAACGTCGCTTTATCTCCCCGTCAAAGGCTTTCTCGAAAAGGCAGGTTACGTCGTCAAGGGCGAGATTGACGGCTGCGATCTCGTCGGCCTGAGCGACGACGATCCGCGCGTGGTCGTGATCTGCGAACTGAAGCTGCGCTTTAATCTGGAGCTCATACTGCAGGCCGTCGATCGCGCCGCTGTCGCGGACGAGGTCTGGATCGCGGCGCGGGTCTCGGCCAAGGGAAAAGGTCGCGAGGCCGATAAACGCTACCGCGATCTCTGTCGCAGGCTCGGGATAGGCATGCTCGGCATTTCCGATGCCGGCGACGTCAGCGTGATCGTCGGCTCCGTATCGCCGATGCCGCGCACCAATCCGAAACGGCGTTCGAAGCTCATGCGCGAACACCAGAGGCGGCGCGGCGATCCAGCAATAGGCGGGAGCACACGCGCGCCTGTCATGACCGCGTACCGCCAGCAGGCGCTCGGCTGTGCGCTGGCGCTGGCATCAGGCCCGCTGCGCGTGGGTGAAATCAGATCCGGCGTCCCGGATGCCGGGAAGATACTGCTTTCGAATGTCTATGGCTGGTTTGAACGGCTCGACAGAGGCGTCTATGGCCTGACGGAGGCCGGACGGGAAGCATTGCAGCGGTGGCCGCAGCAGGACACGCAGGAAAAAACGGCCGTCCCGGCATGATTTTTTACCGACGCGCTGAGCGCATGTGGGGTGCTCCATCGCATTATCGGTGGGTATGAGCATGGGGGAGGTGTTCACAGGGCAACCGGCGCTTTAGAGTTGGAGCACCTTAACGATGGGGACCGGATGACCTCTCAGCTCGACATGTTTGCCCGAGATGTGCGACCAGCAGCCGCGAGAACCGAGCGAAGCCGGGCCCGCCGGCAGGCATCGACCTCCCTTTCCGAAACCGAGATGCTTGCCGCGTTGAAGGCAACGGGTCGCTACAGGATATTGCGAAAGCTTGAAGCCCGCACGGTCGTGTCCGATGTGAGACCCGGCTTTCCCCTGAGGGGCGTCATCCTCGACACCGAGACAACCGGCCTCGATGCCCGCAGATGCGAGGTCATCGAGATCGGGCTGGTCGCATTCACCTACAACGCAGAGGGTGAGATCGGCGATGTGGTCGCTGTTTATGGCGGTTTGCAGCAGCCGACCATCGCCATTCCGCCCGACATCACCCGGCTGACGGGTATTACCGATGCCATGGTCGCCGGCCAGTCGATCGATATTGCTGCAGTCCAAGCGATCGTTGGGCCTGCGGATCTCATCATCGCCCACAATGCCGGCTTCGATCGGCCGTTTTGCGAGGCGCTTTCGGATGTGTTTGTCCGCAAGGCCTGGGCATGCTCGGTCTCCGAAATCGATTGGAGCGGGCGAGGTTTCGAAGGCACGAAGCTCGGCTATCTGATCGGTCAGAGCGGACATTTCCATGACGGGCATCGGGCTGTGGATGACTGCTTCGCTCTCCTCGAGGTGCTTGAGCAGTCTGCGGACGGTGCCAAGCTGCCGCCGTTTGCCGAACTTTACAAAGCGAGCCAGCGTTCACGGGTCAGGATTTTCGCGGAGAATGCGCCGTTCGACCTGAAGGACGTGCTGAAGGCTCGCGGGTACCGCTGGTCTGACGGCAGCGACGGCCGCCCAAAATCATGGTGGACTGAGGTCGCCGAGGAGGAGCTCGAGGCTGAACTCGGCTTCCTTCGGAAGGAGATCTATCGCTGGGACGAGGCAGATCCTCCGACGCAGCGGCTGACGGCGTTCGACAGATACCGGGCGCGAAGATAATCGAGCATCGCGGTCGAGCGCGCCCAACCCATTCGGTTGGGGGGCGGGACCATCCTACGCCGAGCGAAGACCGTAAAGCCTTGCAGTATCTTCCCGCATGAATGGCGCCCGATCCTTGTCGACCTGTTCCTGATAGGTCCGGGCATATTGATGGCCGGAATAGACGGCGGCGGCGATCAGGCCTGGCGCGAGGCAGTCGCCGAGGCGGGTGACGGTCTTGATGCCGGCATCGGCCCACTCGTCTCCGCGTGCTTTGAGCTCCAGCCACAGCGTTTCGTCCGGCAGGCGGGCGGTGACCGGGACGAGAGTGGCGCAATCGACCGGACGGGTCCTGCCGCTGTAGACGCAGGATAGTTCCAGCTGGTCTTTCGTCCGACCGGCGAGGGCCATGGCCGTGACGATCTCGACGCCGAGATCGATGAGGCGCTTCTGGATACGTGCCTGCTCCAGCGTGTTCCTGCTCCAGGGCGAAACCTGGGATTCCGGGGTTATGAAGGTGACCGTGCGTCCCCTCCTGGCGAGCAGTTCGGCGAGCACGCTGCCCATGTAGAAGCAATCGTCGTCGAAGACGATGACGGGGCCGTCGGCGGGCACCGCCTCGGCGCCCCCGGAGAGAATTGCGTCGGGAGAGACGAGGATGCCTTTCGAAAGAAAATCGAGCGGCACCCGGTGGGTGCGGCCAACGCCGTCGGTGCGCCAGCTCGCTCCGGTCGCGATCGCCACATGGGGGATGCCGTATTGCAGTATGTCGGCGGCCGAAAGCCGACTGTGCAGGTAAAGCTCGGCATTGACGCGGGTGCTGAGTTGGCCGATGCGCCAGTCGCGCACGCGGCCCCAGGTCGCAAGACCGGGTAACCGACATTCGCGCGCAACGCGACCGCCCCATTCGCCGCTGCCTTCCGCCAGCATGACATCGACGCCGCGCTGGGCAAGCGCCCGTGCCGCTTCCAGGCCCGCCGGTCCGCCGCCGATGATGAGGGCGGGTTCGGGATTTTCGGACACCGCGATGGTCTCCGGATGCCAGCCCTTGCGCCATTCCTCGCCGACCGTCGGGTTCTGTGTGCAGCGCATTGGAACGTTGGTATTGTCGCCTGAGGTGCAGATGTTGCAGCCGATGCATTCGCGGATGTCATCGATGCGCCCTTCCTCGATCTTCTTCGGGAGGAAGGGATCGGCGATCGACGGGCGCGCGGCCCCGATGAAGTCCAAAATGCCCTGCTTGATAACCCGCACCATGCTGTCCGGCGACGTATAACGGCCGACGCCGACCACCGGCTTGGTGGTGACGGATTTGACGAAGCGGATATAGGGCTCCTGGTAGCCTTCTTCGGAGAAACGAGCCGTCTGGCTATCGTTCGACCAGTCGGAGAGATTGACGTCCCAAAGGTCCGGAAGTTCGCCGAGCGCCGAAATGATGTCTTTCCCCTCTCCCTCGCAGGTGATCCCGTAGGGGCCCATCAGTTCGTCGACGGCAAGGCGCACCGCGAGCGCACAGGTGTCACCGATCGCCTCGCGCACATCATCGAGAATCTCTCGGAACAGGCGGAGCCGGTTTTCGAAGGAGCCGCCATATTCGTCGCTGCGATCGTTATGGCGGCGTGACAGGAAGTGCTGCAATACGCTCATGTCGTGGCCGGCATAGAGATAGACGATGTCGAAGCCGGCCTTTTTGGCGCGAAGCGCGGCATTGCGATACCAGCGGCGCATGTCGCTGATGTCTGCCTTATCCATTGCGCGCGCCTGGACGGGATCGAGGCTGTCGCTGACGGCGTGCGAGGGAGCGAGCGGGATCATCCGGCTGAAACGGTTGGCGACGTGAAGGCCGTTGTGCACGAGCTGGATGGCCGCGAGGCTGCCATGGGCGTGGATACGTTCCGTGACGGCGGAAAGGGCCGGCAGATCGCCGTCGTCCCAAAGACGAGCTTCGTTGGCTGGCGTCAGGTCCGATGTCGGGTGGATTTCCGCCTCCTGGGTGGAGACGACCGCCCAACCGCCTTCCGCCTTCGTGCCGCGCAGCTGGGCTTCCGCATTGGGGTAGCGGTAGCCCATGCCGGAACAGTGGGGCACCTGATAGAAGCGGTTGCGCGCTGTGACCGGGCCGATCTTGACGGGTTCGAAGAGAATATCGAAGCGGGTGTCTCGGGACATTGCCTTGGATCCTGAAGGGGAGCTGCGGCCCACCGCGCCGGAGCGCCGCGGTTGGGGTGGCGGCAAGATATCGGGAACCTTCCGTCAGGCAAGAGATTTGTTATACGAGTGTATAATATTATGCTGCGGCGTAGTTTTTGATGTGGTCCGCGGTTCGCATCCCTTCAATGCGGCCGACATAAACCAACGCACCAGCGCCGAACTTCTTCGGCGCTCGCCGCGAGCATTTCGCCCTAAGGCGCTTTTCCGGATTCACCGGGTTGGTCGGGCCACCAAATCGTGAAGCTGCCGGCCGAGTATGCCGTCGGTATCGGCAAGATCGAGCACGACGCTCATGTGGTTGAGATCAGGAACCGGGAGCAGTTCGGCACTTTCGTCCCGGGCTCGCAGCAGCTCACATAGCCCGGCCGCCTGACTCTGGAATGGCTTCGTCTCGTCGGTGCCATAGGCGATGACGCGCGTCGGGCACGGGAGCTGCGAGCTGGTGAGAGGAGACCATGCGGCGGCTTCCATCGGTGTCATTTCCGCTTCGTGTCGAAGGAAGCTGTCCGGTATGCCCGACAGGTCGTAGATTCCGCTTAGGAGCAGCAAGCCTTGAAGCGTCGGCAGGGAGGGCGGGTAGGTTTCCTCGGGCCCGGTTGCTGCGAGGAAGGAGGCAAGATGCGCGCCTGCCGAATGACCGCTGACGGTCAGTCGCGCAGGATCCGCGCCGAAATCGCTTGCGTGGGCCTGAAGCCAGAGCACCGATCGCCGAACCTGATCCACCAGCAGGTCCAAGCGGCTGCGAGGCATCAGGTTGTATTCCACCAGGGCCGCAATGCCGCCCGCCGCAAGAACCGGTGCAGCGACGAAACGATAGTTGATCTTTTCGCCGGAGCGCCAGTATCCGCCGTGAACGAACACATGCAGGGGCGCGCCGGCCTGCAGGCGCTCCGGCAAGATGACATCGACGACCTCGCGGGCGCCGGCGCCGTACGGTATGTCTGCCCGCACATCGGCGCGCGCCGATAAGGCCCGGCTGCGTTCGGCGAATTCTGTGGCGATGGTGTCGAAATCGGGCACGAAGTCGCGAATGCGGTAAAGGTCCTGTGCTGTCATCGTCTGCTCCGCCGATCAATAATCAACTGCATAATATTTCGGCTCCATGAATTCCAGAATGCCGGCCACGCCGCCTTCGCGGCCAAGGCCGCTCTGTTTAACGCCGCCGAAGGGAGCGGCGGGGTCTGACATCAGGCCCCTGTTGATGCCGAGCATGCCGGTTTCGATGCGCTTGCCGACTTTCATCGCACGGTTGAGATCGCGGCTGTAGATGTACGCGGCGAGGCCATACTCCGTATTGTTTGCGAGGCGGATCGCCTCGTCGTCGCTTTCGAACTTGTAGACAGGCGCGACCGGTCCGAAGATTTCCTCACGTGCGATCGACGCGTTTACGGGGACGTTTTCGAGTACCGTCGGCGGATAGAAGTACCCGTTTTCCATAAGCGGTTTGCCGCCGGTCGTTGCCCGCGCACCCGCGGCGAGTGCCTCTGAGACGAGCCGGTCGATCTTGCGGACGGCGTTTTGCGTGATCATCGGACCACATTGCGTCTCGGGATCGTATCCGGGACCGATCTTCAGAGACATCATCCGCGCCGTGAGGCCAGCGACAAACGCATCATGGATGCCCGCCTGGACATAGAAACGATTGGCGGCAGTGCAGGCTTCTCCAGCGTTTCGCATCTTGGCGATCATCGCACCGTCGAGTGCCGCCTCGAGGTCCGCGTCGTCGAACACGATGAAGGGCGCGTTGCCGCCGAGCTCCATCGAGCAGCTGACGACCGACTTGGCGGCTTCGGCAAGCAGAACGCGGCCAACGCCGGTCGAGCCGGTGAATGAAAGCTTACGAACCCGCGAATCGGCGAGCATCGCATTCGTTATTCCGCCTGGATTGCTTGTGGTCAGCACGTTGACGACGCCAGGCGGAACGCCCGCCTCTTCGCCGAGTCGGGCCATGGCGTAGGCCGTCAACGGCGTCTCCGAGGCAGGTTTCAGGATCACCGTGCAGCCGGCGGCAAGCGCGGGCCCGATCTTGCGCGTCGCCATTGCGGCGGGGAAATTCCAGGGCGTGATCAGGACGGCAATGCCGATCGGCTCATGGTCAACGAGGATATTGTGCGACCCGGAGGGAGTGCGCCGGAATTCGCCCGGAATGCGGGTCGCCTCTTCAGCGTACCAGCGGAAGAATTCGGCGGCATAAGCTACTTCGCCGCGTGCGTCGACCAGGGCCTTGCCGTTTTCCAGTGCGATGAGAGTTGCAAGCTCCTCGGCGTGCTGTGTCATCAGCTGATACCAGCGTCTCAGGATTTCCGAGCGCTGGCGAGCCGGAGTGGCGCGCCACCCCGCGGCAGCGGCATGCGCGGCATCGACTGCGCGCTGTGCGTCCTCGATGGAGGCGTCGGCGACCTCGGCCAGCAGATTACCGGTCGAAGGGTCGAGAACGGTTATTCCGCTACCGCTTTGCCATTTGCCGCCAATGTAGAGGCCCGCGGCGTGCAGGGCGGGATCGGCGTAGCCGGAAAACTTGGCATGGAAGGTCATGGAGGGTCCTTTCGACTCAGTTCAGGCGCGAGCGGTCGCCGCAATGGGCGGCGGTGACGAGGTTGCGCATTTCGTGCGGGTTCAGGGGGCGGGGATTGTTCTGGATGAGGCGTGCGATACCCGAGCTTTGTTCCGCCACCCAGTCGATCCGGTCTTCCTCGAGGCCGAGATCCCGCAGCGTGGCGGGAATGCCGATGCGTTCGAAGAGCGAAACGAGGGCAGGGATCACTTCATCCGGTCCGCCGAGCCCGGCCGCATGCGCGATCTGCGCGAGTTCGTCGCGGATGAGCGGCGCATTCCAGGTCATGACATAGGGCATGAGACAGGCGACCCCGAGGCCATGCGCCGTATGGGTGAGCGCGCCGACGGGGTACTGGATGGCGTGGGCCGCGGCAGTGCCCGCCACCCCGAAAGCAAGACCGGCGAGCGTTGCGCCGAGCATCACCTTTTCGCGCGCGCCGGCGTCGGCGCCGTCCTTGCATGCCCTCTCAAGCCCCTGCCACAGGAGGGTGATTGCGCCAAGGGCAAAGTGATCGGAAAGCGCGTTCTTACCGACGAAGACGCGCTGCTGCGCGATACCGGGGACGGGCTCGCGCCGGATCGCCGTGAAGGCTTCGATCGCATGCGTTAGGGCGTCCGCGCCGGCGATTGCAGTCAGGCCGGATGGGCAGGAGAGGGTGAGTTCGGGGTCGCAGATCGATACCGCCGGGATCAGGTGCGGGCTTGAAATGCCAACTTTCAGGCTACGTTCGGCATCCGAAAGCACGGCGACGGGCGTCACCTCCGAGCCGGTGCCGGCGGTGGTGGGAATGGCGATCAATGACATCACCGGGCCGGGGACGGCATGTTCGCCATAATAGTCCTGTGGCCGCCCGCCGTGGGTAAGGAGGAGGGCGACGCATTTCGCCATGTCGAGACAGGACCCGCCACCGATGCCGATGACGAGGTCCGGCGCAAAGCCCCTGGCCGCGGCAGCGCTCGCGATGCCCGATTCCACGGGGACGTCCGGCAGGGTGGAACTGTCCACCATCACCTCAAGCCCTGCCTCCTCCAGTCGCCGCACCAGCGTAAGCAGGTCGGCATCCACTGCAAGGCGCGTGTCGGTGACGATCAGCGCGCGCCGGCCGAGCTTGGCGGCGATGCCGCCAAGGGCATGGCGCTGCCCGGCGCCGAAAAGCAGTTCGCGCGGCGCCCTTAGTGTGCCGAATAGGTTCATTCCGTATGTCCTCCGATGAATTCAGCGACCTCGAGGGCCGTAAGTTGGTCGAAAAGCGGCCGCGGCAGTTCGATGCCCGTCTTCGCTGCTGCAGCGCGGCGTGCGCGTGCCCCGTCTCCCGGAATGGCGACTGGTTGCGCAGGGTCGAGCGGGCGGGATAGGCGCAGGCGGTCGAGATAGGCGGCAAGTTCCGGTGTGCTACCCGCGCCTGCCGAGGGATCGATCAGAATGAAAAGGTCGCCTTTATTGGCGGGATGAATGTCGTCGAGCGTTCCATGCACTTCAGGCGCCAGATTGGATCCGGCAAGCGCCGCGACAAGAAGCTCGATCGCAAGGCCCAGACCATATCCCTTCGCGTCGCCGAACGGTGCGATCGCCCCTGCCTGTGCCGCGTGCGGATCGGTTGTGGCGCGACCGTCTCGGTCCACTGCCCAGCCGGCGGGGATCGCTAGACCGCGCATCGCATGGTTGTTGATCTTGCCCATGGAAACGATGCTGGTTGCGAGATCCAGCACGAAAGGGCGGTCACCCGCAGGAATGCCGATTGCGACCGGATTGGTGCCGACCATGGCTTGCGTTCCGCCGAATGGGTGCACGAGCGCTTCGCTGGTCGACATGACAATGCCGATCAGGCCGTCTCTTGCGGCGGCCTCCGCATAATAGGCAAGCATTCCCATGTGATTGGCGTTGCGGATCGCGGCGATGGCGAGCCCCGTCTCCTTAAGGACGCGTTGCGTGACGAGCATGGCGTTCATCATCACGACCGGGCCCAGGCCGCGTTCGCCGTCGACGCTCAGAAAGGAGTCCCTTTGCCAGACTCCCTTTCCACGCGTCGTGGGGTTCGCAAGCCCTTTATCCAGCCGGGACAGAAGTAACGGCAGGCGTTGCAGGCCGTGGGAGGGCAGTCCGCGCAGCTCGGCCTCCACGAGGAGGTCGGCCTGGAGACGGGCGGAGTCGGCTGGAACACCCCGCTTATCGAGTAGAGCAACGGCCAAATTCCTCAACCGATCGGGCGAGAGCCTCATCCAGAAATCCTATATCAGATCATATACGATATTGTATTTGACATGCGATATGTTATTTGCAACAAAACCTGGTATGTCAATAAGCAGTCGGAGAATGGCAGTGGCAATTGCAGCGGAGCGGGCAGGCAGGAGCGGCGGTATCCGCCCGACGAGTGTGGTCGAAAGCGTCTATGACAGCATCTATCACCGGCTGATGGCGCTCGATATTGCGCCTGGTGCACGCATTCCGATCGATGTCCTCGCTCGCGAACTCGGCGTTTCCCAGACCCCGATCCGCGAGGCCCTGAGCCGCCTGGAACGCGAGGGCCTCGTTCGAAAGGAGCATCTGATCGGCTATAGTGCGGCCCCGCAATGGACGCGCA
Organism: Sinorhizobium sp. M4_45; assembly: GCF_002885915.1. Taxonomy (NCBI): domain Bacteria; kingdom Pseudomonadati; phylum Pseudomonadota; class Alphaproteobacteria; order Hyphomicrobiales; family Rhizobiaceae; genus Sinorhizobium; species Sinorhizobium sp. M4_45. Next base: position 372,781 of record NZ_NWVE01000006.1, read on the forward strand.
AGCAGTTCGAAGACCTCTATGCTTTTCGTCTGCTGATCGAACCCGAAGCGGCCCGGCTTGCCGTCGCCAACATGACTGCGGAGGCGCTCCAGCAGCTCGAGAATTCCGCGGCCGATATGGGCCACGGCGAGGCTCCGGTCGATCGTAACACGCGCTACTCCCGCTTTGCCCGCGCCGATGCGCAGTTCCATGACGCGATCCTGAAGATCGCCGGGAACGACGTGATCCGCAGCACGCTGTCGAACCAGCATGTCCATCTGCACATCTTCCGGCTGATGTTCCACATCCGGGTGACTCAGGAGGCGCTCGAAGAGCATGAGAGTCTGCTGGCTGCCTTCCGGGCGCGCGATCCGCAGGCCGCATACGATGCCATGCGCGTCCACATCGAACGCTCGCGCGATCGTTTGCTTTCGGCTTTCGAATGAACGCGGTCCTGCCTTCCAATGCGGTCGCGCCGCTGCCAAACCCTGCTGTTGCCGCACTCGCGGCAGAGGGCCTTGGCAAAGCCTACGGTCCGATTACCGTCCTTTCGGATGTCACGCTTGAGGTTCGCGCTGGAGAGGTTCACGCCATTATCGGTGAGAACGGCGCCGGAAAATCGACGCTGATGAAGCTCCTTTCCGGCCATGTTGCCCCGACGGCCGGCCACCTGCTCCTGGAGGGGAAGTCGATCGAGTTCCGAAACGCGGTGGAGGCGGAGAATGCCGGCATCGTACTCGTGCACCAGGAAATCCTGCTCGCTGCGGACCTCACCGTCGCGGAAAACCTGTATCTGGGTCGCGAGGTCGGCCGCGGTCTGCTGGTCGATGACAAGGCGATGAACAGTCGTGCCGCCGAACTCCTCGCGCGGGTCGGTTCAGCGGCCCGGCCGCGCGACCGTGTGGGTGAGTTGCCGCTCGCCCAGCGCCAGCTCGTGCAGATCGCGCGCGCCCTCCTGGACGAGCGAAAGGTCGTCATCTTCGACGAGCCGACTGCGGTTCTCGCAAACGACGAAGTGGTGGCGCTGCTCGACATCGTCCGCAGCTTGCGCGATCACGGGGTTGCGGTGCTCTACATCTCCCATCGTCTCGATGAGGTTCAGGCGATTGCCGACCGGGTCACCGTGCTTCGCGACGGCCGCATGATCGGGACCTGGCCGGCGCCGGGCCTCGGCCAGCGTGAAATGGCGGAGCTGATGGTCGGGCGGGAGCTGGAAATGCTCTATCCGCATAAGCGGCCAACCGCGACTGCGGCTCCGATCCTTTCGGTCACCAACCTTGCCGTCGACCACGGCTCGCAGAAGGTCTCATTTAGCGTCAGGCCCGGCGAGGTGCTGGGTATCGGCGGCATGATCGGGGCGGGTCGTACCGAACTGATCGAGGGCCTGATGGGTCTTCGTCCGTCAGAGGTTAAAAGCATTGTCCTGAACGGCCGGCAGATCGGGAGCCGTTCCGTCGGCACCCTGATGGAGGCCGGCCTGGTTTACCTCACCGAGGACCGCAAGGGCAAAGGCCTGCTCCTGGAGGAGAAGCTCGGTCCCAACCTCACCCTGCAGGCGCTGGACACGATCAATCCGGGTGTCCTTCTGGACAAGCGGGGAGAGCTTTCCCGCCTTCGAAAGGCGGTGGCCGATTACGACATCCGCGTTCGCTCGCTCCGCCTCGAAGCCAGCCAGCTTTCGGGTGGGAACCAGCAGAAGCTGCTCCTCGCCAAGGTCATGATGGCCGACCCCTCGGTGATCATCATCGACGAGCCGACGCGCGGGATCGATATCGGCAACAAGAGCCAGATCTATGAATTCATCGACGGGATGGTGCGCGCCGGCAAGGCCTGCATCGTCATTTCGTCGGAAATGCCGGAACTGGTGGGTCTTTCCGACCGCGTTCTGGTGATGCGTGCCGGGAGGATCGTCGCTGAGCTGAGCGGCAACGAAATCAATGAGGAAAATGTCGTCTACGCCGCCACGACCGGTGGGCGCGCGGACGTCGGGGAGGAGAAACATGACCGCAGCGACAGCAACACTCGCACCCACTGACGACGGAGCGCGCATCCGTTGGGCCGATCTGGCGCCCTTCATCGCCCTTGCGGTGATCGTGCTGTTCGGGGCGCTGGTGAACTCCAATTTCGTGTCGTCGGCCAACCTGATCAACGTCATTACGCGGAGCGCCTTCATCGCGATCATCGCCGTCGGTGCGACCTTCGTTATCTCGTCCGGCGGGCTCGACCTGTCCGTGGGCTCGATGATGGCCTTCGTCACCGGTATCATGATCATGGCGATGAACCATCTCGCCCCGGCATTTGGAACCTGGGCGATTCCGATGGGAGCGGGCATCGCGCTGCTGGTGGGAGCGCTGTGCGGCCTGTTCAACGGGCTTATCGTGACCGTCGGGCGAATAGAGCCCTTCATCGTGACGCTGGGCACGATGGGCATTTTCCGCGCCTTCATCACCTTCATGACCGACGGCGGCTCGCTGCCTATCGATCGCAGTCTCCGGGAAGCCTATCGTCCGGTCTATTTCGGCAGCGTCTTCGGTATTCCTTATCCGGTGCTCATCACCTTCGTCGTCGTCGTGGCCGGCGCCTTCCTGCTCTACAAGACCAAGTATGGCCGCCGCTTGAAGTCGGCGGGATCGAATGTCGAGGTCGCGCGCTTTTCAGGCGTCAACGTCGCCGGAGTCCGTACCGTCGCTTATGTGATCCAGGGCTTCTGCGTCGCCGTCGCTGCTATCTGCTATGTGCCCCGCCTCGGCGCGGCGACGCCAACGACCGGACAGCTCTGGGAGCTGCAGGTCATCACCGCGGTCGTGATCGGCGGCACGGTGCTCCGCGGCGGGCGGGGACGCATCGGCGGCACGGTGGCCGGCGCCCTCATCCTCGAGGTGATCGCCAACGTCATGGTTCTGTCGGACATGGTCTCGGAATACCTCGTCGCCGCCGTTCAGGGAGCGATCATCATCGTCGCCATGCTGGCGCACCGCTTTACTGCCAACCGCTGAAAACAGCACCGACTTCGAAGGAGGAGAAAATGAAGTCTATTATCCGCAAGGCTGGACTCTTGTTATCGACGGCTACCCTGGTCCTGGCTCTGCCGCTGGGCAGCGCTCAGGCCCAGGAGAGGAACGTGACTGTCGCCGTCTCAATTCCGGCCGCAACGCATGGATGGACGGGAGGAGTCGTCTACCATGCAGAGCAGGCTGAGAAGGAGGTCGAGGCCGCCTTTCCGAATGTAGACGTCGTGCTGTCGACCGCGTCATCGGCGACCGCGCAGGTCTCCGCGCTTGAAGACCTGTCGGCGACCCGGAAGCTCGACGCGCTGGTCATTCTGCCGTTTACGTCGGAAGAACTGACCGGACCGGTCGAGCAGATCAAGGAAAAGGGCACCTTCATCTCCGTGGTCGACCGTGGCCTCACCGACCCGACGATCCAGGACCTCTATGTCGCTGGCGACAACATCGCCGTGGGTGCCAATACGGCGCACTGGCTTTCCGATAAACTTGGCGGGGAGGGCGAGATCGTCGTCTTGCGCGGCATCCCGACCGTGATCGACGACGAACGCATCAAAGGCTTCTCGGACGTCATCAACAAGACGAAGATCAAGATCCTCGATATCCAGTACGCCAACTGGAACCAGGACGAAGCCTTCAAGCTCATGCAGGACTATCTTGCAAAGTACCCGAAGATCGACGCCGTCTGGGCCAACGACGACGACATGTTGCTCGGCGTCATCGAGGCCGTCGACCGTGCGGGCCGCAAGGACATCAAGTATGCCCTCGGCGGCAACGGCATGAAGCAAGTCATCGAAATGGTGAAGGAAGGCAATGAGCGCACGCCGGTCTCGACTCCCTATCCGCCGTCAATGATCAAGTCGGCCATCTATATGACCGCGGCACAATTCGCCGGTCAGGCGCCGATGCGCGGTTCGTTCCTGCTCGGTGCACCGCTTATCACTCCGGAGAACGCCGACCAGTTCTACTTCCCCGATTCCCCATTCTGAGTGTTGCCCGGCCTGCTGGCCGGCATCGATCAAACACGAGAGCGGGGTGAGGAAAAATATGTGCGGCTTCCACCCGCATCCCGTATCTCGACTTATCCAAGGCAACAGGAGATATGACATGAGCGGCAAGAAGATCCTCATGCTAACCGGCGAATTCACCGAAGAGTATGAAATCTACGTTTTTCAAAAGGGCATGGAGGCCGTCGGCCACACGGTGCACGTCGTCTGCCCGGACAAAAAGGCGGGCGACCGTATCAAGACCTCGTTGCACGACTTCGAGGGCGACCAGACCTACACGGAGAAGCTCGGCCATTACGCCGACATCAACAAGACGTTTTCCGAAGTGCGGGTCGAGGAATATGACGCTGTTTATGCAGCCGGCGGACGCGGCCCCGAATATATCCGCACCGACAAGCGCGTTCAGGACATGGTGCGGCACTTCCACGACACGGGCAAGCCGATCTTCACGATCTGCCACGGGGTGCAGATCCTCATGGCTGTGCCTGGCGTGCTGAAGGGCCGCAAGGTCGCCGGCCTTGGTGCCTGCGAGCCGGAGGTGACGGCTGTCGGTGGCACCTACATCGACGTGGAGCCCACCGGGGCCTATGTCGACGGCAACATGGTCTCGGCGAAGGGGTGGACGGGCCTTGCCGCTTTCATGCGCGAGTGCCTGAACGTGCTCGGCACGAAGATCACCCACACGTAATGGATTGAGAGTGAGATCGACAACTGCCCTCGGGTGATCGGCCCGAGGGAGTTTGCCAATGCCGGTCGGAGCGTGCGCTTTTGCTGTACCAGGAGCAGTGATTCGACCGGACCTCGCTCGTACTTGTCGAACGCGTGCTCCATAATCTTGAAACGAGGCTGACTACTTTCGCAGAATTTTCTCCATCGCCTTCCCCTTTGCGAGTTCATCGATCAGTTTGTCCAGGTAGCGGATTTCCCGCATGGTCGTATCCTGGATTTCTTCCACCCGGACGCCGCAGATCACCCCTGTAATCAACGATCGGGAGGGATTCATACTTGTGCAAAGAAGTTCCGGAAATCGGTATTCTTCGCCAGCTGATCGTCCAGGGACTGTTGGCCATATCCCGTCAGCCAACGGATGATTTGGTCGACCTCTGCCTTCGTGCGTCCTTTCTTCTCAGCCTTGGCGATATAGTGGGGATAGACGCTCGCGACGCTGAGCGAATAGATGCGATGCTTCTCCATGCGTCCTCCTGAACGCTCCGAATGTCCTCCGGCCCAGGATAGCTGACTTCAAGACCACAACAAACGGCGACAATGAACGCCTCTCCGAGATCGCCAGACAGCGCAGCATCCCTATACTTGGCAAGCGCCGGAGAGACGGCTCGCATGGCCTCATCGTAGCGGGCGGCGACGCCGGCGGAAACGTCCTGTCTTCGTCGTCGCCGCGTCTCTGCGGCCGACAAGCCGGCAAAAGACATACGGCTGCTCCTTGTCGAGCCGCGCTATGTGTGTTTTCCTGATGCCCCCTTTCATTGTTTCCAACGGACGGGAGCCTCGGAACCCGCCGATGCAATGAGCAGACTTGCTTAATTACACGAGGGACTTCTGGAATGGGTATAATCTGGACCATCATCATTGGCTTTGCCGCCGGTATCGTGGCGAAGCTCATCGTGCCGGGCGAAAACGAGCCGAAAGGCTTCATTCTGACGACAATCCTGGGCATTGTAGGGGCTTTCGTCGCCTCATATCTGGGCCAGGCATTGGGGTGGTACAACGCCAATCAGGGCGCCGGGTTCATCGGAGCCATCGTCGGCGCCGTGATCGTTTTGCTCGTATGGGGTGCCGTCGCCCGGCGCGCTTAAGGGTTCACCAAGCAGAAAGGAACCGACAATGGCCTCATCTCGCAACACCATGCCGTCGCTCGCGGCGTTATTGGGGCTGCTCGCTGTCGCTGGCTACCAGAACCGGGACAAGCTGGGACAGATCTTTCAGGACGCAAAGGGGGGCGCTCAGAACAGTGGCGGCATTCTCGGCGAACTCGGCAAGATGTTCGGCGGCTCCGGGGAAGGTTCGCTCAGCAAGGGCCTGGGAGAACTTGTCGATGCGTTCAAGAACGGTGGGAACCGGGAGGCGGCAGACTCCTGGGTAAGCGCCGAAAAGCCGTCTCAGGGCATTTCGGCCGAACAGGTCGAATCGTCGATCGGCAAGGATACCCTTCAGGAATTGGCCGCGAAAACGGGCCTGGACTACAATGAGCTGCTGAAGCGCCTTTCGACATCGATCCCGGACGCGGTGGACAAGATGACTCCGAACGGTCAGTTGCCGCAGAACGATGAGGAAGTCCTTGGGCGGTCCGGCGGGCCCGCTTCCGCCTAGCCAGGTCGGCGGGATGCGCCACGTGTCTCCCGCCGACGCGACACCCACACTTAGGGCATTTCAATGCTTCACCATTTTGATTCAACGCACTTCCGGACGGAAAATCGCTCCACTTTCCCGGAAGTGCTCTAGGCACGTCCCTCGCGAACACTGACGACATGCCCACCGCTGTTTTCGGCAGGCGGCTATCTGCGCGATCTGGCGGCGAAGGCCCGGCGAGCGACACCTTCAGCTGAACAGGCATTCGGCTGGCAGTTACAAGTCGGCTTCGGAAAACAGTTTGACGACCCAATCAATAAACACGCGCACCCGCGGCGAAAGCTGGCGGTTCTGGGGGTAAAGCGCCGAAAGCGGTGTCGGCGGGGGAGGGAACCTGGCAAGAACCTCGACCAGGGTGCCTTCGTCCAGGTCCCGCTGCAGGCGGTAGCGCGGCGCCTGGATCAGGCCGAAGCCGCGGCGGGCGAGATCGGTCATGGTGTCCGAGTCGTTGACCGTCAGCCGGCTGGGCAAGGCCACGTAGCGGACGCTGCTCCCGACGGCGAATTCGAGCGGCATGATCTGCCCGGTGCGCGATGAGATGAATCCGATGGCGCGATGCCCCTCCATCGCATCGGGGGACCGGGGTGTTCCGTGCCTCTCTATGTAGGCCGGGCTGGCGCAGGTGACTTCGCTGATCATTCCCAGGCGGCGCATGATCAGGCCGCTGTCCGCAACCTCTCCGGCGCGGATGACGCAATCCACGCCCTCCCTGACGAGATCCACCAGACGGTCGCCCTGACCGATCTGCAGGTCGAGCAGAGGATTACTGTCGAGGAATTCATTGAGCCGCGGCAGCAGGAACGTGCGTGTGAGCAGGGGATGCGCATCCACGCGCAGCAGGCCGCGGGCCTGCATGTCCCGGAAGGCGTTTTCCGCCTCGTCCACCTCGGCGAGAATCGCAAGGCAGCGCCGGTAGAACGTCGCGCCGTCCAGCGTCGGCGCGACATACCGGGTCGTTCGCTCGAGAAGTCGAACGCCAAGATTGTCTTCCAACTGCTTGATCGCTTCCGTTGCGGTGGATCGGGCAAGGCCGAGGTCCGACGCCGCAGCAGCGAAGCTGCGGCGTTCGACGATCCGGATGAAGAGCTGCATGCGGTCGAGCCGGTCCATGGCTTTGTTCACCACAGCCGAATTCTGATGTCAATATTTGCTCGATTGTTCTGACGCGGTGGCAGCAATATCTCCTGTTCGTCAAACAGGAGAGTATAAATGACCATTAAAGGACAACGCGTCGCGATCGTCACCGGAGCATCCAAGGGCATCGGCCGGGCCATCGCACTGCGGCTCGCAAAGGATGGCATCGCCGTCGTCGTGAATTATTCAAGCAGCAGTGAGGCTGCGGCCGCCGTGGTTGCGGAGATCGAAGCGCGCGGCGGTAGAGCGGTCGCGATACAGGCGGACATAAGCAGCCCGACCGCCGCTGCCGACATGTTCAATGCTGCCGAAGAAGGCTTCGGCGGCGCCGACATCCTCGTCAACAATGCGGGCATCCTGAAGCTGGCGCCGCTTGCCGATACCGACGACGAAAGCTTCGAGCAGCAGATCGCGATCAATCTCACCGGCACGTTCCGCGCCATGCGCGAAGCAGCCGGCCGGCTCCGGGACGACGGCCGCATCATCAATTTCTCGTCCAGCGTCGTCGGCGCCTATGGGCCGACCTACGGGGTCTATGCTGCCACCAAGGCTGCCGTCGAGGCGATGACCCACGTTGCCTCGAAGGAACTCGGCGGCCGGGGTATCACAGTCAATGCTGTCGCGCCCGGGCCGGTCGAGACCGAGCTTTTCATGACTGGCAAGTCCGATGAGCTAGTCCAAAGGATTGTCGGCACGATTCCGCTGGGGCGCCTGGGTCAGCCCGGCGACATTGCCTCGGTCGTTTCCTTCCTTGCCAGCCCCGAAGGCGGCTGGGTGAACGGCCAGGTGCTCCGCGCCAATGGCGGCATGATCTGAAGCAGACCTCCAGAAGGGAGAATCCCATGCCGTTCGTGAACATCAAGACGCCTGAAGCTGCACTCAGCGGCGCCCAGAAGGAAGAAATCGTGCACCGCATGACCGACATGCTCGTGGAGTATTTCTCCGAAGCGGCACGGCCGCACACAATGGTGCTGATCGAGGAAGTGAAGGATGGCGGATACGGCCGTGCCGATGAGATCTTCATCGTTCCCGACGGCTACCGTGCGAAGGAAAGCAGTTGATTCCGAGGCTCATCGAGGGCCGGCGCGGATTTTCGCGCCGGCCCTCGCCATTGCTGCGGTCGGCTGAATCGGGGACCTCAGGTCCGTCAAGCTCACCTCCAGGCGGGCACCATTCCGTCGAGTTCGGGCATTGCTTCTTCCGGGAGATCGATTTCGGCGGCGTCGAGGTTCTCCCTCAAATGCACGCGCGAGGAGGTGCCGGGGATCAGCAGGATGTTCGGGGCGCGTTTCAGCAGCCAGGCGAGCGCCACCTGCATCGGCGTTGCGCCGAGCCGGGCTGCCACGTCGGACAGCGTCGAGGACTGCAAGGGCGAAAAGCCGCCGAGCGGGAAAAAGGGCACATAGGCGGTGTCGGCGGCGGCGAGCCGGTCGATCATGGCGTCGTCGGCCCGATTGACGAGGTTATACATGTTCTGCACGCAGACGATCTCCGTGATCCTGCGGCCTTCCTCGACTTGTCCCGTGGTCACGTTGGAAAGGCCGATATGCCGGATCAGCCCCTGCCGCTTGAGATCGGCCAGCACCATGAGCGGTTCCTGGATCGAACCCTCGGCCGGGCCGTGCACGCTGAACATGGCGCGCAGGTTCACGACGTCGATGACGTCAAGTCCGAGATTGCGCAGATTGTCATGCACAGCTCGCGTCAGTTCTTCCTTCGTGAAGGCCGGGATCCATGAGGCGTCCGCGCCGCGCCTGGCGCCCACCTTGGTGACGATGACGAGGTCGTCCCTGTAGGGGTGGAGCGCTTCCCGTATGATCTCGTTCGTCACGTGCGGGCCATAGAAGTCGCTCGTATCGATGTGGTTGACGCCGCTCTCAACCGCTTCGCGCAGGACGGCGACCGCTTCCGCGCGGTCGCGCGGCGGACCGAAGACACCTTTGCCGGCGAGCTGCATCGCACCATAGCCGAGTCGGTTCACCACCTGGTCGCCGAGCATGAAAGTTCCTGATCTTGCAATACTGGACATGCGCGGATCTCCGTTTTGAGCCACGAAAACGGGATTAGGCCTGTTTCATTGGAAGGACAATCAGCTACCATCCGCACGGGCTGTACGGCGTGCCGTACAATTGGTAGGAGCGGGAATATGGAACGGGACAGGCCCGACATGGCGGATGTGGGCGCCTTCATGAAGGTTGCCCGGGCCGGCGGGTTTCGAGAGGCGGCTCGGGCGAGCGACGTCAGCGCGTCGGCGCTGAGTGACGCCGTGCGGCGCCTCGAGGCGGAGCTCGGCGTCAGGCTTTTCAACCGCACCACGCGTAGCGTGGTACCGACCGAGGCCGGCCGGGGGCTGATGGAGCGGATCGGACCGGCATTCGGCGAGATCGATGCCGCGCTCGATTTCGCCCGCGGTTTCCGTGACCGCCCGGTGGGCGTGCTGAGACTGAACGTGCCGGTCAGCGCCGCAAGGCTAGTCCTGCCGTCCATCGTGCCACCCTTCCTTGCGGCCTATCCCGACATCAGGCTGGAGATCATGACTGACGAAAGCTTCGTCGACGTGATCGCCGCGGGCTGCGACGCCGGCATCCGCTATGACGAGCGGCTGCAGCAGGACATGATCGCCGAGCCGATCGGGCCTCGCATCCAGCGGTATGCGAGCGGTGCTTCGCCGGCCTATCTCGACGCGCATGGCCGGCCGCAGCATCCGCGCGACCTGCTTGGTCACAGCTGTATCCGCGGCCGTTTCGCCGGCCGGCCAATCAGTCCCTGGGAGTTCGAACGCGACGGCGAGGCGGTCACGATCGACCCGCCCACGTCGCTTGTGGTGCAGGCGGGCGGCGGCTCGGATCTCGGCATCGCGGCGGCGATTGCCGGAACCGGCATCGTCTCGATATTCGAGGACTGGCTGCATCCGCACTTCAAAACCGGAGCGCTGGAGCCCGTGCTGGAGCCGTGGTGGCTGAGCTTTTCGGGCCCCTTCCTCTACTATCCCGGGCGCCGGCTGGTGCCCGCGCCCCTCAGGGTCTTCATCGACTTCATCAGGGCCATGCCGCCGGCTGGAGCCCGTTGAGCGAGCGACACGCCTTTGGCGAACGAGGCCCGAAGTTTGCTGGCGAAGAAAGCCTGCGGTATCAGAGCTTCGTGTCGTTCAGGATCAATTCGGCCGCCTTTTCCGCGATCATGAAGACTGCGGCTTGGGTATTTTCCGAACCATGGTTGGCATGGTCGAGGCGTCGCGCAGGCCCTCCATCCGGCGAACCTTCAGAGTCGGATCCGTCACCGCCTTCTCGTCCGTTCCCACTCCGCAAGCACCCGCTCGGCGGCATTGGCGTAGCCCGCGCGCATGAAGAAAATACTGTACGTCCGGTCCCTCGAGGCCCTCCCACTTTCGCGAAAAATAAAAGCCCAGCTTGCCAGTTTGAAAAAAAGATGAGAATACGGCTCAACTTACTTGGCCTGCGATGTGGAATGGCGCCGAACGACAGTGCAATTTCCCTGCCCGCACCGACATCTGGCACCTTAAAGAGGAAGAACTGATCTACAAATGAGCTTCTGGCATTCCATGTCTTGGAAAACCGAAGGCATTCGGGTCACGGCGCCGGTCCAATGGCGCCAATACGATGGGATGGTCAGCGTCCTTTGGGAGGCGGAAAGTCAAGCCGGTGCCAGCGGCTATTATCTCGCGGACGATCCGCGCATCATGTTTTTCTTCAACGACGTCTCCTCGAACGTTCGCATTTCGAACCAGGACACTGATCTGGCGAGGAATTCGCGCCCGATGGCGCGTGCCGTGTATGTTCCTGCCGGTGTGCCGTTGTGGACGGGCAGTCTGAAGACACATAGCTTCAGCCACCTCAATCTGCACCTTCACAAGGATCGGGTGTTACGGTTTCTGGCTCCATCGGTTGGGAGCTCAGCAGCGCTAACGGCGTTGCGCCGTCCGGTCGAGCTTCAAAACGTGGCGGCAATCGATGCGTTGGCGAAGCTGCTGGCCGACGAAATAAAGAGCCCTACCAAGCATGCAGTCTATGCGGAGAGCCTTATCGGCAGCATCGTCGCGGGGCTTCTGGATATTCCTGCCGAGAGGGAGGAAAGGGCCGGCGGCAGGCTGACGCAGGCACAGATGAATAAGCTCATCTCGCATATCGACGCGCTTGGTGATTATCGTATGTCTGTCGCCGATATGGCTGCCGTCGTTGGCCTGTCCGAAAGCTGGTTTGCAAACGTCTTCAAGCAGACAATGGGTAAGACGCCGCTGCAATGGCAACTTGCAAAGCGAGTCGAGCTTTCGAAAAAGCTGCTCGGCGAAAGCGACCTGCCAGTCGCCAGCATCGCCGCGCAGCTCGGCTTCTCCGATCAGGCACACCTGACGAAGGTCTTCCGTCAGATCGTTGGCGAAACTCCCGCGGCTTGGCGGCGGATGCGGCAATTCCGGCAATCGTGAAGATCCCGGCGGCAAGTCGCGGGTCGACGGCTTGCCCCTACCAAGTCTGGCGCAGCGTCGCGAGAATGCTGCGGCCCGGATTGTAGTAGACCGCCCCGGAGTCCTTGCTCGCCACGTGTTTTTCGTCGAATAAATTGTTGACGTTCAGCTGGAACGTGGTGTTTTCCTGAACCTTGTAAATAAAGGCTGCATCGAAGACGACTGCACTCTCCGACGATGAGCTGTTGGTAATGTCCGTGTAATAGGCGTCCGCGTAGCGAGCTCCGAGCCCGAACATCATGTCGCCCCGCGCGCCGTCGCCCTCCAGCGTGTAGGTGCCCCACACCGAAGCAATATTCTTGGGGACACGCATGAGGCGGTTGCCATCATTAGCACCGCCAGGTTCTTCAATCTTTGAATCGATGTAGCTGTAGGCGGCAATCACGCTGATATTGTTCGTTACCTCCGCCTTGGCTTCGAGTTCGAAACCACGATGTCTGACCCTTTCGACGGTTTGCGGCAGGTAGGTGACCTGGTCGAAAACCGTAATGTTGCCCTTCGTCAGGTCGTAGACGGAAGCGGTGAACAAGGCCGGAAAGGCATCCGGCCGATATTTGATCCCGACTTCATACTGCTTTCCCGTGGTAGGATCGCTACCTGCGGCAGGCGGCGCGGCCGACTCGGCGTAGCTGATGTAGGGCGCCAGCTCCTCGGTCATCTTGTAGCTCGCGCCGATCCGCGTCGTAAATTCACTGTGGTTGCCAGCCCTTGTGGTACCCGCAAGGAGGTTCGTCTCGCTAAGATCGAGCCAGTCATTGCGCAAGCCGACACTCACGGTGAGCTTGTCGAAAAAGGTCAGATCCTGCTGCAGATAGATCGCGTTGGTCTGCTGGTCGTTGTTCGTGCTGGCATAAGGCGCCATCGCGCCGGGCCCACCTGAATAGATCGGGTTTTCCCAATCGATCGAAGGCGCAGACGTGTAAAAGTTGGCACTGTCCGATTCGTATTTATTGTAGTCGGCACCGAGAAGCGTGCGGCTTTCCACATTGTCGAGACTTGCTTCGTAAATCAGGTGAGCATCGATGACGAATTGTTCAGTCGATTTCTCGTTTCCGAAGAAATAGCGACCCGCCACCGTCGAGCCATCCGTTGGTGTGCTGCCGATATAGGCACTGCCGAACCCGTCGTTCAGCTTGCTGTAGCGGGCGTTGGAGCTGACACTCAGGCCGTTGCCGAAATCGTGGTCGAAAAGAACGCTGTAGCTATTGCGGTTCGTCTCTGTGAAGTAATAGTCCGGCTCGCCAAAAAACTGATCCCTGTCGAAATCGGTGCCGAGTGGGTGGCCACCGCTCCCGGGAACTCCGTCCCTGTCGAGATGATCGAAGACAAATGTCAGATTTGTCGCGTCGGTGGGGCGCCACGTCAGGCCGCCCATGACGAAGTTCTCGTCATCCTGAGAATAATCGTATTCCGCGTCCGAGCGCTGAAATTTGCCGGTCAAACGGTAGGACAGGGTGTCGTCCGCTGTAAGGTTGTCACCGAAATCGAAGCCGAGTTCCTTATGCGAGAACGATCCGCCGGTGCCATAGACTTCACCGAAACGATCGCTCTTCGGCGTTTTCGTGACGTAGTTTATCGATCCGCCGGGTTCCGCCGCTCCAAAGCTTGAGGAGCTGGCGCCCTTCAACACCTCGATGCGCTCGAAGGCATAGGGCTCTTCCCGGACCCCTGCAAAGGTCCTGCCAATCGCCAAACCGTCGCGATACGTATACGGAGTGAAGCCGCGAATGTCGAAGTAGTCGTAACGGTCGTCCGAACCATAAAAGTCGGTCACGACCCCCGCCGTATATTGTACGACTTGCTCGATGGTGTCGGCGGCGCGTTCCTCAATTTCTTTGGAGGTGATGACGGATACCGAGGCAGGGGCTACCAGGATATCGGTCGGCATCTTGCCGGCGCCGGTCGTTTCGGTCGCGACGATCGACTTTGAATCGTCCTCCGTATTGAGAACGCTTCCGCCACCGGTGCCGTGCGCCACAATAGTCTCCAGCACCGTTGCGTCGCCTTCAGTGCCTGCGTCCTGTGCGAACGAGAGAACAGGCGTTAGAGCAAAAAGTGCTGTGTAGCCCAACAGAAATGCGTCTCGTGAACGAAACGGTACCCTCGTTGGCCAGCGGCCGGTCTGATCGATGTCCATGTCCATGTTCCAATTGACGTAAATGCTGAAAGCGGGCCCCAATACCAACGCCCTTTGAGGTCTCCGAACTGCATCGCGTCCGGCCGTCCGCTACACAGGAAAGCTGCGCTCAACCGGCCCCGGCGTGAAGCCGTTCTCCCACGAGCCGCTATTAACTGGAGCAGTATTGTCCAGTATTGTATGTTTCCCCGGATTTGTACGATCCTCCGGAAATCCGCGCGCTCTTTCTGGATATCGGCGGCTTTGCCGTTGACGCCGCTTAATTAAGCTGAGACTGGGGGTCAACTTAAAACCTTGGATGGAGTGTGGCGATGAGGCTGTTCCGTTTCGCTGTACTGGCAGTCATAGCCCTTCTTTGGACAGGCAGGCACGGCACTGTGTTCGCTGCCGAGAGTGCTGCGTATCCCATCACCATCGAGCATGCCTTCGGCAACACCATCATCGCAAAGAAGCCGGAGCGTGTCGCAACCGTCGCCTGGGCGAACCATGAGGTGCCGCTGGCTCTGGGCATCGTTCCGGTTGGAATGGCGCGCGCCAACTTCGGCGATGACGACAATGACGGCATTCTGCCGTGGGTCGCCGCACGTCTCGGTGAACTCGAGGCTGAAACGCCGGTGCTTTTCGACGAGGGGGATGGCATCGATTTCGAGGCGGTCGCCGCCACGCGACCGGACGTCATCCTTGCGGCCTATTCGGGCCTCAGTCAGGCGGACTACGACACGTTGAGCGAGATTGCACCTGTCATCGCCTATCCGCAGGCTCCCTGGTCGACCGACTGGCGCGAGACCATCCGGATGAACAGCGCGGGGCTCGGGATGGCTGCGGAAGGGGAAGCGCTGATAGCCGGCATCGAAGCTGAGATTGCCCTGACGCTGGAAGGATATCCCGAGCTCAAGGGCAAATCGGCAATGTTCATTACTCATCTCAGCTCATGGGACCTCAGCGTCGTCAATTTCTACACGACCAACGATACGCGCGTCAGGTTTTTCGCCGATCTCGGGCTCAGATCGCCGAAAAGCGTGGTGCAGGCTTCACAAGCCGGAAAGTTCTCGGGCTCCGTCAGCGCCGAGCAGATCGATGCTTTCGACGATGTGGATATTCTCGTTACTTACGGCGACGGGATGCTTTTCGATGCCTTGAAAGCCAACGCGCTGATGCAGCATATGCCTGCCGTTGCACGGGAATCGATCGTCATGCTCGGCAACAACGCGGTCGGCAATGCCGCCAATCCCACGCCACTGTCCATCAGATGGGTCCTGAAGGACTACGTGAAGCTGCTCAGCGAGGCAGTCAAGAAGTCAAAATGACCGCCGGGATCATCAAGACATCGGACGGGCGTTGGTCGCCCGTGTCCCGTTCCAGCCGGATGCGAAGTCTTTGGCTGGCAGCGCTTTTCGCGCTTCTGATGGTTTTGCTTGTCGCCTCTGTAACGGTCGGCACGCGCTATGTCGGGTGGGACGATGTCGCCGCGGCGCTGGGCGGTGCGCAGGATAACATCGGTCGCGCATCGGTCGCGTTGCGCATTCCGCGGACGTTGCTGGCCCTGCTTGCGGGGGGCGCTCTGGGGTTGGCCGGAGCGGTCATGCAGGGCGTGACCCGCAATCCGCTTGCAGACCCCGGCATTCTCGGCGTCAATATGGGGGCATCCCTCGCAGTTGTCATCGGCGTCGCCTGGTTCGGGATGTCGTCGCTGTATGCGTATATCTGGGTGGCCATCCTGGGTGCCGCATGCGCCGCGATCTTCGTCTATGCCATAGGTTCGCTGGGCAGGGGCGGCGCGACCCCTTTGAAACTGGCGCTGGCAGGCGCGGCAACGTCCGTCGCATTTGCGTCCATGGTCACTGCCGTCGTGCTGCCGCGTGGCGATATCGCAGGGGGTATTCATTCCTGGCAGATCGGTGGTGTTGGCGGCGCGACTTACGAGCGCATCCTTCCCTTAGTGCCCTTTCTGCTTGTCGGGTTCGTGATCAGCCTGTTGTCGGCCAGAAAACTCAACTCTCTTGCACTCGGTGACGAGCTTGCGACCGGGCTCGGCGAGAGCGTCGCAACCGCGCGGGCCGTTGCTTCCTTCGGCGCCATCCTTCTTTGCGGTGCGACGACAGCCATATGCGGGCCGATCGGCTTTCTCGGGCTGGTCGTGCCGCATCTCTGCCGCCTGCTGATTGGCGTGGACTATCGGTGGCTGCTGCCTTTTTCGACGCTGGCAGGCGCGTGCCTCCTGCTCGCGGCGGACATTGTCGGGCGCATCGTCGCGCGCCCTGCAGAGATCGACGTCGGCATCGTCACCGCCCTGATCGGTGCGCCATTCTTCATCTGGATCGTCCGGCGCCAGCGCGTGAGGGACCTGTGACAGCTCCCTCATCCACCCTTGGCGTCGTGATCGCACACCGCAGAAAAAGCGCGCGCAGGCACGCTGTCATTCTCGCGGTGTTGCTGACCCTGGTCGCAGTGGTCTTCGCCGTCACCTTGTCGGTTGGGCAATCCGTCACGCCGCCGAGCGATGTTCTGCGCGTGCTCCTCGGCGAACCGGTTTCGGGCGCATCCTTTACGGTGGGGCAACTGAGGTTGCCGCGCGCCGTGCTGTCGATTCTTGCAGGAATATGCTTTGGACTGGGCGGCGTGGCGTTTCAGGTCATGTTGCGCAATCCGCTCGCCAGTCCCGACATCATCGGGATTACCTCTGGCGCTGGGGCGGCTGCCGTTTTCGCCATTGTAGTCCTGTCCATGGACGGGCCGATGGTTTCGGTTATCGCTGTCGTAGCGGGACTTGGCGTGGCGCTGCTCGTCTATGGCCTTTCCTTCCGCAATGGGGTGGCCGGCACCAGGCTGATCCTTGTCGGCATTGGCGTTTCCGCCATGCTGCAAAGTGTCATCGCCTATATCCTTCAATCGGCGCCTGCCTGGAATTTGCAGGAAGCGATGCGTTGGCTGACCGGCAGCGTCAACGGCGCTCAGCTTGGCCAGGCACTGCCGCTTCTGCTCGCCCTCCTGTTCTTCGGGGCACTACTGCTTGTTCGCGGTCGCGATCTCGAGACATTGCGGCTGGGCGACGATACGGCGGCCGCTCTTGGGACGAGGGTCTCGCATACAAGGATGCTGGTGATTGTCGCCGCGGTCGGACTGATCGCGTCGGCGACCGCGGCAACGGGGCCGATCGCCTTCGTCGCTTTCCTGTCGGGCCCGATCGCCGGCCGGATCGTACGAAACTCCGGCTCGGTGCTGATCCCATCTGCACTGACGGGCGCCCTTCTCGTGCTTGTCGCCGATTATGTCGGGCAGCACCTTCTGCCGAGCCGCTACCCTGTGGGCGTCGTAACCGGGGCGCTTGGCGCACCCTACCTGATCTATCTCATCGTTCGCATCAATCGGATCGGGGGGGCTTTATGACCGATCATCTGCTCGTCGCCAGCGGATTGACGGCCGGCTACGACAACACTGAAATCCTGCATGCACTCGACCTCACCATTCCCCCGGGCAAGATCACAGTGATCGTCGGCGCAAATGCCTGTGGCAAGTCCACGTTTCTTCGCACGCTCTCGCGGCTGATCGCGCCCAGCAAGGGACAAGTTCTCCTCGACGGCAAGTCCATCCACCGGACACCGTCGCGAGACCTCGCCCGGACGCTGGGTCTGCTGCCGCAATCGCCGATCGCGCCGGAAGGCATTACCGTGGCCGACCTCGTCAGCAGGGGACGGCATCCGCATCAAAGCCTGTTTTCCCGCTGGACGCGACAAGACGACGAGGCGGTCGACCGTGCGCTTGAGGCGACAAAGACGTTCGACCTTGCCGAACGGCCGATCGACGAGCTCTCCGGCGGTCAGCGGCAGCGGGTCTGGATCGCCATGGCACTCGCGCAGCAGACCAAGATCCTGCTGCTCGACGAGCCGACGACCTTTCTCGACATCAACCATCAGATCGAGGTGCTCGATCTGCTGACCGATCTAAACAGCACGCGTGGAACGACGGTGGTCATGGTGCTGCACGATCTCAACCTTGCTGCCCGCTACGCCGACCATCTCGTGGCGATTGCCGGTGGGCGCGTGCACATTTCGGGCACTCCGGAAGAGGTGCTCACCGAAGAGACCGTGCGGCACGTCTTCGGCCTCGATAGTCGCGTCATCAGCGATCCCACGTCGGGCCGGCCGATCATGCTGCCGATCGGGCGACACCGGATGGCCGTCATCGACGACACGGGCGATGCACCACAAAAGGAGAGTCGCGCATGAACGCAATTCATTCATTCAAGCTGTCCGGCGTAGCGGTCTGCGGCAGCGCTGCCGACATGCTCGACGAGATCTGCGAGCATTTTGCCGAACATGCCGAGGTCGAACGGATAGACGACCTGGCGTTGCTGCGGAGCGAGCTCGGCGTCGCGCGCATCGGCATTGCAAATGCGGGCCTGTCGATCGAGCTCGACTGCCCGACGCGTGAAATGCTGCACATGAGCCGCACGATCCTGGCGGAACATCTTTTCTATTTCGCCGAAGACCAGCCGTTCGAATTGACCTGGTCGGAATCGATGTCCCTGTCGGTGCTGCCGAACCTTCATGAGGTGACCGTCGTCTCGGCGCACGATGTCACTCCGCATATGCGTCGCGTGATATTTTCCTGCGCCGATGTGACGCCTTTTGTGGGCGGCGACATGCATGTCCGCCTGCTGGTGCCGCCGAAGGGCAAACCGCCGGTATGGCCCGGCTCGCGGGAAGACGGCCGCATAGCGTGGCCGGAAGGCGAGAACACGCTTCTGGTTCGTGTCTATACCATCCGTGCCGTCGATTTGGATCGGGGCGAATTGTGGATCGATTTCTTGCAGCATCCCGCTCCTGGCGTACCGACTCCGGGTGCAGACTTTGCGCGCGACGCGCAGCCTGGAGACGTGGCCGCCCTGTTAGGGCCAGGCGCAGGCGGCCTGCCGGCGGAGCGCTCCATTTTGCTGATCGGTGACGAGAGCGCCCTACCGGCCATAGCACGGATCGCGGCAGAGGCTCCGGCTGAAACGCATATACGTGCCATGATCGAGGTTGAGGACAAGGCGGAAGAGCAACCGCTTCCGACCGATGGCGTGCTCGACGTGCGTTGGTTGCACAGGCGGAGCTACCCGGAAGATGCTGCCGACGTTCTCGTGTCCGAGGCGAAAGCAGCGATAGAAGCCGTCGATGCCGAAACGTTTGTTTGGGTTGCGTGCGAACGAAGAGACATACGAGCCATCAGGACCTTCCTCAAAGCGCGGCAACATGATCGCAGGAAGATGTATGTCGCTTGGTACTGGGAACGAGGGAAAATCGCATAATATATTGACGGGAAGCTTGCCACGTGGGGCCTGGAGTGCCGCATCTGTAATGTGTTCTCCGACGCTACCGCTGCTGATCGACGGCGTGTTCGCCGATGGCCGGCATAGAAGTGCGAAGATCTCACATGTCGGCGTCGTGGGCGGTTCGCATCCGCTCAAAGCGATGGACACTCTAAGGCTGGTCCGGGCCCGCAAGGCTAGGCAGGTCCAGCGGATGATTCAACCTGGCCTGCAATCCATCTGCGCCACGGGTGACGGAACGCATTCAGGCATTTCGGCTGGCAACGGGTAGCTCGCAACGCCATTTTCTGACGCTCAGGCCTGGATGCTGTCCAGACCAGTTGCTGACATACATGACGGAACGGAACATACATTGCGTCAATGAATCTTGGATCTCGAGCTCCAGGCGCTCCTCACGGCACTTTTCGGGTGCCGACAAAAGGCATACCGTCAGTACAAGTGTTACCGGCTCCATTATAATCCCCTCCCGCGGTGAAATTAAGCACACGCGGATAGCGGCAATGACCGTATTGATGGGCCCTATGAACCCATTCACGCCATGTGCGCCTTCCTTTTGGTGCACGAGCCGCTTCTGCAAGTTTCGGGTTCCAAGCTCTAATTTATGACCGTCACTGGGAACCCCGCAGTTCCAAAGGGAACAGTTTAGCGAAAGCGGGTTTTGCCAATCCATTCTGACCGGCAGATGCTTGCGCTGCCGGTCTCCTTGGAAACTTCTTTCCTGGCTCAGATCTGCTTTCCTTGCTCAGATGTGCCAATCGGCGTCGAGCGAATAGGACTTGACGTAGTCGACCTTCATTTCGGCGCCGTCCATGAGCCCGTCGTCCGGTGGGCCAGCCATCCCGCCAACCGCAAGATTGACAAGCATGTACATCGGATTGTGCATGTCCGAGGGGGTCTCGGCGCGTGCGATCGCGGTATCGTCGAAGTACCAGACGATCTCCTCTTCCGTCCAAAGCACACCATATTTGTGAAAGCCACTTGTATCGGTGACCCTGGCTGCGCTTGCGATGCTGGTCTGCGAACCGGTCTCATTGGAATGCACGGTGGCGATGACCGTATTTGGATCCTGGCCGTACATTTCGATCGTAAACGCTCATTTCCCTGCACGTTGACGCCCGCGATTTCGACGGAATGTGTGCGAATGGGAAGGCATCCGGCTTGATCAGGCCGGTGAGGCTTTGGGGAAGTTGAAGGGCAGCAGGTCGGTGATATCTGCATCTTCGGTGCGTTGAGGCAATTCGGTGAGGACGCGGCGCAACCACGCTAATGGCTCGACGCGGGAGGCGCGGCAGGTCAGCATGAGGCTGTAAATGACGGCGCTGGCCTTGGCTCCATCGGCGGTATCGCTGAAGAGCCAACTCTTCCTGCCGGTGGCAATCTACCGAACATTCTGCCCATATCGGGGAAGAAGTCGAGATCCATTACCGCTGGCACGCGCTGTATGGTCGGTTTGTCCGCCGTTATTACGGGGAGCAACGCCGCGGATCCGACCTCGTCGTTGTTGAGCACGAACCTGGTGTGACGACGGCCGTGGAGCGGTGGATGTTCGACCGCGCGATCTGTGCCGCAATGAAGTTGGGAGAGCCGCAGGTATCGTTACGAGCGCTGATGGACCTTGACCGGGTACTCAAGGATCATGGACTCAGGCAAGTCTTTTCGGATGACGCAACTGTTATCGAGGAGGCATGTGATGAAAGCGCGACAGCACCACGCCATCGTAAAACAACCCTGCCAGCTCAGCATGACGTTGGAAACGCCCGAGCTGACGCGGATGAGCGCCGTGGAACGACAAGCAATGATTTTGCGCCTTGCGCAATTGATCCTGCAGGCGGGCGGGACGACGATCACGGAGGACAGCGATGACGCACGTTGATCTTCCCGCATCGCTTTTGAAGCGTAAGGCCGTGGTTTATGTCCGTCAGTCCACACCTGCGCAGGTGCAACTCAATCGCGAGAGCCAAAGACGCCAATACGAACTTGTCGAGGAAGCGCGACGGCGTGGATTTCGAGATGTCGAGGTCATCGATGACGATCTTGGCCGCTCGGCAAGCGGAACAGTTGCGCGACCGGGGTTCGACAAGCTGGTGGCCTGGCTGTGTGCTGGTGACGTCGGCGCCATCCTTTGTCTCGACGCTTCCCGTCTCGCGCGTAACGGCCGCGACTGGCATCACCTGTTGGAACTGTGTGGCTTGGTTGAAGCGCGGGTGATCGATCTCGACGGTGTTTACAATCCTTGCCGTCCGAACGACAGGCTGTTGTTGGGCATGAAGGGAAGCATCAGCGAATTCGAGTTAAGTATTCTACGAACGCGCATGTATGAAGCCGTCCGGTCCAAAGCACGACGAGGAGAACTGCGCATCGGCGTGCCGATTGGCTATATCTGGCATCGCGAGATCGGTCTTGGGCTGGATCCTGACGCTCGCGTCCAGGAAGCAGTGCGGCAGATATTCAGCCGTTTTCGCCAACTGGGAAGCGCTCGTCAGACCCATCTGGCGCTGCATCGTGAAGGAATGCATTTTCCCCGCCCTTCGGATGGCAGGAAACTGACGGCGCTCGATTGGACGCCAATCCGCTATCGCAATGTGATCTCGGTACTGAAGAACCCGTTTTATGCTGGAGCTTACGCCTATGGCAAAAGCAAGAGCCGAACCGCAGTCGTCGATGGCCGCGCTCACAAGACGTACGGCCACATCCGGCCACTCGACGAATATGATGTTCTTTTGAAGGATCACCATGAAGGTTATATCGACTGGGGAATATACGAACGCAATCAGAAGCAACTTGCCATTAATGCATACGGTCAGCGCGATGGAGCCAAGTCAGGGCGAGGCGGCCGCTCCCTGTTGATCGGATTGATGACCTGCGGCCAATGCGGGCATCGGTTGAGGGTAGCCTATCGAGGGCGTTACCCTTATCCTGTCTACCAATGCATCGGCCGGACGGCGCACGGATTACCACGGTGTATGTGTTTTGGCGGCCAGCGAGTCGACACGGCGATTGCGCGTGAGTTGATGAGGGTCGTTCAACCGATTGCAATTCAGGCAGCGCTTGTTGCAGAGCGGACCCACATGGAAACTCAACGTGAACAACAGCGCATTCTCGAACTCGAGTTGCAACAAGCTCGTTACGAAGCATCGCTCGCCGAGCGACGCTATGCGGCGTGCGATCCGGATAATCGCCTGATTGCCGCCCAGCTCGAGAAGAACTGGGAGACATCACTACGCCGCGTCAGCGAGTACGAAGCTCGACTGGACGATATCAAGACGCACAACTCGGCGACACCCACGCCCGATTTTACCGGCCTTGCCGAAGATCTCGATGCAGCCTGGTCATCGTCCAGCGTAACGATGCGAACGCGCCAGCAGTTGGTGCGCGCGCTTATAAACGACATTACCGTCAACATTGATGAGGCTGACTGCGAGATCGTGCTGACGATCCATTGGAAGGGCGGTCGACATTCCACCCTCCGCTTGCGCAAACCACAATCCGGTGAACATGAATGTGTCACGTCCGATGATGCCTTGGCCATCATCGAGAGTATGGCGAGCCGCTGGTCTGATGAGCACATCGCAGCGACCTTGAATCGGATGGGATTGCCGACTGCCCAAGGCAAGAGCTGGACGGCAAAGCGCGTCGGCTCGATCCGGCGCGTGCGTGGAATTCATGCCTATAAATCAGCGGAGAAAGACGGAGAATGGCTGACGCTGACCGAAGCTGCCAAGGCCAGCAACGTCACCGCTCATCGCATTCGCAGCCTGATCGCGGCCGGGATACTGCCGGCCCAACAGGTTGTCCCGGGGGCTCCGTACCAGATTAACGCCTCGCATCTTCGCGATCCTCGCGTCGCCACTGCGATGAGGCGTAAAGGGCGCCCGTGTCAGTCGCCGCCGGAAAGTCAAATTCCAATGTTTACAGATACTTGAAGAGGGGGTGTATAATGAACACTGCGTTGCAAAAACTCTGATATCGCGTTCGAGAAGGTTGTTGTCGATCGGCATCCTGCCGTCTTCGGTGTAGCGCGTCAGATATTCCCATTGGTTCAGGGTATAGGAGACGGCATCGCCGAGCTTGCTGTCCGGCAAGACCTTCGGGGCGATTTCGTCGAGCCATGTCTTGAGGGCATTCAGGATGGGTACGCTGTGTTGCTGGCGAAAGCGGCGAATGCTGTCGGCCTGCGTCTCACCGTGCTCCGGCTTTTTGTCCCGCGCCTGTCTTTCAACCCGGTAGAGCTGTTCGAAGAACCGGAGCGCCTGCTCCGGCGGCCCGCCGGGTTTGTTTCTCGTCTTGAGAGCATTGACAAAACGTCGCCTTGAATGGGCCATACATCCAAGGTGGATCGCGCCCTCCATCGTGCGCCAGGCGGAATAGCCGTCGCTCATCAAGATGCCGCGGTAATCGCCGAGGAAGGTCTGCGGGTGTATCTGGCCGCGGCCCGGCTGATAATCGAGCAGCACGATCGGCTCGTCACTGTCCTCGCCGCTCCGATAGGCCCACATATACGATGTATCGGTGGCCTCACGATTCTTTTCCTTCAGGACCTGAACCGTCGTCTCGTCGCCATGGATGAGAGGTTGCGATCTGAGCCGCAATTTCAAGGCGTCATAGATGCGGGACAGATGTTTTTCGCTCGAGCCGATCACCCAGTGACCCAGAGCGCCACGGCTGACAGGAACCCCGGCGCGCTCGAAGGCCTGGGCCAGACGGTAGAGCGGCGTGCCGTCGACGTATTTGTGGACCAGTGCAAATGCCAGCGTCGAGGCCGTGGCGATGCTGCCCGGCAAGGGCTGCGCGGGCATCGGCGCGATAACGATTGGCGTGTTGATCCCGGTGCGGTCGCAATGGCGGCAAGCATATTTGAACCGCACATTCTGCAGAACCTTCGCCTTCACCTCGATATGAAGCTGCTCGGTAACGGTCTCTCCCATGCGATGCATCTGACCATGACAGCAGGGACAAGCCTTGTGATCGTCGGCAAGGTCATACTCGACGCGCTCGCGCGGCAGGTGTTCCGGCAGCGGTCTGCGGCCGCGCTTCTTTCCCGTCGTGCTTTCGATCGCCGGTAACCCTGTGTTTGGCAGGTCGACGACATCGCCATCTTCGCCGCCGGCGACATCCTCATCGGCAACCTGTTCGGCTTCATTGAAGAGGCGATCCACGTGTTTTTCGCTACGCGGCGCAAACCGATGCAGCCGCGCCAGCGCCAGCTCTTCCTCGAGTTTGACGATGCGCTGCGAGAGCGCTTCCTTCTCGGCTTTCAGCGCGGCGATTTCGGCAGCATGTGCCGCCAACTGCGCCTTCAACTCTGCAACGCTCGGTTCGCCGGTTCGATTCATCAGATTCTTGAATCTGAACCGTACCGCCGCGTCAACCGCGCAATTCAAGAGCCCTCAGCCAGCGACCTGGTATTGCCGCACCGGATGGCGCACCATCGCATCGATATCGATGCCATCG